>JAFEBA010000020.1:15404-19017 GCA_018266105.1 bacterium | reverse complement strand
ATGTACATCCCCGGACGCTTGCGCACCCCTTCCAGGCCCTTCAGCACCTGAATGTCGCCGGCCTCGTAGTTCTCTACGTGAGTGGATAGTTCGCCCTCGCGCGACTGAAGACGATCCTCTTCGGACATAGCGGTGATCTGTTCTTCTTCAGGGTTTATCTCGGTAATGGGATCCACGGGTCCTCCAGGGGGTCTTTCAACAAGTGGGAATCGTGCTCTGAGCGGGTCGCCTCAAGGGGCGGATGAGCGGTCAGACCCCTGCAAAACGGGTCTGCAAGTAAAGATTCATAGATGAAAAAACTTCTGGAAAGGCGGGGGTTCTCCTGCCCGATCAGGGTAGCAGGGAGCGGTATAGATCCGCCATTTTTCGGCTCATTTCTTGATCCGAAAAGCCATCCGCCCACTGTTGAGAGCGTTGGCTGAGCTTTTTTCTGAGAGTCGGGTCCTGATCGACCCGAGTTACGGCGGCCGTAAACTCACCCAGGTCGCCCGGGGTTGTTAGCAACCCGCTGCCGTCCGGGTCGACCGCCTCATTCACGCCGGTGGCTCGAATCGCCACCACTGGAACGCCCGCGGCCGCGGCTTCGATCAAGACCAGTCCCTGGGTTTCGGTCTGGCTGGCGAAAAGAAAGATGCGGGCGGCGGCCAGATAATCTTTGAGCCGGTCACGCTGGCGGTAACCAATGAAATGGCAGCAGTCCTGTATATTCAGCTCGTGGGTCATTCTCTTGAGGTTATCGAGTTCGGGTCCACCACCCACCAGAGCGAAGTGCGATTGCCCTCCCGCCTCACGATACATGCGAAAGGATTTCAAGAGAAAGTCGATGGACTTTTCCTTGCCCATGCGGCCGACGTAGAGAAACAATCCGTCCTCGGGCCCCATCTGGAGTTCCTGACGGGCGCGCAGCTGGTCGCCGTTCTGCAAGTCTCGGCAGGCAATGCCCGTGGGGATCACCTGGTAGGGACAACGCAGGCGAGGCAAGATGGCCTGGGCCACTTCCTGTGAGGGCATCACCACCGCCCGGGCTCGCTTGAAATAAAAGTCGCACAACTGCTTGCCAACCCACCGACCCACGCGGAGTGGAACGACCTTCAGGTAGTGGGCATATTCTTCCCAGAGGGTGTGGTGGGTGAACACCATCGGCGTCCTCCCGAGCAGGGCCTTGGTATACCCCATCCAGCCCATGTTGAAGGGCGTGTGAACGTGGATAATGTCAAATTTTTGGCCAAAGAGTTGGCGCATTTGAGATGGGGGCCAGGGTAGACCCATGCGGTCTTCTGGCTGAAGTGGCATATAGACCGAGCCGATTCGGTGGACGTTGGACTCTTCCGGTTGGGGACGATGGTAGCGAGGCACGAACAGGTGCACTTCATGGCCGTCACGCTCCAGCGCCGACTTCAGTACCTGAATGGAGGTGGTCACACCATTGATGCGCGGTGTATAGCAGTCGCTAAATTGGGCGATACGCACGAGCGCCAGTTCTATGAAGGGACCCTTATGCCTTGCGGAAACTCTCTGCTGGGAGATGAGGATTTCCGCCCTGCGGCTGCACGATTTTCGCAACTACGCCTTTCAGGAAGTTGAGTTGGGCGCGGGTCTTCACGTTTTCGAGGGATGCAATGCCCAGGGCAAAACCGCCCTTTTGGAGGCTGTCTACCTGGGAGCTACGGCCCGCTCGTTCCGCACCAACAAAGACGCCGACTTGATTCGCTGGGGTCAGCTCAGCGGCGGTTTGCATCTTTCCATGGTGCGCGACTCCGGGCGAACTCGCAGCCTGACCATGCGCTGGCAGGAAGGGGCCCGGAAAATTCTGGTGCAGGATCAGCCTGTCCGACGCCTGGCCGATTTTCTTAGCGAACTGCCGCTGGCCCTGTTTACTCCAGATGACCTGGAACTGGTGCAGGGAGGGCCGGAAATGCGTCGGGCCTATCTCGACCTGCTTTTGTGCAAGTTGTATCCGGCTTACCTGGAAGCTCTTGGACGCTATCAGAAGGTCTTGCGCCAGAAGGGCGCGCTTCTTCGGGCTCAATCTTCTCGCGTCGAGTTGGAAAGCTGGGACCAGTTGCTGGTGCAGTTTGGCCAGCAGTTGATGGAGTATCGAGCAGAAGCCTGCCAGCGTCTGCAGCCGGTTTTGGCTTCACTTTACGCCAGTCTCTCGGGTGAAGAAGTCCCGCTCCGGCTTTGTTACCTGCCCTGTGTGCAGGGCGACTTTGGCGAGGCTCTGCGCCGGGCCCAGAGTGAAGAGTGGCGACGACGTTCTCCCCTGGTAGGACCGCATCGCGACGAGGTGCAACTCTCACTGGGTGAGGCGCTGGTGCGCCGTTTCGGATCCCAGGGCCAACGGCGCACATTGGCCCTGTCCATGCGCCTGGCCCAGGCGGAAATGCTTCTAGAAATCGGAAAGGAGAGACCGGTGGTGCTGTTAGATGATTGCTTCTCGGAACTGGATCCCGGTCGCCAGGCTCGACTCTTGCGCTGGTTAGAAGGAGCCTCTCAGGTTCTGATCACCACCGCCACGCCACTCGGTTTGTCGCCGGAGCATCGTCTCTATCGGGTAGACCAGGGACGAGTTCAGTCGTGTTGATGCCGCTTGGTCGCAGTCTGGCGCCAGCCGTGGAGGAACTGGGGGTCACCCAGAAGCTGGCTCGATTCCAGATTCAGGCCTGCTGGCCGGAGATGGTTGGCCCCCGGTTGGCTCCCCACTGCAGTCCTCAGAAGCTTCAGAGTCGGACCCTGTGGGTGAGGGTGCGGGCCCCCGTTTTTGCCCAGGAGATCATGCTGTTGCAGGACGGTATTTTGACAGCCTTGGGCCGACGCTTTCCCAGGCTTCGACTGGACAAGCTTCGCTGCCAGGTGGGGGTAGTTGTGCCGACTCTGCCCGAGACTGGGCCCTCGGTTCCCGAGGATCTCAGCGCCATTCCATTACCGCCTTCAGTGGAATACCGACTCGAGCGCCTGGCCTCAGAAATCAGCGATGAGAAGTTGCGCCAGAGCTTTCTGCGCGCCATGCGACAAAAGGAGCGAAAGGACGTGTGGCTGCGTGCGCAGGGCGCGATGCCCTGCCAGCGGTGCGGCGCGCTTCAGGAGCGTCGGCTTTGTCTCAGCTGTCGCCAGGAGCGCAATCGTGAGCGGCGTCGCAAGCTTTTTCAGTTGTTGGGACGCCAGCCCTGGATTAGCTTTAGCGAAGCTCAGATGCACCTCAAAGCTTTACGCCAGAGTGAGTTCCATGCGGCTCGCCGTCAGCTGCTCTCGATTTTTTTGCTGAACTACTATCGCGAGCGCGATTTGCTGACGGTGGGCCAGGCGCTGCCCGGCTCCTTGCGCAATCAGATGCTGCAGATCTGCATGCTGGCGGTGCAGATGCCCTGGGATCAACTGCAGGAGCGTCACATCCGGTTCGCTTTGGGAAAAACCTGGGGAATTGCTTATCTAGAAGATAAAGCCCCTCCGCCCTTTGATAAGACCAGGCGGAAGAAACGTGACCCTGAGGCAGCCGCGCGAGCCCGAGTCGGGCCCGACGATCCTCCGGCTAACCTTCTTTAGGCGCCCACCACTTCTTTTTCTCTTCCGGGGCCTCGCGTGAGACGCTGGGAAAGGAAACGGGGCGGGCGTG
>JAFEBA010000020.1:0-15330 GCA_018266105.1 bacterium | reverse complement strand
GGGGGCCGGGGGGGGGGGGGCGGCCTGGGCGGGACGCCAGGGTTTCACGTCGGACTGCGTCTGGGTCGCGGCCGGAGCTTGGGGGCGCGGTGGAGCAACCGGCGTCTGAGTTTGACGGGCTGGTTCTTCAGATTGGGCCTTGGCTCCCCACCAGCTTTGAGCCTGAGCCGCGGGCTGGGCCCACCGGTCCATCTCCGCCTGCATCTGCTCCGGCGTCGAAATCGGCGCCAGCAAGGTCACCTTCTCATCGGGGACCAGTTCCCGGTCGACTGCCAACTGCCGCAGTTCGCTGGCGCTCAGGCCCAGAATGGATGCCATCTTGGCTTCGCACAGGTCACCCAGTCCGATGACCCGCAAGAATCTGCCGGAAGAGGCCTGCCAGCCTAAAAAGATTTGGGCCATAAAGCAGAAGCCGCCGAAGGCCAGGAAGGACAGCATTAGCACCACTCCCACTGCGCCAGAGGTCATCATCCAGCTGGTGGGCAAGCTGGAGAAGCTCACCCACATAAGAAACAGTCCCACCACCATCAGGATGGTGGAGGTGATTCCCACCGCCACGGCCTGAACCGCATGGAAGGCCAGGAATGGGTCCTGGCGTTTGGAGCTGAAAAGTACGAAGAAGGGCACGAACGGCCAGAAAGGGTAGCACGATCCGGCCATCATCTTGTCCTCGCTGGATAGCGGCGGCAGAATGTCGTCGTACTCGTTGGGCATTCTTAATATTTCCCCGCCCGTCAGGGATTTCCTGGGCTATCGACGATGCTGCATGAAGGGGGCAGGGTCGATCTGAGCGCCGTTTTGATGCACTTCGTAGTGGCAGTGTGGACCTGTGGACATCCCGGTACTTCCCACGTTTGCAATCAGCTGTCCCTTGCGGACGTAATCACCGTTTTTGCAGTTGACGGCGGAGCAGTGGCCATAGAGCGTGGAGAGGCCGTTGCCATGATCAATGGTCACCGCCAGTCCATATCCGCCCAGGTAGTCGGCGTTGGTGATCCGGCCAGCGGCTGTAGCGTAAATGGGGGTTCCCGTCCCCGCCGCGATGTCGCAGCCAGAGTGGAATCGGGCATAGCCCAGCACTGGATGGACGCGGTAGCCAAAGGGGCTGGAAAAGTAACCCTGGCATGGCCAGAGAGTGGGTTGAGTATTCCACAAGGCCAGTTGAGCCTGGCGCACCTGCTCCTTGTGATAGGAGATGGCGGCCGTGCGCAACTGCTTCATCTCTCCATCATTGCCCTGGAGCGCGCGCTGCAGTTCCAGGTAGCGGCGCTTAAGCACCAGTGGGTGAGTGCGCGAACGTGATGAACTCAAAGCGCGGCGAGTTTTGCTGTGGGGACTGGGATTGCTTTTGCCCACCACTTTCCAGATTTGATCCATCTGCTGGTCGCGGGCCCGCAGTTCATCCCAGAGTTCGTCCGAGCGCATCTGAGCCAGGGCCAGGGCCTGCTTCTTTTCTCGTTCTTTGCGCTGCAGGAAAGTGTGGGCCTGGCGTTTTTCTTCTTCCAGTTGGGCGATGCGCGTCTTGAGCGCCTGTTCTCGAGCCTGCTGATTGCTGGCCAATAATCTCGCTCCCGCGCCCAACAGCAGGCAAAAGGCCAGCACTACCACCGGGGAAATGCGGTAGACAACTCCCTGTTTGCCCACCATAAACTTGACGACCAGGCCGTCCCGCCAGGTTCCAGTGCCGCTATGAGCTTGTCGAGAAAGTTTGTGCATAGAATTTTTTTCACTTATTGCAGGAAAAGCATTAAACTCCTGCGCAGGAGCCTGGGGTTATTCTAGGCTCTTGACTGCCAGTGGTCTTTACCCCATTGTTACCGCTTCTCAATCCCTGATCGGTTGAGAACTTTTCCTCAAGTTCTGAGGAAAGCACTTCAATTCCGGGCCAGTTTAGGGTTCGCTGACGACGGCCTCGGCGATCGTTTCGGCCGCTTCAGCTGCTTCCGGCAATTGCTTTCCGGAGAGCCACATAGTATGGCCGATCATGAAGACCATGCTGAGAGCGATCGTTCCGAAAACCTTGTATTTCACCCACAGGTCCAGGCTGACTGAGTAGCCCACGATCAGGTTGAGGGCGGCGGCGAAGAAGAAGTAGCCAACGTAGGCCCAGGTTCCGCTCCGCCACTGGTCCGTCGTCAGGCGGAGTGAGCTCCCCAGCAGTCTTTCCAGCATTGGGGTCTGATTTTTGCGGCAGGAAAGAGCGAAAAACATGGCGGTGGCGCTGTAGGCCACAGTGGGTTTCCAGATCAGGAAGCGAGGGTCTTTAAGGTAGATGGTGAGGCCCCCCAACACGCAGATCAGAACCAGTGTGAAAAGGGGCAGTGGCTCGATCTTGCCTTCCTTGCGGTAGCGGTAGATGGCCCCCAGGATTCCGGCCACGATCGCCGAGCCGGTGGCGGCATAGATGCCCTTCCATTTATAAAAGCCGAAGAAAAGCAGCAGGGGCAAAACATCAGTCCACATACGTGGAGCAAAGTTCGGCTCTGGCAAAGCCCAGGCCTTCGTGGGGAAAAGAGAAAGGCCAAAGCGTTTCGGCTTTGGCCTTCTCTTTTGACTCTCTAGACCGGAACCTCGTCGGCGTTACCGGAAAACACACCTTCGCTCAGGTACTCCCACTTCACACCAGACCTCCCGCTTACGGCTGCTCCCTTCCGGTCCTGACCGGGTTCACAGGCGTCTCGTTGAGTGGGACCCGAGGTTCAACGGCTGGACCTCCCGGTCAGACCCGACGAGGCCCGGGTCTAGAGAGTGAATAATGGCGGAGAGGGAGGGATTCGAACCCTCGATGCAGCTATAAACCACATACACGATTTCCAATCGTGCTCCTTCAACCAGACTCGGACACCTCTCCGTATTGGACTTTCTTCGTTTGCGTTACGCGCTGGCGGAGAGGGAGGGATTCGAACCCCCGATGAGTTTCCCCATGCTCGATTTCGAATCGAGTGCATTCAACCGGGCTCTGCCACCTCTCCAGGTTTGCGACGCGCTTGAAAAAAGCTCTCAATGAGTTTTGCGCATTCTGTCTCCAGGACCCCGTGCTCGACGCTGCAGCGCAACGAAAGCCCGGGAAAATCGTGGAGTCCAAGGATGCTGCCGGCTGCGCCCAGTTTCAGGTTGTGACACCCATAGACGATTCTGGGAATCCTCGCCATCAGAATGGCTCCCAGGCACATCGGACACGGTTCCAGGGTGACGTACATGGTGCAGTCGCTTAGATTCCACCGTCCCAGCCGCCGGGAGGCTTCGCGCAAGGCGAGAATCTCGGCGTGGGCAGTTGGGTCGTGCGATTGCTCTCGCTGGTTTCCGGCTCGTGCCAGCAGTTCCTGGTTGCGAACTACGACGGCTCCGACGGGAACCTCACCCTGGTCTTGACTGGCAGCTTCCAGTGCAAGACTCATCCATTTTTCATCGTTTTGGACTGACTTACCTCACTCCGCCTTCACTGCACTTGCAGATTCGGCACAATCTTGATCCCGCTGACGACTTTCGCCGCTTTGCGACCCAAGCCAGGTGGCGCGCCGGAGAGGATTCGAACCTCCAACCTTCGGCTCCGGAGGCCGACGCTCTATCCATTGAGCTACCAGCGCTCGCGCTTGGGCCCAGGCATTCTAGCACAGGGTCTAGGGGTTGGCAACACGATCAATTCTTGCGTTGATTCTCCTCGAGAATCGGCTGAATGGTGCCCTTTTCCAGCGCTTTTTCGAAGGCTCTTACGCAGTTTGGATCGAGCTGGCGACCGGAGACTTCCCGCAAAGTTTTCAGGGCGTCTTGCAATGAGACGCCCTTGCGGTAGGGGCGGTCGGAGGTCATGGCGTCAAAAGTGTCGGCCACGGCCAGAATGCGCGAATAGAGAGGAATCTCTTCGCCCACCAGTTGATAGTGGCCGGAGCCGTCGAAGTTTTCATGATGATAGGCGGCTTCCCGGAAGGGGAGCTCGCGCGAGAGGCTGACCAGCCGGCGCCCCAGGTCGACCGCTCGATCTGTATGGGTTCGCATGATCTGACGTTCGGTATCGGTGAGATGGCCTGGCTTGCGCAAGATGGCGTCGGGAATATCCACTTTGCCGATGTCGTGAATCAGGCCGGCCCGGCGCACCTGTTCCACTTCTTCGTCAGACATGTCCATGCAGGCCGCCATCGCGGCCGCGTAGCCGGCCACCCGGGTGGAGTGACCCTGAGTGTATTGATCTCGCTCTTCCAGATATCGCGCTAAAGCCTGAATGGTGCTGACCGATTCCAGTCGCAGTTTGTGTTGGGCTTCCAGTGCATTGTGCATCAGCACCACCGGCACTAAAAGCAGGACGGCCACCCAAGGAAGAGTTTCCAGGAAAATCGCCAGCAGCGCGCCCAGGGGTACCAGCATCAGCACGTGGAGCCGGATGTAGCGAAGGTTCTGTCTGAAGACCTGAAGCATCCAGCTGAGCGGCAGTTGTCGGCGTAAAGTCAGAGTGATGGAATTTTGAGTAAAGGCCAGAAAGAACCAGACTGCTGTCGCGGCCGCCACGGCGGCGATGTTTTGCGCCCCCTGCATCAGGGCTTCCGGGCCTTTGAGTGCGACATAGACCAGTCCGGCGGCTGCGGTGACATTGACAGTCATGGGAATGTTGGAGAAATGGTAAAGTACGTGAGCCCAGTGGACGCGCTCCGGGTGCTGGCGCCAGGCCTGGAAAACGCGCACCAGCTCGAAGAGCAGGCGGGCCAGTCCGGCCGTTACCACGGCCGCCTGCCAGCCCTGCAAGAAGATTAGAGCGTAGAGCGGAACGTCGTCCAGCGTGTAAACCGAATGGTAGGCGTCATCGCTGAGGCGAACGTAGCGGAACAGGCTGGCGAAGGTGACCAGAGCCAGCGCGAACAGATCCCACTGGCTTTGTTGTGACCAGGTCTGGTGGCTGAGGTCGCTGAGCCCTATCCCCCAAAGGGTGCATCCCGCTCCGAAGACCAGCAGATACCATAGCCATTCGCGCGGAGATGGAGCCATAGACGAAGCTCGTTCGGCGTCAGCCGGGAGGAACCCGCTTTAGGCAGCGCGGTTCCGGGTGAGAGCCGGTCCCAGCACGGCTTCCAGAGCGGCCACCACTTTGGGGTCGAACTGGCTGCCGGCGCGAGCCCGCAGTTCCTTGAGGGCCATCTGCCAGGTCATAGCCGTGCGGTAGGAACGGCGAGAGATCATTGCGTCGAAGGCCTTCGCTACGTTGAGCACGCGAGCGCCCAGTGGAATCTGTTCGCCGCCCAGCTGGTGGGGGTAGCCGCCACCGTTGTACCACTCCTGGTGGTAGCGGATAATTTCGGCTTCGCGGCGGCTGAGACTGAGGTGTGAGGCGACTTCGGCGCCCACTTCCGGGTAGCGGCGCACGCGCTCCCATTCGGATGCCTGCAGGTTGCCGGACTTGCAAAGAATCTGGTCGCCCAGGCTGATCTTGCCCAGTTCGTGCAGGCGGGCGGCTGAGGCCAGGGTGCGCACGTCGGTCTCGGCCATACGCAGGTAGCGAGCCATATCCGTGGCCAGCTTGCCAACTCGGGAGGCGTGTCCCACGGTGTGGGGTTCGCGGCGCTCGACGGCTTCGGCCAGGCTGCTTACCACTTGTTGGGCTTCTTGCAAAGTGGTGGTGTAGTTGCGAATGCTGGAGTAGGTCACCCAGAGTGGGCCGAGCAGCAGCACTACAGCGGCCGGGCGCTCCTGCAGGCAGGCGGTGAAGAGCACGCCCAGGGGCAGCAGAGCTTGCAGAATCAAGCGCAGACGGGGCCAGTTGATGCGCGTGGACCAGTCTCCCAGGCACTGCTGTTCCAGCCACTGGTGGAGGGCGACGACATAAGCCTGCACGGCGAAGACGCTGACTGCCAGCAGAACCATCAGGCCGCCGTCGAGCAGCGGATGCTGGTTCATGATCGGACCCAAGCCGCGGAACTTGGCCCATAACCAGGCGGCGCAGCCGTAGCTGAGCCAGCTCTGGGAGAGGCTGTAGAACATAAACTCGGGGCGGACCGTCTGCCCTTCGCGAGCTTCCCGGTTGAAGCGGGACAGGCCGGCCAGGATCGTGGCGAACAGGGTGGCCACCGGGCCGTAACGCAGCATCACTGCGAAAATCATCGATTCGGAAAGAGTAAAGGGGCCGTAACGAGGGAGCACCAGCAGCCAGCGTTCGGAGAGCACCGCCAGAACCAGACACAACGCCAGGCCCATGTCAAAGGGTGGAGCCTGTGAGGTCAGCAGCGTGGCCAGTCCAAAGGCTGTGGCACCGACGGTGACGGCGAAGCGGAACTGGCTGAGGATGGCGGTGAAGTTCATCTAAATGGGTACTCCTTCTCTCAGCCTATTATGCGGGGGGTATGTTGCCGTTCAAGGTCCATTTCCGATTACTCTGTGGCTCTGGCGGGCCCTTAACATGCGTGTAACATTGAGACGCCCGGGTATAAAGAGCGCATATATTTAAGAGCCTCGGGGGGCGGAGTTGGCTATCAGCTTCGCAAATCTGAGGACGAATTAGGGACTGCATGAAATACGCAAACAACGTTCTCGACCTGATTGGCAACACGCCTCTGGTCAAACTCAATCGCGTGGCGGCCGGCGTCAAGCCTCTGGTGCTGGCCAAGTTGGAGCAACTCAATCCGGGTGGTAGCGTCAAGGACCGCATCGCTCTGACGATGATCGAGGCCGCCGAACGCGACGGCCGCCTCAAGAAAGGCGGCACCATTGTCGAGCCGACCTCCGGCAATACCGGTGTGGGCCTGGCTCAGGCCGCCTGCCTGAAGGGCTACAAGTGCGTGTTCGTTATGCCCGACAAGATGAGCCAGGAGAAGATTCGCCTGCTGAAGGCTTATGGCGCGGAGGTGGTGATCACTCCCACTCACGTGGCCAAGGAATCGCCTGAGTCCTACTACTCGGTTGCTGAGCGCCTGGCTCGCGAGATCCCTGGCGGATTTCAGCCCAACCAGTATGCCAACCCGATGAATCCTCACGCCCACTACCTGACTACCGGTCCGGAAATTTGGGAGCAAACCGAAGGTAAGATCGATGTTTTCGCCTGCGGCATGGGCACCGGCGGCACCATCTCCGGGGTGGCCAAGTATCTGAAAGAGAAAAACCCCAACGTCAAAATTCTGGGCATCGATATCGAGGGCTCCCTTTACACCGGTCCCGAGGCCAAGCCTTACAAGATCGAGGGGATTGGCGAAGACTTCATCCCCGCCACCATTGATCTGGACATCATTGATGAAATGGTCTGCGTCAATGACCGTGAGTCTTTCCAGATGGCCCGCCGTCTGTGTCGCGAAGAAGGTCTGCTGCTGGGCGGTTCGGCCGGTTCGGCCGTGGCCGGTGCCCTGCGTTATGCTCGCCAGATGCACGAAGGCCAGACCATGGTGATCCTCATTCCCGACGGCGGCATGAAGTATCTGTCGCGTTTTTACTCCGACGACTATATGAAAGAGAACGGTTTCTGGGATGAGTCCGAAGGAATGGCCGTGGCCGAATTGCTCTCCCACAAGCCTTCTGTCAATAATGGCACGCCCGTGTTGACTGTCGGGGCTGAGGACGAGGTTACGGTCGCCATCGACATGATGAAACGCTACAATGTTTCCCAATTGCCGGTCCTGGATGGAGGCCGGGTGGTCGGAACTCTGCAGGAGAGTTCGGTGATGAATCGGGTCTTCGAGGAGCCGGCCAGCCTGCACCACAAGATCAAGGACGTCATGGGCGACGCGCTGCCCATGATTTCGCGTGACACCAACGTCACTTCGGTCTACCAGATGCTGCTGGACGGCCGTTCGGCCGTGCTGGTGGTGGATAGCGAGCAGAAGCCCTGCGGTATCGTGACCAAGATCGACTTGATTGAGCACATCACGCGCACCCGCGATCCGCTGCGCAAAGCCAATATCAACAACTAGGACTGTTGACAAGGAGCCCGGTCTTCTTCTGAGCCGGGCTCTTTTCTTTTTAACGGCTAACTGTGAACCGCTCCTAGCGCGCTCGGTCGAGGGCTTCCAGGATGGCTGGAGTGTAAATGGAATCGACTCTGGCCAATCTTTCCCGTAGTTTCGGATAGATTTTGCGCGGCCTGAGCGAGGCGGCTTGATACTCGAAGAACTGCTGGATGGGGAAGAGTTCCCACAAGTTGTCGATGCGTTCGAACTTGCCGACGACTCGAT
The DNA here is from genome assembly GCA_018266105.1 of bacterium. Taxonomy (GTDB): domain Bacteria; phylum Vulcanimicrobiota; class Xenobia; order Xenobiales; family JADMJV01; genus JADMJV01. Next base: position 7,186 of record JAFEBA010000020.1, on the reverse strand, counting down.
CCATGGTGAAGTCGCTGAGGCTGGGGGCTACAGCCAGTGCCAGCAGGGCCTGGCGCCGGGCCTCGATCTGTTTGTCGGAATTCATGACCGTCACCAGGAAGTATTCTAGCTGACTCCGGCCCCATTTGCTCAGGCTGGGGCTGGAGAGGATGGCTCCCAGCACGGCCGCGGCTTCGGCGTGCCGGGTAAGCTTGGGGTAGAGCTTGACCAGATAGAGACCGACCTTCTCAACAGAGCGCTGGTCGATTTCCAGCGCTGCGAAAGTGGCCTGGCGACTCTCCTCGCTGTACAGGGCGTTGGAGGGGTCGTCCAGACCCCGAGTATAGAGCACTGTGATTCCGTCTTCGCCCATCACACGGACCAAGCCGGCCTGGACACCAACCGCTACCCTTTTCAGATGGGTTTCGGGGTCGAATGATTCAGCCAGAACCGGCAGGTGCAGCCACACGAGGAGCAGCCACACCCACCTTTTCATGGAGTGCTGGCGTTGCCTGGCGTGGTCTGGTTGCCGACGGTGACGTTGAGGGGATCGGTGCTATTGCCGGAGGTGCTGTTGGCGCTGGTGTTTCCGGCGGTCGGAGTGGAGGGAGCCGGGGTAGCGGAGGGGCTGGCTGTGATCACCGAGTTCGGGTCGAGTTGCTTCATCGCCGCCAAATACTGACTCAGAATATACTTCTGCTCATCACTTCCCGGGGGGTACTGCAGTGCAATCTCCTGGGCCAGGCCCAGATCGCGGCGAGCTGCCTCGGGCTGCTTGCGAGCGATCTGCACGCGTCCTCGCAGCAAGTAGGCTTCCGCTTCACTCGAGTTGATTTTAAGGGCTGCATCGAGGTCTGCCAGTGCGTCGTCATACTTCTTCTGGATCTGCGAGTGAACCCGAGCCAGACCCATGTAGGATTGGACCTGAATCAACTCAGATTCGGCCTGCTTGCTGTCTTTGTCCGGGGCCTTGGGGTCAATGGGTTTTTTCGCCTGCTCAAGGGCCTTGTTGTAGGCCTCGATGGCCTTTTCCGGCTTGTTTTGAGATGCGTTGACATCGCCCAGCCCGACCCAGATTTGCATGTTTTCTGGTTCGCTCTGCAGCACCGCTTCGAAGTGGGTCTGAGCATCAGCCACATCCTTTAGACCGACCACCGGATCTTCGTTCTTGGACCGCAGCACCAGGCATTGACCTAACAGGCGATGCGCCTCGGTGTCACTGGGGTTCTTCTTGAGTTCACCCTGATAGCGCTCGATTTCCGCGTTCAAGGCGCTGGCGCCGCCCGGAGCCTCAGGATTTTGAGCCTGTTGTTCCTGTTGTTGGCGCTTCTCTTCCTTTTCGGACATGCCACTGGCAATGCATGTGATGCCCGACGTGGAAAGGAAGGCGAAGAGCAGAATGCCCGTGCCGATGCGGATGATCGCCTGGCGTTTGCGGTATTCCGGCGTGTCGCGAAGGTCTACGTCCTCATCATCTTCAAATTCAGCGGTGACCACGCGCTTGGGCTTGGCCGGCCCGGAGCGCTTGCGCGGGCCACGAGGTCCTCTAGACATAACCGGTCTCCTTCAGGCTTGTAGAAATTTCAAGGGGCATTCTGGCTTGCTCAGCCCTTGCCTTTTTTATTTGTCCACTGCTGCCAGTCTTCGTGGTGAGTATAGATGGTGCGGGCGGCACCTAATCCCATTCTCAGCGCGAAGCACAGGCTAACGGGTACTCCTACCATGGAGGCAGCCCAGGCCAAACCTTGGCCAACTTCAATTGCGCCGACGACCTTTGGATTCACAGAGTTGTCGGGCATTTTTTTGTGGAACATCCGGGCCACTCCGCCGGCGGTCTGCAAAATGCCGCTGGCAAAGCCAAAACCGCGACCCATCGGTTCGTGATTAAAGGTCAAGGAAAAGGCGAAGCCACCAACGTAGGCCCCGCGCGCAATGTCGGAGGCCCCGATCAAGGCCTCGGCGGCATTCTTGTGGCGGACTCCATCCACCAGATCCTTTGAACCGGAGAAGCCGAGTGAAAGGGTGCCGATTCCGCCAAACAGTGCGGCGCTGCCTTCCAGAACCGGGGTCAGACCCTTCAATCGGGCGGTCTCCAGAATCCAGCCGTGAGCCTGGAAGAATTGAGGCGCCATGGCCATGCCCTGAGCTCCCTTTCCAATCCAGCGTGCAGCTGTCTCGATGGGGGTCGGGTCGTCGCCCTGGTCGTCAGGGTCGTGGCCCGCTTTGGAGGGGGGCTGGGGGCCGGGCTTACTCAGCTCACGAGGGACTTGCCAGGACTTGGGTCCGGAAGAGATTTGCATGCCTGTCCATCAGAGCCCAAGTTCGCGCTCCTGGTGGTTAGGGGAATGCAACAAATTCGTCAGGCGTGACTTTCGAAGGTGAATCCTTGCATGGCTTCGGGTGAGATCTCCTGATCGCCCAGAGCGTGGCGCAGTCGCGTAACGGCCCGGCTGTGCATCTGTGAGATACGCTGTTTTGAGACATTGAGAATTTTCGAGATGGCGTCAAACGTCACGCCTTCGAAGTAGTGGGCGGTTATGATGAGCTGCTCACGCTCGTCCAAAGAGGCGATGGCATTGCGTAAAGCGTCTCTTTCCTCGGCGTATTCGTATTCGATGTCGGGGACGTCGTCGTCATCGTCGACCATATCGCCCAGGCTGGCATCCCCATCTTCACTGCCCAGTGGCTGTTCCAGCGAAAGCAAGTAGGTCGTGCCCAGGTTGGCGATCAGGTCGTAAACTTCCTGAGTGGAGATCTTGAGTTCCTCGGCGAGCTGCTCTTCACTGGGCGCCTCGCCAGTTTCGGCCTGGTGGCGATCAATGGCTTGCTGCACCTGCCGGTTCTTGGCGCGAACTCGCTCAGGAACCCAATCCATGCGCCGCATTCCGTTAAGAATGGCTCCGCGCACCACCGTGGTGGCGTAGGTCTGAAACTTAAAGCCGCGGTCGATGTCAAAGGTGTCGATAGCGCGCAGCAGGCCGATACTTCCGTCCGCCACCATGTCGTCCACATCGGCGTTCTGTCCCATTTTTCTGGACAGGCTCATGGCAATGGAGCGAACCAGGCCCAGGTAGTGTTCAGCCAGGCGATTCTGAATCACAGGGTCTTTCGAGACTTTATAGCTGCGCCACAAGTGATCGATTTCTTGGGCGTCGGTCTGCTCACCGCGACGACTCAGCTTCGGGCCTCCCTTCCCTGGATTGGGCCTCCTGAATCTTTGTGTCAAAGCAAAAAGGAGAGGCCCTAATGAGACCTCTCCTTTTTAGTCACGGGGCTTGCCTTCCCTCTTCGGAAGCAGACCGTTCGTTCTACAGAGTTTTCTTCATCTGCTGGAAGAGCAGGTTGGCCAGGCCAACGCCGCCTTCCTGAGACCAGGTTTTGGCGCGCTCCTGGTCGAGCATACCGGTGAACATTTCCTCGCTCTGGCTGTTGCCCAGCAGGCTTTCACCGCCGCCCATCTTGGAGGCTTTGCGCATCTGTGTGAACATCTGCTGCAAATACATCTGCTCAAATTGCTGGCAGGCGTCTTTGAGCTTGGCCTCTTCTTTGGCGCGGCCCGGGGTCTTGTCGGACGCCTGGCGCAGGGGTTCTGGATTGAAGCCTTCGATCTGCATACTTGATCCTCCTCAGCTTACTAGCCGCGCTGCAGCTGGTTGGTGGAGCGCATCATTTCGTCGGCCGCCTGCACGCCCTTTTGATTCATTTCAAAGGAGCGCTGAGCGGTCACGATGTTGATCATCTCTTCGACGATGTTGATGTTGGATTTTTCCAGGTAGCCCTGGGCCACCACGCCGCAGCCGTTCTTGCCGGGAGTTTCCTCAATCTTGGAGCCGCAGGCTTCGGTTTCCGCGTAGAGGTTGCCGCCGATGGCTTTGAGAGCCGAGGGGTTGGTGAACTTGGTCAGAGTGATCTGAGCGATGCGCTCGGGCTTGCCGTCGCCGTTGAGGCGGGTGCCCATGATGGTGCCGTCGCCTTTGATTTCAATGTTGCTCATGTCGGACGGGATCTTCACGCCCAGGTCGGCGCCGTTGTGCAGGCACAGGTGGCCTTCCTTGTTCATTTCGAAAGAGCCGTCACGGGTGTAGGCGCTCTGGCCGTCGGGCATCTTCACCTTGAAGAAGCCTTCGCCGTCGATGGCCACGTTATAAGGGTCTTTGGTTTCCTGCAGCTGGCCGGCCGAGAACATCTTTTGGGTGTTGACGGTGCGCACGCCCATTCCGATCTGAGTTTTGCCGCCGGTGGCCTCGGTGCCCGGAGTTTCCATGGTCGCGTAAAGGAGGTCTTCGAAGGATACGCGGGACTTTTTGAAGCCGGTGGTCTGGTAGTTGGCCAGGTTGTTGGAGATGTTGTCGATGTTGGCCTGTTGGGCCATCATTCCCGAGGCGGCGGTGTAAAGTGCTCTCATCATAGCGGTAAGTTCTCCTTATTCCTTCTCTTAACGTACGCGACCGAGTTCGTTGACGGCCTTCTGCAGGCGCTGGTCGTGGGACTGGAGCGCCTTCTGGTTGGCTTCAAAGTTACGCATGGTCTGCATCAGGTCGACCATTTCGGTCAGGGCGTTGAAGTTGGCTTGCTCAACGTAGCCCTGCTTGACCTTGAAGTCGGTGGTGGCCACGACCGAGCTGCTCTCGGAGGCGAAGCTCGAGGAGCCCTGGCGTTTCATGGCTTTGGGGTCTTCGAAGCGGCTGATCAGCAGGCGGTCTACATCCTTGCCATTGACGTTGACGATGCCATTGTCGTTGACCTTGAAGTCAGCGCCGTTGACCTTGATGGGGCCGCGCTGGCCGAGCACGAACGAGCCGTCAGCCGTCACCAGATGGCCGCTGGTGGAGAGATGAAAGGTTCCACCACGAGTGAATTCGATGCCCTTGGGGGTCTGGATGGTGAAGAAGCCTTTGCCGTTGTCGTCCAGGGCCAGGTCGAAAGCGCTGCCGCTCTCTTTGAGAGCGCCCTGGCTCATATGGGTCATTGAATACTGATTGAAACGGGCGTTATTCTCGTAGCCTCCGGTGGAGTTGACCTCGGTGGCGCCGTTCGACTCGCGGGCCATCACTTCCGAGAAGGATTCGACCACCAGGCTCTCTTTACGAAAACCCGCCGTACCTACGTTGGCCAGGTTGTTCGTCACCATGTCCTGCTTCATGGACATCTGTTTCATGCCTTCAGTGGCCATTCTCATACCGTCGAGCATCTCGCCTGTTCCTCCATCCGCTTCTTCCGCTGTTTCTCGCTCCGATAATTCGTCGCGAAACAAGTTTAACCTTTACTCGCGCGGGCCGCTTCCCCAAGCCTCATCGAGTTCTTGAGCAAACTGCACCATCATTGACATCAGTTCATAGACCTCGGGAGGCACCCGGCTGGATGGCTGCTGGGAGCGGAAGAGATCGTCCACCTCATCCTTGTCCTGTCGCACATCCACGCCGTCCGCCTGAGCTTTGGCGATCATCGCCTCAGCCTCGGGACCCTCGGCTATCCCTAAAATTTCTACTTCACCATCCGGTCCGTAGCGGACCGAGACGGCTCGTTTTCCTCCCTGGCCAGAGCCGGAATCGAGTACCTCGTCAGGCCTGGACATCGTAGCTCACCATCTCAGTAATCTCTTCTTGATTCATCCAGGGGTTACCGGGCACCGTCTTGCGGCCCGTCACCGATACTCCCTGACACTTCCAGCCGGCCATCGCGATGCGTTCTTGGAGTACCACCGCATATCGTCCGACAAATTCTTCGGTCGCTTGATTCTCGACCTCAATCACCACGCTGACTTCGACGCCAGTGACCTCGACGATGAAGAAGAGGTTGCCCAGATACTCCGTGGTGACCAGGAATTCTGCACGGAATTCGTCGCCCAGGGAGTCCTCTTGACCGCCGCCCTTGCGGCGGAAGTAGAGCCAGACTTCGCAATCTTCGCGGAGTCGAATCGGCACCTGAAAGTAGAGGCAGCCGATTTCTCCCATCACCGCCCGGTTGAGTAGACGCTGAGCCTGGACCGTGTCTTCGGCTTCGTTCAGCATCCTGGCCAGTTCGGCCGTTTCTTCTTCGCCGAGTTCTTCGCCGACTTTGCGTCGGAGCTCGCGGTAGGCCGCCAGCAGTTCCCATTCGTCTTCGTCACTACCCGGGAAGGGAGAGGTTCCGAACTCGATGCCGGCTTGCTTGGCGGCGTTGAAGAACTTCTTGGGTGGGGGTGGGGATTTCTTGTCCTTGGTCTTGCCGATGTTGCCTCCGCCACCTTCGATGGCTTCCAGCACCATTTCACGCAGGTCGTCGAACTGCTTGGCGTCTCCGCCGCCTTTTTCGATCAACCGTTTGAGCTCGTCGTTCATACAGGCCATTTGCTGTCCCAGTTGCGGGTTTTGCGCCAGGAAGTTGGCCAGACACGACATATTTTGCGGCGTCACCGGCAGGTTGTTCTGCTGCAGAAAGACCACTGAGCTGACCCGGTCTGACATCGGAGGCTGTGATTTGGCGCCTTCGGGCATCTGGGTCAGTTTTTGCATCGTCTGCAGGTTGTCTTTGGTGAGCGGAACCTTACTTTCGACCATCGCTTTGGCGGTCTCCATTGTGTTCTCGCTCAGGGGGATCTTCATATTTGAAAGACTGTCGGCCAGTTCACCGGCACTGTGACGAGCTTGCCCGCCTCCGGGCACCAGCTGCATTTTGAGCATGTTGCCCTGCGGCTGATCGCCCTGTACCTTCATTTGGACCGACTGGCCTACTTGCAGCGGTGTGCCGCTTTGGGCCCGGAGAAGCTGATCGCCCATCCGCATCAGGTATCCCTGACCGTCCTTGCCCGCTACCTGAGCGAATAAGGTCGTGCCCTGTTGCGGCATCCGAAACCCCTGAGGGAGTTTCATCTGCATCTGACCGGGCTGCATCGGTTGTTGGGGCTGCGACGGAACGTTTGCTGGTTTGGCGCCCGTCGGACCCATTGACGGAGCTTTCGTCCCGACTTGGGGAGGAGGTGCTCCTGGTGGTCCGCCTACGTTCATTCCTTGCCTCGCTTGTCGTGCCTATCCGTCTCCGTGGGGTCAGTATAGGCTCGGGTTGTTAACTATTTGTATACAGGTCGTTGCTCACATGTTACTGCGGACAACCTGAAATCCTGGGTTTGTTTTTTAACGGAATCCAGGCAGCTCGGTTCCCGCGGGAACTGCCCGGTTTGGAGGCGTTCTCCGCTGCGCTCCCCGTCTGGGTGCGGATTCGCCGCACC
>JAFEBA010000001.1 GCA_018266105.1 bacterium | reverse complement strand
TAAACCAGGGAGCCTACCAGGCACAGACACACCAGCAAAATCATCAAGGGAGCTGGTAAATGCTCCTCGAGAGCATAGGACGAGCGGTAGTGCAGGGAGATCATTCGGTCGATGGACTCGCGTAGCGCCAGTCCTTGCTGTTCACTGACAACCTTACTGGAGCTCAATTCGCAGCAGAGCTTGTATTGCTGCTCCTGCAGACCGGTGATTTCCTGGGACTTGCCCTGGTCCAGCTTGGCGTCCAGATAAGCAATTAAAAGCAGCCGCATCTGGGTTCTCTGGGACGGAGGCAGAGCCTGCAAGGTACGATACATATGGGCGATGCTATCGGCCTCCTGATGAACCATATCCACCCGTTGACGATAAGTCTGGGCAACCTGCTGGGTGGTCAGGGCCAGGAACAGCCCGGTCCAAACCAGCACTACCGTTTCCAGGCTGGCGACACCCAGAATTCTCCGCGAAAGGCTGGTGCCAACGGCGTAGGCCAGGCCCAGACCGAACAAGACGGCCAGCAGAAAGGTGGGGCTATCGTAGATCACGGCCTCAGGCTTCGACCACCGGCAGCCGACTCCGCCCACGCTGCAAATACTGAACGAGCTCATGCCGACTGAGCGGATGCGCCCCGGAGGCCAGAGCCCGCTCCCGAAATTCCGGAGTGCAATCATAGTGGGGCCTGGGCTGGCCAGGCGGGTTGTGGTAGGCTCGCGCTGGCAGGCCAATCGATCGAGCGAATTGGTGCAGATGCTCCTGTCCAAGCGGACTGAAATCGTCGCAAATCAGATGGCACCACCAGCGCCCCTTGGCCTGGAACAACTCATCCACACCAATCTGAATCAAGACTTTTGAACCTGTATATCGGTTTCCCAGAACGCGGTCCCGGCTGGACCGGTGAGCTCAAGTCGGATCACATAGCAGCCTGGGAGAGCGCCATCCGGTATAGCGGCAGAAATCAGCGAAGAATGGAACTCCTGGAACTCCCCCTGAGTGAAGTGAATCACTTTGCCCGGCTTGGGCTCGATTGGAGTAGGACCGGTCAAAAGCAGTGTGGGCTGATAGCGACCGGGCTTGGAAGCCCGAGTATGAAAGTTCGCAACCAGGCGATCTCCTGGTTTGTAAGTGCGACTCTTTTCGCTCAGAGCACGGTCCTGTCGGTCGACGATATGGATGCGGTAGATTTCGCAAACTCTCTGGTCGGTGCGCACCCAGGCACCCGTCATTTCCGTGTCCCATTGCATTCCGGTTCGCCTGGCCAGTTCGCCCAGTTGACGCCCCCCGAAATAAATCCCTAGAGCCACCAGAGGGACGGCGACCAAAAAAGCTTTAGCCAACTTGGCCACCAGAGAAGCGGGCTTGCGACTGCAGGAACGACAGGCTCCATCAGGGAGCAAAAGGTTGCCGCAGACTTCGCAATTCATGTTCAGAACTTCGTTCAGATATTTTTCAGCCCTCTGTTATAGCGTCCGCTCGACTTACAAAGAGTACAGCAAAGGAAGCACCCTTCAATGCAAATCAGTGGCTACAAGTCCCCCACTCCGCCACCTCCGCCTCCCAAAAGGGAGCTGGAAGTCAAGCCCGGCCTGGGCAACATCGCCGACCGCTACAACACCTCCCGCACGGTTGGTAACTATACTTCAGGTCTGCTGCTGGGAGCGGCCAAAGAAACTTTTACCACCGCCCTGCAGTCTCCGCGACTGGCCTGGGAAATTGCCGAAAACGTGGTTCAAGCCGAAACCATCGGACCAAACCTCAAGATTCTTGGAGTCATGGCGGCCGTTCCCGGCGCCATCCTGTCCATTCCCTGTGGCCCCTTCTACGGAGCGTTCCAGGGTGTCACGGCCGTAGCCGACGCCCGCCACAACCATCAACTGGACGGCACCCGTCCTCCCCTCAAGCGCGACACCGCCATCGATTACGCTCGTTCGGTGACCACCCCGGCCGATGGTCCAGAGGGCAAGGAGCCCAAAACCATGACCGGCAAGTGGATCCAGGGTCTGGAAGAATTTGGTGACAGGAAGCTGCAGGCGGGCGAAAAGCCCTACGATGTCCCACTGCTCAGCCCGGCCTTCTCGCTGGTAGGCGGTGTGGTGTCCGGCGCCATGTCCGGCGCGGCCGGACTGGTTATTGGCCTGGTGGCGGGTACGCTCACCTGCGGCAAGGAGATGCTGCACTCGGTGACCGACGAGGACAAGACCTTTGGAGCGCGCGTCGGGCAGTTCGTGGCGGCGCCCCTGAACGTGGTGGCGATGCCGCTGGCCCTGGGCTGGAACGGCGTCAAGGAAGCCACTCCGCGTGGCTTCGTGGACGGCTGGAAACACGGCCCCATCAAACCCGTTGTGGACACTGGCAAGGCCATCGGCGGCCTGGCCGTGAGCGTCGTCAAAGAAGCTTGGGAGCACTAAGACAATGAACGTAATGACCGCCAACACACCAAGATTGAACACCGGCCTGCGCACCCTGTCGCAGCAGCCTGATGGCCAACCCCCTCAGCGCCCCAACACGCTGGTGGACAAGATCATCGACAAAACCTACCTGACCGCCAACTTCACCGCCTCCACCTTGAGCGGCGGCGTGGCCGGCCTGGGCGCCTATGCTCGTTCGGCCGCTCCCTCCACCCTGAAGGCCACGGCTTCGCTCTACAAAAACCTGTGGAAAGCCGAAACGATCGGCCCCAACCTGAAAATCATCGGCAGCGTTGTGGCCGCCCCGGCTATGGTTGCAGGCGGAGTGCTGGGCTTACCGATTTCGTTGTTCGCCGGTATGTATCAGGGCGGTGACGAAGTTGACTCGAGCAAGCCCCGTCAGTTCACTATCGGAGCCGCCACCAAGGAAGGCTACACCAAGACCAAAGCGGGCTGGGATTCCATCACCAAGGGCGCCCTCGAGGCGTTCGAGGAAATGGGCACGGAGAAGTTGGCCGAAGGCCAGAAGCCGGTCGACATCCCTATCATCAAAACCGCCAAGACTCTGGCTATCGGCGTCACGGCCGCGGCCGTAGGCGGAATCGCCGGCGCCGTCAGCGCGGTGGTCTCAGCCGGACGCCAGATCGGAGCCGGCGTGGCCCAATCCGTGACCGACTCCTCGCTCAATCTGGGCGGCAAGCTGCTGGGCAGCGCTGGCGCCGTGGTGGGTGGTACCGTTCACGGTTTGACCTACGGATTAGGAACCTTTGCCAGCGTCACCGGTCAGGGCTTCAGCGAAACCTGGAAAAAAGACTCGGTCATTCAGGGCGGGTCGCGCGTCTTCAGTCAAGCCTGGACCTCGGTGGCCGCCTCGGCTGCTCCGCAGGGAACCCTGCTTCAGGAGAAGCCGGAAACCAAGTAACTCCGAACGGGTACTGGAATTGGCCCTTCCCAGGCTTGCCGGGGGAGGGCCAATTTGCTTTTGAGCAGTTCGCCACCCCGAACTTAGGTACGAACGCGCTGTTCGAAAGGAACATGTTCCCCGCCCAGAAAACCAAGCTTCGTGATGATCGAGACGCGTACCAAAGAACCCCTCTCAACGGCCGAATGGGCCGAACTGCAGCAGATAGCCGACCGCTTTCGCGGCCATAATAACCCGATTCAATCAGAGTCTCAGCCGGACGACCTTCTTTCGCCGCAATTGTCTCACTTGCGACCGGTGGCTGAAGCCTTGATTTCTGAAATGCGAAGGGAACGCTAGAATGTCTTTGTTGCTCAATCGTTGGACCCAGCTCTGCCAGTTGGCTGGTGAGGTACAGATACCGATTCTGGCCGGCTACGATCATCCCGACCTGCAATCCGGCAGTTGGGACGGACTTTGGGTACGCGATCCCCTGTCCGGTTCTGCCATTGCTCTTTCCGCCGGTCTGGATCTGGTCGGAGCCTGCTGGGTACTGGCTCACGAACTGGGACACCACTTCACCAGCGCCCGTGCGGAAGGAGCGGCCGCCCATTTGACCACCACTGAGAACCAAAAACGTTGGGGACAGGGGCGAGTTCACCAGCCCGAAGAGGAGGCCGCCAACCTTTGGGCGGCTCTGGAGCTTATCTCTGACAAGGAATGGGCGGAACTGGAAGAAACCCACCCCGAAAGCCTGGATGAAATCTCCAAAGCCCTGGAACTCCCTGCAGCGGCTGCACTTTGGAGAGCCCGAGCGGCCCAGGAGAAGTCCGCCGGCCAGGCACCGGTCAAACTAAGACTCGACCGCAAGGCCCAGCAACTGTTGAGCAAGCCTGTCAACGGTCAGGGAGGACACCAATCCTTCCTGCGCCACCTGCAGCGCAGCCTGTCCGGCAGCACCCTGTACCTGACCCGCAAGGATTTTAACCGCATCCGCGAGTACCTGCTGCGCACCGGCGGTGGCTATCGCTCACGCTATCAGGCCATCATGGACTGCGCTCTGCGCGGCATTGAAAAAAGCGGCGGACTGCGACGCTTTTTCCACGAACCTCAGCCGGAGTAGCGCGCTTACTCGTCAGGCTGACTAAACGCCCTCAGCCTCCAGCCAGTGCAAAAATGCCGCCCTGGCCCGCTCCGCCAGGGGGGCAGACAGACCTGCCCGCAGCAACTGCGGGTCCTTGTCACGGCTGTGCCAGAGTTCAAACAAGTCGTCCACCAGGGGTCCCTGCCCGGCCGTGACCTCCACAGACTGACCGATCGTCAACGTCCCGGGTTCGAGCACACGCGCATAGGCGCCCCCACGATTGGCGCGAGCGAAGCGCTTTGCAAAACCAGGGTCGCCCATTCGAGCGGCCAGAGTGGCGCAGGGGATGCGCGGAGCGCTGATCTGCAGGCTGACCGGACCGCACTGCCAGATGTCCCCGATCCGGGCTGCCTGGAGACGGTCCACCGTCAGATTCTCGCCGAAGGTTCCAAAGGGTAGCGAGCGACCCAACTGCTGCTCCCACCAGGCATAGTCCTCGGCTGAATAGACATAAACGGCCTGATCGGGTCCCCCATGGTGCTTGAGGTTGCCCACGGCGTCGCCTTCCAGGCCGAGCCTGCCCAGTCGCACCGGCCCGGCCTGACCTTGCTTGAAATGACCGGTACGCGTCATGCGTCGCCCCACCTTGAGGGGCTGAAGCGAGCTGAGATTGATGGAGAGCAGAGTCATGGCTGTTTGCGAAACCTTTGCTTAAACCAGTCCGAAAGCTGGTCCAGGTAGGAAAAAACCACCGGAACCACCACCAGGGTGAGCACGGTTGAGGTACTCAAGCCTCCGATGACGGCGATGGCCATTGATTTTCGAACCTCCGCCCCGGCTCCGATTCCCAAGGCGATCGGTGTCATTCCTGCGATCATGGCCACCGTGGTCATCAAGATCGGACGCATGCGAGCTTCTCCCGATTCGAAGATGGCTTTGGTGCGTGGAGTGCCATTGGCCATGGCGGTGAGTACGTATTCCACCAGCAGGATTGAATTCTTGGTGGTCAGGCCCATCAGCATGACAATCCCGATCAAGGCATACATACCCAGGGGTTCGCGGGCGACCAGCAGTCCCATAATGGCGCCACCGATGGAGAGCGGCAGGGCCACCATAATCGTCAGCGGATGAACGAAGCCGGCGAAGAGCAGCACCAGCACAGCGTAAATCATCATGACTGCCGAACCCATGGCGCCCATGAAGCCACCAAAGATGTCCGCCTGAATCTCCACGTCGCCTGAGGGCGTTTCACTGACCGTTTTGGGTAATTCTTTAAAGGCTTTCAGTCGATGCACGGCAGCCAGGGCGTCGCCTAAGGAAACCCCCTGGCGCAAACTGGCCTCAATCTGAATCTTTCGCTTGCGCTCAAATCGATCGATTTGAGAGGGCCCCTGCCCCATCTCGACCGAGGCCACGCTGGACAGCGGGACGAGCTTGCGTTTATTGCTAATCACCTTTAAGTTTCGGATGCTTTCGAGATTATCTCGAAACTCCGGAGCCAGCTGTACGCGGATATTGATCTGGCGGTCGCTCAGATCGAACTTGGCCAGATTCTGATCCAGATCGCCCAAGGTGGCCACCATGGCCAGCAGCGAAATGCTGTTGACCGAGACGCCCTGTTCAGCCGCCAGGGCGAGCTGGGGACGCACCACGATCTCAGGGCGCTGCTGACCTTCAGAAGAATTGACGTCGTAGATCTCCGGCATCTGCCGCATTTCCACCAGCAATTGCTGGGCGGCTTGCTCCAGCTCTGGTCCGTTCTCGCTGGAGAGCACCACCTGCAGTCGGCCGGAGAGTCCATCGCCACTGGAAAAGTTGATGCGGGTGCCGGCCACTCGAGTCAGCTCTTCCCCCATTTTCTCCTCAAACCGGGCCTGCGAAAGGGCTCGCTGTTTTCGAGGCACCAGACTGACATAAAGGGTGGCCTTGTTGACCGCGCCACCGCTCAAGCTGCCGGTGGCCGGGTCGGCCGGCGTACCCACTGAAGCGAAAACCTGGGTGACCTCCTTTTGCTTTCGCAGAATGTCGGTCAGCTCTTGAGTGGCTCTGGTGGCTTGCTCCAGGTTGGTTCCGGGGGCCAATGTCACGCTCACGATCAGTTCGCCGCGATCAACCTGGCCGATCAGACTGGTAGGGATCATGGCGAACAGACCCAGACTGAAAAGGAAAAAGGTGAGTGCCAAAATCAAGGTGGCCGGTCGATAGGCCAGCGCCCAGCCCAGCACCCGGTCGTAGAATCGGGTCAGCCAGCTTGAGCCAACATGAGGGTGAGCGGGTTGATCTCGCAGCCAGTAGGCCGCCATCATCGGCGTGAGCAAGCGCGCAACTACCAGTGAGAAGAAGACCGCCACCGCGACCGTCAGTCCGAACTGTCGAAAGAATTGACCGGGGATGCCTCCCATAAAGGCTACAGGCACGAACACCACGATGATGGTGGCGGTGGTGGCCACCACCGCCAGCCCGATCTCATCGGCGGCCTCCAGGGCCGCCTGATAAGCAGTCTTGCCCATGTAGGTGTGGCGCACGATATTCTCGATCTCGACGATGGCGTCATCCACCAGGATGCCCACCACCAGCGCCAGTCCCAAGAGCGACATATTGTTGAGAGTAAAGCCGACCGCTTTCATGACGGCAAAGGTCGGAATGACTGAGAGCGGCATGGCCAGAGCCGAGATGGCCGCGGCTCGGGCATCGCGCAAGAACCAGTAAATCACCAGCACGGCCAGCGTGGCCCCCAGAACCAGATGTTCCAGGGAGGCATTGTAAGATTCCAATACATAGGTGGCATTGGTCCGCACCTTGCGAATGTGTGTACCGCGCGGCAACTGAGTTTCCAGTTGCTCGAGCTTGGCGTCCACGCCGTCGGCCACCTTGACCAGATTAGCACCGGTGGCACGAATGACCTGAAAGGCCACCACCGGCTGACCGTCCAAAAGAGCCCGCTGACGAGGCTCGTTGAATCCGTTCTCAATACTGCCTAATTGGTCCAATTGAACCCAGCTTCCGTTGGCAACGTGGATTCGGGTTCGGCGCAGACGCTCGATGGTGCCGGCGCTACCCAGAGTGCGCAGAGACTGTTCCTGCCCGCCGGTGATGGCCCGACCACCCGGCATATCGATATTCAGGGCTCGAATTTGGGCGTTCACCTCGGCCGCACTCAAACCGTGCGCGTCCAGCCGGCGAGGGTCAAGGTTGATGCGAATCTCCCGGTCCACACCGCCCGAGCGCTGTATCTGACCCACCCCGCGCACCGTCAACAAAGAGCGGGCAATGCTGTTGTCCACCATCCAGCTCAATTCGGGGAGGGTGGCCCCTTCGCAAGACACCACATAGGTGGCCAGCGGACCCCCCACAAAATCCACTCGCGAGACTTGAGGTTCGCTGATTTGCTGGGGAAGCTGCTGGCGAATGCGCGTGACCGCGTCACGCACATCATTGACGGCTCGATCGCTATCCACACCCAGTTCAAACTCGATGGCTGTGTTGGAAAGCCCCTCGTTAATGGTGGATGAAATATGACGTACGCCCGAAATACCGCTGATGGCGTCCTCGACTTTACGGGTAACCTGGGTCTCCAGTTCGGAGGGGGCGGCGCCCACCTCGCCGATCGCCACGATCACAATCGGAAGGTCGATGTTTGGATTCTCGTCCACTCCCAGCGTGGAGAAGGAACTGAGGCCGGCCACGGTCAGCAGCAAAAAGAGCACGATCGAGGGGATGGGGTTCTTGATGGCCCAGGCCGATATGTTCAAGTGCTGCGACCGCCCTCACGCAGCATGGCCACGGCCTCAGCCATGTCGCCGGCCAGCTCCACCCGGCCCTGATTGATGAAGTAAATCTGATCGGCCTTCTCAATGGTGTTGAGCCGATGAGCGATAATCACCCGGGTCGTGTGCGCCGGTAGCTGTTCCAAAATGCTGGATAAAGCACGCTCGGTCACGGTGTCAATATTGGCGGTGGCCTCATCCAGAATGAGTAACTGAGGCTTGCGCAAGACCGCTCGCATGAAGGCAACGATCTGCTGCTGGCCCAAACTCAGGCCGGCCATGTCGGTGTCCAGCCCCTGTGGGAAATTGCTAATCAACGACTGCATGCCCATTTCTTCAACCAGTCCGTCCTGGAAGTCGGGATTGGCATAAGCGAAATTGTCCCGCAAGCTGCCCGCCTGTAAAAACGGGTCTTGCAGGATAAATCCAATTTTACGGCTGCGTTCGGCCGCCGTATAGGTTCTCAAGTCCCGTCCATCCAGAAAAATCTGACCGTGCCCCGGATCATACAGGCGGGCCATCAGGGATGCGGTGGTGCTTTTGCCTCCCCCGGTGGGACCGACCAGGGCGTAGCTGCGCCCGACCTCCAGGCGAATATTGACCTGATTCAACACCGAATGCTCAGGCGTGTAACCGAAGCTCACCTCGCGAAACTCCAGCCGCGGGGCCTCGCCCGGAGCCTCCTGGTTGGACTCGACCAGGTTCAAGTTGTTCTGCAGCCTGAGGATAGAATGAACCCGGTCCCAGGCCGCCATGGCCGTCTGAAACATCGGGAAAGTGCTGGCCATTTGGCGGAGGGGGTCATAGAAGCGGACCACGTAGACCAGATAGCCGATCAGTCCGCCCACGGTGAGCTGACCCGCGGCCACCAGCTTCAGTCCATAAAGCAGGACCAGCATCTGAGCCAGCTGGCTGCACAGCGCATATCCGGGCTGAAACAGCCCATTGCTGATGCCGGCCGCCACGGCAGTTTTATAGTTGGCCTGATTGGCGGCCGAGAAGCGGGCCTTGAAGTAATCCTGTCGGTCAAAGGCCACCACCACCTTGAAGTTTTCCAGACTGTCGGAAGTCTCGGCCGAGAGATGCCCCAGGCCGGCCAGACTGGCGGCGCTCCGCGCCCGCGTCCAGGAAGCCAGTAGCCGCGTTACGATCAGCAAAATCGAGGCGGGAGCGAGAGCCGCCAGGCCCAATCGGGGGTTGAGACTGAGCAAAAAGGCTGCGCAGCCGGTCATAAGCATCAGTCCTCCCAAGAACTGCATCAAGGCCTGGGAAAAAAACTGATTGATCTTATCGGTGTCGTTGTTGAGTCGAGAGATCAGATCTCCCGACTGATTGACCTGAAAAAAACTCAGCGGCAGTTCCTGCAGCTTTTCAAAGAGCATCTGGCGCAGACGAAAAAGCAAAGACTGGCCGACTCCACCCATCCACACGGACTGAAGGTAGGTGGCCACTCCGGCCAGACCATAGAGCACCATCATCAGCAAACAGCAGCGCAGCAGTCCGGGCAGGTCCTTTCCCACCACGAAGTGGTCGATGGCGTAGCCGGTCAGGGCCGGGCCGCTCAGAGTCAGGCCGGTATTGGTGATCATGGCCAGACAGGCCAGCAGCACACGCACCCGCTGGGGCCGCACCAGGGGCCAGAGCCGGCGCAGAGCATCGGTGGCCGGGGCGGGACGGGTCTGACTGAGTTGGTAATTCATTCGTATTCCTGGGTCGACTTCTGCGATTCGTAGATCTGCTGATATTCTGGCGAACTCTCCAACAACTGCTGATGGGTGCCCTGGGCCAGAATTTCCCCCTGCATGAGCAGCACGATGTGGTCGTAATCTTGAATGGTGGAGACCCGCTGAGTCACCGCCAGCAGGGTGAGGTCAGGGTAATTGTGACGCAGGTTGTCCAGAATCTTGCGCTCGGTGGGTCCGTCCACCCTGGCCGTGAAATCATCCAGCAAGAGGACTTTTGGCTGCAGAGCCAGTGCTCGAGCCAGGGTCAGACGTTGCTTCTGGCCACCCGAGAGACTGGTCCCACGCTCAGAGATGACGGTGTTCTCGCGCTCCGGCAGGCTGTCCACAAAGGCCCCCAGTTCGGCCGTTTCAATGGCGCGCCGCCAGTGCTCGCCCCCGACGTCATCTGAGAAAGCCACGTTATCGCGTAAACTCAGACGAAAGAGAATACTCTCCTGGAAGACGATGGCCACCTGGCGATGGAAGCTCCGCCGGTCATAGTCGCTCAAAGCGCGGCCGTCAAAGAGAATCTCGCCCGAGGCCGGTCGCAGCAATCCGGTCATCAGGTAAAGCAATTGGGTCTTGCCAGCGGCGGTCGGGCCGAGAATGGCGGTGCGTGTGCCGGGGCGCAGTTGGAACGAGATCTCTTTCAGCGCCACCCGCTCACCGTAGTTGAGGCTGACCTGACGCAACTCGACTGAACCCGTCAACTCGGCCTGGAGGCCCGCCCCGCGTTCGGGCTCCGGCGCTTGCAGCACCTCCTGCAGGCGCGTGAAGGCAGCCTGAGCCTGGGCGATTAACCCGTTCATGAAACCGATCACAAAAATGGGTAAAATCACAATCGCCAGATAACCGTTGAAAGTAGCCAGGTCCCCCACGCGCATCTGCCCGCGAAGAACCTCGTAGCCTCCTCGGGCCAGAATAATGACGCTGGCAAGCTGAGCCATCAGGTTGACCACCGGGATCATCGCCGCAAAGTGACGCAAGATGGTCATACCCACCGCCTGGGCTCGCGCGTTGATGGTTCGGAATCGCTCGACCTCCTCGGCCACGCCGTCGACCACGCGAATCAGCGCGGCTCCCAACACTCCTTCATTGATCACGCGATTCAGCCGGTCGAGCACCTCTCGCGTTTCCTTAAAGTAAGGTCGCACACGGCTGAGTACGAAAGCAAAAGCCAGGCCAATACCGGGAATCACGGCCAGGACTCCCAGCGAAAGACGCCAGTTCATGCTGAGTAACATCAGCGTGGCACCCGCCAGAATCAAAACCGAGGAGAGCAGGCCGGGAATGACATCGGAAACAAAGCTCTTTACAGCGTCTACGTCGGAGGTCAGATTGGTCAGCAGCCGGGCCGGCGTCTGGCTTTGCACAAACTGGAAGTCCTGTTGGGCAACCTTCTCTACCAGTCTTTCTCGCAAATCCCGCGCCACTCGTTCGGCCGTGCTGACCTGGATCAATGTCTGCAGCGCCGAGAAGAACCAAATTAGCAGGCAGGCTCCTAGAAAATCGTCGGCCAGGTCCATGGGAATGCGGTGCTCACTGGAGTAGCGATTGATACCGAGACCGGTCAAGCGGGGCAAAATCAGATTGGTGCCGTTGCTGATGCAAGAAAAAACCACCAATAAGGCCACCCGCGCGCGATAGGGTGCCAGCAACCCCCAAAGACGTGCCTGCCGAACCATTTCACAGCGCCTTTGCGCCCCTGCGGCAAATTCCCGCCCGCGAGTCGGGTCTACAGACTGAAGAAGAAGGCAGCGCCCTGACCTTTAGCGGCTTCCGCCCAGATCTTACCCGAATGTCGGCTGATGATCCGTTGCACTGTAGCCAGACCGATACCGGTCCCCTCAAACTCGCTGGAGGCGTGCAGGCGCTGGAACGGAGCAAAGAGCTGGCCGGCCGAGGCCATGTCGAAACCGGCTCCGTTATCTCGAACGACAAACAACCCGGGCTCAAGGCAGGTCAGGCTGATTCTGGGCTGAGACTGCTGACCCGTATATTTCCAGGCGTTGCCCAGCAAGTTCTCGAGCAAAATCTTGAGCAGGCGGGGATCGGCTCGCACCTCCAATCCCTCCTGAATGAAGACCTCCACCGGACGCTCGGGCTGGGTGGCTCGCAAGTCCTCCACCACCTGAGTGGCCATCTCGCTCAGGCCACAGAGGCGAAGCTCCAGGCTGGTGGTGGAAATATTGGCCAGGGCCAGCAGATCGTCAATCAGCAACCCCATTCGCTCCCCGGCCTTGAGCACCCGGCTCAAATAGAACTGCCCCTTCTCCCCCAGCGACTCCGAACAATCCCGTTCCAGAGCCGCTGAAAATCCCACGATGGCCCGCAGAGGGGCGCGCAGGTCATGGGAGACTGAGTAACTGAAGGCCTCCAGCTCTCGGTTCTTGTCCTCCAACTGAGCGATCAACACCGCTCGAGCTTCGGCCAGCTGGCTGGCCGCCAGGGCCTGGGCCGCCTCCAGTTCTCGGTGCAGAAGCTCTTGCTGGTAGCGTCGACGTTCGCTTTCCAACTGGCGGCGCCGCAGCTGAGCGCGAAGGCGGGCGCGCAGAAGCTCCAGATTCTGACTGCGAACAATGGTATCATCCGCGCCCGCAGCCAGGCAGGCCACAGTGGTGGCGGCATCTTCGCGCTCGGTGAGGATCACGAGTGGAATCTCGCGAATCCCCGGAGTGTCTTTCACCTTTTGACAGAGATCCAGCTCGTCTGCCGAGAGCAAAATACAGTCCACCGCCTGCAACGACAACAATTCCAGGCCTTCCTGACCGGAATGAGCAGCGATCAAGTCGTAGCCCTCTCCCGCCAGAGCCTGACCCAGGGCGTTGAGATCGGCGGGATCTCGATCGATCATCAGCACCTTCTTCGGACCCAGCAAACTTGAGGTCAACTGGGCCGTGCTGCCCGCTCCCCGCACCACCGCCGCCAGCCGGGCCATCACCGTCTGCATCTCTTCGTCCTTGAGCAAGAAGGCATCCGCCCCGGCCTCCAGGGCCTGACCTTCGGGCGTGCCAGAACCGGTCAAGAGCAGACAAGGAGTAGCGCGTAAAGCGCTGTCCAGCCGCAGACGCCGGATTACCGTGCAACCATCAATGCCGGGCAGATTACCGTCCACAACCAGCGCATCAGGACGATACAGAGCGGCCAGACGCAGACCCTCCTCGCCACTGGCTGCGGTCAGAACCCGGTAGTTGTGATCCAGTAGAGCGCGTTGGTAAGTCCGCCGCACCGTCGAGCTGTCGTCGATCAAAAGCACCAACGGTTGCTGAGACGAAGCTTCGGGACTGCGTGCCGCCACCAACTGTCGGGCTCGATCCACCACATAGTCGCGGTCGTAAGGCTTGCCCACATACTCATCCGCCCCGGTCCGCAATCCGCGCACCCGCGAGCGAACTTCGGCTTCGGTCGAAAGCAGCATCACCACCGTTTCGGCCAGACCCTGGCGAACCTCCCCCAGCAGCTCCACGCCGTCTCCGTCCGGCAACAGCACATCCAGCACGATGACGTCCCAATGCTGGCGGCGGATGGCCTCACGCGCCTGACTCAAGTTGGCGCAAGGCCGCACCGTGAATCCAGACTCCTCGAAAGCTTCACCCAGATCCATTCGAACGGTCAGACTGTCATCCACCAACAAAACATTCATATGGAGCCCTCACAAGCGTCTAGAATCGCGCGGGCGACCAGAGGCAGAGCCACTACCTTCTGAGCGGCCCCTAAGAGAGCGGCTTCGCGCGGCATACCATAGACCACCGAAGTGGCCTCATCCTGGGCCAGGGTAACGCCGCCGGCCCGCTGCACCGCCAGAAGTCCGGCCGCGCCGTCCCGACCCATTCCCGTGAGCAGACAGGCCAATCCAGCGCAACCAACCTCGAGCGCCAGAGATTCAAAAAGCACATCCACCGAAGGCCGGCACGAATGACGAGCAGGCTGATCATCCAGCATCAGCCGCGGGCCCAACACCTTGAGATGACGGTCGGGAGGAGCCAGCAGGACCCGCCCGCCGCAATCCTGCCAAAGCTCTCCCCCTGAGCGTAACCGACAGCCTGAGGAACCTTACCGTCCAGCCACTCTGCAAATCCCCCACCCAACGGGGGTTGAATATGAATCACCGCCAGAATGGGAATTTGAAAGTTGCCGGGCAGAGCACCCAGAATTTCCACCAGAGCGCCTGGGCCGCCGGTTGAGGTTCCCAGACAGACCAGACGCACTCGCGATACGGCCGGAGGCGGCCAGGCCGCTCGTTTTAGCCGGGCGCGCGGATGGGTGATGACGGAAACTCTCGAAACCAGTCGCAAGCGGCGCAGCAGCCCATGTTCCCAATCCTGGGTGGAGATGCAATCGAGCGCGCCTGCCGCCAGGATTTTCTGACAGGTCGGATGCTCGGGGCGCTCGCTCATGATCAAGATCGGGGTCGGATGAAAGGCCATAATCTGCTCGGTTGCGGCCAGACCCTCCGTGCCTTCCAGATCAACCGCCATCAGGACCACGTCTGGCCGCAAGGCGCGACAAAGCTCCACCGCCTGGCGTCCCTTCCAGGCCTCTCCCACGACTTGCAGCCCGCCACGGTGCAAAATTTCGCCCAGACGCTGACGCGCAAGCACCGATTCCTCGACCACCAGCACCTTGAGGGAAACCTGACTCAAGCGAGCAGTCTCCGGATTTCCCTTACCAATTCTTCCTGATCAAACTGGCTTTTCTCGTGATAACCCTGAGCGCCCGCCTCGAAAGCCGCGGGCGCATATTCTGAGCGAGGCAAGGAACTGACCATGACAATGGGGATATGCTTTTCACGCGGACGCTCTCGCAATTGGCGAATCAGCTCAAAACCGCTCATACCAGGCATCTCAGCGTCGACCAGGAAAAGGTCGTATTCGCGAGTCAGAACCTTGTGGAGAGCCTCCTCGCCGCTGTCAGCAAGGTCCACCTGAAAGCCCCGTGATTCCAAGATCGTCTGCTCCAGAATGCGCGTGGTCAGAGAGTCGTCCACCACCAGAATGCGCGCCACCAGATCGGGTTGCGACTGAAACTTCGGGGCGGGCCCGAAGTTCTTCAGCCGGGCCGGGTCGAGCACCAATTCGGGCCGCCCTTCCAAATCCAAAGCGGCGCCACTGATGGCGGGATGTGCCGGTGCCAGGCGTGGCAGGGGGTGAACCAGAGTTTGTACCATCCCATCCACAGCCTCCACCCGCAAGACCGCCTGGCCCACAGCGCTGGACACCAGGACCTGGATCTTTTCGTCCTGAGTGGGACCGGACCAGGCCAGCAGTTCGGCCAGTCCGATGCCGGGCAGTTCACTCAGCTCGGGGCTTTCCTGGTGAGTGACCTTCAAAACACAATCGAGCGGCAAGAGCAGGCTGCGGGAGCGACTGCGGACCCGCAAGGCCGGCAAACTGGCCGCCTGCACGGGGAATCGCAGATGCAAATGGAAGCCCTGTTCGGGCTGGCTTTCCAGCCTCAGCTCACCGCCCAGACGTTGGGCTGATTCCCGGATGACATCCATTCCAACGCCCCGACCGGACAACTGGCTGACCGAGCGCGAGGTTGAAACTCCGCCCTCCAGCAGCTCCTCGAGTGACCCTGCGCTAGCCAGCGCGGCTGCTTCCACCCCGCGACCGTCGTCGCTGAGGGTGAGCCAGAGCCAGCTCCCCTTGCGCTCCACCTTGAGCTCCACCCGCCCGGTCGGCTCCTTTCCTAACTGGCGGCGCTGTTCGGCTGGCTCAATGCCATGGGCCACCGCGTTCCGTACGGCCTGCACCAGGGCAGCCCGAACCAATCGAAGAGTCCCTTCCTCAAGCCGCACATCCGGCCCCTGGGCCAGGAACTGAGCCGAAATTCCGGCCTCCTGAGCCGCATCGCGCAAACTTCGCTGCAGACTCGTATAGAGCGAACTCAAGGGTTGCAATCGGAGCTGTTCAACCGTCTGGTGCATGGCTCTCAACTCGCTCTGCAGGTGCTCGATCTGGGCCTGCAGCTCGCGACCCTGGCGCCGAGCGATTTCCAGGATCTCCGAGCCCGTCTCGGGCTGAGTGGACAGGAAGGCCACCTCATTCCAGGCCGAGGCACCGACCCGCATCTCGCCCAGGCGCGTGTAGGCTTGACTCACGTCCCCGAGCAAGGTTTGAATTTCAGCCGGGTCGACGTGCTGCCCGGCCATGTCCTCAGAGCGGACCGCCCGGGTCGTGGGAGCGTGGTCCGGACTGAGTTGATTGAGACTGGCCTGAATTCGGTCCAGCCAACGCAGGGCCTGATTGATCAGACTTGTGGGCTGAGCGGGTAGCTGATGGCGAAAATTCTCCAGCAGGTCCTCAAGCGAATGCACGTGATCGGCAAGATCTTTCAACTTGACGACCCGGGCCGCCCCTTTCAAGGTGTGAGCGTGACGCAGCAAGGCAGCCGCAGTTGCCTGGGAATACTCGCACTCCAGATCCAACAGTCCGTTGCTCAGCAGCTCCAACAACTCCACCGCTTCCTGACGAAAGTAGCGCAGGGGGTCCTTACTCATGAACAAACCGCCTCTGAAGCTCTTCCACCAGGGCAAAAAGATCGATCTCCTGAGACTGCTCAGCCTGTGCCGTCAAGGAGACTGAACTGGCCTCCAGAGCCAAACCTACCATTTCAGGCTGAGGCACGACCAGAATCCACATCGCCCCCCCTCCCGCCAGGGATGATGGCTGCCCCAACAGGTCGGTCAAGGCGTAGACCGGCAGCAGAGTCCCGCGCAACCCGACCAGGCCAAGCAAGCCGGGCGGAGCCCCCGGCAGCGGGGTCATGAGCGGGCAGCGGAGCACTTCAGTCACTTGATTCAGGGGCAGACTGAGCCAGCGCGAGCCAGACTGGAGCAAGAGTCGATCGCGAATCTCTCGTTCCCCGTCCCGGGGTGGGTAACGAAAGCCCTCATCAAACTGCCGGCGCAGCTCCTCCAACCGGTTCACAGGTATGAGTCCAGTTCGTTTTGACAGAGTGCCAGCCAGGCCGAGCGGCGAAAGCCCCCACCGAAAAGCAACAAACGCTCGTCGCTCTCGCGTTGCAGAAGAACTAGAGCTTGCCTCAGATAGGGCCGGGCCTGAGCCTGAAGCGCCAGGCGACGCAACAACATTCCTAGATAGAGAGCGGCCAGAGCCAAACTGGGGTCGAGCCAGAGAGCGCGCTCGAAACAGGCACGCGCCTGTCCGAGTTCGCCCGCTTCGCGCCGGCACAGTCCCAGAAAGAAGCGGGCTCCGGCCTCGGTCTCGGTTGGCTCCAGCAGGGTTTCCAGGAGGCTCTCAGCCTCCGCAAACTCTCCTCGGTTGACCAGAATGGACACTCTCCACAGACAGCTGCGGGGACTTTCACGCCAGCCCCTCAAAAGTTCCAGAGCCTGAGCATAGCGTTCCTGTTCGAGCAAAACACACAGGACACTCAGATCCTCAGGAGGCGTCGAGCGTTCCGCTACGGGAGCAGATTGGGCCAGCAGCGCGGCACCCGTCCGGAGCGGTGAAGCCTGGCGGCTACCGGCCAGCTGATAGTAAAAACACTCTGACCGATGGTGAACCACAAAATCCTGAGAGAGTCCTCGCAGATTTTCAGCCGGGCCCAGGAACAAAAATCCGTCCTCAGCCAGTCCTCCAGTCAGACGCTGGAGCAACACCCGGGCCCGCTCTGGCGTGAAATACATCAACATATTACGACAGAGCACGATGTCCCAACGCGATGGGAGCCATAAATCGGGGTTAGACAGATTAAGATTGCGCTCTTCGAATTGCACTAAATCAAGAATTTTCTGATCTAAATGAAATTGCTGCCCACGCTGAATAAACCAACGGTTAAGCATGGTCGGGGGGGTCTCACGTAACGACCATTCAGAATAAATTCCCCGTCGGGCCAGCCTGAGAACGTCGGGATTGACGTCCACCCCCAGAATCTGCACATTCCAGTTGGAGCGACCTGATAGCGAAAAGTGTTGATGGAGCAACATGGCCAGGGAATAGGGCTCTTCCCTCGAAGCACATCCAACCGAAAGAATCGAGAGCTTACGCGTTTTATCGCGAGCCCTGAGGCGAGCCGGCACAGCCACCTGAACAAAAACCTGTAACTGCTGAGAGTGCCTGAAAAAAGACGTCTCTCCAACGGTCAGTTCCGTAGCCAGCCGACTGACTTCTTGTTCGTCAAAGTTCTGCTCCAGTTGCTGCAAATAGAGCTCGGGACCTCGCCGGCCGGCCCGCCGATGCAGCACCTCATCCAGAAACCGGTCCTGTCGTTCGGCAAAGTCCAACCCCAGTCGCTCCTCCAACTGGGTGCGAAAACGCTGCACAAGAGTCCCGATCACGAACCCAAAACCTCCCATTCCTCCGGAGACAAAAGGCGAGCACAACGAAGAAACAAGACCAACTCACCGCCCAGACTACCCAAGGCTGAGAGGTAGCTGGCGTGAACCTGTTCCACCAAATTGGGCAGCTTGTGCCAGCTGGCCATCTCCAGCGGCTGGAGCCCGGCCACCTCGTCCACCCGCAAAGCGACTCGATGCCCGTCACAATCAACCGTGACGAGACGCTGCTGATCGGTCAAAGGCGAAAAAGCACCGCAGAGAAGCAATGACAAATGAACCACTGGAATTGCCCGGCCCCGAATGACAGACAGGCCTTCCACGAATGGGGGCAAGCCTGAAACCGGTTTTACGGGCTGGGCCCGCATCACTTCGCCCAATCCCTGCATGGCCAGGGCACACCAGCACGGGCCGGAGCGACAAAGTAAAAAAAGCCGAGAGCCTGAAAGAATCTGCATTTACCACAGAATTCTCAATTCATTGAATTCATACCTGGCAGGCTTGTGAACACTGCGAAAAGAAAATGAGGGCATGTGGACTTTCGGAAAAAAAATTGGAGCCAGCTTTGCAATTTGTTTTTTGATGTTGCTCGGCTTCGGCTGGGTGGCCCATCAATCCACCGATTCGCTAACTCGCACCAGCTACTCCGTCAGCCACTCCCATAAGGTGTTGGAGGAAATCTCAGCCGTCTATAGCTGCCTGAAAGACGCTGAAACGGGCCAGAGGGGCTATTTACTGACGGGCAAGGAGAGCTACCTGGAACCCTACCGCAATGCGACCAGCGCCCTTCCCCGACTTTTGACCAGCCTGCGCGAACTCACGCGCGATTTTCCTGAACAGCAGAGGCGCCTGGAGCAGCTCGACACGGTTGTGAACGCCAAGCTGACCGAATTACAACGCACCATCGACCTGCGCCTGAGCGGGGATCGTCAAGGCTCCTTAAAGTTGGTCAATACCGATGAAGGCAAGAAGTATATGGACGACATCCGCTTCCAATTGGAGGGACTGGAGAAGGATGAGCGAGCTCAACTCAAAGCTCGTGGCGACGAGGTCGAACGGGCCGCGCGCGAAGCCCGCTGGGCCCTGACCCTGGGTACCAGTGGCGGCCTGGGAATCATTTTCATCCTGGCCCTGGTGCTGACGCGCTCGCTCAACCAGCAAATCGGCACGGCCATCCAGCGAGTTCGCAACTCTTCAGCCGAACTGCAGACGGCCGCCAACCAGCAGGTCTCGGGCTCGCGTGAGTCAGCCACCTCCATGGCGGAGATCGCCACCACCATGAGCGAACTTTTGGTGACTTCGCGACAGATCGCGGACAGCGCCCAACACGTCTCTAAAGTCGCTGAAGAGACTGCCGTCTCGGCCAGGCAAGGAGAGGAGACCGTTCAGTTGGCCAGTCAGTCGGTGGCGGGAATCCGCCGCCAGATGGACCAGGTCGTCAACCATATGCTGGAGTTAGGCAAGAAATCTCAGCAGATTGGTTCGGTGGTTGACATCGTGGGCGAACTTTCCGAGCAAACCAACATTCTGGCCATTAACGCCACCATCGAGGCGGCCGGAGCGGGTGAGGCCGGCAAACGCTTCGGGGTGGTGGCCGACGAAATTCGCAAACTGGCCGATCGGGTCGGTCAGTCCGCTAAGGAAATCCGGGTTTTGATTGAAGAAGTTCGAGGGGCGGTCAGCACCACCGTCATGGCCACCGAATCCGGAGCCAAGGCTGTGGAAGCGGGCAATCGGCAGTTCGTGGACGTCACCTCCGCCTTCCAGCAGATCGTCGATACGGTGGCGGGAACGACCGACGCCTCTCGAGAGATCGAACTCTCGACCAAGCAGCAAGCGACGGCCGTAGAACAGGTCAACGTGGCCATCGCCGCGGTGGCTCAGTCGGCGCGTGAAACCGAGGCCAGTTCGGCTCAAACCCTGCAAACCGCTTCCGAGCTCAACAAGCTCTCCAGTCAACTGCAGCGCATTGTAACCAGCGTGAGCAGCTCCTAGCGCAGCCGCCTACAGTTCGCTGGCGGGCATATTGGTCAGTCGAATTTTGCCTTTGGTGCGCTTCTGCTTCTCAAAGCCAAGATCGGTGCCGGTGCCCTCTTTAATCTTGCTGTTTGAGTTCTTCATATTCTTCTGCTGAGCACCTTGCATATCTTTGACTTTCAGTCCGCAACCGCAGAGACTGAGCAGGACAAGCAACGAAACAACTTTTTTCTCCATTCAGCATGATTCTCTCTTGCCGGCACGAAGCCTGTGTGACCCAAAAGGTCCCATTGGGTAGGAGGCGAAGGAATACGACCGTGAGTCACTTAGAGCAGTGGATTTCCGAATTTGCTCGCCGGGGGGATGTGAGTCTGGACGCACCCCTCAAGCTGCTCAAGCAGCATCCGAGCCTTCCTTGGCTTCAACTGACGCAATACGGGTTTGCTATTGGCTCCACCCGGGTCAGCATGCAGAGCTCTTTTCGTCATGTGCGCTTCGACCTGGAGAACTGGCATCCCAAGGATGTGGACCTGCAGGTCCTGCAAAACTTCCCAGGCAATTGGGAAGACAGCGCCTTGGGACGCGCCCTGAAGCTACTTTTGCACTACAAACCCACCGCCTTAAGTGTATCCTGGCAATGCCAGGGAGCCCACGGGGCCTGGGTGCTGCGCGCGGGCGCGCAGAGGCAGAGCTTTCAGGCTCCCCAACGTCGCGTGGATTCGCTCATGGTCCACGTCAGCTGGAAGCCGGCGGCCGTCTCGGCCTGGCGTAATCTGGAGCGTCGCCATATCCAGCTGGTCAATGAATATCAGCGCAGGACCCATTTCGCCAGCCGCCCCATCCTGATGCAGGGTCGCCTGCAATCAAGTGACCTGGACCTGAGCCTGGTCCAGAGTCGTAGTCATGTGGTGACTGGCGTTCTGGCGGAGCCCGGAGAAGATGCCATCGCCTGTGCTCCGCCGATCATTTTCAACCCCTACGAAGTGGAACTGAACGGTCAGCAGATTTACTCAAGCGCTGGCGTTAGCGAAGGCCTGCGCGGACGCTCTCGAGTGCCTAGCTATCGACTTCACTCTCACAGAACACTGGAAGTGGCCCGCTACGACTGCGCACAGTTCAATCTGACGCGGCTCAATCTTGAGCATCCCGAGCTGCTTGTCGCCTACGATATGCGTCACGCTCCCAACAACTTCGACCGAATTGCACTCAAGGGAAGTGGGCCCTATCTCCTGCCGATGCGTCGGGTCGGACCGGCCTGGATGGTGCGTTACTCAATTCGTCCCTATCGAGCCGCTCAATTGGTTTGCGTTCCAAGCGATGCAGAGCCTGGAGAAGGCTATCTCCTGCCGGTGCGGCACGGGGTCTGCCTTTCGCCGCTGCGGCTGAACGGAGTCCCTAAGGGCACTCTGGTGGTGGCCGCCTGTCCTCCTAGCCTGAACAGCGACGAAACCGGCCTGCAACTGGTTGCGGACGACCGTCTCAGAAAGTGGTGTGAGCAACTCCAGGCAATCAGTCGCTCAGCGGTCCGAGAAACCTCTCAATAGGGCCTGGACTCCCGCCAGACTCCGCTCCTGAATCTCTTGAAGTCGGGCCCGGCTGTGTCCCTCGGTGAGGTCGGTTCGAATCGCCGGCCCAAAAGCCACCCGAATCGGGCGGCGCGGCTGAGGCAATTTCCGATCCTCCAGGAGGGTTCGAGTGCCACTCACGGCGGCCGGCAAAATCGGCACCTGAGCGTGGTGAGCCAGCATGGCCAGCCCTACGTGCCAGGGGCCCATCGGTCCGCCATCCCCGCGGGTGCCTTCAGGGAAAAGACAGACAATTCGGCCCCGACCCAAAAGCTCGAGAGCTAACCGCAAGGATTTCCGATCAGCCTGGCCACGCTCCACCGGGAAGGCCCCCAAAGCCCGTATCAGTGGACCCAGGTAGGGACGCTCAAAGAGTTCTTTCTTGGCCATGAAGTGCAGCTGGCGGTGGCGCAGACTGCAGCCCAGAACGGGAGGGTCAAGCCAGGAAAGGTGATTGCAGACCAGGATGAATCCGCCCTGCCGAGGCACATTCTCCAACCCCTGCACCTGTAGACCCTGGAGCAGGGAGAAAGAGACGCGCAATACAGACTGAGCCAGACGATAGAAGGCTGACGCTTCCCCCGCGCGCAGCAATTCTCAATCCACCAGGTTGCGACCGTGAAACAGTTCCTGTAGCTCCCGCTTCAGCTGGTTCTCTATGCGCACCCTTTGCTTGCCCGGCAGGTTGGCCGCTTTCTCGCCAAATAAGTAGTTATCCAGGTCGAACTCGCTCAGTTGCATCTTGGTGTGGAAGAGGTTTTCCTGATAGACGTTCACGTCGATCATCTCGTAGCGTTGGCGGATGGTCTTGGAAAGATACTCCTGGATCGAATTGATCTTGTGATCGATGTAATGCTTCTTCCCTTTCACGTCGCGCGTAAAGCCGCGCACGCGGTAGTCGGTGACCACGATATCCGATTCGAAGCTCTCGATCAGGTAGTTCAAGGCCTTGAGCGGCGAGATCACACCACATGTGGCCACATCGATGTCCGCTCGAAAGGTGGCGATACCATTGTGGGGATGGGTTTCCGGATAGGTATGCACCGTGATGTGACTCTTATCCAGGTGGCCCACCACCGCTTCCGAGGCCAGCCCGTTGACGTGAGTCACCGGCTGTTCGGAAATCAGCATGGTCACCGACGCCCCCTGCGGATCGTAGTCCTGGCGAGCGATGTTTAAGATGTTTGCGCCCACAATGCGCGCCACATCCGTCAAAATCGTGGTCAAGCGGTCAGCGTTGTAGCACTGGTTAATGTACTCTATGTAGGCGGTGCGCTGCTCGGGAGTGACCGCATAGCAGACGTCATAGATATTGAAGCTGAGAGCTTTTGTGAGGTTATTGAAGCCCTGAAGCTTCAGTTTAGAAAGACTATTGGACGAACTCATAAGCTTTGCAGCGCTTCAAGCCCACCCCCCTTGGTCCTCCAGGATCTGCGATCCAACCGCCGAACCCAACGCCCGCCCCATGGCCGAGCCCATCCAACCCCTTGATCCACGCACACTTGGTCCCTCCTTCCTGAGTGGCCCGGCTCGCCGTTGCCCGAGAATCGTCTGGCTTGCCCACCTGCTGCTGTTGCTGCTGGCGCTGGTTTTGCTGCGCCAGGCGCCGGCCGGCCAGCTGGAAGAACTCCTGCCACCGGACACTCAGGCCGACCTGCGCGCACTGCATCAGGACCTTCCTTTCCCCGATGACCTGTTTCTCTTCGTGCGCGGAGGATCTGCCCGTGACCGGGAAGAGTTTCTCGAGGAGCTGGAGAGCCGGCTGGCGCGGCAACCGCAGCACTTCCCCGACCGCCTCTACAAACTGGATCTGGCTCCCATTCGGCCCTATTTGCTGCTCTACCTGAATGAAGAGCAGGTCAGTGGGCTGGCCGGTTTGATGCAAACCATGCAGCCTCAATTCCAAAAGGGCGGCAGCTTGCTGGGCTGGGCCAGCCTGAAGCCCGGAGAGAAGCCCCAGGGACTTCAGGGTTTCTACTTTAAGCAGCTGCAAACCAGCTTGAAAAGTCGTGGGCGAGCTGCCTGGCTCAACCCCCTGGACAACCTCCTCAACAAAGAGCAGGCCGAGCTCATCCGTCCCTTTTGGGAGGACCGGCCGATTCGCTACCTGGCCTTGCAAGATGAGACCCACCTCATGCTGATCCGCCCGGCCGACGATTCCGCCGTTTCGGAAATCCGCCGGATCCTACGCGACGTAGCGGGCCGCAATCCAGAAATTGACGTAGAGTTGACGGGCAGCCTGGCGGTGGTGGGTGAGCAGCGCAGAGCGGCCGCTCACGAACTGGGGCTGGTTGCGGGAGCTCTGGGGGTGACGCTCATGCTGGCCTCCTTACTTGGGGTGGTGCCTTTTCGCAGACTCTTTCTGGCCACTTGTTCCGTCAGCGCGGGGTTTGCCGTAAGCTGCGGGGCTGGCGCGATTCTGCTGGGACAAGGTCCCATCTGGCTTACAGCTCAGGCTTTGATCGGCATTCTGGCTTCTTACCAGGCCCTGCATTACGCGGTGGACCGAGACTTACGCCACGTCTATCGGCTGGGACTGGTGTCAGTTTGCGGGTTCCTGGCCATGTGGATGATTCCGCTGGCGCCCCCGTCTGAACTCGGGGGAGCCTGTGCATTGGGCGCAGCTCTGTGCACTTTTTGCCTCCTGGTAGCCATCCCGGCGGCTGACGAATTAGGCTGGGTCCCGCCCGATCGCGGGCTCCCCCCTTTCCTGGAACGCTCCTGGCCGGGCCGCCGACCCACTCGTGCCATTCTGGCCGTGACCGCTCTACTCGCCTTAATCTGCCTCGGCGGAGTCAACAAGCATCGCTTCTCGGCAGATCCGCTGGCTCCGCTCGACCCCAACGCGCCCAGCCTGCGCACGGAACGGGAGTTGCAAAATAACGGCAAAACTTCCCTGTTTGCCCTGGTGGTGGCACCCGACCAGACTCGAGCCACAGCCGTCTGCGAAGCCCTGGAAAGCCTCCCCCACGTGGGCGAAACGCTCTGCCTGGCCAAGTTCCTTCCTCGTGATCCTGGGCCAAAGAAACGTCGGGACATTGAAATCATCGCCTCAATCGCCAGGGCCGCCCGCCTTCCCACCGCCATCCCGGTGGAAACGGCCGACGATTTGCGTAGACTGGCCCAAGCTTTTCCCCCCCGCCCAGGAGAACCCGATCTGGCCCGGGAGTTGGGACCCGGCGGAATCCAGGATGCCCTGCGCTCTTTTCAAGGTCATCTACTGGAAGACCTCAAGCACCTTTTTCAGCTGATGGCCTCTCAGCGAGGAGAAGCCTTTCCACTCAGCGATTTGCCAGGCGGGCTACGCCAGCGTTTGCTGGGACGGGATGGGCGAGTGGCTGTACTGGTCTTTCCCAAAGTAGGAGCAGGACAAAATCTGGAACGTTTTGTGGCCGAGCTCAGGCACTCGGCCGCCCGAGTGGGTGGGCCAGCCGTGTTGGCCGCAGATCTGGCCTCTTTGACGCGCCGGTCCCTGAAAATGGTCCCCTGGGCTCTGGCAATGGGAATGCTGGTGGGCCTGACCATGGTCCTGCGCAGCCCCTGGCGGGCTGCCCTGGTGGTGGCCGGCCCCTCGCTGGCGGTTCTTTTCACTCAGTCCAGTCTGGCCTTTTATCACGTGCCGCTCAATTTCCTGACCTGGCCGGCGCCCGCCGTAGTCTTGCTGTTGGGTGTATCCATCGCGCTGGGAACGCTGCGCCGTCCGCGTGCCTCACTCCGCGCCCTGGGCCCGGCTGTTTGTACGCTGGCGGTGTCGCTGGCCATGATCTGGTCGGTTCACCCGGGTCTGGCCGGACTGGGCCTGGTCATGTCGTTGGGAATGGGGTTCAACCTGCTGATCGCGGTGATCGTTTTACCCGCCGCACAATCTTTCTTTCGCGCCCTGAGTGGACGCAAACTTTAGTGAACTCTTTCTAAAACTAGGGCAGGCCAGAGTGGACCATTTTGGGAATAATCGATTTCGATAAGGAGTGGGAAGCATGTTCTTTCTGGGTGTCTGTGGCGGCTCGCTGATTCTCGGCCTGATGCTGGGCTATATCTACGGAAAAATGCTGGCGGACAAAGGGGACCCCGGTGCGGAAGCCGGTCTGCGTAACTCGGCCATCAATACCACGGTCATTGTTGCTCTGGCTGTGCTGATGCTGCTCCCCGGCAGCGGCGCCCCGTGGTACAAGCAGGCCCCAGTCAAAGGTCTCTACTCATTTATTTCCACCAACCTGAAGCCACGCGACTCCAAAGGCAAAGGCTGGCTGGCTCCTCAGGTGTACGACAAGAAGGAAGCCAAGTTCGCGGTCTGGATGTATGGGCTGATTCACAAAGCCTTGACCGCAGCTATTTGCGCCGGAATGGTGGGCGGACTGGCAGCCCTGGCCTGCATTCCAATGGCCAAAAGCCTGGGGGGAGGCGGCGGCGGTGGCTACGTTCCGCCCGGACCCGGTCGACGCCCCTTCTAGGGCCGGGCTAGGTCAGGTAAAAAAGCAGCGGCACCAACAGCACCAGGGTTGCGTAGGCATTCACCGCCAGACTTAGCGGCCTCATCAGAT
The DNA here is from genome assembly GCA_018266105.1 of bacterium. GTDB lineage: Bacteria > Vulcanimicrobiota > Xenobia > Xenobiales > JADMJV01 > JADMJV01. The sequence goes on along the minus strand of JAFEBA010000001.1, from coordinate 124,406 downwards.
CAAGAGGCAAGATCTGACTGCCGTCGGGCCGAGTCATGCGCAGGTCGGAAAACCGGCCCAGATGTCGCCCTACGCTGATCAGGAGCCACATGGCCAGCATGTACGGGATGGCCACCACTCCCAACAGCTTATGCAGGTTCAAGGACGCCGGCAGCAGGTGACCCAGCCACAACCCGTAGGCAGTCCAGGCCAGCAATTGCAGAAAGCAGGCCAGGATCAACTTGCGATTCTGGCCCTGTGGCCCAAAAGCCACTCCGCCCGGAAGGTAAAAGTCGCTGTCATAAGTCTTGCGCAGAGCCGCCCAGCTGGCCAGGGTGGCCAGTTGGGCCAGGGCAACCACGACCAAAGGTAGATAGAGAACCATCCCGGGGTCATTCCGCTAGTACTTGGGATGGACCTTGAATCCAATTTGATAAAATGAAGGATAGAACTTGTCATCCGATAGGATTTCCAGACGAACATCAACCAGAGTGTGATGATCGGCTGGCTTTTGAGCCACCGTATTGTCGCCCGGATTGACCGAGGTCAGGGTTTCCGCCCCGGCCTCGCTGCCGGCTCGCTGCACAAACAGCACGCGGAAGCCTCCGTTTGGTCCTGTCTGATAGTCCGGATTCTGCTTGAGATTGGGAACCTTCTGATTTGGAAGCAATACGTCTTTCACAAGCACTCTTCGATACTTGTTTTCAGTGAAGGCGTTGGGCAGAGTGGCGCAAGTATGAGGAACGAAGTCCTTCTGAGCGTCGCTGAAAGGCAGTTCCCAGCGAATCAACTCCCCCCGTCGTCCGTCGCCCTGATCCCTCAAACTGTAAAGCACAAATTTGACCCAGCGCGGCCTGGCATAAACGCTGGTCTGGAAGGCTCCGCCGGGCTCACGCGGGCTGACGAACGAGCAACCCGGAGGCTGAGCAGCCTGGCTGGCGTTGGGATAGGTGGTGATGCTGGTCAGCGCCGTTTCTTGCAAATCTTGCCGAATCCAGCGCAAAGCAGTGTCGGTCTGACCACTAACCAGGTAGCCGGCCAGCATCGTGCCCTGGGCCTTACGTCCCAAGGAAAACAGGGCGCCCACCGCCATGGAAGCCATTCCCGCCATGATCACGTAAATCAAGACCTCCAGCAAGGTCATACCGCGACGTTTCATTGACCCCTCCAGAGCGGGTAGCGCACCACCAGAGACTTGTTGTCCTCAGGTCGAACAACGGGAGTCTGGGGAGTCCCCATATTCTCGTGCCAGCTGATGATCACGGTGGCCACATCCTTGTCCTCAGCCGACAGACCGATGGCCCCCTTGGTCTCGAACTCGACTCGCTTATGAAAGCTCATCTCGACCTCGTTGCCCTCGACCCAGGCGCGCACCGGATGGTCCACCTGACTGCTCCACCACTGAGGAGCGGGCTCACCATAAGGGTGAGCCTCGAGTTCATCCAGCATGGTGTTGGCCAGCATGATCGCGGCCGTGCGGTCGCGACTTTGCACCGAAGCGCGCCTGGCATTGGAAAAGACGCTGGTAAAGACGGCAAAGGCCATAAAGCAGATACAGATGGCCAGAATGGACTCGGGCAAACTCAGACCCCGCCTGTTCATTGGGCCCAACCCTGAGCCGAAACGACCGGAGGAATGGCCGGCGGTCCAACATCCACAGCCTTCTTACTATCCCAGTCTTTATCGTAGAAGCACTGTGCCCCCCGCTCCAGCCAGCCCGACGCGGTCTCCTTGGGCAGGTAGAGCGAAGCCCGATTGAAGTAGGGATAGAACAACAGGCTGGTGCACTGGATATTGCCATTGACTGAAAGCAGCGTGCCGGTGCACTGGTTTGAAGTCACTCGCAAATTGCCGCCGGCCACGAACATCCCGGTGGCGTTCTTGCCGCCGACCGTAATGGTGTCATCGGCGTAGACCAGCAAGCCGTTGTACTCACGCAAGAAGTCGTCCTGCAGATTCATGCTGACGGTACTGGCCAGCTTGTCCAAAGTGGCTTTGCCCGCCGAGGCCAGAGAATCGGTGAGAGCCGAAGTCAGCGCCTGCCCGGCAGAGTCCCGGGCGGTATCGCGGCCGGTTAGATTACTGGTGGCTTCATCCAATAAGCTGGTGGCCACCTCGGCCAGACCGGCGTAAGGAATCGCGGCCGCCAGCACCTTTGCCACGATCTTCTCCACCACCTCAGCCACCACATAGGAAACCATGTCTTTGACGGCCGCCTCGATGAAGGTTTTGATAATGTCCTCCGGGTGCAAACCGGCGATGCTGCCGGTCAGATTGTTCAGCTTGTCCAGAATCTTATTCGGATCCACCTGGGGGACCACAGGCACAACTCCTTCGCCGAAGATCCACCAGTCGGAGTGGGTGTAGAAATTTTCGCCCAGGCCCAGGTTCAGGCTGACCGAGTAAACGTAGCCCAGAGCGCGTTCGATCGGAACCAGCACATTCTTGATGGGCAACGGAATTGCGGTTGGAACCGGAGGTCCTGGTTCGCCGAAAGGAGGTAAGGGCGGGCAGATCACCTGAAAGGTGGTGGCGTACTTCGCAAAGTATGGCTTACGGGGCCAGAACGGGCCTAGAGCCTTGGCTGCGTTGGGTGCCACCTCTGTGAAGAGGGGTCGCATCAGCTTGGAGTTCAAGTCCTTCAGCTCCGAGCTATTGAAGAGGTCTCCCAGCCCTTCGGCCAGATCGTCCAGGGCGCAGCCAGCGAAAATGCCGTTCCCCAGCGTCACCTTATTGGCAAAAATGGCGGCAGTGATCGGATGAATTTTTCCCGGCACTCCTCCCACCACCACCGAACCCCAGTCGGATGAGCCCAGACACTCGACCTCTCCTCGACAGATCAGGGTACTGCCTTCTTCCATAAAGATTCGGCCGCAGGGGCTGAAGTATTTGCTCGGATCGCTGCCGCGCCCAGGAACCACCGTGAGCTTATCGCAGTCAGCATAGAAAGTTGAGCCGCGCTGCAGCCAGAGATCGCCTGAGATCGTGATATTCTTGCCACTCAACTTGAGCACTCGCCCCCGAGGCACAGTCATGGTGGCGTCGATACCCAGGTTGTTTCCATCCAGCACAAATTTGAACTCACGTTCCTTGGTGCCGAAGTGGACCAGTTTTACCTCGGTGTTTCCGAAGCTCTTGGCCAGGTCCTCAACGTCAAAGGTGAAGATCAGTTTGATCAGCTGGCCCAACAGACTGCCTGAGCTGGCGTAGCTCCAGCCCGTGACCCCATCATTACCACTGGGGTCCTGTGCCCGGGTCAGGGGCACGCCGCGCGGCTGACTGCTTCCGATCTGGGCATCCATGGCCGCCTTTTGAGGCCCGAAGAGAGCCTGCATTTGTTGGTTGAGGTCATCGACCTTGGCCTTGGCCAGGTTGTAAGCAGTATTGGCATCGATCAGCTTTTGGAGATTATCGCTGCTCTTGTTCTGGTCGTAGGCCTGCTGGGCCGCCTGCTGAACATCGTAGGCCTTTTTGAGATCCTCACCGGCCTGTTTGATCTGCTTGTTGAGAGCTTCCACTTGTTTGTTCAAGTTTTCATTCGGACTGTAACTGGCGTTATCAGCCGGGTAAGGCATATGGAAGGCGAAGCTGTAAAGGTAAGGCGGAGCCGAACTAAAGAAGGGGATGGTCGGCATGAAGAAATGATTGGACTTATTCAAACTGAGCATGGCTTCCAGGCCCTGCTGGCCGTTGAAGAATAGATCAATCACGCTCTGAGGGCTGAGGTCGCCCGAATAGAGCTGTTGGGTTTTATCTCCGCTGGCTGCCTGATTGATCAGCGCCTGGCGAGCGTCCTTGGCTTGCTGAACCAGCAGAGCCTCATAGGCGGGTAAGGGGAAGTTCTTCTTCTTAAAACCCACTCCATCGCCGTGGTCAAACTTGGCAGTCCCTTCCATGACGTGGGCTTCGCCGTAGGTCACATTGGCAATATTCGCGTCCTGCTTGGCTGCTACCACAGCCATCACGCCCGAGTAGGCCTGCAAGGTTTTGCGTGCGTCCTGGAAAGTCGGGTTGGCCCAACTCTCCAGGTTGGTAATGTTGACGCTTCCGTTGGGAGCGTAGGCCGCGTAACCGGGCACGTTGGTGACAAGTTGGGTGTAGGTGTTGCTCCCAAAAACCAGCAGACCTGGGTCATTGCTCTGAGGAGTAAAGCGCAAAACCTGGTTGGCCGGGCTTTTATCCACAGATCGTAAATCGGGCAACTGAGAAGAGCTGCGGTTGAAAATGTCGCTGGCCATCTCTTTGCTGAGCTTGGGGGTGCCGGCGGGGGTCTCGTCTTTGACCTTGACCGACAGAATGAGATCTCCGGGAGGATTGATATTCAGGACTTGACGGCGGGTTTCGAATCGGGCCGCTTCCCGAAAGCGCAGATTGGCTTCTTCGGTCATGTATGTTCGGCGGGCCACCGCCTGGAAGTGCGAGATCGCCAGAACGACGGCCATCAGCATTGCGATCACCATCATGACGGCCACCAGGGCGCTACCGCGGGCTCGTTTGCCGGTGCCACGAATCATTGTGGGCACCTCCTTCGAGTAAGTTAATACGGTGAAGTTAGCAGGCTGGTCTTAGCAATGGCTATGATCTGGGATACAAAACTTGTTTATAGAGTACTGTATTCAATGACTTTCGTCACAGTATGCAAATACTTTGACGGGCAGGAACTGGCCTCGGCCGACGAATCCCGGCCAGATGAAACGCCTGCTTTTGTTTGTAGTCCTGAGCCTGAACGCCTGGTCCAAACCGATCGTTATTGCTCATCGAGGGGCCAGCGGCTACCTGCCCGAGCATACTTTGGAAGGCTACGAACTGGCCGTGCGCCAGGGCGCTGACTATGTCGAACCCGATCTGGTGCCGACCAAAGATGGTCATCTGGTGGCGCGTCACGAAAATGATATCAGCGACACCACCAACGTTGCCGAGCATCCCGAATTCGCCGGTCGTAAGACGAGCAAAAGCGTGGACGGCCGCCAGATTACCGGCTGGTTTACGGAAGATTTCACGCTGGCCGAACTCAAGAGCTTACGGGCTCGCGGCCGCAATCGCGCCAGTCATGCCTATGACGGGCGCTTCTCCATCGTCACCTTCGAAGAGATTCTAAGGGCCGTGCGAGGCTGGGAAAAAAGCTACGGGCGCACCATCGGAGTCTACCCGGAGACCAAGCACCCGAGCTACTTTCGGCGCATCGGGCTGCCCATCGAAGACAAGATGCTCGCGATCTTGAGCCGCTACGGCTACCAAGGGGCCAACGCGCCGGTCTACATTCAATCCTTCGAAGTGAGCAACCTGAAGCGACTGCACCAGATGACGGAAATTCCCCTGGTCCAGCTTGTGGATGACGCGGGCGCTCCTCAAGACTGGGTCGAGTCGGGACGCAAAGAAACCTACGCGGACATGGTCAAGCCTGCCGGATTGGCCGAAATCGCTTCCTACGCAAGCGCCGTTTCCCCCTACAAACTGATGCTCATTCGGCGCAACCCGGATGGCTCGCTGGCGGCCGACACAGGCCTGATCCAGGCCGCTCATGAGGCTGGGCTGAAAGTCCATAGCTGGACGTTCCGCGCCGAGAATAGCTTCCTGCCCCCAGCCCTTCGAATCGGCAGCGATCCGGAAGCCAACGGGTCCCTCAAAGATGAGGTGCGGGTCTATTTCGAAGCCGGCCTGGATGGAGTTTTCTCAAATATGCCCGATCAGGCCGCGGCTGCGCGGGACCAGCTCTAAATCGCGGCGAATACCACCGCATGCGAACGAAACGTGGCCTCAGTCTGAGCGAAGTAGTTCTGGCTCTGGCCATCCTGGTCGTGGCGGTCATCTGTATTGCCAGTTTTGTCGCCACCGTCTACCGCAGCGTCAAGGAAGGCAAATACCAGGCGGTTGCCTCCACCATCGCCCAGAGCGAACTGGAACGCCTGCGCGTTGACTCCAATGCCCTGGACAAACTGATCACCAATCCTGCCCTGGGAGTCAAAGACCAGACTGTGCCTGTTGACGACACCACCGTGGTCTACCATCAGCAGGTAACCGCCCAGGTTCTGCCCGCCATGGGAAGTCGCTATGTGAAGTTGATCTCTCGAGTCACCTGGCGCCAGAGCAGCCGCGATCGCCAGGTGACCCTGGAATCTTGCTATCCCAAGCCCTGATCTACTCCTGAACCCAGGACTCCACTTTCCAACGTGCCTTGGTCACGCTGATGCGGTTGATCTGGCTCTCCGGATTGGTGGTGACCATACCCTGGCCCGCCACCGTCACATTGCCGTTAGCCACCACTCCCCCGACCACGCGAACCTGGCCGGCCATAAAGACGTTCTGTTCACTGAAAAGAAGGCCCTGAAAATAGGCGTAGTTGGGCAGCCCCAGATTGACATCCACTCCTGCAGGATTGACATTCCCGAACAAGTTGTTGACGTAGTCGGAGTGGGTGGGGCTGAGCGAGGCGCCTTCAGGATCTTTGAATTTGTCCGCCGCCAGCGTGACGGACTCCTCGGTGAGATGAAGTTGAGCGGCCACGGTGGCGGCATCGTTACAGCCGACCACCAGCGCGGCCAGGAAGAGCAAAGGCCAAAGTTTCTTCATGGGTTCACCGTCGCTTCGATCTGGGTGTGCATGGCAGCCGCCTTGCCCAGCCAACTGAGCACATCAGGCGGTAGCCCTGGATTGAGGGTGGTGTTGTCCCCCTGCTGCCACTCTGTGAAGGCGGGCGTGGGGGACTGCTGCTGGGCAGAATACCAGGCGAAAAAATTCACGTTGGCGGGCGCGCCGGGCGGCAGGCGCTGGCGCAATAAGTAAGGCACTCCCTCCGGCATCTCAGCGAACAGGGAACCCACGCTGCTGATGTGAGCCGTAAATCCGTTGGTGGCGTCCGGGTCCACCTCTGCCGAGGGGTGAGCCAGGATGATGTCTTTTTGAGCGTAGACGAGAACGCCCTTGGGAGTATCGCTCTTCAAGTTCTCAGAACCGCGCAACAGCAGATTTCCGTCCACCACCAGCGTGCCGTCACCATGCATCCCCTGATTGAGGATCAGGTCTCCCTTCACATGTACGGTTACGCCCGCCGGGATATTGAGCGGATGATTCAAATTGGTCTGACCGTTGACTTCCGTATTCTGAGTGACCGTTCCACTAGCCGGAATGAAGGCGCCGGGAAAAGACACCGCCAGGAGCGAGTCCCTGGTGAAATTGGGAGTGGTGGCCGTCCCGCCGGTGGCGTGCTCTCCCGCTACGACACGGCTGGGGTCATCGAAACTACCCGAAGCCGAAGCCAGGCCGGTCACCGAGAGCTTGGCAGCACCAGCAATGCGCAGATCACCCTGGGTATGAGTGTTTCCCTTGGCGCTGCGAGTGTCAGAGAGTGAGCGGATCCCGTTGATGAACGAGTCGGTCGGAAAATCGAGCAAGCCCTTTGAGCTGAGAGCTCTATAGGTATCGGCATCCAGGGACATCACCACCTTCAACTTCTGCGACTGCCCCCCCGCTTGCCCCAGCGAATGAAGAATGGCTTTTGTCCCCACGTGCTCGATGCTGACCGAATACTGAGAACCGTCCTCCAAAGCCCCGTTCGCCGGCCCGGCGTAGGCTGGATTCTCCTCCAGTTCATACTGAGCCTTACTTACCCCCACCTCAGCGGCGCATAGGGCACGGTGCCGACTGTGCAGGGCGGAGACCTGAAAAAGGTGCTGAGCGGCCAGATTGAGGCCGCCCAGAACGAAAGCCAGAATCACGCCGCTGATCAGCAGCACCGTGATTACGGCGATTCCCCTTACTGATTGCGCATTGCGAAAAGCAGATCGAGTTTGCATCGAAAGGTCTTATCCCATTTCTTCTCAGCGGTGATGGAAGTCGAAATCAACCCTTGCTGGGGAGATTCTACAGTAAAGCCAGTCACCCCCGTGGCCACCACGTGCTCGGGAGTGTCTGTGCGGTAAATCAGGGCTTGCAGTCGGTCGCGATGGACCAGCGCGATTTCTTGCTGTGGGTCGTTGTAGGTAAACTCTTTGTAGTTCAGCTTTTGGGTGCCGCTCTGATAGTAGATCACCAGCATCTTTTGCCAGTGCATCTCGGGGGTGAAAAAGCCCGTCTTTAAGAAATCTCCTGTCCCGATGGGCGGAACACTGGCTCCATGCACTGCCTGCTGACTGAGGAAAGCACAGGCACTGGGGTCGGTGGGGTCAATCCGCAGGCTGGCGGAACTGGAGTAAGCCGCCTCAGCAAAGAGCTTCTGCACTCCCACCAGGGCCTGCTGCTGTGAACTGGCATCGCGATCGGCCCGATTCACCACCCGGCTGGTGCGCCCAAAGAGGGGCGCCATCAATCCCAACGTCAAGGTGAGCAGGGAGGCACACATCATGACTTCCAGCAGCGTATGTCCGCGTAATTTGCGCACCCAGTCAGTTTAACCGAAAATTACCAAAATGTCCTGATCTTATTCAGGTCTGAAACATTCTGAGCAAAGTGGAGCGGGCTGACTTCATCGCTTCAGCCGATATCGGCGCCGAAAGGTTCAGTCCGATCAGCTGCGCCAACCCGGCCGCGGCACAGTCGGGATCAGCCAGCACCATTCTGGAAAGCGAGAAAGCGGAACTGTTGCCGGTCGGCATCTGCCCCACCACCAGCAGGTTGATGGCCTGAGGGTGGTGCCCGGGCAGACGCAACAGTCCAAAATTGAAGGGGATGCGCGGAGTGGCGCTACCGGGCGCGCTGGGATAGCTCTCCAACAAGGCCGCCTCCCCCACCTCGACTTGATCGGAATCCACAATCTTCGGTTGAATATTGGTCTGCTCCCAGATCGGATGAGAACAAACCAGGCGAGCCACTTCCTCGGCCTGCGAAAGACATGGATTGTGACCGGTGACACGGCGCAACTTGATGGGCAACGAGAGCAACTCACCGAAAGTGGAGCGGGAGCTGGGCGAGGGGGCCTGAAAAGCCGGCCCGGCCAGAGCGGCATGCACGGCAGCGCAGTCGTCCGGCTCTAACCTTAAGCCTTGAGAGCCGCGCGTCAACAGGCGCTGAAAGGCGCCTTCCCCTGGCTTGACCCCCCAGGCCGCCGCCAGAGCCAGGGCCAACTGCTTGACCCTGCCGTGTGCGGGAAAGTCCGCCGCCAGCAGCGTCAGACGAGGGCCGGGCCAATTCAGGTAAGACTGATACTGCTCGATTTTGTTGAGCACCGGCAGCCTTTGCAGGACGCAAAGATTGTAGCTACCGGCTCGGTAACCGGGCAACCGGGTCAGCCCCGCACAACTGGGCTTACGCTCGCCCCCAGGATTGGGGTAGGCGGCCTCCACGGCCGCTTGAGCCACATCAGCTTCGCTTAAATGGGGCCTCAGCGCAATTCCGGCCTGGGCCCAGACCAGGCCCACCTCCTCTAACCAGCTGCGAGCCTCTTCCAGGCTCAGTTTGCAGGCCGAATCTGGACCACGCAACAAGATCAGCTGAAATTCGAGGCTGCGCTGCTCCGGAAGGGCCGGGGCCAACCAACCCCTGCGAGCGGCCCGAACCACCTCTGGAACGGGGGTATCCAGGGACAGTCCGCTCATCTGCAGGCCACGCTCTCTGGCGCGACGGGCTTCATCGTTTCCGATACGCTGTCCCTCGGCCCCCAGGCTCAGCAATTGGTCCCTGCCCTCGACCTCGGTCAGGCCCAACAGTCGGCCCAAGGCCTGAGCGACCGAAAGGGGGGTGACCCCATCGCGCACGATAGCCAGGCGATGCTCAGGATACGCAAAACAAGACCAGGGAACCGGAACGGCCCGAATCATGGGCAGATGAAGAGAGTTCGGAGCGTATTCCGTCAGCTTCAAAAGGGGCTCCACAGAAGGCGTGACCGCCTGCTCCCAGGCTTGCTCACCGATGTCCGAATGATGCAACGGACAACAGCCCGCCAGCTCAAAGGAAACCCCGGCCTGCATCCAGATCAAATTCACTCGCTCCAAAAGTTGCTGGATCTGCTCCAGATTTCGCTGGGAGTGATAATCGTCCGGCGTCACCACAGGGTAGGCCCAAACGGGTAGACTCACCAAAGGCAGGGGCACTGGTTGGCCCTGCAGCAAAAAGGCCTGCCAGCGCAACCATTGGATACTCTGCTCGCTAAAGTCCAGCTCGCAGTTGGGCCCCAGGCCCAGTAGCTGAGCCAGAGCGCGCGCGATATCCTGATCCTGGCTGCGGTCCGAGATGAGCATGCAGCGCCCGCAGGAGGTCAGTACCGGGAGCTCGTCGGGCAGCCTGGGGACGACCGCCAGATGCAGCCACTCGTACTCATGATCCAGATCGGCCCCGAAAGGACAGCGCTGGGCGTAGGAAACCGAGCGATTGCACTCAGCCGGCTCCACCAGTTGAAACACCAGCTGGGGGCCAACGAAGAATTCATTCAAACGCTCGATCAAGCTCTCGATTTGAGGCCAACTGCGCAGAGCCGAACGGTAGCGGGTTACATACAGCTGAACATTGAGGGGTTTCCGATTGGCCGGGTTGGACGGCCCCCTCCTGGCCTGGGCCTCGATGCGCCCGGCGCGAGCCTCCGCCCATCTGTCATCGACCACGGCCAGTCGGTGAGCATTCTGACGAGGAATGTAATCACGGCCTTTGACCGTCTGAATTCGTTTGACGGCATCAAACTCGCCCATTTCCGTGCGCTTACGCATGTTCAAGGCGTTCTTGGCCGGGACCAGGGTTTTCCTGGGGCGACTGCAAAGAGGAGAGCACCTTAACGAGGAGCGTTCCCATGTCCGCCGACTTAGCGCAACAATTGGCTCAACTTCAAGAAGAAAACGCCAGCTTGAAAAGTCAACTGGGCGAGCCCGATCTGAAGGCTTTTGAACAGATTAAAGAGTTGCGCTCCACCAACAAGCGCCTCACCGAAGAAGTGAAGCGATTGACGGGCGAAGGCGTTCAGCTTGCCTTTAAGAACCGGCAACTGGACCAGCAAAGCAAGAAACTGCAACAGGAGCTGGCCGAAACTCAGGAACGCGCTGCTCAAGAGTTAGCCGAAGCCCGCAACCAGGCGGCCGAGATGAAGGCCCGGCTGGAGGCCCAGCTGGCCGACGCCACAGCGCGGGGTGAGAAGCTGGACCACTCGGTGGAGGAGCTCCAGAGCGAACTCACTCAAAGCCGCGAACAGGTTCATAGCCACGAGGCCGAGCTGGCCCGCCAGAAAGAAGAGCTGGCTCGTCGCCAGCAAAACATGAGCCAGCTCCAGGAAGAGTTGACCACCCGCGAAGGCCGCATCGCCAAACTGGAGCAACTGGTTCACGACTTCAAAGAGCAGTTTTTGAGCGGCGATGACTTCCAGGCCGTCGCCAGCCACTCGTCCGGCACCGCCTATGATATCCTGATGTCCCAACTGGATCTGGTGCTGGGCATCCCGGGCCGGACTCTGGTCGATCAAGTCTACGAACTGCTCGAACTCCCCCACAGTTGCTCGGAAATGCCCAAACTGGAGGAACTCTTCGACACGCTCCAGGATACAGGGAGCCAACTGTTCGGCGAGCCGGCCGATCAGGCCGCCCTCAAATCAGCCCTGGGCGAGGCGTGGAAGCAAGTCTCGGGAGACGAGTCACCCCTGCCGACGCCCCCGGCGGCCCGGCAAACCGACCCTGCACCTCTGGAGCTGAAGGCCCAGGAAACCGAACCTCTAGAGCCCGAGCCCGAAATCGATCTGGTGCAGCCCGAACCGGAGCCAGAGCTCGATCTATCTGCCTTGCTCGACGCTGAATCAGAGGAGCAAGCTCCCGAACCCATCGACGAGCCATCCACTGCGCTGAGCCTGGAAGCGGAACTCTCCGATCCCGCTGAGAAGGTGGTCACAGAGGCCATCGTAGAGGAGGCCAGCCCTGAAGAAATCCTGACCGAGGAAATCCTGACCGAGGAAGAGCCGATCGCCGAGGAGCCGGTTGTAGAGGAGCCGGTCACTGAGGAGACAGTCGCCGAAGAACTGGTTGTCGAGCAGCCCGAACCAGAGCCGGAGGAGCCGACTGCCGAGTCGCCGGAACTGAATTTCGAAGACGCCCTGGCCCTGGACGAAACCGAAGAGTCCATCATTCCAGAGCCAGAAGAAGCAATGGCCGAGCCTGTGGCTGAGGAGCCCGAGCCCGTGGCTGAGGAGCCCGAGCCCGTGGCGCAGGAACCCGAGCAGCTTCCTGAAGAGCAAGCTTCCGTGGCTGAAGAGCCTGTCGCCGAAGCCGGGCAAACAGAAGACTGGGCGCCGGCTGCCGCGCGCGCAAAGTTTGAGCAAATCGCCAACGGCCTCAATCTGGTGAGCAGCAACCCCCAGGGCGCGGCCGAGCTGCTGGAACAGGCCCTGGAAGTGGAAACCTGGGTTGAGAATGAAGCCAAGGCCAACCTGGCGCTGGCCCGAATCAAAGCCGGCCAGGAAGACATCGTGCCTTACCTTAACGAGGCCATGGCGGGTGCCGAGATGGTCTACCTCTTCGAAATCCTGTCCTCTGCCGAATCCACCGCCACGGGCAACAATGGCGACCGCCTGGCCTTGTTCTATCAGTTCGGCACCTCCCCCCGGGCCGAGGTCCAGAAACAAGAACTCGGAGTCGGCATGGGCAAAAGGGGCCTCAATCGAGATTTTGTTTCCAGCCTTGGCAACGAGGAGGAAGAGGAAGTCGTCAGTTTCCTGCGAGACAACTTGCTCCCCAAGGCCGGCCTGAAACTACCGGTTCCCTCCGAGCAATTCGAACAGCGGCTGGAGAACACCGGTCCAGCTGCCTTCGTCGGCACCCTGCGCCAGGCGCTGCGAGCGGTTGACTACACACTGTTTGACTTCCCCGAACTGAAAGTTCTCACTTATGACGGAGACGACATGTTCCTGGTGGATGCCAGCGCGGAGCCCGAACTGACACTCATCTTCCATCGCGACATTGAGGGCATGCCTCCGGAGGAGCTCTGCTTCCTGGTCTTCCGACACCTGGTTCGGATGTATCGCGGCCACAGCCAGCTGGCTCATCAGTCCAGCGCCTTGACCGATGCTCAGCGCCTCCAACTGGCTCAGGCAGCCGTGGAGCTCTACCTGGAGGAGGGCTCCGTTCCCAATCCCAGCTTAATGGACCGACTTCAAGCTCTGGACCCGGCCGCTCCGGAGTTCGAGAACGAATGCCGCAATCTGCTGTTACACTGGTACCAGGCCACCAACTGGGTCGGCTTCCTCTACACCCGCGAATTCGCGTTCCGCGACGAAGTGTTCTTGAAGCGCCTGGACCCGGTGGCCGACCACGCGGCGGCCCGGTTGGTGGGCATCACCGCTGCCACCTATGGTTGCCTGCGAGAGGAACTGCTTTTCCAGCCAGAACTCCTGGAGGAAGTACAGGAAGGCCTCAACGACCTGTTTGAGCACGGCACCGGCATCACCTCCGCCCGCATGCGAATCCAGCGGATGTGGAACGAGTTCCTCTTAGAAGACTAGTATTTATGAACCTTTAGCTTCTTTTCAGTCAAGCCGAGTAATCTGTTGTCACAACAAATCCGCTGGGGGCGAGAAGGTGGCGTGCGTGAGCACCAGTGAACAACAAGAGGCTGAAAATCAGGCCCTGGATTTTCTAGAACAGTGGCTTTCTGGCTCTGGCCAGGATTCGTCCCCCCAACCCGTGGTGGAAGCCCCGCGAAGTCTGGACCCGAGTCTACGAGCCATCGAAAGGCTGGTCACCCAGCACCGGGAACTCTTCCGGCGCCACGCCCAGAGCAAATAAAAAGGGAGGTTTATCACCTCCCTTTTTATTGAGGCCGCCTGCGCGAATCGCCTATTTGGCGGCCAGTTCCTGGACTTTTTTGACGACCGACATTCCAGCGTAGCGAGCCTGAGCTCCCAGTTGCTCCTCGATACGAAGCAGCTGGTTGTATTTGGCCACCCGTTCCGAGCGACACAGCGAGCCGGTCTTGATCTGACCGGCATTGGTAGCCACTGCCAGGTCGGCAATAAAGGGATCCTCGGTTTCACCGGACCGATGAGAGATCACCGAGGTGTATCCATTTCGCTTGGCCAGGTCGATACAGCGCAAGGTCTCGCTCAGGCTTCCGATCTGATTGACCTTGACCAGAATCGAGTTGGCCACGCCCTTGTCGATGCCCTGTTGTAGGCGCTTGGGATTGGTGACGAAAAGATCGTCACCCACCAGCTGAACCGACTGGCCGAGAGCCTTAGACAGCTGTCCCCAACCATCCCAATCGTCCTCTGAGAGACCATCCTCAATCGAGATGATCGGATACTTGCTTGTCCAATCACGATACATCTCGACCATTCCGGAAGCGTCACGATCGGGAGCTTTGGATTTGGCGAAGACGTATTTGCCATCCTTGTAGAACTCAGAGGCGGCCACGTCCAGAGCCAGGAAGACGTGCTTTCCGGCTTTGTAGCCGGCCTTCTCGATGGCCTGCATGATCAGCTCAAGAGCTTCTTCATTGGACTTGAGGTCGGGCGCAAAGCCGCCCTCATCGCCTACGCCGGTTGCCAATCCGCGCTTCTTGAGCACCGATTTGAGAGCGTGAAAGACTTCGGCACCGCAACGCAACCCCTCACTGAAGCTGTTCAGACCGGCCGGCATGATCATGAACTCCTGAATGTCCACGGTGTTGTCGGCGTGCTGGCCGCCATTGACGATGTTCATCATGGGAACCGGCAACAAATGAGCGAAAGGGCCGCCCAGGTAAGCGTAGAGCGGCTGCCCGCAATCATCAGCGGCGGCGCGAGCCACCGCCAGAGAAACCGCCAAAATGGCGTTGGCACCAAGCTTGGACTTATTGTCGGTGCCGTCCAGGTCCAGCATGGCCTGGTCGATCGCCAGCTGGTCCACGGCCAGCATCCCTTCCAGCTCCGGCCCAATCAGCTGCTCAACATGATCCACAGCTTTGAGTACGCCCTTACCGCCATATAAAGCGGCATTGTCATCCCTTAACTCAACCGCCTCGTGGGTGCCCGTGGATGCGCCCGAAGGCACAGCCGCACGGCCGGTCGCGCCAGATTCCAATTCGACTTCCACCTCGACGGTGGGATTGCCGCGCGAATCCAAAATTTGGCGGGCGGCGATTGCTACAATCTCACTCATACACTCATACTCCTCGCGTAGATTGTTGCCGCGCTTCGCCCCGGCGCGAAGTGGTTCCTACGCGAGCAGCCGGGCCGGGTAGGGGCTGGCAGCAGTGAAGCGAAGGCGGACCGCTATGCACCCGAGTAGCCCTGAATTTCAAAGCCTTTCGCCCTTTCAACAGCTGGTCCAGGTGGTGGCCGCCCTTCGCAACCCCGAGGGCGGTTGTCCCTGGGACCTTAAGCAGACTCACCAGAGCCTGACTCCCTTCATGATCGAAGAGGCCTATGAGTGTGTCGAAGCCCTGGAACTCAACGACGACGACAAGATGCGCGAGGAGCTGGGCGATCTAGCCTTTCAAGTAGTGCTCCACGCCCAACTCGCACGGGAACGGGGAGCTTTTGATGTCGAGCAGGTACTGCAGGGAATCGTGGCCAAAATGGTTCGCCGCCATCCTCACGTCTTCGAAAGCCAGTCGGGCCTGGAAACCCCGGCCGCGGTCTTGCAGCAATGGGATCAGATCAAGAAACGTGAAAAAGCCGGCGAAAGCTCGGCCCTGGACGGAGTCAGCCCGGGACTTCCCGCCTTACCTCAAGCCGCCCTAATTCAGGAGAGGGCCTCCCGCAGCGGCTTCGCCTATCCCAGCCCCCAGGCAGCCTGGGTTAAACTCCAGGAGGAGCTGGAAGAATTCCAGACCCGGCCCAGCCTGGAGGAACTCGGAGATGTCCTCTTTGCCATGGTCAGCGTTGCCCATCAGCACGGGCTCGATCCGGAAGCAGCCTTGCGCGCGACCAATCGAAAGTTTCGCCACCGATACCAGAGCCTGGAGCGACAGTTTCCGGAGGGACTCAAACAAAGGAGCAGCCAGGAGCTGGTCAGCGCCTGGGACACAATCGCTCGCGAGGGGTCCTGAGCGGATGAATTCCGGTCAGTGCTCGTCCTGGCCGGGCTCAGAAACCGAAATGGAAGCCGGCAAGCGGTATGGAGCGACCGTTTCGATTTTGGCCCCGGCCCGCAGGTCCTCAACGAAGTCTCCGCGTCGCGCCGCAATCAGGCGCTCCTCGATCTGAGGACGAAGCTCGTCCAGACCGGTCTTACTTGAAACCACCCGAAAGATATGAATCCCGTCTGCGCTCTCGACCGGCTGGCTGACCTGGCCGGGTTGCAGCGCGAATAGAGCCTCGGCCAGTTCAGGTTCGAGCTCGCCCCGATGAACCTCGCCCAGCAACCCACCCTGGGCTTTGCTGCGACTATCCAGACTGTATTTCTTGGCCAGGGCCGAAAAATCCGCACCCGGCTTACTGGCTTCAGCCTGAACTCTGGCTGCCTCCGCCTTATCCAGCAGCAGAATCTGCTGCACTTTCAGGCTCTCCAGCTCGGCCCGATGCTGCTTGTAGAAGGCGTTCTCTTCCTCGACCGTCAACCCGCTTTTCACCAGAGCGTCCAGCGGACCCACCGTGGTCAGGTTGCGACGCAAGTCAGACTCATCCACCTGACCGCTTTTAAGCATCGCCTGAACCTCAGGCTGAGATTTCATCGCCTGCAGACGCTTTTCCACGCCGGCCGCATCCACCTGAACTCCCCGTTTGCGCGCTTCCTGCAAAATCAGCCGCTGGTGCACAAGGTCGCGCAAGACATCCGGTCCGAATCGCTTGAGCAGTTCGGCCCGCAACTCCAGCGCCGGAATCTCCTCGCCGTTGACCCGTGCCGCAACCTCGCGAGCAGGGTTATTGCGCTGCAGACAAAGGCCGTAGCCCAGGGCAAAACTGCACCCAGCCACGGCCGCCAGCCGCGCCAGACGAAGAACGGTAGACATGGGGCTGTGTTCTCAATCCGCCTAGGACCCCCCTCCCCTGAGGTCGAACCGGGGCCGATGCAAAAGGCTTATCGGGCGGTGGTGACCTACCTTGACAGGCTGCTCGACCGCCTGGTTGTCTTCCGACCCTCGCATCGCAGCGCCCCCCTATGGAAAACGACGATCGCGGCCTTGCTACTGGCGGCCTTCGCCGTTCGAAGCCTGTACGGCCACGTGCTCTCGGTGGACGTGTTCCTGCTACCGGTGCTGCTGGCGGCCGCACTCTTTCGCAACCGCGGGATGCTCCTGATCATCCCGGTGGCCGCTCTGGCCTATGCTCTCGGGGGCCTGCTGTGCACGGGCATCGACAATCGACATCTACTGCTCAACACTCTTGGCCAGGTGGTTGAGTGGGTGCTTCTCTGCGGATTTGGCCTGGTCACCCTGGATCGCTACGGAACCATCAAACGCCTGCAAGCCCGCCAGGCCAGCGACGTGGAACTGGCGCGTCGACTGCAGTTAGCCCTGATGCAAAACCGATTTGAACTGGGCACCGTTACCTTGCGCGGCAAGGTCAACCAGACCCTGGAAGTGGGAGGCGACTTTTATTACTTCCGGCCTTTCGGTCAGAAATACGTGGTCTTTTGCCTGGGCGACGTGATGGGCAAGGGCATCGCCGCATCCCTGCTGATGGCTCTGGTGATGGGCTTCATGTTCGAATGGGGGAAAAAGAGCCCCTCGCCCGCCTTTGTGCTGCGCAAGCTCAACCAGCGGCTGATTCAATGGAATCAAGGGCAATCGACCTTTGTGACAATGTTCTACGCCGTTTACGACGAGGAAGAAGAGCGCCTGTACTTTGCGAATGCCGGTCACCCGGCGGCCCTGCTTCTGAGCGCCGACGGCAACATAAAAAACCTGGAAGGAACCGGTATTCCGCTGGGAGTCATGGAAGACGCGGAATGGGGCGAGCAGCAAACCCCGGTGGCCAGCCGGGAGCGCTTACTGATGTATAGCGACGGGCTGCTGGAGGCGCGCAATCAGTCCGGCGAAGACTACGGGATGGAACGCCTGCAGGCCAGCCTGCGGGCAACTCTCAGGCTTGGTTTGGAAGATGCCCTGAACCAGGTTGAATCGGACGTGCGCAACTTCTGTCAGGGACGCCTGGGCGATGACCTGGCCATTTTGATGATGGAGAGGACCTGAATGCAGATCTCATTTCAAGTTCAGCAAGACTATGGAGTCGCCGCCGAGGCGGTGCTCAGTTGCGACCTCGCCCACTACCTGGCTGTGCTGCTCCGTGTCGCCGGCATCCACGAAGTCTCCGTCAGTGAGCGCAACGCCGCCGCAGCCACGGCCTACGCACTGGCGAGCGAGGCCGCCCGCCAGGACGCCTTCCGCTACTGCGACGCCGAGCCCCCCGACTGGTCGGAACTGCTGACAAACCTGCGCGCACCGCAGGTTGCGGCCTGCCTCTTTCGTGACTGCTGCAAAGTAGGCTGGGCAGACGGAGAAATTGACCCCATTGAGCACGAGATGCTCATGGAGATCGCCCGCCACCTGCAACTGCCGGACTGGCTCAGGGACTCGTTGATGAACGCGGTCTCCGAGCAGGAGACCGCGCGCCTCAAAGTTCTATCCCTCTTCAGCTGACTTTTTCTTGCCGCTGATCAGATTCTTCAGTCCGGCCAGGGCTGCCACGACCAGAGCGATGGCTTTGGCTCCCAGCGCCTTGAAGAACAGCAACATCGGCTTGAGCATCACGTACAGAAAGGCGATCACTCCGGTCTTCTTGGCCAGCAGAGCGCCGCCCGCGATCAATGCCACCAATCCGCCGGTGGAAATCTTGTCGCCCTGCTTGAAGTCTTCGTAGCGCTCGCCCTGGTTGAAGGCAACCTTGGTGACCATCTCTTCAGCCTTGGGCTTGGAGGCCGCCAGGTCCTCGTTGGAGCACATCAAGTTCAAGGAGAGCACACCTTTGCGCGTCAGCACACGGGTGTTGTAGTTCACGAACTGACCCGTCTTTTCGTTGTTGCCCTGCAAGCTCCAGGTCACAACGTGGTTCTTGGGATTGTATTTGGGCTCTTCTTCCCAGCCGGTCACATGCAAAGCCGGCAAACCGCGCTCTTTACGATTGTCGTTGTTGGCTTCGGTGCCTTCCTGATAGCTTTCCAAGATCGCCTTCGCATCGATCTTGTCCGCATCTTTATCCTCAACGTAACCGCTGTCTTCGTATTCCAGAGCGATGAGAAACTTGTCGGTCTCGGTCGGCGCAACCAAACCAATGGTGTTATCGCCGCTGCTGCCTCCCTGAATCATGAACTGCTTGGCCTTGGCCTCTCCCAGCCAGACATATCCCTTGGGCAAATTGAGAGTCCCTAGATTGTCAGCCAGTTTGACTTGAGCAGGACCGGTCGCGTCCGGCTTGTCATCGGCCAATGCCGGTGCTCCCCCCAGCAGCAGGCAGCCCAACAGGCTACCCAGCAGCACCTTAGCAGACCTCATCATCAGCATCTCTAAACCTCACGTTTCCTACGATAGGGGCTCCAATTCGCGGCCTGCAGGCGGCCAACCTCCGAAGCCGAATCCGCCCTCATGGAAATCGGTGCTCGACATCAGAAGCCCTGGACTGTGCTGATTTACACCAGCGCCAGCCAGGATCTGGAGGCGGCGGTTCAGGCCAGCCTGGAGGAAATCACTCAATTCGGCACCCCGGACAGCCTCAATGTCGTCGCTCAGATGGGGGCCAGGGGACAGGTTCAGCGCTACCAACTCCATCAATGTCAACAACCTCAGACCCTGGAACCAGCGCGACCAGCGGAGATGAACCAGCCCGAGGAGCTCAGAAACTTTTTACGCTGGGGCATGGAAAAATATCCAGCCCAACGCTACGCCATCGTCCTGGGTGGCCACGGAGCTGGCTTCGCGGGGGCTATCACGGATAGCCAGCGTCGCCATATGATGTCGCTGACCGAACTGGAAGCGGCTCTGGGAGAATTGCCCGCCAGGCCGGAGCTGGTCATCTTCAACACCTGCTTGATGGCCCAGGCAGAAGTCGCCGCCCAGCTTCAAACCGTCACCGAACACATGGTGGCCTCGCAAAGCGAACTGAAGGGCCTGGGCTTACCCCTGGCTGAATGGCTCCAGACTCTACCCGAGCAATCCGGAGGCGGTCAGGCGGCTACGAACCTGGCCAACCGTTGCGGCGGAGAACGGGCCCCGGCCGTCAGCGCCATCGATTTGAAGCACTTTGCCGGACTGCAGCAGAGCCTGGATTTGCTGGCGGAGCAGATCCTGGACCATCCCGAGGCCAGGCAACGACTGCTGGAGCACATCCAGGCTCAGCCCGAACCCTGGCCGCACGCCCAGGATCGCCCGCTGGTCGACCAGCTCGACCTCGGGAGCCTTTGCCAGGCCTGGCAGACCGACCGTTGGCTGCCCGAAGCGCTGCGCCGAAGGGCCGCTGCCGTGAGCGAGCAGCTCAAGCAGGTCTCGTCGGCTGGCCTGTCCGTCTACGCCCCGGACCGCCCCAATGGCAGCCTGATCGATAAAATCTACGGCGGGCTGGAGCTGTCTCAGCGGACTCGTTGGGACGAAGCCATTAACAGTCTGGCAAAACCCGGTTAACGTTTTCAGGATTTTTTAAACGTTAGTCCAATTCGGCTTTTTGGCAACACGCCAGAAACCCAGTTAACAGAAAAGCAACCTTTTTTTCAAAACTTTAAACAATGAGAGGCATGACAAAGGCCCCGGTCCTGGTAAGCTTTATTCAAATCACCTCGAAAGAGGTCTCTGGAGGCAGACACAGTGGCAATCGGCAACAATTTTAACGCTAGTTTTGGTTTCAATACCTCTTTCAGCATCGGCGCTCCCTTGATGGGTGGCGCGTTCCCCGCCTTCGGCCCGGGCCAGTCGCTTTTTGGAAACCGCGGCTTCGACGGCTTCTCGGCCTCGCCGGGAGCTTTTGAAAGTTTCGGCAGCCCCCTGGGCGGGCTGGGCGGCGGCTTCGGGAATCCGATGATGGGCCTCAACGGCTTTGGCGGTGCCAATCCGCAACAACTGCAGGGCGCGATGTTCGCTCTGGGCCGCATGATGGGCGCGCTGGCCGCTCAGGGACAGCGCTCGGCCGGTATGGGTGGATTTCCGGGCGGCTTCCCTGGAGGACCGGGTGGCTTTCCCGGCGGACCGGGCGGATGCCCCGGTGGCTTCCCCGGCATGGGTGGACCCGGCGCGATGGGACCGATGGGCCCGATGGGACCGATGGGGCCCGGCCAGCAAGGCGGCACCATTGAATTAACCAAAGGTCAATCGTTCACCACTCCCGGCGGTGCCACCATCAACTGGCAGGGCGACGAGGTGAAGGTCCACGAGCCCGGCAACGGCGCTCAGGGGATGAACGGTGCGGGCCGCGGATTCGGCGCTCAGAACGGGCAGTTCAACGCCGCCGCCGCCTTCTCGGGACCTGGCTTCAATGGCGCCATCGCCATCTCCAGCAACATGGGCGGCGGCCTGGCTGGCCAGTGCGGATGTCAGCAGGCTCAACAGAACGGCAAGCCCCGTGACTGGCGCGTCTGGGGCGACCCCCACATCGACCACCCCAACGGTCAGAAGAGCGACTTCGACAAGAAAAACGCCATCTTCACCCTGCAGGACGGCACCCAGGTCATGATGGGCGCCGACAACCCCAAGGGCGTGGTCCAGAAAGTGCAGATCGTTCTGCCTGGTGGCCGCCCCAATTTCAACGCCAACGGCGGTTATGACCCGGCCCAGACTTCGGTGATGAAAGACGATGGGACGGGCAAGTTCCAGAACGTCGGAACGGCCAACCAGTTCATGGGCGGCGGCTTCGGCGGCTTCCCCGGTGGCGGCGGCTTCCCGGGCATGGGTGGCTTCGGCTTCTAACCTGAATGCTCTGCCTCCATTGTGGTCACGACGAGCAGAGCCTCGGTCCCGCTTGCGGTGATTGCGGCTCGTTCGTCGGCTATGTAGCCGACGGCCGCGGCTATCTACCTCAACTCAAGGTCATGGAAAAGGGCCTGGCCGAGGGTGTCATCACCCCGGCTGAAGCCGAAAAGCGTCTGCAACGCTGCAGCGAAGCTCTGGAAACCATGATCCATTGGATGGACGAGTGCGGCCAGGGTCTGATGACCCTGGAATGGGACGACCTCCAGCAAGGCACCCTAGGCGGATTCATGATGCCGATCCGGGAAGCTTTCGAGAGCCTCAAGGGTCTGGTGGACGAACTGGACTCCGAAGGCAACTGGGGAGACGAAACATGGGCCAAGCTCAATGAAGCCCAAACCAAGGTGCAACTGGGCGGGGAAGGCATGGAAATGCTGACTCGAACCCTGGCGGCGGTGGCTGTCGAGAAAGGCGTGGACCTGGAAAAAGTCTTCGCTCCTCCCGACGGAGAAGAAGCCGAGGCTCCGGCAGAATAGAAAAAGAGGGCACGCAGCCCTCTTTTTTTTGTCGGCCATCCCCGTCGGGATCTCACCCAAGCTTGGGTTTTTCCCCACCCGTGTTCGCCAGTCCAAGCAAGAACAGCAAGGACAACACGGCCCAAACGGCCTGCTGGTTGGTCTCGGCCGGCGTGGCAATAATCGCGGCCAGGGTTGCTAAAAGTCCAAACTCCCAGAAAATCCAGTGAGCTCGACCAGGGTCAGGTGCAGGGACACTGAGTCCAAGTGAAGCGTCGGTCTCCATAGCCAGTAGAATAACAAACTTTTTTTGGATTGGCTGTAGTCTATTTTACAAAGACGAGGACCGCCCTGAAGAAGCGCGAACGGCGGGCCATGCGCAAGATCTGGATGACCCTTCTCGGCCTGGCGTCGCTCAGCCTGAGCGGCTGGGCCCGCCCCCGGCTGGACGCCGCCTCCCATAACTGGACGGGCGAATTCAAGCCAGGAGGACAGCTCGGCTTCTCGCTCCGAGTCGTCAATCGCTCCAAGGAAATTAGCCGGGGAGTGCTCTGCTCCGTCTATCTGCAGGGCAAGAAAATCGGCCAGGCTTATTCCAACGCCGATTTGCCAGCCCAAGGAGAGGTGCTGCTGGAAGGCAACTGTTTTCTGCCTTCTGATCTGGACGCTGAAGTGCAGAAACGCTCGGCCGATCAGGTTCTGACTCTGCAACTGCAGCCCTACCGGGTGCCTGACCTGAGTCCCGCCGACATCGCAGTAGAACAGACGACCGAAGGCATGCGCTGGACCGTGACGGTCATCAATAAAGGGCAGGCTCCTGCCCCATCCGTTCCTTATCAACTGTTTTGGGACGGCAAGGCCATCGCCCAGAAAAAAGCGCTGCAGGCTGTCGCGGCTGGGGACAGCTACCAGTTTGTTTACCAGGACAGACGTCCGCCGGAAGGCGGAAAGCATAAGCTCAGTTGCTGGGTGGATCCCACCGGTGAACTTGAGGACGCTGACACCAGCAACAACCAGTATGTGTTGGAGTGGCAGGCCAACGCCAGCAAGCCGGATCTGGTAGCCCGCGGCCTGACCTTGGAACCAGAAACGGCCGTGGTCGGCACGCCCATCCGGGTCATCTTCGAACTGGCCAACACGGGTGAAGTGGAGATGTTCAAGCTGCCGGTCAGCCTCAAGGTCAACGACAAAATTGAAGTTGAAAAGAAGTTCTTCCAATCGCTGGCGCCGGGTGCAGAAACGAATTTGACCCTGACCTGGGTGCCCACTCAGGCGGGGGAACAACGCCTGAGCGTGGTCTGCCAGGGCGCCGCCAGCCAACCCAAAGTCGTCAACGTGACCGGCCGTCCGGGCTATAAGTTTGGGGCGTTTTCTGCCAACGTTCCCAAGCGAAGTCGGCAGGGCAAGGACTGGGTCTTCAATACCACTTTCAAGAATGTCGGAAGTCTGCCTTGCGATTCGGTCCGTGCCACGCTCTGGGCGGACGGCAGCCGGGTCTGGAGCGCGCGCCTGGACCAGCCCCTTCAGCCCGGGCAAGATGCCACCCTGGACTTACGCTGGTCGGCCGAAAAACCAGGCAAGCACGAATTGCGAATTGACATTACGGCTCAGGGGGCCAAGGCCGATGACGGGGCAGACATCCGCAACAGCTACCAGGTGGAGGTTGAGCCGTCCAATGAGTAAGTCGGATTGGAGCGCCATTTTCGACATGGATGGAGTCCTGGTCGACTCCAGTGAAGCTCATTTTCAGGCCTGGCATCGGCTCGGGATGCAAGAGGGCAAACCCTTCACTCGGGAACTCTTTCAGCTCACCTTTGGGATGCACAACCAGCAGATTGTTCCGCTCTGGATGGAACAAGAAGTGGAACAAACTGAACTGGAGCGTCTGGCCGACTGGAAAGAGACCACCTACAGAGAACTGGTGCCAGCCCTGATGCGCCCCATTCCGGGTGTCTTAGAATTACTGGAAGCCCTGCATCAAGAAGGAGTCACCATGGCCGTGGGCAGTTCTGGGCCTCTCCCCAATATCCAACTGGTTCTGGAGCAGCTGAATATCGCCCACTATTTCAGCGCGCTCTCGACCGGCGAAGACGTCCGGCACGGCAAGCCCGACCCCGAAGTATTCCTGGTGGCGGCGCGCCGCCTGGGGCGCGAACCACAGCGCTGTGTGGTGCTCGAAGACGCGCCCCAGGGGGTGGAGGCAGCCCGCCGTGGCGGGATGGCTGTGCTGGGAATCGCCTCCTCGCGAGCCGAGGAAGACCTGCTGGCCGACCGCGTGGTGACTAGCTTTGAGGGCCTTCTGCCGGCCGATCTCCGGGCACTTCTGGTGGAGGATCGCTAGGTAGAAGCTTTTCCAACTCCTCGGTCACGCGCTTTTTGCTGGGCCTGGATTTCCCCAGGTTCAACAGTCCCTCTTTCAACCGGTCCTGGATTCCCTGAGCCTGTTTCTCCATGTCCTTCTTGTCGGGCATAATGCCGGTCTCAAACCAGCTCAAAGCCGTGAATCCGATGGTCAGGGTGGCCGAAGCCGCAACCGAGGCGGACAGCACCCAACCGGGCACTCCAGCCAGCTTGGTCAATTCCTGAAAAGCCAGACGAGCCAACCAGCCAGCACCGAATGTGGACGCCAGCTCCAAAAGACTCTTGGGGGAAAGCTTGTTACCATAAATCTGGGACAAGGTCAGGACCAGGTTGCCCTGCAGTAAAGTCAGCGGAATCACGTCCATGAGAGGCAACGGAGTCAGGCCCACCAGTGCTGACATCATGGCGGTGCGGCGAATCGCCTGCCAGGCCAGCTTGCGACGAAGCGAAGGCAAGGTTTGGGCAACCTTGAGCAGCAACTTGGGCTCGGCCGCCGTGATCTCCAGGACCAGCTGATCCACACCGGCCGCAGTCTGGGCACTGACGGGCAGGACGGCCTCCACCGAAAGGTCCAGGATCCGGGCCGCCGATTCACGCACCACGTTGCGATGCACCGGGGGAATCAAGTCGATTTTATTGAGCACCACCAGGTGGGGCTTACCAAACTGCAGCAACTTGCGGTAAAGTGCCCGGTCGCTACTGGTCACGCTACCCGTCGCATCGAATACAATCAGCAGAAACTCAGCGTCCTCGGCGGCTTGAAAAGCCGCCTCGCATTCCTTGGAACCACTATCCCCGCCATGGTCGGCACCGGGAGTATCCACCAGTTCAAAAAGGCCCACATCGGCATGCTGAGCGACTTTGGTGGTACCGGGCACCGGGCTGGACTCCGCCTTATCCTTCTGGCGCGAAACCAGAGCGTTGTAAAGAGTGGACTTGCCCACGTTGACCGGACCCACGATGGCCACACTGCTGGCCTGCTGCAACATCGGCGCGGTGGTACGCTGCAGCATCTTGAGCAGGTCTCCGGCGCTGGCCGGATTTTGCTTGATGAGCTTCATAAAACCACCCATGGTTAACTCCGCCTCGCGGCGCACATCAGGTGGCATTTGATTCCAAAGGTTCTCCACCGCCGGGCGTGTGTCCCGAGGCAGGGCTTCCAACAAGAGTCTCAGTTCAGCATTCACTCCTGATCCTTCTCTCCTCGCTCGCCCCTCCCCCCTCAAGCCCGGTTGAGGACCGCACAATTCGCCCTCAATCGCGCCGCCACGGATACTCCGGCGTTTTATGGCAAGCCCCGGTGTGGCACTTATTTCCGACTGCGGCAAGAGGAAGAATTGGTAGCTATTCGAACAACCTTAGAGCCCAAAGAGGAGACAGGCTGTTGTTTGATTTCTTGTTCCCGCCTGAAGTAGTTGAATTTGTAAGTTTGGTGGACCGCCGGCTCACATTCAAATACAAGAAGGCTTATAAGAGCGGCCAGACCGTTCGAGTTCGCGTGGAAGTCCCCACCGAAAATGGCCCACAGACCCTGCAATTGCCCGTTGTCGTAACCTCGCAACGGCCAATTCCTGGCGAAAAGATGCGGATCGCAGTCTCCGACGTTCCGACCGGTTCCAATCAGCTGGCCCAGATCCGACAGGTGATGGATAAAGCCGCCATTTCATCCAAAGCCGATGCGGGCGCCCGTCGCCGCCCACGGCACCGGTTGAGTCTGCGGCTTCTGAGCAAAGACCTGCCTGGATTCAAGGCCCTCTCGGTGGACTACAACGCACTGGGATTACAGATTCAAACCGAAGGTGAAATTCCGATTGGAAAAGTCCTGGCTCTCAACATTGAGCTGGAAGGCGGCAATATGCCGCGTGTGCTTTGCCAGGGCAAGGTTTGCTGGTGCCAGCAAGTCGAGCGTAAGCGCTACATGATCGGTGTGGAATTCGTCAATCTGCCGCCCCAAATCGAGCAAGAACTGGAAGATTTCGAGAAGCTGTTGCTGGCGCGAGAGCGGAGCGACATTCAACAGAAAACCTCCATGGGGACCGTACCCCTCAATGACTCGGAGGTTTACCAGGGAGACGCCGAGGCCCGCTCCTTAACCGTCAACAACTTTCCCGGCTCGCCCCCACCACCACCGCCCGCGCAGGGCAGCCCCGTCGCCTAACTTTGCCGCATGCTCTGGCCCTGTTGCAGGAGGCCAGTGAAGCCCTTTTAAGCCAGCAACTGAGCGTCCTGGAATGGGCCTCTCAATGGCGTTGCTGCAGTCTGGACATCAGCCAGGCGTTGATTCCCGAGGAACTGAGACGACAGAGCGAAGCCTGCCTTGAACGTCTGGCCTGTTTCGCGGGCCAGGGGCAACTATCCGATCTGGACAGAAGCCTGGCTGAGTTGCGCGACCTGTGTTCTCAATGGGACCATTGGTGGTGGGTCAGCCAGCGCAG
Organism: bacterium; assembly: GCA_018266105.1. GTDB lineage: Bacteria > Vulcanimicrobiota > Xenobia > Xenobiales > JADMJV01 > JADMJV01. Next base: position 97,405 of record JAFEBA010000001.1, on the reverse strand, counting down.
CAACACTCCCTGGCCGCCTCCCAGCACTCCGCCAGCCGGCCTGCATGTCACGCGACAGAACGGCCGCAGCCGGGTCAGTTGGATCTGCGATCAGTGCGGCTGGTCGCTGAGCTGGGACCTGCAGGTGGCCGCCTGGGAAAGCGTGGAATGGCCCGGGCCTATCGAGTGCCCGCTGGGTTGCTCCACAGCCAGCTGCGATGGCCTCCGCGACGACGAAAGTCCTCAGAACGAGTGCGCGCGGTAATCTCTTCAAACTGAAGAGCTTCGTCCAGACGAAAGCCCCGGTCATTGCATGAAAAGAACAAGCGCCCCCCGGGCCTCACCAGTCCTTGAAGACCGCGCAGCATGGCCAGATGCAGACGCTGCAGATCGAAAGTTTGCTTCATCCGCTTGGAGTTGCTGAAGGTGGGGGGATCGCAAATGATCAGGTCATAGCTCTGCTCGGCGTCCAGAGCCAGGGGCAGCCACTGCAGGATATCGTCCTGGACAAAAAGGTGGGGACGCATGGGCAAACCGTTGTGTGCGAAATTCCGCCCGGCCCAGTCCAGGTAGGTATGGGAAAGGTCCACGCTGGTGACGCAGCGAGCCCCACCCAGTACGGCAGCCACCGAAAAACTGCCGGTGTAGCAAAACAAGTTCAGCACTTCCGCATTCCGGCTTTGCTCCTTCACCCACTGGCGACCCAATCGGTGGTCCAGGAAAAGACCGGTATCCTGGTAGCCGTGCAGGTTCACTTCGAACTTCATGCCGCCTTCTTGCACCAGAAAAGCGCGCTCTGGCCTCAATTCAGATTCCTTGGAGGCACCTCGTTCCTTGACCACCAGCTCGGCGTAATCCAGACCCTGGAGCATCTCTGGTTCGAACGCCGCGCCTGCCGAAAGTGTGACCAGGAAGTGCCCTTCGTAGTCATCCACACTCAGGGGATACTCAGGAATGTCGTGGTCGTAGAGACGCAAACAAGAAAAACCCTGACGTTTTCCCCATTTCCGAAGATGACGGGCATTTTTCGAGATTCGGTCGGCGAGCATTCCCACAGCCGACCCGCTTTCGCCGGGAGGGTCCCTGAACCTGGGCGCCAAAGCCCAGCCCCATGAGATTTCAACGAGTTTTTCTATTGGTGATGGACGGCTGCGGCGCGGGCACGGCCCCGGACGCGGCCGAGTTCGGTGATTTTGGTGACAACCTTGGCGACACGCTGGTTCACACTGCCAGGGCCGTGGGCGGGTTAAAAATCCCTCATCTGCGCTCACTGGGTCTGGGTAACGCCCTGGACCTGGCCGGCGGCCAACCGGTGGCCAAACCGATCGGCAGTTACGGGCGCCTTCAAGAAACCAGTCAGGGCGGCAAAGACACGGTCACCGGCCACTGGGAAATGATGGGAATCAGCGTAGACGAGCGCTTCCCTACCTATCCGGACGGTTTTCCGACCGATCTGATCGCCGATTTCGAGACGGCCATCGGTCGTAAGGTGATCGGCAACAAGGCTTCTTCGGGCACAACCATTCTGAAAGAGCTGGGCGAAACACACCTGGCCACCGGCTCCCCCATTGTTTACACCAGTGCCGACAGCGTTTTTCAGATCGCCTGCAACGAGGCCGTCGTGCCCATCGAGGAACTCTACGATATCTGCCGCAAAGCTCGCCAATTGCTGCAGCCGCCTCACGGCGTCCAGCGGGTCATCGCCCGCCCATTCGAAGGCACTTGCGCGGCTGATTTCCGCCGCACCGAGCGGCGCAAAGACTTCCCGATCACACCGCCGGCTAATGTGATCGACTCGCTCTACGCCGCGGGCGTCTTCACCGCTGGCGTAGGGGTCATCCCCGAAGTCTTTGGCGGTCGCGGATTCGTTTACTCGGAACGCACCCAGAGCAACCCCGAGCATCATCAGGCGACCATGCGCCTGGCCAGCGAGCACCAGAGCGGCTTTTTCTTCGTCAACTTCGAGGATTTCGACATGCTCTATGGGCACCGCAACGACCCCGCCGGCTTCGCCGCCTGCCTTGAGCAATTCGACGGCTACGTGGGCGAACTGATTTCCGTGATGCGACCAGGTGATCTCCTTCTCATCACTGCCGACCACGGCAATGACCCGACCACGCCCAGCACCGACCACAGTCGCGAATACGCTCCACTGCTTCTCTACAGCCCCTCCGTCGAGGGTGGCCAGGACTTCAAAATCCGGCCCACCTTCGCCGACCTGGGCGCCACCGTCGCCGCCGCCTTTGAGGTGGGCGAACCTGTTCTGGGGCGTCCGCTGATCTGAACGCCGAGGTGACCATGGGGGAACTGCTGGCCGAATGGCCCAGCGCGGCCCTGACCCTTTTCGCGCGCTACGGCGTGGGGGGCCGGGAGAAACTTGGCTTTCGCCCCGAGCAACGGCTGCGACAGGTACTCAGCCGTTATCTGGTCTTCGACGTGAACTCGGTGTTGCGAAGACTGGAGGAGACCGAACTGGAACAGCGTCAGTTTCGCATCCCACCAGCCGAATTTCAAGCCGCTCTGGAAGCCGGGCTCCCGCTGGTGGACTGCCGCTCGCCTGAAGACCTGGCCCTGGGAACCCTTCCCGGAGCCCGCTTGCTGGACGCTCAGGTGGCTGAGCAGGTCAGTGGCGGCGAGGTTCTGCTCTTCGATCAGAACGGGCCCATGGCCGGTGCGGCTGCGGTTCACCTGGCGCAACGCAAGAACTGCCGTCCGCGCGTCCTGGACGGAGGCCTGGTGGCCTGGTCGGCCCAGCTCGACCCGCTCTTTCCGGTCGTCGGCGGCAAAAGCGCCTGCATCCTGCCCGACCGCAACCAGGCTCGCTTTGTCTGCCAGCCGGTCAGCCAGCCGTTGGAGGGCGACCCGAACCTGGTTCCGTTCGCCTGCCGCAGACTCTGGCGCTCTCAGGGCTACCTGGCCGTGCTGCGGGACAGCAGCCTGGACTGGCCCGCGCAGGCGCGACGGATCGGGGCCTGGCTGGCCGAAATCGAGAACCATCCCTGGCGCCCTCAACAGCGACCCGACCCCAGCTCTCGGCTGAGCCAGGTCCTGGAACAAGAGATCCAGCCCGACCTTCAATCTCACAAGGGAGTCGTGCAACTGAAGGACTACCGCGACGGCATCGCTTACATCGAGCTCGGCGGCGGTTGCCAGGGATGTAGCTCGGCCGCCATTACGGTGGGACAGGAGATTGCGGCCGCTCTCTATCGCAAGGTCCCCGAGCTGGAGGGGGTGGAAGATGCCAGCTCCCACGAAGATCCGCAAGCTCAGCCCCATCACTAATTTTGATAAGCAATTTCTCAGCCTGAGCGTAGCTCTCGAGTCGCACCAACTGTTCCCGAATACCCAATTCATAACGAGACAACTGACCGCGCAGCTCGCGCACCGCCTGATGCTCTGAGAGTGGCGAATGAAGAGCGGTCAGATGCAGGTGACGCAGGGCCACGGCCGCGCGAAATTCCACTGGCGGGACTCCCTCGGGCAACAGCCCGGCCCATTGGGCGAAGATCCAGGGAGCGCCCAGCGCGGCCCGGCCTACCATCCAGCCCTGGCAGCCGGTTGCGGCTGCCATGGTTTCAGCCTCGGCCCGTGTGGTCAGGTCGCCGTTTCCGAAAACCGGAATCTTCACCGCCTGACAAACCCGGCCAATCACTGACCAGTCCGGTGACCCTGAAAATCCCTGCTCGGCGCTTCGGGCGTGCACGGCGATGGCCTGAACTCCGCAATCCTGGGCGGCTCGAGCAAATGGGACGGCCGTCTCCTGAGCCGAGCTCAGTCCACTGCGCACCTTAACCGTAACCGGCACCTCCACGGCCCGACAAACGGCTTCAACTACGGACCGAGCCTGACACAGATCCCCGAGCAAGGCCGCTCCACCGCCCTTCTTGACAACCTTGGGAACCCAACAGCCCATGTTGATATCCACCATAGGCGCTCCCAGGTCCACCACCAATCGAGCCGCCTCAGCCATGACCTGAGGCTCGGCACCGAAGAGTTGCACCGCCATCGGCGCCTCACTGGCGGCGAAGTCAAAGAAGCGCATGGCCCGCTGGCGGGAGTATTCCAACGCCTGACTGCTAACCAGCTCGGTGCAAACCATGCCGACGCCTCCGAGTTCTCGGCAAAGTTCACGGAAAGCCCGATTGGTGTGGCCGGCCATGGGCGCCAAATAAGTGGCCGGCTCGACCTCATAGGAGCCGATTTTCAAGGCACAAGCATCAGTTCATCGCGGCGGATCCAGGCCCGCAACTTGCCCAGCGCCTCCACTTCGGCCCAGTCTCCTTGCTCACGAACGACTTCCACCAGATTGCCGGCATGGACATTAAGACTCTGGGTAAACTCGCCGCCCGGGCCGTTCATCAGGAAAGCGGTCTCAGGCTGCACCACTGCCTGGAGTGGAGCCAGGCGGGCCGCAAACCATAGACATGTGGAAATCACGGCCAAAATAAAACAGCCCAATCCCCCCCACAGCCAGCGTTCGCGCGGGCGCATTCGATACATCCAGGCCAGGCCGCAGGCGGACCAACTGAAAATCAGCATGCTGGCTGCCAGCACAGCCGGTGGGGCGCAGTGGGTGGCCGTCTGGGTCCAGCTTTCGTCCGGCTCGGGCTCGGTCAGTCCGGCCTTGAGTAAAGCCAGATTGCTTTGCAGGCTGGAATTCCATGGGTTTCGTCGCAAAGCCGCCTGATAGTAAACTCGCGCTCGCCCCAGATTGTTGAGGTGCTGGTAGCACAGGCCTAAATTGTAGTACAGACGGGCTCCAGAATCGTTGTTGTTGAGACGGTCTTGCGCTTCCAGGAGAGGTACCGCCTCAGACCATCTCTTTTGCTGCAACAACTGATCCAGATTGGGCTTTTCGCTCCAGCCCGGGACCACCAGTAGCAACCACAGCAGCAGCAGCCATCTCATTTGAGGTCACCTGCCCGCAATTCGCGCAGCAGCAACTGGCGGAATGAATCCATTTTCTTCGGGTCGCTGTCCCCTTCCGGGGAATATCTGGCCGCCTCTGCGGCTTCCAACTGGTCGACCATTTCCCCGGAAAGGATCTCGCGCAGGCGAAGCAAGGGTAGGCCCTTCAAGGCCATCCCCTTGCGAATTTCCAACCCCTGGTAAGCCAGATGCGAAAGTTCTTCCAAAGTTTTGGCTCGAGCCACTTGCCGCTCGATTCGACGCAAGCGAGCCCGGTCGGTCTGCAAACTCATCTCGTACTGATAATGAGCGTGGCCCAATACCAGGAGCGCCAGGCTCAGCCCCCAGGGCAGGACGGAAAGCAGAGCAATTCCCGACTCCAGGGCCCAGCCCTGAGAGGCATCCACACCAGGTTGCGGACCCCGAAGCGGATCCACCGGAGCCGAAGGCGAGGTAGAATGACTGGCAGTAGCCTGGGGACCCCCTTCAACCTTTAGAACCATCGGGCTGGCGGTCAGAGTCACATAGCGCCGCGCACTGGGGTCAAAATAGGACCAGCTCAGATCGCTCAACTGAAACTGTCCGGCCTGCTGGGGAACCAGAGGAATCTTGAAGGTCTTGGTGGCTCGAAAATTCGGCTTCTCGTAGGGCAGCGCCGATGCGTCGGAGCTGTAACTACGAACTCCGGGCCAGGCGGGAAGAGCAGGATCGAGGAGGAGGTCGGGATGCTCGTCTCCGCTGATGCTCACCTGCAACTTGACCGGCTCACCGGCTTTGATCTCGGTCTTGCTCAGCGAGGCTTTCAGCTCAAAGTTCCGGCCCACGGCGCCATTGAAAGACGGTGGCCGACCTTCGGTGGGCAGAGGCAAGACCTGAAGTTCAATCGGCTGAGTGGCCATCTCTCGGACTCCATCCCCCACCATGGTGAAGTTCCGGTCCAAAAAATCCGGTGCAACCTGACAGCTCAGGCGAGTTGGAGCGATCGTCAGGGGTCCCGGCGAGGTTGGAAAAAAGGCCGTGCGAACTTCGCTCTGAGCGTAGGCCACGCCGTTGCGGGTGACCTGACTTTGAGACTGGCCCAGGTCTTCGCGCAAAAGGCCGGTGGGCGGGGGCGGTTCGAAGTTCACCCCACCCACCAGTTGAACCCGATGAAGAAAACGAAAAGTATAGACCACCAGTTCTCCCACGTAGGGGTGGGTGTTGGATACTTCACACTCAACCAGAACGGGTTGCGCCTCGGGCGACGCGGGCGTCACCGGGAGCTGATCCTGAGGCCCTCCCCAGGGGGATTGACCGGGAGGAAAGCCTGGTGGGGGTGGTCCCGGTGAAGTTTGTCCAGAGCTAACTCCGACCTGCAGCTTGAGCGGCTCGGAGGTATAGGTATGGCCATCCACGCTGATAGAAATGGGGGGCACGGTCAGGCTCCCCTGTTGGGTGGGCGTAAGCACGTAGGTGTAGGTGCTCTGGGATGAGGTGACGCCATTGATCATCGACACATTCTTGCTGGCGCCAGCAAACTCCATGCTGATGCCCGCGATGTCCGGGACGCGAGGCTCGAGAGGATCGCTACTGGCTCCGCTCAAGCGCAACTCCAACATCACCTGCTCACCAACATTGCAGCGAGTGGTGCTCAAAGCGGCAACCCACTCCACCCCCTGAGCCCAGGCGACCAGCGTCAACAAGATCAGAATGCTGAAAAGACGCCTTACCAATCGTCCTCCCCGGTGGGTGCCATACGTCGGGCCGGGAAGCGCTTCTTCTGCGCATCCTTTTCGCGGTTCTGGAAGAACTGCAGCATGCGCTCAGCGTCCTCTTTGTCCCGGTCGGCCGGCTTGGGCGGCGGCGGCTGCTGAGGCTGCTGCTTGGGCGGAGCGGGAGTCGGCGTAGGACTGCTCTTACCCTGATCCTTCTTGGAATCCGGCTTTTGCTTGGGGTCCGGCTTGCGGTCCGGCTTTGGCTTCTGCTTTTTGTCCTTCTTCTTGTCGTCCTGGTTCTTCTTATCCTTATCTTTATCCTGATTCTTCTTCGGCGGGTCCGGCTTCTTTAAGAGATCAAGCACGACCTGAATGTTGTAACGCGCATCATCGTCGTACTCATTCCAGCGCAAGGCGGTCTTATAGGAGTCCAAAGCCTCCTTGAGACGCTTCTCTCGGTCCTCCGGCTTGGGGCCTGTATCCTTCTGTCGAAACTGCGTATTGCCCAGATTATAGGCGGCTTTCCCCTTGAGCTCCCCCGGCGAGGCGTATTCCAGGGCTTTCTTAAACTGCTCTTCGGCTTTGCTGAACTGGCCCTGACGGTACAGACAAAGAGCCAGGTTGTAGGTTGCTTCGGCGTTCTTGGGTTGCTCTTTGAGAGCTTCCCTATAGAGCGCGGCCGCCTCGGCCCACTTGCCCTCGGACGCCTTACGCTCTGCCTGCCACATTTTCAATGGCAAGTGAGCCCAGGCGGGTTGGGCCAGAAGCAGCAGGACCAACAGTAGCAGGCGCTTCATCCTTTTACCCTCGGCAGCAGCAACTGGGCCAGGGCTAGAAAAATCAACCCCAACACCAGGAACCAGGCATACTGGTGGCGCTGGCGACTGCTCAACTCTTGCTCCACCCGGCGGCGGTCCTGCTCCTGGATGGACTGCACCAGGCCGTCCAGGTGGTCGGTGGCACTGGCCAGACGGAAGGCCTTACCGTGGGTCGTCAAGGCGATTTCAGTCAAAGTCTTGTCGTCAGCCCTGGTCATGACAGTCTCACCCTTGCTGTCCTTGAGATTGCCACCGTCCTCCAGGGGAATTGGGGCCCCCTGTGGACTGCCCAGAGCCACCGTATAAACCACGATTCCCGTGCTGGCCAGTTGCCGGGCCACCTCGACCGGTTTGGTGTGCCGATCCTCGCCGTCCGAAAGCAACACGATCAGGCGCGCACCCTGAGAGGACTTGCCCGGGAACAATCCGGCCGCGGCCTGGAGGGCCTTGCTCAAGTTGGTGCCTTGACGGGGAAATGAGTTCTCTTGCAGCTGGTCCAAAAAGAGCGTGGCGGCCCCACTGTCACGGGTGAGCGGACAGAAAACAAAAGCGTCCTCGGCGAATCCAACCAGACCGAAGCGATTTCCTTCCAGACGGTGAATCAGGTCGGCCAGTTCTTGTCGCGCCGCCAGTTTCCGGGAAGGAGGCAGGTCTTCAGCCAGCATGCTTCGCGAGCAGTCCACCGCAAAGACGATGTCATACGAGGTGCGCTCCACCCGAATGCGTTCCATACCCCAGCGCGGACCGGCCCAGGCGATCAGCCAGCACAGCAAGGCCGCCCAGCGCAGGAAGGCCACAGTGCGTTCCCGGCCCGGCCTTGATTCGCGTCCCAGACGTTTCCAGACGTCAGCCGAGACTCCGGCCGGGACCGCGTAGTGGCGAAGCCAGAACACTCCCAGCAAAAACGCGGGGAGGAGCAACAGTAAGCGGTAGGGATGGAGGAACACTAAGGTCTCTCCCTTCGTGGTCCGTGTTCTTCCCAGAGAAACAGCATCAAACAGAGGATGGCAACCAGCAAGGGCCAGTCGAACAACTCGCGGTATTCCACCTGAGCCCGGGCGGGAGCGTCGTTCTTTTCCAGGCGGTCGATCTGATTGAAAATAGAGGCCAGACTGTCAGCGTCGGTGGCCCGAAAGAACTGTCCGCCGGTGCGCAAGGCGATCTCGCGCAGGCTGTCTTCGTCCAGATCCACGCGGATCATCACCTGACGGTCAAAGCCAAGGGGATCGTGAACTCGAACCGGGGCCTGGCCCAGCGTGGCGGCGCCGATGGTATAGATGCGCACTCCCAGCTTCTTGGCCAGGTCGGCCGCCGCCAGCGGGTCGATTTCTCCGCCGTTATTGCGACCGTCGGTGAGCAGAATAATCACTTTGCTCTTTCCATTGGCCTTCTTCAATCGGTTGACCGAAGTCGCAATCCCGGTTCCAATGGCCGTACCGTCCACCCCGGTCTGTCCCGGTTCAATCTGGTCCAGATAAGTCATTAAAGTCTGATGGTCACCGGTCAGGGGGCACTGGGTCAGAGCCGTGCCTCCAAAACAGACCAGACCGATGCGGTCATTGCTGCGGCCTTCCACGAATTTCTTACTCACCGCCACGGCCGCCGCCAGGCGATTGGGGAGCAAATCCATGGCCTCCATGCTGGTGGAGGTGTCCAGACACAAGACGATGTCGATGCCCTGGGAAGTCTGAACTCGAGTCTCCAGCCCCATCTGGGGGCGGGCCAGGGCCACCAGGCCCAGCAAAACCGCAGTGAGCAACCAGGTCCAGGGGCGGCGACCCTCGGAATGCACAGCCACCCTGGGCAGACCCTTCACCAGCGCCAGACTGGGCCAGTCCAGGCTCGGACGCCGACGACGAGCGCGTAGCCAGTTAGGCCAGAGTGCCAGCAGCAAAAGAACCGCAAGGATGCCGACCTGAGGATAGGCCCAGTGCAAGAACTCCCGAGTCATACCTTAGCAACCTCCACTTCTGCAGGGGCGTTGCCTTCCACCAGCATCTGAGCCCAGCTCAGGTGCTCGCTCGACTTCTCCAGGCTGGGGTAAGAGCGAGCAAACTTGACCATGTCGGCGGTTTCCAGTAACTCCTTGAGCTGCCGGTGGGAAGCGTCGGGAAGGGTCAGGTGACGCATGGTTTCACTGGTGGTCTGCTCCAATAAAGACATCTTGAAGCGCCAGCCCAAATAGAAACGCAGTATGTGAGAGAGCTGGTCATAGAAAGCTTCCCACTGGCCTTTTTGATCGGGGCGCTGGGCGTTCAGATCCGCTAGCTGCTTCAACGCCCACGGATAAGGGGGCAGGGCCGGGGGAGCCTGGACCCGGCGGGGGCGCCGCCACCAGCGAACCAACCACCAACAAATCAAGGCCACCAGGATAGCCCCCAACAAAACCGCCAGGACCACCACCAGAGGAATCCCGTTTAGAGCCAGATTATGGGCGTCGCGCACCTCATCTGGCTTGTCCTGCTTGGCCAACGGCACCCGATCCACATCCAGAAAGAGACCCGGCAACTTGAGGTCCTGCGATGCACCATCACTCTTAAGCTTAACACTCAAGGTCGCCTCGGGCAGTTTTAAATGCCCGGTCTCATAGGAGGTCGCCTTGACCCGATATTCCCAGTTGCGCTGTCCCTGGATTCCGGTCAGTGTGACGGGGTTGGCGTCCCGCACCTCAAAGGGTTTGATCTCGAACTTCTCAGCTTCCGGAAAAGCAAACTGGGCATTTTCCGGTCCTTGAATCTGGTAGACCAGATGCACGGATTGACCCATTTCAAAATGGTCTTTGTCGGCCTTGACCGTGATTTTGAAAGGCTCCTGAGTCAGGCTGGCCTCAACCGGGATGGGCGGTCCTTTGGGCGTGGGAGAGGGCGTCTGAGCCCAGGCCGGCCAGACCAACAGACCGATGACCAGCCATTTTTTCACGAACGCCCCCGGCGCACTCGACGGCGTTTCTTTTGCTGGAAAAAGCGGGTGAGCGGCTTATCCACGGGTTCGTGCGTAGAGAATTCGGCCCAGTCGATTTGCTGAGCATCCAGTTGCTGCTTGATCTTGAGCCAGTTGTGCTGCTGGCGGTCGACATACGCCTTGCGGAAGTCGGCCCGAGAGGTATCTATACGAGCGGTCTCGCCCGACTCGAGGTCGCGCACGCGCACCCGACCCAGGTCGGGCAGCGACTTCTCCCAGGGGTCCACAATACGGAACAACGAGAGATCGTGGCGTTTCTGTGCGCGAGCCAGGGCCTTAGAGAAATCCGGGCACATCAAATCGGACATAACAAAGACCAGGGCCCGCCGCTTAAACATCTGATTCAAGCCGTCCAGGACCCTGTCCAGGCGGGAATCGTCCGGCTGAGCCGGAGCCGCCAGCACCTCGCCGAGAATGCGCATCAGGTGGCGCCGACCCTTCCGGGGCGGCAACACGTGCTCTACGTCCTTGCAAAACCGCACCAGGCCGACTTTGTCTCCATTCTGAAGTGCCGAGAAAGCCAGCATGGCCGCCAGCTCGGCGGCCACCTCGCGCTTGCTACGGCCCTGACTCGAGAAATCCATGGAGGCGGAGGAGTCGATCACCACCACCATCGAGAGCTCTCGCTCTTCGTCGTTGCGTTTGATGAAAGGCCGACCCAGGCGAGCGGTGACGTTCCAGTCCAAACTACGAACATCGTCGCCCGGAAGATATTCGCGAATCTCGGAAAACTCAACGCCCTGACCCTTAAACAGGCTCTCATACTGCCCGGCGAAAACTTCCTGAACCATGCGAGTGGCAACCACCTCCAGGCGGCGCAACCGTTTACCTGGTGGTGGTGGTTCCGGAGGAGGCGCTGGCGGCGCGGGACGCAGCCAGGAAAACATCAGGGAACTTCCACCCGATCAAAAATTTCACGGAGCAGGCTCTCAGAAGTCTTATCCTCGGCCTCAGCTTCGTAGCTGGGCTGGACGCGGTGACGCAGCACATCGTAGCCAATCGACTTGACGTCATCCGGGGTGGCGTGGGCCCGTCCGCGCAAGAAAGCATAGGCTCGAGCCGCTTGGGCCAGGCACAAACTGGCGCGCGGAGAGGCCCCGCAGGCAATCATGCCGCGCAGATGGGGCAGGCGAAACTTCTCCGGCTCTCGAGTCGAGAAGACCAGGTCCAGAATGTAGTTCTTCACGCGAGGGTCAAGGTAGATCTTGGGCAACAGGGCTCTCATCTCGCTCAGTTGCTGGGTGTTCAGGACAGGTTTGGCCTCGGGCACAACAGCCGAAGTCATACGGTCAATAATCTGGGACTCTTCATCGCGACTGGGATAGTCCACCCGAACTTTCAACATGAAGCGGTCGACCTGAGCCTCAGGAAGCGGATAAGTGCCCTCTTGCTCGATGGGATTCTGAGTCGCCAGTACCAGAAAGGGACTCGGCAACGGGTGCGACTGCTCCCCGATCGTGACCTGGCGCTCCTGCATCGCTTCGAGCAAGGCCGACTGAACCTTGGCGGGGGCGCGGTTAATCTCGTCCGCCAGGATCAGATTCGCAAACAGCGGACCTTTCTTCACGCTGAACTCAGCCGTCTGTGGATTAAAAATATGAGTGCCGATCAGGTCGGCCGGGAGCAGGTCCGGAGTAAACTGAATGCGCTGAAAGCTGGCCTGAATCGAACTGGCCAGGGTTCGGAAGGTCAGAGTCTTGGCCAGTCCAGGGAGGCCTTCTAAGAGGATATGTCCCGAGGCCAGCAGACCCACCAAGATCTTTTCGATCACGTCTTGCTGACCGACGATGACCTGTCCGATTTCGCTTTGCAGTCTGCGCAGCAGACCACTTTGCTGCTCGATTTCTTCTTTAAGGCTGGCTAGATCCTGACTCACCGATTGGCTCCTGAAATGAACTTGACAATGACCCTTTCGGAATCATTGTCAATCCCCTATCAGTTCCCAAAAAATCAATCTTTTCTGATCTATTCGTTGGGATCGCGTACTTCCACAGAAAGGTACTCGGCCGGGTAAGACGCCTTGGGCGTAAACAGGACTAACTGATAGTCTTCACCCGGTTGAGCGTCCGCAGCGGCAGTCACTTCCAGATCCGCCATCCCGTGCGCAACCACGCGAAACTTAGCACTCACCGGCTTATAGGGCTGGTTCCCATGGAAAATCTCGGCCTTCTTGACCAATTCAAAACCCCGACCATAGAGCCGAATCACGTCCTTCTTACCCCCCGGGCGCACCAGCACGCCTTTGGGCTGAGATTCGTTGATCTCGACTTCGACATACTCGTTGCCTTCCTGAGCAAAGAGCATCAACGGACAACAAAGTAAAAGCAAGAGAAAGAGTAAGCGCTTCACCAGCCACCATCCGGATTCATAGATTGTCCGACCAGGGCTATAAAGAGAAACAAAAGAACGACGCCCCCGATCAGGTACTTGATTCTTTGTTTGATTTCCTTGAATTTGTCTTCTTCCTCAACGGTCAAGACCGTGATGGGCGCGGTCAGGAGGCTGGCCTCGTCCACTTTCTTTTCCTTGCGAGTGAGCAACTCCAAACGACTCTTGAGCGTAGACATGTTGGCAATACGCTTCTCTGGGTCATCTGAGGTCATGGTCTGAACCAGAGCACGCACTTTTTGCTCCTCGCGGTAAGCCTTGCGAGTATCTTCGCCACCGGCTTCGACCATTTGCTGAATCAGCTTCCCTAGAACCCAGCAGTCAGTTCGGGCGTCGAACTTCTGGTCGGGAACTTTGGGAGCACTATCATCCACAGGGATAAACTCAAGCTTGAGGTCGGGATTCAGGTCGAACCCCAGCAACTGAACCTCCCCGTCGGCGCTGACCAGCACGTTGCGAACGGGCAGGTTGCCTACGAACTGGGGCTGACGGGCCTCGTGGATCTGGTCCAACATCTCGGAGATATCGATGGTCCAGTGCAATATTTTTTGGATGGGCGGCTGCTGCTCTTTGATGTAGACATCCAGCGGAGTGCCCTTGGCTTCAGGAAAAATCGAAAAAAGGAGACCATCGTGAACGACAAACTCTTTGGGAATCACGAAACCAGGGTGGCGAATCCAAGAAAGAGCTCGCGTGGCGCGCTCCAGGCCGCGTTTGACCTTGTCGGGCTCGCTCTCTTTGGTTGGCCGTCCGATCTGGGAGAGGACAACTTTGTTCCCTTCGGGGTCCGAGGCGCGGTAATGCGGATACTTCCCCAGGGGTGGCATCACCTCTTCGATGGCAAAGCGCTCCGCAACCTTATCGCCGACGCGAAACTCTTTACTTTCTACGGCTCCACCCTCAGTCATACATGGACATCCTTTCTCCCACCGTGACCCTGGTTTGGCACAGCCGGGCTGCTACCCTTCAAGAATTGCTTCAAACTTCAGTTTTGAGTTGAATTTTTTTACCCCGCTTCGAGGAATGCCGACTGCCTGAGAGTAGAAAACCCGAGATGCGAAAACTACTGCCCCTGGTACTCTGCCTGCAACTGATGGCTCGCGCGGCTGACCAGCCTATGTGCTCCCACCGCCTGCAGCGAGGCCAGACCGTGGCGGCCGTGGCCCGTCTCTATGGTTTACCCCTGGCAGATGTCATGGCCGCAAACCCGGGCCTGGACGTACGCCACCTGGAAGTCGGCACGCTGATCGCGCTTCCGGCCCCGCTCGGTGGCTGGCCTCAGCAACTGGTCGTAGCGGGCGATCGCGCCAGTAGCATCGCGCAAAAGGGTGGATACAGCTTGGAGATGCTGGCCGCACTCAACCCGGGAGTCGATCTGGACCGCCTGGAGGTCGGCCAGAGCCTGAACGTCCCGCTGGCCTGCTGCACAACGACCCAAAACCTCTCCGCCCAGACAGCCACCCCAACGGTTCAGCCTCAAGCTCAGCCTCAGCCCGATCCGACCCCTTCCGGTGACTGGCAGCAAGTAACCTTGCCCGACGGACGTAAAGGCTGGGCTCCACGAGCCACCATGCTCATCCCCTCCTCCACGCCCCTGGCGCCCGGACAGGTGGTCGAACTGGCCCAAAAATTCGTGGGCGCTCCTTACGTCTGGGGCGGTATGTCGCCCAATGGCGTGGATTGCTCGGGCTTCGTTCAGGAGGTCTTTCGCCTCTCAGGCCACGCGCTACCCCGCCTGGCCGACGAGCAATTTCAACAGACCAGCCCCATCGACCAGCCCCAACCGGGGGATCTGGTCTTTTTCACCACCTATTTGCCGGGACCATCCCACGTCGGCATCTCACTGGGCGGCCAGGACTTCCTGCATGCCTCTTCCTCGCGGGGCGTGATCAAGGCCAGCCTGGACGACCACTACTTTAAGAGCCGCTACCTGGGGGCCCACCGCCTGAGCCTATGGACTCAGAACCAGCAGGCCGCCAATCCCTGAATATCCTGATATCGAACTCTACCTGAGCGCCTTGCGACCCCGCTTGCAGGGTCGAAAGCTGCTCCAAGTCCAGCGCAAAGATCCCTTCGTACTGCGCACTGTCGAGCCACCCCTGTCCGAACTGGTCGGCCGCGAAGTCACGGAACTGCGCCGACTCGGGAAGCGCATTGTGCTCGGATTCCCCCCGGACCTCTTTCTTATCATCCACCTGATGATCGCAGGACGGTTCCGCTGGAACGAAAGCAAGATGCCGGGCGGCTGCCTGATTTGCTGGAAATTTGAAAGCGGCTGGTTGGGCCTGAGTGAAGCCGGAACCAAACGCCGAGCCAAGATCCACCTGGTGCGCGGCGAGACCGCTCTGGCCGAACACGACCCGGGAGGTGTGGAAATCTTCTCGGCCTCACTGGAGCAATTCCGGGCTCTGCTGGCCTCCAGGCGACACACTCTCAAGCGGGCCCTGACCGACCCGACCATCTTTTCCGGCATCGGCAATGCCTACAGTGACGAAATCTTACTGCGCGCGCGGCTCTCGCCGGTGCGCCTGACCACTCAACTCTCCCCCGAGGAGAGCCAGCGGCTCTTCGAAACGATCCGCGAGCAGTTGTCCGGCTGGCGCGACGCCCTGCAAGCTGAGTGGGGCGAAAAGTTCCCAACCACCGTAACAGCCTTTCACGCCAACATGGCAGCCCACGGCAAATATCAGCAGCCCTGCCCCCAATGCGGAAACCCTATTCAGCGTATCCGGTATGCTGAGAACGAGACGAACTATTGCGCCATATGCCAGACAGGAGGCAAGCTGCTGGCCGACCGCTCCCTATCCAGACTCCTGAAATCAGACTGGCCCAAGACCTTGGAAGAAATGGAAGAAAAGAAGCGGCCAGGACCCTAGGAGTTCTTGACAATCAGCCTCACACGCTCGATTTCGCGTCATTTGCTTCAAAGGACCAGACACTGCAACGACGCCCGTTCAGCGCTGCACGTCAGCAGCTCATCAAGGCTGACTAAACAGAGGAATCCTGATAGCGGCCCCACAGCTCAACAATCGGAATGGGGATTCGTTTGCGGCGAGCCAGAACCGGACCCTTCTCCCAAAGATAAGGCTGGACCAGCAGACCTTGCTGCGGCTCCAGGGCGGACACCTCTTTGGCCCAACCGCGCCAGCGGAAGTGCTCGTAAAAGTCTCCCATGTCCTCGGACAGAGCCCAGGCCAACCAGTCACTGTAGCCTAGCTGAGTATTCTCCCAGCGAAGCGAATCAGGCGAAAAGTAGCTGATCTTCTTGTTGTGTTCGCGAGCAAAAAAACCGCCCAGCACATCATGAGCCAGAATCAACTTGTCAGGCACGGGCTGGTGGTCGGCCTGCAGGCCGTTCCACTCGGCCAGACCCCAGGGCATCCGTTCGTGTCCGCTGCCCAGAATTCGTAGCCAGCCAGAATCCACCAGCAACCCACCAGTCTGATCAGCCAGAGCTCCGAGTGGTGTCGCCGTGCTGATTTGCAGAGCTAGAAGAGTGGCGGCGCTGGACTGATTATCAGCCGGCAAAACCTGGACACGCTTGCCGGCTTGCTGAATCCAGGTGCGCACCTTGCCCCAAGCCGTTCGGCGGGCGGTCAACTCTTCCAGGGTTTTCAATGCCATACTCAAGCCTTGGCTACCCCCCCTTGGCATCCTCCCTGGTAGCGGGTTGAGTGCGCTGAACAGCGAAGAAGCGAGCTTGTCCAGTTGGAATATTCTGATGGATCTGGTGCTGTTGGGGGTCAGCCGTGGATTGCTTCCGGGCTGGCTGGACTGGTTGCGCGAGCATTTTGAAGTCCTGCTCTGGCTGCTGGCCCCCGCCCAGGTCGTGTGCGTTTTCGCCATGGCCGTCGCTCTGGAATTCCCCCGCATCCCCAAATGGGTGCCCCAGCAAAGGCGCTCTCTATACAGGCTGGCCGAAGTCGTCTACGGCATGGGCTTTGTACTGGCCATTGGAATGCTGCTCTGGGACTATCTATTTTTACCTAAACACCCGATCGGTTACGCCTGGTCACTCTCTGTAGCACTGTTCGGAAGCATGTTCGCGGTGGGCATGGCCCAGGAAGAACGCTTCGGAGAAGTGGCCTGGTGGCGCAAGCTGCCGATCTGGGCCTTCCTTTTCTTTGCCGTCTTGATGACCCTGGCCCGACCGTGGGGGGCTGGCCTGCGGCTCGCAGCCCTCACCGTCTCCTACCTGCCTGCCCGCCTCTCCCTTTCCTGGGGAGTAGAAATCTCGTTGTGGGATCTGTGCAGTGCACTCCTCAGCTGGATCGTGCTGGTCTTTATTTAACCTCGCCCACCGGTGTCGACCATACGCGGGTCGGGCAGACTGGCCTCCGAACGATAGTGCAGATCAGTGTCCAGTAGCTCGGCATTCAGGCGCATCGCTTCCTTTTCAGCGCCGACCGGGGTCACGACATAAGGCTCAAGCCGAGCCGCCAACAGATTCGGTCCGATCTGAAACAGCCTGGCTTCACTCACCTTCTCTTCGATTGTGGCTTCGTTGCTGGTCTGACGTGCCCACTGACGGCACGCATCCCGGACCGTATCGGCGTCGAGCAAGGCCTGAACCTTCCCCTCTGGATCCAGAACGGAAAATTGCATAGACACCTCCCTTTGACTTCAGTCTAAGCCCCGACCCAGCAGAACTCGAGGTACTGACGTAACCAGCAGGAGCCATGTGGCTTGTGAAAAACTTCACAAACCACAATGGTCGCCACCGCAGATACGCCCCGCGTCGGGCGGACAAAACTCTTTTTCGACCTGGTTCGCTTCGAGCAGACCTTGTTCGCACTGCCATTTGCCTATGCCGGGATGCTGCTGGCTCAGCGCGGGCTGCCTCCTTTGGCGACCTGCTTCTGGGTCACCCTGGCGATGTTCGGAGCCCGCACCGCCGGCATGTCGGCCAATCGCCTGATTGATTGGAAAATCGACGCGGTCAACCCGCGCACGGCCAATCGCCACCTGCCTGCCGGCCAGATCGGAGCCCTGCCCGTAGTATTGCTTATGCTGGCCAGCCTGGCCTTGCTTGCACTGGCCGCCCACCAGCTCAATCCACTCTGCTATCGCCTCTGGCCTCTAGCCGCCCTCTTGCTGCTGGGATACAGCTACACCAAGCGTTTTACCTGGCTATGCCATCTGTGGTTGGGCCTGGTGCAGGCATGCGCGCCCATCGGCGGCTGGCTGGCAGTCTGCGGTCACTGGGGCGAAACTCCGCTCTGGTTGGGCCTGGTCATTTTCACCTGGGTGGCCGGATTCGACGTGCTTTACGCCTGTCAGGATTTCGAGCACGACCGCAAAGTCGGCCTGTATTCCGTGCCTTCGCGCTTTGGCATCGAGAGGGCTTTTCGGGTTTCAGAAGGCCTGCATCTGGTGGCCTGGGCCGGCCTCTGGCGAGTTGGGTCCACGGCCGGCCTCGGCTGGGTTTACGCTCTGGGCTGCTGGCTGATCGGGGCTTTGCTTTATTACGAACACAGGCTTCTGAAACCAGGGGACTTAAGTCAGATGCAAAAGGCGTTTTTTCAGGCTAACGTGGGAATCAGCCTGACACTATTGGTTTCTTTGTTGTGGGAGTTGGTTCTGTGAAAGTGGCGGAGATGAATTTATTCGAATTGGGGCGCGAAGCCCGGCGCAAGCGCCACCCGCGCGTCTGGTTACGCGCCGACGGGGCGGTGCATCTGGTGCCGACCTCGCCGGATTGGGGCAAACTCCCGCTCGAAGTCAAAGAAGTCCACTTCCATCCTCGCAAGGACGAGACCCCTGAGCAGGTTCTGGCCCAAGTAGCGGAGCTACGTTCCCGCTTCCCCGCAGCCCGGCTGCACGGACTCTCCCCCGGCTGGCTGAAGAAATATGGGATGGACATTCTCAATCAGCTCCGCCTGGATAGTCTATGCTGGTTTACTGGCGAACTGACCGGTCCCAGCTCTCCGCCAGCCCAGGGATGGCAGGACTGCGCGGCTCTCAAGTTGCCTAAGGTGGCCGCCTTCGTCTATGGACCGGAGCACAGTGCCGAAGACCTGGAAAAACGTCTGGACCAGCTGCGCGATGCCGAACAGATCATCCCTCTGCCCCGGGCGGTAGGCGACCTGGTGGTGATTCCCGGAGCCACCACCGACGGTCCCCGAGATATCGAGATTCTGAGTCGCAGCCGAGCTCTGGCCGAGCCAGCTCAGTGGATCCGCGCCTCCTGGGGAGCCTTAGGCTTCAAGCTGGCCCAAAGCTCGCTGGCCTTCGGAGCGGACGCGCTGGGAGGATGGGGCCTGGAAGAACAGCTGGCCTATTCCGGGCGAATGCGACCGGCCGACCTGATCGACTGGAATGAAGCTCGGGCCGGCACGGTGGAAGCCGGGATGGAGCCGCTTTGAAATTCGGCAGCATCAGCTACATTAACGTTTTGCCCGTCACCTTAGGACTGGAGCGCAACCAGGTTGGCTTTGAGGGCGAGCTGGTCCGGGCTGAACCCAGCGCCCTCAATGCCATGACCCGAGCCGGCCAGCTGGACGCCACGGCCGTTTCTTCCATCGAGTATCTAAGCTGTTACCAGCTCTATCGAGTGGTGCAAGGAATTGGCCTGTCGGCGCCAGCGGCCGTGCAGAGCGTAAAGCTCTTCAGTCTGCTGCCCATCGAGCAGCTGCCGGGTCGGACCGTAGCCGTCACCAAAGCCTCAGCCACCTCGCGAGCCTTGCTGCAAATCGTGGTGCCGGGAATCAAAGTCATGGATCTGGAGCAACCCCCAGTGCTGAGCGAGAACCAGCCGGCCGTACTGCTGATTGGAGATCAGGCCCTGACCTGGCCTGCCGCTCCCTATGAGCTGGACCTTGGCCAGGCCTGGAAAGAAAAGACCGGTCTGCCCATGGTCTTCGCCGTCTGGCTGTGTAAACGCACACTGGACCAGGGCCCGGAAGAAATTCTTGAGCGTTCCCGGGCCTGGGGCCTGCAGCACTGGGATGAAATTTTGGCCGAATCGGCTCGCCGCACCGGACTCTCTCCAGAGCGCCTGGACAATTACTTCGCCGGAATGCGCTATCACCTCGGCGAGACCGAACTGAAGTCTCTGAATCTATTTTACAAACTGGCGGCCGAGCAGGGTCTGGTACAACTGCCAGCCCGACTCAGCGAGGAGAAGGCATGGAGCGTCTAACCCCGGAGCAGGGCCTGGCCCTGTTCGACATGGATCTACTGGAGCTGGGCGAAAGGGCGGACGCGGACCGGCGTCGCCGCTTCCCCGACAATCGAGTTACCTTTGTGCGCGACCGCATTATCAATTACACCAATGTTTGCATCACCTACTGCAAATTCTGTGCATTCTATCGTCCCCCCGGCCACGAAGAGGCTTACGTACGCAGCAAAGACGAAATCTTTCGCAAGATCGAGGAGATGCTCAAGTTCAAGGGCACCACCGTGATGCTGCAGGGCGGGCACAATCCCGACCTCAAGATCGACTACTATGAAGACCTGTTTTCCAGCGTCAAGGCTCGTTTTCCGGAGGTCTATCTGCACTCCCTGACGGCCACGGAAGTTGACCAAATGGCGCTGCACAGCGGACTGGAGCTGGAAGAAACCCTGCGTAGACTAAAACAGGCCGGGCTGGACTCGCTGCCGGGCGGAGGCGCGGAAATGCTGATCGACGAGATTCGCACCAAGGTTTCTCCCCTGAAAACCAGCGCCGACCGCTGGTTTGAAGTTCACGAAATCGCTCACAAGCTAGGCATGGAGTCCACCGCTACCATGGTGTTTGGCTTTGGCGAGAGCAATCAGCAGCGAATCCAGCATCTGGAACGGTTGCGCGCCCTCCAGGACCGCACCGGCGGCTTCCGTAGTTTCATCCATTGGAGCCTGACCCCCGACTATACCGGACTGGCCCGCACCGTGCCCCCGGCCGGCCACGAGTATCTACGCATCCTGGCCATCGCCCGCCTGTACCTGGACAATTTCGCCCACATCCACGCCGGCTGGGTCACCGAGGGGGCCAAGCTGGCTCAGCTGGCCCTGAGCTTCGGAGCCGATGACCTGGGCAGCGTGCTGATGGAGGAACTGGTCAACTCGGCCACGGGCGTGGCCTACTCCTACAACGCCGAGCAGATCGCACAGATGATCCGCAACGTGGGCCGCGTTCCGGCGGTGCGCGACAGCTGTTATAACGTGCTCGAGGTATTGGAAGCCGCTTGAGTACACCGCCCCTGCCCCCCTCGCGCATTGCCGAGATGTTCGACCGCATCCACGCTCGCTACGACCTGCTCAACCACGTGCTGAGTGGCGGGCTGGACTTCGTCTGGCGCCGCCGGGCCGTGCGCGAGCTGGGCATCAAACCCGGCGACCGAGTGCTGGACCTGTGCTGCGGCACCGGTGACCTTTCCCAAGAAATGTCCAAAGCCGGGGGGCAGGTGACTGGAGTGGATTTTGCGGTCGGCATGCTGAGCCAGGCGCGCAAGAAATATCCGCACCTGGTCTTCCTCGAAGGAGACGCCACCCAGGTTCCCCTGGATGGCCCCTTTGATGCCGCTGCTTTGGCCTTCGGACCGCGCAACATCCACGACTTGCAGGCCTTGTGGCGGGAATTGCGTCGGCTGGTGCGCCCCGGCGGCCGCATTATGTCTCTAGAACTGACCCGACCCACCGGTCTGCTGGGATGGCTGCACGGTCTCTACCTGCGCCATATCTTACCCCGACTCGGATCAATCATCTCGGGAGACAGTTCGGCCTATCACTACCTGTGCAATACCATCGCCAGCTTTATGGACCGTGAGCAGTTGAGTCAGTCCATGCGCGAAGGCGGACTGCTCAACGTGCGGTCGATTCCCCTGACCTTTGGCATTGTGACCGTGCACCTGGCGACTGTTCCGTGATCGCGGAATATCGAGCCCTGTCAGCTCCGCGAGTGGTGGGCATGATCTCGGGAACATCGGCCGACGCAATCGACGCCGCGCTGGTGCAGATCGAGAACGGCCGCATGCGCCTGCTGCGTTTTGTCAGCCAGCCCTACCCAGAAGAAGTTCGGTCTTTGATTTTCGCCCTCATGGAGGATCGCGCCAGCGTCCGCCAGCTTTCTCGAGCCCACTTTCTGGTCGGCGACTTATTCGCACGGGTGGCGCTGGAGGTTTTACAGGGCGAAAAGGCCGACCTGATCGGTTCTCACGGTCAGACAGTGGCTCACCTGCCCTACGAGACGCCTCCCTCCACCCTGCAAATCGGCGAAGCAGCCGTCATCGCTGAACGAACCGCCACCCTCACCGTCAGCGACTTCCGCACAGCCGACATGGCCCTGGGCGGACAGGCCGCACCGCTGGTCCCCTACTTTGACAACTGGCTGCTGCGCTCGCCCGAGGTAGACCGGGCCGCCATCAACATCGGTGGAATGGCCAATGTCAGCTGGGTGCCGCACCAGGGAGAAGTTCAAGGCTGGGACAGCGGTCCGGGCAACGTGGTTTCCGACGCCCTGGCCGAGCGCTTTCTAAGCCAGCCGGCCGATTTCGGCGGGGCGACCGCGGCCAGCGGACGGGTGATTCCAGAAATCCTTGAGCAAATGCTCAACCACCCATATTTTGCAGCCACCGGACCGAAATCTACCGGACGCGAGGATTTCGGACGCGACTTTATCCAGCCATTCCTGGACCATGCCAGCCCGGCCGATCTGATGCGCACGGCTCTGGCCTTGACGGCCGAAAGCCTGCTGAACTCGATGAAACCCCTCATCCAGGGACCCTTTGAGATGGTGGTTGGCGGTGGCGGCTACCACAATCCGGTGTTAATGCAAGAGCTCAGGCAACGGGCCGCCGCGCTCCCCCTCCGGCGGCTGGTGGGTTTCGAAGAATTCGGCATCACCGCCGACGCTCGCGAAGCCTGCGCCTTCGCCCTGATGGCCCACGAAACAGTGCACGGCCGCCCCAGTTCGCTGGCTACAGTCACGGGCGCCCGCAGACCGGCTATCTTGGGGAAAATCAGCTTTCCCGCCTGAAAGACCCGTCAAAACGGTCACAAATCTGCAACAAACCGTTAACATGCACCAGCCGCGCACGACCTTTTCGTTACCTGCTCCCACTATAGTCAAAGAAATTCAGAAATTTGGGGGCAGCTCAGCCATGGGATCGAAAACTGTAGAACTGACCGGTCGAGATCGACTTTGGTACCAACACCGTGAGGGCAAGACTCAGCCCGCCCGCAGTGGCTGGAAGCGTCACCTCTTAGTTGTGGTCGCTTTGATCGGCTTTAAGCTGGCTGCCATCACGGGCAGCAGTGGAGTGGAAATGCTCACCAGCTGGCTCAATGACACTCGCGGACTGGTCGGCTGGCCGTAAATTGGAGAAGCAATTATGACTTTAGAAAGCCTGGTCTACTCCTGGCAGAACCCGGGTTCGGCACTCTCCGATGGACCGGATTCGGTCTGCTCAGACTTTGCCGTCTGGCTCAAACTTGGGCTGTCGCGCTAAGTGACGGACTCCCGCGCCCACTGAATCCCGTCCCACTGACGCATTCGAATTCGTTCGCCACGGAGTTGGTCCACCACCAGCCAGCCCGCCGTGGGCTGGTCAATCACCGTTTGGGTGGATTCCCGGTTGGGCCAGATCACCCGTAACCGACGCGGCCGGGACGTGCCCAGCCCGAAGTGGACCTCCCCGGGCTGAGTTTGCTGGCCCCAATGCCCATAGGAACCCTGCACTTCGCGCATTTGCGTGCCCTGATCCGTATCCAGATAGACACGCGCTCCGATTGCATTACGATTCGCGCTCACTCCGTCTCCCACCAGTCGCACATTCAAGCTGGTGTTGGAGGTCGAGTTGCGCCACAGGACCAGCTCGGGCGCGGGCCTGGCCTCGGGCCAGCGCGTGCGCGTACCGACCGCCACCAGATCGGGGTCGCCATCCCGATCCACATCCCCGATGGCCACCCCCGGGCAGTTGTTAAAATCGAGCCCGAACTCTCTCTCAGCTTCCTGAAACGTATGTTCCGGTCGCTGCCGAAAAACACGCAGATGATTGCCGGGGTAGTCTGACTCGCAGACAATCAAGTCCAGCAGCCCGTCGCAGTCCAGATCGACCCAATGAGCCTGCAAATCGCCCTGGTTCCAATTGGTTGGAGTTTGAGGAGCGTGGTCTCGGGCCAAACCGCGCGATGGCCTGGCCCGGAAGCCCGTTTCCGGGTCAGGCTCCGGCAAGACCTCGATGCAGCGTTCCAAAAAGGGCTCTTGAAAGACTTCCAGGCGGTTGATCAGCAATGCGCTCAAATCGCTGGAGTCGCCCGCCCAACTGTGAGTAATCTCGGCTGAAAATACATCCAGGTCACCGTCGTTGTCGAAATCGGCCGGAGCCAGGCAGAAGGTGTTGCCGTTGGAGCGGAAGGGCAATTCATCCGGTCGGGGCTCGTTTCGTTTGCGAAATTTCTCGCGCGTGGCCTCACTATATTTCCCATGGCGAACGGCATCTCCATCCAGCCCGTATTTGGCCGCGCAATCGCTGTAAAAGGCCTCGGACCCACGCTTCCAAAGCGTGTTCCACTGGCGTCCGTAGGCTGCCCCCAACAGCTCCGGGTAGCCATCATTGTCCAGATCAGCGGCGCTCAATCCATAAAGCGGGCGTCCACCGTTGCTGGCCCCGGGTGGGCCAGGCGTCAAGAAGCCCCATTCCTGGGTCTTGTCCTCGAAGCGGCCCCGACCTGACCCCGAGTAAACGCGCATCTGCTGCGCCTCATAGCCTTTGGATTCGTCGGCATAGGCCTGCCCGAAAGCCAGGTCCAGTCGACCATCTCGATCCAGATCGGCGATGGTCACCCCCAGCGTGTTCCATTGGACGGCGCTCTCGAACTCGGGATTCTCTTGCCCGAGCAACTGATGAAAGCGAGGCTCTTGCGCGAATTCGGCATGCGTCTGGCGTTTGACCGCCAGTCCATCCAGACGTCCGTCCTGGTCAAAATCGGCCCAGACTACGAAGCTGGTGCCGGTCGGAAACTTCGGCCCTCCGGCCAAGAAGACTCGACCGTGCGAGTTCAGGAAGACCTCGGACTGAGAACTGTAGTCCAGCCAGCCATCGCCATCTACGTCAATCAGGCTGCCGCGTTCAGCCGGGATCGGGGCCAGCGGGGACTTCTCGAAAGGCAAAATGCCGAGCAACAACAGCCAGAAAAGCATCCCCTATGATTTGTGATCCCGGTACCGTCCCCTGGCTAACGTTTGTCCTCCGATCCACCCCGCCTGGACTGATAGGATGGGCGTGACAAAAATCATGCAAGGGGATGTAGGAAGATGAAGAAACAAGCGCTCTCGGGTCTCTTAGCCTTAGGATTGGCAGCCACCGGATGGTGCCTGGGTTGGACCAACAACCGCATTGTGAACGGCGGCCTGCTGGACTCGCCCAACCCGTCCACCATGGCCGGCGCCGAAGAAGACCAGTATGTCTGGAAAGCCCCTCTGGAGGTCGGCGCGGACGTTCCGGGTTTCAAAGTCACCCGCGAGCCCATCAAGTTGGTCTGGAGCAAGGGGACCAATCGCCGTTGGCTGGAGCTTTGTGACGGAGGCGGCGTCAGCCAGACCATTCACGTTCAGGCTGGGCGGACCTATATTTTCCGATTCGTATTGGAAGGCAACCCACAGGGCGATGAACGCCAGTCGGTCAACATTGTCACTCCTGGGGTCAATAAAAGTGAGACGGTCACTCGCAAAGAGACCCGACCCATCGAGACCCGCTTCACCCCCACCAGCGATCAGGCCGCCATCGAGGTTTACGCCACCGAGGGAGGTCGCGGCCCTCGAGTCCGCACGTTCGAGGTAGAACCTCTAGCCCTGAACTCGATCAACCGATAATCAAAGGATTGGCCGGGTCGCGGCTGTTCGACTTATCCGTCGAAGCTCAATAGTTTTCGCGACGATCCTTGAGAGGACGGCGCGACCCGCCGTCCTCTTTTCGTCTGCTGAGTCGGGCCCCCTCAAAGAGACAGACCTGATTGCGGCCGCGCCGTTTGGCCTCATACAGGGCTTTGTCGGCCAACCCCAACAGCTCGTCGGGGTCATCGCTGTCCTCGGGAAAACTGGCCACTCCAAGACTGATGGTGACTTTCAAGCGCTGGCCGCGGAAGCGGACTTCGATGTCCTCCACGGCCTGGCGCAAGCGTTCGGCGGTTGAGGCTCCACGCTGGCGCGGGGTCGAGAGCAAAATCACGGCAAATTCTTCGCCGCCGTAACGCGCCACCACATCGTAGTCGCGCAGGGCCGCGGTCAAGGTTTCGCTCACCTGCCGTAAAGCTTCATCACCCGCCTGATGACCATAGGTATCGTTTAATTTCTTGAAAAAGTCCACATCCGTCATCACGATCGTCAGGGGCTTGCGGAAACGGCGCGCGTAGGAAATTTCTTTGGCCAGGCGCTGTTCCAGATAGCGACGATTGTAAAGATTGGTCAGCCCATCCGAGACCGAGATTTCATACAGTCGGTTATTCTCGAGAGCCAGTGAGATATGGGCCGATAGCAATACGGCCAGTTCCAGCTCGGCCTCGCTAAAAAGATGGCCTTTGACACGCGTGGTCAGAGAGACGGTGCCGATGACCCGCTTCTTAATCAGGAGCGGAACGCAAATCATGGAAATCATGGGGCGCTTCTGGTTGGGAATCGCGACAAAGCGCTCGTCAGCGGAACAATCCGGGATAAGCAGGGGCTTCTTGTGTCGTGCCACCCAGCCGGCCACGCCTTCCCCTACGCGAAAGCGAATGTTCTGCAGTTCCCAGCGAGTGAGCCCGCTCGACTCTGAGAAGGCGAGCTCCTTGCGACTGTCATCCAAAATCATAATCGAGCATTCGTCCGCGTTCAGCAGTTGACGCAAGCGCAGACTCAGGCGTCGGACTACGGTTCGGATCGGGATCTGAGACGAAATCTCGCGACTCATTTCCAGCAGAATCTTGAGGACTTGGGCTTCCCGCGACATGGGCCGTGGTATTCCAGACCGGGGAAAGGAACCCCTGGGACCTTGTTGAAGGCCGGCCTTCGTCAGGCGCAATGTGGATGCGCTAAGAGGAGGTAATCAAATGAAATCTTGGATTCTTGGCAAGATGCGCTATGCAGGCCTGGGACTGGCCGCGTTGACCATGGCCGGAGTTCTGTGCGCTCAGGCCAACGCCGCTGTGGTCAATGGCGTGAGCGTCACCAAAGGCAAGGGCTGGGTCCGTTTGAACATCCACGCTCCCGGTGGCTCTTTCCGAGTGCACGAACTGCCCGTGGGAACGTCCGCTTATCGTTCCATCGCCATCGATATTCCCAACAGCTCCATCGTGGGCGGCTTGGAGCCCAAGCAGCGCCTTCCAGTCAACGAAGGCCTGGTGGCTCAGGTTCGCGTGAAACAGATGGGCGGCTACGTGCGCGTGCTCGTCGATGTGGTCTCCTTCCCGAAGTATCAGACCGGTTACAACAACGGCAACTTCGTGCTGGGCATGGACCCCTATCACATGCGCAACGGCAACCCGATCGCTCCCCAGATTCGCTAAGAACGGCGCGAGCAAAAAAGAGGCCTCACCCGAGGCCTCTTTTTTTATGTCTGGTTCAGCAGTTGCTCCACAAAAAGGCGGCGCGCTTGGGAGCGACTTTGGCGATGCCAGACCAGACCCAGGGTCATTTCCCGGGGCTCGAGATCGAGCAAGGGACGGGCCGTGACTTCTGGCGGCAACTCGTTATAGGAAAAACTGAGTGTGACCCACAGCCCCACGCCTTCGGCCACCAGCGCCGGCGCCAGCCTGGGCTGAGAAGCCTCGTAGGCGACTTCGGCTTCGAAGCCCCGGCTTCGACAAGACTCCAAAAACCAGTTGAAGGTGCGGGGATTGCTCCGTTCGGGAGGCAGAATGATGGGCTCGCCCTGAAGCTGACCCAAGGTGACCTGTTCTCGTTGGGCCAGGCGATGCAGGGCCGGCAAAACCACCGTCCAGTGCCCTTGCAGAAGCGGCTTGCTGACAAGGTCAGGGTGCTCTACCGGCAGAGGCGCAAATCCAAGATCCAGCCGCCGGGCCAGAATGCCCTCGACGTGCTCGTCCATTGGCAGATGCGTGGTTTTCAAGCGCAGCCCCTGAAACTGCTCGCGAACGAGGCGGATCGCCTGAGGCATACGGGCAATATGCAAGTACTCTTCCAGCGCCACCTGGAGTTCTAGCTCCGGGCCTCCGTCCAACTCCTGAACGTCACGAGTCAGACGAGCCGCCTGACTGAGCAGATCGCGGGCGCCTTGCAAAAAGAGCTGGCCCGCTGAGGTCAAGGATACACCGCGGTGATCGCGTTCAAGCAGCCGCACTCCCAGACGTTCCTCGAGCTGGTTCATCTGATAGCTTAAAGCGGGCTGAGAAACAAAAGTGCGCTCGGCCGCTTTACGGTAGTTGAGTTCCTCGGCCACCGCCACAAAGTAGGTGAGTTGGCGCAGTTCAAAGACGCTGAAGCCGTGTTCGGAGGGCATCTGGATTCAGCTTTTCGTCTCGCCTGATAAGTTGCCTTTATGAGCTTGCAGCAACCAGTATTGGACGCTGCTGACCTTGAGGCGTAGCATTTGACCAGGAGGAAAGCCCTGATGCTCACAGCCCCAAAAGAAACCCTGCAGTTGAAACGCCGTGCTCTTTCCGACCAACTGATTGACGCTGTCCTGCTCGGTCAGGGGGGTTGGGGCGACGTCTACGGCCTGCCGAATAAGCCGGTGGCCGTCAAATTGCTCCACTCCGACCGCAGCAGCCAGGAAGATCTGCAGCGCTTCCAGCGCGAGTTTGAATTGGCGCGCCAATTGAGTCACCCCGGCCTGGTCAAAGCTTTCGAGCGAGGCATTTTCGAGGGCCGTCCCTTCTATACGATGGAAAAGGTCGGAGGCATGGAGTTGCTGGCCTATCTCCAGGTCCATCCCGAGCAAAGAGAGCAACTGTTTGAGCAACTGCTGGAAGTGGTTGGCTACCTGCACGCCGAGGGCATCGTCCACCGCGACCTCAAGCCAGAGAATATTCTGGTTCAGCCCGATGGCCGGCTGCGCTTACTCGACTTTGGCCTGGCCCGTAACCTGGACGGCACCAATCGAGCTACTGTAAGCGGAATGATTTTAGGCACGCCCGCCTACATGTCGCCCGAACAAGTCCAGGGCCACGTTCTCGACGAGCGCAGCGATCTCTATCAGGTGGGGGTCATTTTTTACGAGGCGCTGGAAGGTCGGATGCCCTTTGAAAGCCATCAGGTGGGAAATCTGCTTTTCCAGATACTACACGAAGATCCCCATCCAATGAGTGCATCAGGCACACTGGCCTGCCTCACTCGCTGGCTCTTGCAAAAGCGCGCGGCCGATCGTCCCGCCAACGCGCGCGAGGCCCTGGACTTCCTGCGCCATCCTCCAGCGCGCAAGTCGTGCTGGCGTTCCCAACTGCGCAGGCGCCTCTCGACCTTAGCGGCCGGGCCCTGGACCGGGTTCGCAGCCGGTCTGCTGACGGGGATGGCTCTGCTGCAGTATTTTCACTGACGGCTGGGGAACACTCACTCTATGGGACGCAACTGCAGCAAGCAAAGGCGCTGGTTCATTACCGGAGTCTCGCGCGGACTGGGCCGCCGGGTGGCCGAAATGGCCCTGGCTCGGGGCCACTTCGTGGCCGGAAGTGTGCGACGCGAGGACGCCCTGAGAGAGTTTGAGGAGCTCGCCCCCGGTCGTTCGCTGGCCTACTTTTGCGATATCAACCAACCCGAACGCACCCAGTGCACGGTGGCCCGTTCCAGCAAAGCTCTAGACGGTGTGGACGTCGTTTTTCATAGCGCTGGCTACGGGCTGCTGGGCTGTTTCGAGGAACTGAGCGAGGAAGAAGCGCGCCGCCATTTTGAAACCCACTTCTGGGCGACCTGGCGTATCATGCACAAGTTTCTCCCCCAGTTCCGCGAACGTGGCTACGGACATTTCGTGAATGTCGTCTGTTCGGGATACCGGGGACCGGCCTGGGGGGCCATCGAAGCCGCCAACGCAGCGATTACCTCTCTGTGTGAAACCATCGCTGCTGAAGCCGGGCCATCGGGAGTGCGAGTGACACTGGTGGACGTCGGGCCACTCCAAGGGGAGTGGCGCCAGCATGTGGAGCGTTCTCAGACGGAACTGGAAGCTTATGCAGGCCTGCGCGAACACGCGGAGCAACTGCTGGAGCGCCGAGGTCGGCCGATTCAGGTGGTGGCCGATCTCATTTTAGAACAGGTGGAAACCTGTCGCAGCCAGGCCCTGCTCAAAATAACGCCTGATCAGGCGGCTCGGGTGCTCAATTCGGACAGGTAGTCATTCAGGGCCTGCAACTGCCCGGAGTGGACGCCTTCGAAAACGACCCCGACCATACGCTGACCGCTGGGAAGCCGCTCCGCCCACACTGTGCGGGCCTGCAGACACACTTTAAAGCCCAACTCCACCACCAGTCGGTCTGGGGACGAGGCGGCCTCATCGAGCACGAGTTTCGCTCCCGTCGCGCTGACATCCAGGGCATGTCCACTGTAGACCCGTTGTCCACCACGGCTGTAGCGCAGAGGCAGGCTGTACTTCAATCGGGGACTCTGACGGCGATCACTGCTCATACTTCAGATTTCCCACCAAATTGGTAACAAGTCAAGATGCCGTTTTAAAAATCTCCTCAACCGCGCACCACGCCGGTGCTGTGACCGGTGGCTCGGGCGTGGTCGTCGGCGCAGCGACGAGCATCATTGATGTTGTTGAAACGCACGTTCAAATCATTGCGTGAGCAAATGGCGATGAACCACTGCTGCTGTCCAACCTGGATCACCTCAATCCGGTGATCATGCCCGGCGTGCTCGTGCGACTGATCGTCAGCCGGCACGGACTGCGCAAGCACAAAGACGGCCAGCACCGTCATCAGCCTCTGCATCATTTTTCTTACCTCTACTCTATCCATCACACTCACACTGTAGCGGGTATTCCGCTTCATGCTATGACAACCTCTGACAGGGATGAAGTCTACTTCAGGGTTTGGCAACAACCAGACCCGAAGAGTTGAACCCGGCTTTGAGACGGCGCGTAATCGTGGCGGCCAGTTGCTGATCACTCTCACTGGCCGGCACCTGAACGTTCCATGAAAGACCGTCGGCCACCAGCCAGTAGCCGTCCAAGGAAAATTTCAGAGAATGAACCTCAGTCTGTGCTCCGTAGAGGGGCGGCGAAACCGGAGTACCGTCGGCCACATCCCAACAGCGCACTGTGGTTGAATTCCAGGAGACCGAACTGGTGGCCACCCAATTTCCCCCCCGATTGAAGGTCACGGCCGTGACCCGGCCCTCATGGGGCAATGGGTTCCCCAGGGACGCTCCCGAGGGCATGCTCCAGACGCGGGCGGTTCTGTCCTCAGCCCCGGTCACCAGCAGCTGGCCATCCTGACTGAAGGCCCAGGCATTGATCTTGATGCCCTCACCATGGCTGACCTGGCACACATTGTGTCCGTCGCGATCCCGAATCTGCAGGCCACCCGTCTGCACGGATACCCCCTGGAGAAGATCAGGCGTGGGCAAGACTGGATGCTCACCCCGGCCAGGCAGCCGCAATTCCCAACAACGGGCTGAACCAGGGTAGAGTGAAGAAACGCGGAGACCGGAACCACAACTGGAGACCAGTTGCTCAAGGCGCGGATGGAAGGCCAGCTGAGTAACGGGACCCTCGTGAGGCATCGTATCACTTACCGCCTTGCGAGTGGTCAGATCCCAAACCCGCACGGCCCCATTGGCCTCGCTCAGGGACCAGAGTTCCTCCTTCTCTCCCATTCCCACCGCCAGCAACGGGGCTCGCGGATAGAAGGCCAGATTACGCACCGGCTTCTGATGCACCAGATCAAACACTTTCCAGGGGCGCTCCCGCAGGTCCCAGATGCGCACCACGCCGTCCTCACCACCGGCAGCCAGGAAGTCTCCGGTCGGACTGAAGTTAATGTAGTTGACCCGACTGCTGTGCAGCAGCCTCTCCATGATCTTGCCGTCCTGAGTATTCCAAAGATTAACGCTGCCGTCTTCGCATGCATCAGCCACAATGGGCAGCTTGGGATGAAAATGCAGATCGTTGATGTCCGAGCCCTCTTCCAGCTTAAAGGGTCGAACCCGACCGCTCTGAGTATCCCACAAGCGCAGGGTGCGCGGGGTGGACAGTCCGGCCAGCAGCCTCCCATCCGCGTCAAAGGTGACGGGCTGGGCCAGCAGGTATTGCCCTTCCGGCCCTTCAGCAGGCATTTCCAGACTTTGGGCCCGACCCGAAGGGACACTCCAGAGGCGCAATGACCCATCCTGTGCCGTACTGGCCAGCCATCTCCCATCCTGACTGAAAACCACGTCGGTGAGGCTGGGGCTCTCTCGACCCTGACCGTGCTGAATCTGAAAAAGGGTCTTGTGGGCCTTCACGTCCACCACCAGACCCGTGCGGTCCCACGAGGCCGTGGCCAGCAAATCGGGGGATTGATTCGTGAAGGCGATTTTTTGTATGCCATCATGATGGCGAATCTCCAGAAGCTGCTTACCGTCGGCGCTGTCCCAGACTCGAGCACTGGCCTGGGGGCTGGTACTCGAGGCCTTGGCGCCGGCTGCCAGCAAAGTTCCGTCTCCGTTGTAGGCCACCGAACTGATTTCAGCTCGCCCCGGAAACGTCATGAGCACAGGCAGAAAAGACAGCCGGGCTCGGGTGGTGGGGTCTCCTGGAGCGTAACCCAGAGCGGCCACCCACTGTAGATAGGCTTCCTCGGTGCGGCCCGATTCCAGGGCGTGCAGACCGCTTTGGGTCAGCAGGGCGAACTGGCGCTGGCGATAGCTGGTGACTCCATAGTAAAGGGATAAGATAAGCAATAAAAGTAAGAGCAAACTCAACTGCACTGCCGGCTTGCGAACGGCCACCTGGAAGCGGTAAGCGGCCGTCCAGGGACGCAAGGCCAGCAAGCGATCACCGCGCCGCCAGCGAGCAAAGTCCTCCAGCACATCTTCCATGGATTGAGTGCGGCGCTGCGGGTCAAGCTCCAGGCAACGCTCCACAATGGCCGCGATGGACCCATTCACCTCCGGGTTGAGCTTGCGAATCGGAATCAGCTGGTTATTGCGCAAACAGTCCACGTAGAAGCTGGCAAGCTGCCCGGCACCGCTCACGCCCGCCAGGCGACTCTGATCGGTATCCATGATGCGAGCGCGCTTCTTTGTGAGTAGCCAGTAGGCGGTCGCGCCAAAGCCGTAGACATCCCAGAGCACCGAGGGCGTAGATCTTTTACCCAGCGGCTGGTCGCATTGTTCCGGCGCCATATAGCCGACTGTTCCCCAGGAAACCTCACCATCCACCACCCGCCGCGACTGTCCAAGGTCACCCACGCGAATGGTCTCGGTGCCGGTGACGAAAATGTTGGAGGGCTTGAGATCGCAGTGGATCACGCCCTTGCTATGAATGTAGTGAAGGGCTTCAGCCATTTGCTCAATCCAGCGATAGCAGACTGGCAATTCTGTACTCTGATGATTCTGGAGTGAGCCTCCTTCGACCAGAGGCGTCACAATGAAAGGCGGACTGTGCGAGAGATCGGCATCCAGCACCGTCAGGGTGTAGGGATGATCCTCCAGATCCACAAGCAAGGCCAATTCACGGCGGAAGTATTCCCAATGCAGACGCTGCTCATGCAACACCAGCTTGAGAGCCACTCGCTGTCCAGTCTGAACGCGCACGGCCTCCCAGACCACGCCGAAAGTTCCTCGGCCCAACTCCCCGCGCAATTCGTAACCCGGAATACTGGCCGCCTGCGAGGCCTCCTTTGAGGTCTCCAGGCTGCTCAGAGTCATATTCAGGGTTTCGTCGTCGTTCACGCTCCCGGTCCGGCCATCTGGAACTCGCTCTTATGGGTGTGGCGCGCCCAATCGCGCACAACCCGATGCAATTCCCACTGGCCGGGCAAAGGCCAGATGCCGGTGCTCCACCCCTCATCCAGCAGGTCAACCACCTTGCCCCAAGGCAGATTCAGCAGGGGTTTGAAGTATCGATTTAATTGCTTATCACTGAGGCCCAGGCTGAGGATGAGGTTGGAGCTGCTCTGACTGCCCCCGGAGCGTCGATCCTCATACCAGGCCACGACTCCCGCGCAGGCGTGAAAGAATCTGGTGAGGCGCTGCCCGTGGGCGTCCTGGCCGCGCGGTACGGGCAAACTTTCGGGGTCCTTGCCGTCCAGCAGCCCCTGCACCCAACCACGCGCCT
Source organism: bacterium (assembly GCA_018266105.1). GTDB lineage: Bacteria > Vulcanimicrobiota > Xenobia > Xenobiales > JADMJV01 > JADMJV01. The sequence goes on along the minus strand of JAFEBA010000001.1, from coordinate 63,487 downwards.
CCCCCAAATAATCCCCCAACACCAGCAGCGATTCCAGCCACTGCAAAGCGAGCTGCGTGGCCTCGGGGGTCCATTCATCAGAGCGCAGAGCCTCGGCAAAGAGAGAATTGAGACTGACCCTATCTTCCTGGCCGTCGAAGCGGCGCCAGGCCAGGGCCAGACTCTGCGTCTGCCGGCTGCGCAGTCCCTCCAGGCAGGCGAGCCAACTCTCCTTCTCGATCACGATGGCTTGCAGGTCCACCACTTCGCGCAAACGTTGCCGGAACATCTGCAGAGCCGGTCCCCAGGCGGTAGCGGGGTTCTGGCTCACGGTTCGGCCCAGCTCTTGAGCACAGATTCCGACTAGCTCGCGGTCCTTGCGTCCCCGCACGAATCCGGTCTGACCTTCCGGCAAGGTGGAGTCGCGCATGGCCAGCAAGAAGCCCATAAAGGTCTGGGCATATGCATCACTCTGGAAAGTGGACGCATCCATGCTGTAGACGCTAAATCCAAACGGATGGAATCGGTCTCGACCAAACATACGGGCGATGTAAATAGCTCCGTGCAGCAGCCCCCGCGGATCGTTGCCCCGCAAGGTCTCGGAGGTGGGCACATACTGGTAGTCGTCTTCGAATCGGCAGTCGATCAGAACTAGATCGGGTTCCTGACTGGGGAAGGCGTGGTCACTCCAGAGCCGCAGGTGCTGAGCCCAGGTGCCCAGCGAAGGGTCCTCGTCCGGACCATTGGGCACTTTCTGAAGATCCAGGAAGCGGGTCTCGATTTCCGTAACCGGGCGATCGTCAATCAACCACAAACGCAAATTTCTCATCCGACCAGCCTTCCCCAGTAATAGACCCAGCGCTGGCGGATTCGCCAGATATGGGGCAGACTGGTTTCTCCCACCTTCTCCGGCTTGCCCGTTTCCACCAATCCGCCCAGCAGGCGGCCCTCCAGCGCACGGATACGATCCAGACTGCGAGATTGTGGAATTCCGCTTTCACCCGTGGTCACCACCGGCTGTTCCAACTGCACCACCGCACTTCCATTCTCCAGAACACAAATCAGATCCACCCGGCGCTCCTGCTCAGGAAGCTCGTTCAGCTCACGCCGATCTTCACGCCCCGCTCCTCGCGCTTCCGGGTATTTGCGCAAGTTGTTGAGCATTTCCAGCAGGCCAATGGTCAGGGCCAGAGTCTTATCCAGGACCACCGGGTTATCGTTGAGAGGAGGCAAACTGAGCAAGCCGCGCTCCCCGGGTAGCAGGCGGGCGCCCTCCAGAAACCACGGTAAGAAAGGCTCCTCCGTCATTTGATTAGCAATAAACGCACGCAAGCTTTCCAGGATCGCGGCCGGCTCATTCCAGCCTGCAATCACCCAATCGGCGGGCAGTTGGCCCTGCTCTCCCTGCTTCTTGTGCAGAGAAATCGCCTGGGACACGCCCCAGACCGGCAGCAAGTTGTGGATGACCCTTCGAACTTCCGGACTTTGACTGCGGTCACTCCACAAGCGCAACGCTCCTGAGGTCTTGAACAAAGTCCCGACGTGGTGACCGAAGACCCCCAGCAGATTGCTGTATTCTGAAGCCTGCTGCACCACCAGATGGTGCCCAACCAGTTCCGCCACCAGGTCGATGATGGCGGCCACCTCTTCCAGATCCTCGGGTTCCAGGTAGCCCGTTCCGGCCGCACTCAGAGCGTAGGAGCTGGATTCCAGTCCATGCAAAGGGGATAGCACCCGCCAGCGGGCGAGGGCGGCCAGGGTTTTGTCCTGATCGTCCACGGGAGCCTGGTTGATCGAGGTGACTGTGGAGTATTGCTGCAAGGCCTGACGCACCAGCTGAGGCGGCAACTCCTCGGGTGCCCCGCCCTGTGAGTCCAAAACGCGCTGGCTGGTTCCCAGGATTTCCACGAACATCAACTGTTCCACTCGCGGCAGCAAGTTGCGAATGACTTCAAAGGCGGGTCTCCAGGGAGTTGAACCGGCCGGATCCTTGCGCAACCTTTCCAACAACTGCAAAACTGCGTCAAAGCAGTCCTGCAGGCGGCGCAAGCGGGCCTTCTCCTTGGAAAAGCCAAACAGGGTCAGCTCACCGGGAGCCTGCCCGCGCCGCAGACCGAACTGGGTTTTTCCGGTGGTGAAAAACTGCCCGACCTTGATCTCGAAAGCGTCGTTCTCCTGGCCGTTCCAGAAGATCGGATTGCGCGCCCCCACACTTCGCCGAACAAGCATTCGACCTTGCTTAAGCTGGACGCTGAAGTGCTGACGAGAAAGGTGCGGGTCGCCCTCCACGGCCAGATGATGCGGTCGCTGCTGGCCGTCGGAGCGGCCCACCTGATACTCGCCCTCGTCCAGAGTCCATTCGTGGCGCTTGCCGTCCGGGCTCACAGCCACAAAAACCATCTGCTCCATCCCCTTTGGCTTCCCGCAGGGCGGAAAAGGTCCCTGCGCAGGAACAATCCGGGGTGCTTAGTAAGCTTTTTAGATTGAAGCTTTTTAGTTGGTTGCTGTGGGCGAGTTTGTGCGGTTGGGCCTGGGCCGATCAGCCCTTTGTGTTGGCCTGGCTGGGCGACGGCTCGCAGATTTCGGAATTCACCATTGGCGAGACCCTCTACAATGTCCATCACATTCAGGACCAGCCCGAGCACATTGTGGTACTGGTCCACGGCTACAACGTTCCCCGCGAGGACGGTGCCAACCAGTTTCAAGAAGTAGCCGACCGGAGCTATCAAGCCCTCAAGAAACTCAATCGCTCGGCCGTAGTAGTGGGCCTGGAGTGGGATTCGGCCGCGCCGGGAGCTCAGACTCCCTGGCGAGCCGGGGACGCCTATCTACAAAAGGTAGCACGCGCCCGGGTGGTGGGACACAAGGCCGCTCGACAATTGCTGCTTCGGCTCCAAAAAGAATTCCCGCGAGCCAAGATCGATGTGATGGCGCATAGCCTGGGCTGTGAGGTTTCGGCTGCGGCCCTCTTTCCCAAGATCGTCTATGACGACGAAATCTTCCAACCCGCTTCCTCGTCCGAAGCCGAAGCTCCAACGCCCGGCCCGCATACCTTTGACTCCTACGACCCGTCTCAGGCTCTACGCTTGAACTGTTGGGCCCTGACGGGTTCGGATCTGGATTACAATGTCTGGGCCAAAGGCCAGATCGATTTCGACACGCCCCAATCCAGGACCGACTTGATGTGGATGACAATCTCGCCCTATGTCGGCAACGGCTTTCGCGACCAGGTCCTGCAGATTCGCCAGATGGCTCGCGGCATGGCGGGCGGCTCGGCTTTCCCGCATATGACCGAGAGCCAGTACGACTCGATCTTCTCAAGACGAGCGGTCTTTTTCGACCAGCGCGACATTCCCCAGGGCCACGAATTCGTTCGCTACTTCAGTCAGGAGCGCCTGGACCGCATTCTGGCCGCGGCCGTCTACGTCGGTGGCACTCCGGCTCCGAGCGCACTTCCGGCCACTGGTGAGCCGGTCAGCGTGGCTCTGGTGCGAGCCCAACCCAAGGGCGGATTTGTCGGACCGATGCCCGAAACCGAGCCTACCCCGCAACCACCAGCTCCTCCCGCCGTGGCGGAGCCCCCCGAGCTGACCGAACTGGACAAAGTGCTGGCGGCTGCCAACCGCATCGAAGATCTGCTGCCCTGGCTGGAGTTCAACAATTCCTCGGCCCAACTTTACGCCCTGTGGCGCCTGGAACGAATTCTTTGCGGGGGCAGTCGCCACTTCGCCGACGAGACCCTGGACCAGATCACCCGACTGCTGCGCAGCACTCCGCGCAAGGTGTGGAGTGAACGCGAGAGCAGCACCTGTGAATCGGTCCGCCGCGGCTACTGGCCAACCGAAGCCCTGATGACCAAGGCCGGAGCACCCGCCTGGTCCAGGTAGGCCTAAATACCTAGGCGGGAACTGGACTGACGGGTGACGCGTTGGCTTGCGGTATGTTATATCCTGGGCTTATGAGAAGAACCCTGGCCGCTGCTTTGCTGGCCATGCTGCCGGCCTTTGCTCAGGCCAATGAATTTGACCGCCTCTCCCAATTCGTGGGGTCCCATCCTGGTGCCCCGGCAGCCGTCACGCCCATGACCTTAGGGCAGTTGCTGGCCACCGTGCGCAGTAAATACCCAGAAGCTGTGGTCACGGGCCGCTTCAGCGACCCGCGCACAGTCTCCATCTACCGCAGTCACGCCGGCCTGCACTATGGCTACGACGTAGCCATACCGGGCGGCTCAGTGGTTCCGGCTGCCTGGGAGGGTGAAGTGGTGGCAATCACCCCCTGGTATGGGCAGGAAGAAGGCATCTCGGTGGTGACCGGTTCGCGGGAGGCCACCTATGGCCACCTCATCCCGCTGGTCAAGGTCGGGCAAAGGGTCAAGGTAGGAGATCCTGTCGGCATCGTGGCCCGTGACCATGTCGACGTGAAGATGCGCGGGCCGGCCGGTGAATTTATCGACTATGGGGCCGGCGAAGCCGAATTCACCTTGGCAGCGGTCACTCCGGAGCAACGCAACCGGGCTTACCTCTACGCTCGCTATCAATTCCTGCAGACCCAGCAGCAACTGCAAGAGGCCAAGAAAGATCGCCAGAGCTTGTTGAAAAGCGGGGAAGAATCAACCCGTCTCAAGGACAAAGACGCTGAATATGCCCGGCTCTATGAAGAAGGCGCCATTGCCCGCGTCGACTACGAGACGATGCACAAGCAAATGAACGAGTCACTCAAAAGAGCCAAAAGCAAGCCGGCCCGACTCAAGGAGGCTTCCGATCGAATCGCTCGCCTGAGCTCACAACTGGAACAATCCCGGAAACAGTTGCTGGAATCTCAAAAGCAGGTCAACCTCAAGGAGGCCCTGAGCTATCTCAACGCCTACCTGGCCAATCATCCCGGCGGCAAAACTCCGGTGGTGGCCTCGCGGCCGATGAAGCTGAAGCCCCTGCGCCCGGATCTGGACGAATTGCTGGAAGAAGGAGTGATTTCGCTCCAGGAATACCGGCAGATGGGCGGCCACAATCAACAACTGGTGAAAAAGGCGGCCGAGCAAAGCCGCTCGAGCATGGACTAGCCCTGGACTTAGCGCGTCAGTCGGAGCGAAGCGAAGGCTGCGTCAGCCCGCAACATTAACTCATCCGCGAAACGATTCTCTTCCTGCCAGAGCAGCTGGGTATGAACAAATGAGCACAGGCCCGAAACAACCAGGGCCGCGGCTGCCAGCTTGATACCGGCCAGCTTGAAGAGCAATGAACTGGACAGAAGCGCCACGGCCAGCCAGAGCAGCTGATAAACCGGACGGCGTTCGGCCTGGGACTGAGACCAGTAATGGCACATGTCGCCTACCGTCTGACCGGGCAGATTGCGCAGTCGGGCCAGGAAGTTTTTCAAGTCGCGGCTGTCCTGCCCGGCCTGCCGCAGTTCCCACATTCGGGTCTGGAGCTGCCGCTGCAGTTGTGAGCGGGAGAGTTGTTCGGCGATCATAACCTGATTATAGGTCAGACGGGTGGAAATCATGGTTAGCAACTTGGTTACGATTTCAGTCATATTGTAAACAGATGGTTAGCATTTTGCGCCCCTCCGCGACTTTGGCCTCAGTGGCCATACGGCCCCGCTCAGCAGAAGGAATCTTCCACTCTCGAAAAAACCTACGTTTTCATGCGCTCATTCCTCTTTTTACTCTATTTCGGCCTGGCCTGCACCCTGGGGGGCGGAGCGGGTGGTTTGCGCCCCGACGTGATCGTCACTCATCTCAGCCGCACGCCCACCACCCTGACGGTTCACTTGCAGAATCTGGGCCCGGGAAGGGCGACCGAGCCTGTCCACCTCAATATCTCCCGCCAAAGTGATCCCCGACATCAGATTGGAATTGAGGTTGCTGCTCCGCAGGGTGTTTTTGCAGTCAGTTCCAGCTCGCCCGTCTCTCTGGAGAAGCTGGGAATCCCATCGAACTGGAGTTCAGAGCTGATCAAGGTGGAGATCCAATCCCGCCAGGCGCAGGCGCGCCAGAGCAATAAGGACTTCTACGAGCAAATCGAACGCCAGGATGGGGTCACGCATAACGACAGCCAACCTTATCAGGAAGACAGGCCAGACCTACCGGATCTGGTTGTAGAAAGGGTCATCTACGAAGCGCCCAGCTACGTGCGGGTGGTCTACAGAAATAACGGCCGCGGACGCACCGGAGCCGACTTTGTAATCGGTTTGCGTACGGGTGAACGAAGCTTTCCCGTCAACCATTTCTATCGATACCGGGTCCCCCCACCAGGCCAAAGCCACAGCACGGGCGGCTACACGATCGGAATCCTGGGTCTTCAGCCCGGGATGAAAGCTCAGCTTACGGCCACCATCGATCCCGAGGGACGGGTGCGCGAAACCAACCCGAAGAACAACGTTTGGACCGGCGTGCTCGAGCTCAAACCCTGAACTTGGGCCCGAAATCAAGACATGGAAAGGGACAGTCCTCGCAGGCGAGCGATGTCACGCTGGGGAGGTTGGCCAAACAGCCGACTGTATTCTCGGCTGAATTGAGAGGGACTGTTGTAGCCCACCTGATAACTCACCGAGGCCGCATCGGCGACCTCGGAGAGCAGAAGGCGTCGAGCCTCTTGCAGGCGCAGCTGTTTCTGATACTGCAGCGGGCTCATGGCCGTGACCGCTTTGAACTGGTGGTGCAGTCCTGAAGCGCTCATATTGAACTGACGGGCCATCTGCTCGATACGTAATGGCTCGCTGAAGTTATCTTTGAGCCAGCGAATGGCGCCAATCACTCCAGCATTGTCGGCGCGAGCCATTCGACGCAGCCGGTCACCCTGAGGTCCATTGAGCAGATGATAGACAATCTCGTGCTGGATGAGAGGGGCCAGCACCGGAATATCGTCGGGCGTCTCAAGCAGACGCAGCAGTCGTGTCAAAGCGCTCAGCAGGGCTGGAGTCAGAGGACTGACGCCGACTCCCGGCTGATCACCCGACCTGGAATCGACCGCACCCGGAGTGCGGAGCATGACTTCATTAATCAGGGCTGGGGGCAGGTCCAGGCGAAGACCCAGGTAAGGTCCCTCAATCACCTTGCCCACTGTAGGCAGATCCACCGAAACCAGCAGGTAATGGTTTGGATCGTAGGTGAAGGTCTGGTCAGCCAGGGTCACGATTTTCCGTCCCCGGGCTACGACGCACAGCGCTGGCTGGAGCAGCGCGTGCGACGGCGCAGTTTGGCATTGTGAGCGGTGCAGAAAAAGATTCTCCACAACCGTTCTGGTGGACCCGTCCGGGGGACAAAGTTGCTCCACTAAGTTTGCCAGTTCGTCGACCATTTCGCCTGAATGTCTCCTTTCCTGAGGGCGCCCTGTGTCCACATTGTGACCGATCTCGGGCCCAGGGAGATAGAAAGATGCTGTCGACCTCTTGCCTGATTCTGCAAAACCCCTCCCCCCGGGTCAACCGTCTAAAGTCGAAAATCGGCTTGACAAAATGGAACGAGACTGGCAAGCTGCCGGCCCATGCGACAGATCAGAGCCAGGTATTGCGACCAGAGCCTGGTGGTTTACCAGGCCTACCCGAGGGAAATCGGCGCTGCGGCCCTGCAGGCGGGACGCTTCGTGCCTCCCTTTTCACTGCAACGGATGACCTGGGTCAAACCCAGCTTTCTCTGGATGATGCAGCGCAGCGGCTGGGGTCAAAAGGCCGGCCAGGAATGGGTGCTGGCCGTTCACATCGACCGCCAGGTCTTCGAACAGGCTCTGGCCCAAGCGGTGCTGACCTCGCCTGAATCTGAGGTCTACTCCGACCGAGGCCAATGGGAGGAACTGCGCCAGAAGGCGCCCGTGCTGGTGCAATGGGACCCCGAATACAACCTGCGGGGGGACAAGCTGCCCTATCGAAGTCTTCAGGTCGGCCTGGGAAGAGCGATCATCCGTGACTATGCTGAAAACTGGATTCTCCGCATTGAGGACTTGCGTCCGCTGGTCAGCAAAATTCTAGACCTGCGCCGACGTGGTCTGTGGGAGCAAGCGGCCCGCCACTTGCCCGAGGAGAAGCCGTACCCTCTCCCCCCTGCGATTGCCCGGAGAGTCGGTGCTACAGCATTTTGATAAGCAATTTCCGCGCCCGAAAAACCGAACACGCGCTCGCCCCAAAAATTGCTTATCAAGAATCGGGAGCAGGTGGGTTCGGGGTTGGGGCCAACCCTAATCTCATGAAAGCCATCCTGATTCGTGAAGGCCAGTTGGTCTGGGACGACACCCCGACTCCTGAGCCCCAAGAAGGCGAGGTGCTGCTCAAAGTGCGGGCCACCGCCGTCAATCGAGCCGACCTATCGCAGCGTTCCGGACGCTATCCTCCGCCTCCAGGCGCCTCGGAAATTCTGGGCCTGGAATGCAGCGGGGTCATCCAGAAGCTGGGACCGGGCGTGACCGACCGGGAAATCGGCCAGGAGGTTTGCGCCCTGCTGGCCGGCGGCGGTTATGCCGAATATGTGGCCGTGCCGGCCAGCCACACTCTAACCCCTCCGGCCGGGATGGGTCTGGAGACGGCGGCGGGGGTGGTCGAGGTCTTCGCCACCGCCTGGCTCAACCTACGGTTGGAGGGGGAGCTGAAGGAGGGCGAGCGGGTACTGGTGCATGCCGGCGCCAGCGGCGTGGGGACCGCCTGCATCCAGCTCTGTAAAGCCTGGGGCAATCCCATCTTTGTGACCGTGGGAAGCCAGTCCAAGCGGGACTACTGCGAAGCGCTGGGCGCTTCGGCCAGCGCCAATCGCCACCAGGGACCTTGGGAAGAAGCCGTCAAAGGCTGGGGAGGAGCGGATGTGATTTTAGACCCGGTGGGCGGGGCCTACTTGGAATCCAATGTCAACCTGCTCAGGCCCAGGGGCCGACTGGTCAATATTGGACTCATGGGTGGAGCCCAGGGCACTTTGCCCATGGGCGTCATGATGGTGAAGCGCCTGACCCTGCGGGGCTCGGTGCTGCGCAGCCGCTCGATCGAGGAGAAGAATCTGGTCATCGATGGGCTGCGCCGGGAAGTTTGGCCGCTGTTCGAGAGCGGTCAGCTCAAGCCTATTATCCACCAGACCTTTGCCATCCAGGAAGCCGAGCAAGCCCACCAACTGGTGGGGATCAACGACAACATCGGCAAGGTGCTGCTACGAGTCTAAATCCAGATTTCGCGCGCCTGTCGCTGGCCGCGCAAGAGCAGGAATTGACTCAAGCCCTGGCCCGGGGTGTATCCGTGTTGGAGCTGCTGCAGGCGTGTGCCGCTCTCTCCGACCCGACCCCGCTGGCGTGGCTCTGCTCCCGTCCCGGCTTTCTCCGTGAGCATGGGCCAGTTCTGGCCGACCAGCTGATCGAGTGGCCGGAGACGAGCCTGCTCAAGGTTCTCAAGAATCTCACAGGGCCCGAGCTAGAACCGGTGCTGCGGCGTGCCCTGCCTCAGGTTTCGCTGAGCCGACTGGCCGTCATCGCCATGCTGGAGCGCACTCTCAAGCACCTCGAACCGGAAAGCTATGAGGCCTACCTCAAAGAGTTGGAGGAACAACTGCCGGCTGACCGGGCCCTGGCTCTGATTCCGGCCCGAGCTCTGGCCAGCCTGGACGAAGCGGCGCGTAAACGCAGGAGAGAACTGGCTCTGGAGGCGCTGGAGCAGCTCAGTCGTGCGCCTAAGGCCATTTCCTTGAGCAATGCTGAGGAATTGCTTGCGAAACGGGTCTATACCCAGCCGGGCCATTTTCTCTTCGAGCTCTTGCAGAATGCCGAAGATGCCGGCGCCCGGCGCTTCAAGGTTGAGGTCCAGCCTCAAGTCATCCAGGTCTGGCACGACGGTCTGGCATTTGACGTGCGCGACCTGGTGGGTGTTACTTCGATCGGTCAGACCACCAAAAAGAAACAGCAGATCGGCTTTTTCGGCGTCGGATTTAAATCCGTCTATGAAGTCACCGACCGACCCCAAATTTACTCGGGCGACTTTCAGTTCGAGATCATCGACGTCAGCATTCCGCGAGCGCTGGAACATCGAGAACTGGAAGGCACCACGCTGGTGCTGCCCCTGAAACGGCCCTTCACTCAAACTCCCTCGCTCGACCCGGCCATCTTGCTGGCGCTCACAAACATCCAGGAGATCGACTGGAACGGTCAGCTTTTCCAGCGCCAGCAACTCGGCTACCTGAGCGACGAAAGCGAGCATGTCTACCCCGGACCGGCTCGAGAAAGCGGACGCCCGGATCGAACCCGCCTGTTGTTGGCCTTTCAGTTGGACCCAAAGCAACAGGTCATCGATGTCAGCCCCGACTCCCCCACCGTTTACTCCTACCTGCCCACAGCTCAACCCTCGGGCCTGCGTTTTCTGGTGCACAGCCACTTCGATTTACCAGTGGACCGAGAGCGACTCAACCCGGAGTCAGACTGGAATCAGTGGCTGCTGGCCAAAATTCCTGAAAGCCTTTTGCGACTCAGCCGACGCGCCGACCTTTTGGCCCAATTACCGCTGCCTGGGGAGGCCATCGGCCCTTTCGCCTTTCTGCCCGAAGCCATCGGTCAGTTATTCAGAAGCGAGCCCTGCCTGCCCACAGGCAAAAGCCCCGAACAAACTCGTCTGGCCAGCCCGGAAATCTTACAACTGGGGCTGCCCCTGGAGCTATGGGCTCCCACGGGGCGAGTGCGCGAAGTGGCCGAGAAAACCTTGGGCTGTCGAGTCTTTGACACGGAAGATCTGCTGCGCGAACTGGAAGCCGGGCTGCGTCCCGAGAACGTGGGCGCCTTGCTGCAGCTGCTGCTGGCCGAAGTGGAACGTTTCGCTCCGCGAATCTTGGAGCTTCGTTTGTTTCACCAGCGAGGGCTGGGCCAGTTGCGGCGAGCAAGCCCGGAATTTCGCCCGTTCTTCGCCACTCAGCAACTGGTGCCGGCGGAATGGGACACCCACCCCCTCTTTGAAGCTCTCGGCCTGGAAAGGTTGGGACCTTCCGAGCTGTTGAGGCAGATTCAAAACGGCGGGGAGATCGGCCAGCCAGGGCTGGCCTTGAAGCTACTGGCCGAGGGTTCGCCCGAAGTGCGCCAGCAGGCCCGGCTCCTTCCAATTTTTCAGACTCAGTTCGGTCTGCATTCTCTGGAGACGGCCAGACTCTGCCAGGATCCGCTGCTGACTGAATTCTATGCCAGCCGAAGCCCGCTGCTTCAAGAGCCTTATTCGGACTGGAATCCGACCCGTTTGGATTGGACGGCTCTGGCCACCGATCTTTTGCAGGGGGCCCTGCAGGCCATTCCCCATGACTTGCTCGAAAAAGGTTACCGCCAGGTGCCTGAGAGTTTGCTGGATCAACTGGCCGAGCTGCCGCTTTGGCCAGACGCACCTCTGCGCGGGCCTGGGGCTCGGCTTCGACCGGCTCATCCCGAGATTCCTGACATTCTGCCCCAACTCAAGTTTCTGCCATCCGACCTGGCCGCCCGCGCCCACGTTCAGGCGCTCACTCCCGAACCCGTGGGTGTGGCCGCGGTCCTGGAAGCCATGGCCCAGGGTCAGCAATCCGAAGCCGCTCTGGCCTACTTGCTCGAGCACGCCGACGAAATCCAGGCAGGCGACTCGCGCCAACTGCTAGCCCGAGCTTGCCTTCCCGACGACCGCGGCCAGCTCATCCCCCTGGGCCAGATGTGTCGGGCCGAGTCGGCTCCATTGCGGGCTCTCTATCGGCCGCCCCTGCAGCGTCACTTTCTGGGCGAAAGCGGCCAGCAGTTGCTGGAGCGCCTGGGGCTGGCCCAGCGTCTGCCGGAAGTAGGATTGACGCAACTGGTGCAGGACCTCTGTCGGGTTCAGCTCCAGGACACTCACCAGGTCCTGACTTACCTGGCTTCGCGGGCCGGAGAATTGACTCGGGCCCAGGCCGAAACGGTGCTCTCGCTGCCCCTGCTGGCCGGCCGCAGATTGGGGGCACCGGGGCAGCCGGACTGCTTCAGCCTGCTTGAGCCCGAGTTCTCCGGGCTACTGCCCGGAGTGGAAGAACCCCCGGCCGAGCTCAAGGAACAGGCCGAGGAGCTGGCCGCGGCCGCCCTGAAAAGACCGGCAGGAGCAGCCGAGGCCCTCATCTACTACGCTCAAAATCCCGAACGCTTCAGCCTCCAGCAGTTGCAGCAGCTTTTGGCTCAGCTGGCCCGGCAGGGCTATCAAGGCCCGGAACTCAACCGGCTCCCCCTCTGGCCCAGCCTGTCCGGTCGACGCCTCACGGCCGAGGAAGTGGTGGATCTCAAATCTCTGCGCGGTCTGATGGACACGCAGGACTGGGAACTTCTACCCTCGGCCTGGTCCAGCTTTAACAGCCTGCTGAGCCCGCGGCCCGGTAGCGAGCTTTTGAAGCTGCGACTGAATCGGGAAGCCCGTCCAGGTCGACCTTTGCGCGAACAGCCCGACTTTCTCTCCACTCCCGAGCGAGTCCAGGCCGTGGCCGAGCGCCTGGATGGCCTGCCGCTGGTGGACGGGCTGGGCTGTCTGCGCCAGCAACCCCTGCTGCATTGTGATCCCCAAAGCATGAGCTTGCTGAGCCAGGAAATGCTGACCCAGGTCACGCCCCTACGAACGCTGGCCACCCGTGATCTGGAAAGCGCCGAGGTCCTCAAAGGCCTGGCCGGCCTGAGCCCGGGGCAGTGGCGTGAGTCCAATGATTTGCGGCGAGGCTTTTACCAATGGCTGCAAACCCAGGAAAGCCAGGTCTTTGCCAGCACGGCCAGCCGGCATTTGCTGGCCCATCATCCCTTCTGGCTGACACGTCAGGGCCGTCTGCTGGCAGCTGAGGAGTTGGTGCTGCAGGCCAATCTGCCCGACCTGGGGGTGGATTGGTATCCTCACCCGGAGATTCCGGTCGGGCTCCTCTCCGCCCTGTCGCGTCACCTGGAGCTTTCCCAGCAGCGACCCAAGCAACTTCTGGAAAGCCATCTGCTGCCGGCCTACCGGCAGGCCGCGGCCCAAGGCCAGAAAGAGCGAGCTCGCCAGCTCTTTGACTATCTGAGCGAAGAATTCTCGGATCGGCCCGGCCTGCTGGGTGGTGTGGACTTCCCCGTGTTGGATCGGCGGGGCCGGTTTCGGGCGGCTGGCCAGGTGCTTTGGGCGGATCCGGAACTGGGGCTAGAGGAGTTCCTGGAAGAACGACTGCTCAGCGCAGATTACACTGCTGAGCAGGTGAGAATGCTCAAGGCCCTGGGCCTGGCCCAGGAGCCTTCCTGGGAAATGCTCAGCGAAGCCTTCCGCAAACCCCGCCGCGCCAGCGGAGCGCTGGGCCTGGCTCGCATTCTGGGCGTGCTCTACCGGCGTCACGGAGAAGCGGTGCTGCAACACGTGCCGGAATACCGCAATCAACCCTGGCTGCCCGACGCCCTGGGCGCTCCCCGGCCCCCCTGGGAGCTTTTCGTGCCCGGCCCGGAATGCGAATCCCTGATCGGGACCCATGGGCGCTTCTATCCGGACGCGCGCATCAATGACCTGTTGGGTCCCGGGCTCCTGACCCGGCTGGGCCTACGCGACCAGCAGCAGGTCGAACTACCCGAAGTATTGCAACACCTGAAGAGCTGCGCCCAGGCCCAGGAGGGCGTCAGCTTTCGAGTTTACCAGTGGCTGGAAGCGCGAATCCAGCGTTTGCCTGACCTGCGCCAACGCCTGGCCGACCAGGTCTGGATCTACAGCGATGACGGCCTGTGGTTCAACCATCGAAAAGTTCTGGGAGTTCATGCCTTTACCTACTTTGGCAATCGACGTGGTTATTGGGAACGAGGCGCCCGAGCCTGCCCCGGCCTGTGCCGGCTATTTGACATCCCTACCCAGGTCGAAGGCTCGGTGGTGCGCGAGTTCCTGGAGGAAATCGCGGCGGAAGTGCGCCGCCGGGGCGACCAGGAGGTTCTGGCGGGCGAGCGCGCTCTCTCGCGGATGTTGCTGGCCTGCTACACGCGCCTGGACGGCGCGTCGCTGGATCGAAAACTTCCAATTATTTTAGCTCAGGGTCGCCCGGGACTGGAAAAACGCCTGGTTCCAGCCGACCATCCGGCTCTGGTAAGCAGCGATACCCCCAGCCTGGAGAGACTCTTCGAGGGGCTGCTGGTGGCCCAGACCGGAAATCTGGAGCAGCGGCCAGCCGTGGAAGCTTTCCACCAGCAGATGGGTTTGCGAAACCTGCGCGATGCCTACAGCATACGTCTGCAAGGAGAGGGCCGCGACGTCTCGTCCCAACACGCACAGGGCCTGGCGCGGCTGCGCACAAGTTTGCGCTCGCTGGCTCAGGTGCTGCCCCGCGTGCGCCGGCAGCGCGAGCAGCTCTCTCCCCAGGGCTGGTTGGACCAGCAGCGCCTGAGCCAGCTCACTCGAGTTCGAGCCATTCAACAACTCAAAGTGGTCTATGATCTTCCCGGGGTCGGCCAGGCACCGGTGGCGGCGGCGGCCGCCTATCACCAGGGAGAACTGCTGGTGGACAGCCAGCTGGTCGAATCGCCTCAGGCTTTGCTGACGGGCCTGGCCCAGGGACTGCTTCCCTGTATCTATCAGGGGCCGGGCGAGGAACAACTGGTGGATATCCTTGAGATCTTGTTGCCCCTCACCAGCCGCGAGCGCATGGACGCGTATCTGGATGCACGTCACTTCCCCGCCGGCCAGGAGGAGCCGGAAGATCCTCTGGCCGAGCGCCTGGCCGAAATGCTGGACTTTGGCCTGGATCAGCGCTTGCGTGAGCAGTTTCCAGATCTTGGCCAGCTCGACCCGGCTCTGCTGGAAGGCTGTCAGGATGCAGGGCAGGCCGCTCGCGCTCTGGCTGGAGAAAATGCCGAGGCGGCCCTGGCCATTCAGGAATATCTGCAGGCCGAATCCTTGGAGGGAGTGCTGCAGCCCGTGGCGCCAGCCGCCGAGGAGCCTCCGGCTCCGGTGCGCACGACCGTTTCAGAAACTGCTCCGCCCTCTGAGGGCATCTTCGCTCGCCTGCGCAACTGGGTCCGTCAGGTTCTTCCCGCCAGCCTGACGGCCCAGAACCCCTATACCCCTCGGGCCGGAATTCCGGTGGGCTCGAGCTCCTCCCCGGGGCAGGCCGAGCATGCGCCGGCCTCGGGCCTGTTCCATCAGCCGCTGGTCTTCCCGCGCCCCTACCTGTATGCCGCCCACGTTCTTTCCGGGCACTTTGACGCCCAGCGCCAACACTGGCTGCCTCTGGACAGCCGCCAGCTGGCCGGATTTGCCCAGGGTCAACCGGGAGGGCGCAGCCTGCCTTTTCAGGGAAGCCTGCAACCGGGCCTGAGCCGACTGCCGCTGCCCTTGTATACCCGGTTGGACGGTCGGATACAAAGCAGCGGGCCCATCAGTCTTCGCCACGGCCCGCTGGGTGAAGTGCTGGTCCAGACGAGCGGTCGGGTGGAGGTGTTCTTCCAGGTTGAAATCCTGCAGCCGCCCCGCCCCCTGGACGAGGAGGTGCAGGGAGTGCCGGCCGAATGGCGACTGCCCACCCTGGCCCGGCTGCCCCAGGAGGCTGCCGACCTGGTGGCCTCCCAACGCGGCCTTCCTGCCTGGGAGCGAGCTCTGGCTGCGCAGGAGTTTATGCAGTCCCGCTACGCATACGACGACCTTTTCGCCCAGACCCCGGCCGCTCGCGCCGTGCTCAGCCGGCCTCCGTCCGAGGTGGGCCATCGGCAACTGGACGTGCTGCACGCGGGGGCCAGCTCCGAATACCTGGGTGCGGGAGCCTGCTACGAACTCAATGCCATGTTATGCGAATTGTTGCGCCACATGGGGCTTCCGGCCTTATTGGCGGCCGGCTGGGTGCTGGACGAAGGTTTCCTTGGATATCCCGACCACGTCTTTGCGCTGGCCGTGCTGCAAAGTGGGGACGGACCCTGTCTGCCGCCTCTGGATGGCACAAGTTCGACCCGCGGACCTCTACGCCAGGCGGACCGCCGCCAGCCGCCCGCCAATCCCATGGCCAGCTTGCGACCGCCTTCCCCACCGGCGGGCATCTGGGGCGTGACCGGGCCCCTGAGGCAGGTGGATGAGCGCGAGATTCTACGAGGTGAAGAGGCACAGTTGTTACTGGCAGAGCTGGCCTACCACCGTCAAGCGGTAGCGATGGTTAGTGGTCGGCCCGCTCCGCCGCGGGCCAGCCTGCTGGATCTGAAGCAAATCCTACGGCAACATCTGCCTTCCGAGGAGGTTGCCGGAGCGCTGGTGCGCCTGCTGGCTGGCGACTATCAAAATCTAACCGTGCTGCCCCCGGCCGTAAAGGAATTGGTGCGGCTTAACCTGGCCCAGGTGAATACCGTCCCGATGCTGCAGGTCTTGCCTAAGCAGCCCGGATCGTGATAGGCCTGGGGGATGATCGATTTCGCAACTCAGTTGACCCATCTGTTGGGCCCGCAATTTTCTAAAGAGGGCCTGGATCCGAACCTGGCCGAAGTGCGCCGCTCGGCCCGCCCCGACCTGGGCGATTTTCAGTGCAATGGTGCCCTGGCCGGGGCCAAGCAAAAGGGCGAGAATCCTCGCGCCCTGGCCGACCGCATCCTGGAAGCCCTGCGCGGAGAGACAATGTTGCGCGAAACCAGCGTGGCCGGACCCGGTTTCATCAACCTGGCCCTGAGCGAGACCGCTCTGGCCGAACAGGCCAACCGCCTGGCCAGCGATCCCCAGTCCGGCTTGACTCCGGTGCCCAGGCCCCTGAGGGTGCTGGTCGACTTTGCCGGCCCCAACGTGGCCAAGCCCATGCATGTCGGCCACCTGCGCGCCACCGTAATCGGCGATTCTCTCCAGCGCATCGGCCGCGCCCTGGGTCACCACGTCACCAGCGACGCTCATTTCGGCGATTGGGGCCTGCAGATCGGCCTGTTGATTATTTCCCTGGAAGATGAACAGCCCGACCTGCCCTACTTTAAGCCGGATTACAACGAGTCCATGTGGTTGGAGACCCCTCCCGTGACGATGGAGGATCTGGACCGAATGTACCCGGCCGCCAGCGCCCGCATGAAGGAGGACGAAGCCTACAAAGAGCGGGCCCGTAAAGCCACGGCCGAGCTGCAGAAGGGCCGTCCGGGCTACCTGGCTCTGCATAAGCATTTCTGGAAAGTCAGTCAGGTAGCTCTGGAACGCGAATTCACCGCCCTGAACATCCACTTCGATCTCTGGAAAGGCGAAAGCGACGTCAACTACCTGATCCAAGACCTGGTCAAGCAGTGTAAAGAAAAGGGAGTGGCCGTGCCCGACCAGGGCGCGCTGGTAATTCAGGTCGCCCGCCCTGAGGACAAGAAGGAAGTACCGCCGCTCTTGCTGGTTTCCTCCGAAGGTTCGGCCATGTACGGCACCACCGACCTGGCCACCATTGTGGAGCGCGAACGCGAGGTGCGTCCCGAACTCTACCTGTATGTGGTGGATCAACGCCAGTCGCTACACTTCACCCAAGTTTTTCGGGCGGCCGAGAAAGCCGGGGTATCCGAGGAGTCGCGCCTGGAGCACATCGGCTTTGGCACCATGAACGGTACCGACGGCAAGCCCTTCAAGACTCGCTCGGGCGGGGTCATCAAGCTGCACGATCTGATTACCTCCTGTACAGAACGAGCAATGCTCAAGATGCAAGAAGGGGGTTACGGCCAGGAGCTGTCCGACCAGGACCGCCAGACGACAGCCCGGCTGGTGGGCACGGCTGCTTTGAAGTTCGCTGACCTTTCGAACTACCGATTGACGGACTACGTGTTCGACCTCGATCGCTTTACCAGTTTCGAGGGCAAGACAGGTCCCTATCTACAATTCCAGGGAGTGCGCATCAAAGCGCTCTTGCGCAAGGCGAGCGAACAGGGTCTGAGCGAGGCTCCGATTCAGGTGTTGCTGCCGGAAGAAAAGGCCCTGGTGTTGACCCTGGATGGCTTCAATGCGGCGGTGCATCTGGCATTTGAGAAGCGCGCCCCACATTTTGTTGCCGAGCACGTGTACGGTCTGGCTCAGGCCTTTTCGACCTTCTATGTAGCCAGTCCTAAGATTCTTGATGAAAAAGACGAAGCTGTGCGGGGATCGCGTCTGCGCCTGGCCCGAGCCGTGCTGACTCAGCTGGAGCTGGGTCTGGGCCTGCTGGGTATTCAAATTCCGGAGAGGATGTAACCGATGTCAGCGGTCACGATCGAAATTCACGAGGGCCTGGCCCGCATTCGCATGGACGACGGCAAGGCCAACGCCATGAACCCCACCTTCCTCAGCCAGCTGCTGGAGTGCCTGGAGCAGGCCCGCAGCGCCGAGGCGGTGGTCATCTCCGGGCGCAGCGGCTTTTTCAGCGGCGGCCTGGATCTCAAATTGCTCCCCACCCTTCCCCCCGAAGAATTCCAGAATGCGGTCAACCTCTTCGAACGGGTCATGCGCACGGTGTTGGAATTCCCGGTCCCGGTGGTGGCAGCAGTGGAGGGCCACTCCATGGCCGGCGGCAGCGTGCTCATGCTCTGCTGTGACATTGTCGTGGCCACGCCCGGGCCCTACCGCATCGGCCTCAACGAGACCGCTATTGGCCTGGCTCTACCCGAATTCGTCTTCCAGTTGGCCAAAGTCAGATTACAGCCCCGCGCTTACACCCGAGCTTTGATGCTGGGCATGACCTTTCCGCCCGAAGAAGCCCTTCAGTTGGGCTACCTGGACGAGCTACGCCCACTGGAATATCTTCACTCAGTGGCCGAAGAGCGCGCCCGCGCGGCCGCCAAGGTACCTGGCGAAGCCTACCGCAAAACCAAGGCCATGATTCTGCGTGACCTGCTGGCCGTGCCCGAAGGTCATCTGGCCAACGGAATCTCGGACGCCTTCCGCAGCCTCTCCCTAGGCCAAAACCTGCGCAAGTAGGTTTGGTTGCGGCCCGGCCGCGACCGACCGCCGGCGGGGGCAGTCTGGCTAAGCGGCCGCTTTATAGGTCTTAGCCAGCTCCAGAGCAGCATCCGCCTGCACGATGGGCAGATTCTGCGAGCCGTGATAGACCGACTGCTGCAGGATGCTCTTCAGGTCCTGCGGGCTCAGGTCGGGGCGGGCCTGCTTAAGCAGTGCGACCAGCCCGGCCACGGCCGGAGTGGCCATGCTGGTGCCGGCCATGGTCATGTAGTCTTTGCCCACGTGAGCGCGGTTCGGGTCATCCAGACCGGAACTGGGGGACAATGTGCTATAGATGCTGATGGCGGGAGCCATTACGTCCGGCTTGGCCAGGTGGTCCACGGCCGTGGGACCAAAGCTGCCATTGGTGTAGGCGGTATCATCGGAAGGATCAATCGTACCGTGGTCGTCCACGCCACCCACGGTGATGGCTGAGGGGGAAATGCCGGGAGTGCTGACGCTGCCAGGGCCACGGTCGCCCTCGTTGCCGGCTGCCACCACCACCGTCAGACCGGCCCTGGTGGCGTCCTCGACGGCCTGGCACCAGGGGTCATTCTTGTAGCTCTGGTTGGCGGTCTCTCCCAACGAGATGTTGACCACACCGATGTTGAATTCGTCCTTGTGAGCGATCACCCAGCGCAGCCCATCGATGGCCTGCTGCATGGAGCCGATACGCACACCCACCAGGTTGGCCTCGGGAGCGACGCCTTTAATCTGACCATCGGATTTCTTACCCGAACCGGCCACGATGCCGGCCACGTGAGTGCCGTGCCCCCAGTTGTCGGTCATCTTCTCTTTGCCAGCGGCCAGGTCGACATAGCCCACCACCCGGTCCTTGATGTCGGCGTGAGGAAAGAAGCCGGAATCGATCACGGCGATGGTCTGGCCTTTACCGGTGAAGCCCTGGGCCCAAACCTTGTCCAGACCGGGCAGACGCACTGCAGCGGTTTCGCCCACCGGGCGATTGATGCGCGACTGCTCGTCGCCCTTGGCCAGGGCCAGCATCTGCCGGAAGTTGACCGGAGTGAATTCGGAGGAAGCCTGACCCAACTCGACGCGGTCGGTGGAGGCAGCCACGGGCTGGCCCGGTCGGGACGAGGGAGCCTGAAAGAGCAGCGCTGGCGGTATGTTGTGGGTCCGAATCACAAGACAGAGAATATCCATCAGGGACTCGGCAAATGTTACAAGGTTGTAAACTGGAAACCATGTGCGTTAACAATCTGGCAATCTTTGTCACAACTCCGACGTATTGTTTCCGAAATAATGTACTGCCCGACGTCAAAATGGATCGCCCGGGGCGATCGAGAAAAGCCCCTTCTTGAAGAAGAAACCGCTGGAGATCGTGGTAATTCAAGGCGGGGGACGGGGAGCTCGACACTCCCTGGTGGCTCCTCACATCGTTCTGGGCCGTCTGGACCCGCTTGAAACGGCCGGCCCCGGTAGCATGCTCTTCCCCGAACCGACCGTCTCAAGAATCCACGCCACCTTGGACTGGGACGAAGCAGCCAACCGCTACCTTCTCACTCACCGCTCTGCCACCAATCCCACCATCCTGAATAAGTCCAGAGTGACCAAACCTCGCCACGTCTCGCCAGGCGACAAGATTCAAATGGGTAACCTCGTGGTTGAGGTTCGGGTGGGTATCGGTCAGCACGCCGAGGTGGAACTGGAAACCGTTGACTTCACGGCCCTGACCAAACGAGCCGCCGACCAGGTCTACCGTCCTGAGTCGTTGATGCCGGAAGCACCAGCCGTTCCCTCGGCCGGACCCCAGTCTCCCCAGGAAGCACCGGGTCCCATCCCAGCTCCCATTCCGCCTCCAGCCCGACGCCAGCTCCCTCAACCCGTCTTCAACGAACCCTATGCGCCCCAGGAGTACGTGCCCAGCCCGTTGCCTGCTGCCAGCCGTGCGGAGCCGCCCGCCCCATCCAGACAGTTTTTTGAGTTTCCCGATGCCGAGGAGCAGGTCGCCCCGCTAGAACAGGTCCCGCGTCGGGTCATTCAGTTGAGCAGCCTGCCGCGCCAGGACAAGCCTGAGGCAGAGGAGGTTCCGGTCGTGGACGCTCGCCTGCTCGACCTCAAGCTCGAAGACACCGGCGTGTTGATTCAGCCTGCCCCTCCCTCCCAGTTGGAGATCCCCTCGCCAGCCGAGCCGGAGCCCGTTCCCGAGGCAGAGGCCGAACCCATCCCTGCTGAAGGACGGGCGGAGCCCCAGCCCCCCCCGGAAAAGGTGAAACAGAAGCCGATTCGTCGGGAGAAGCCCAAGATCGGCCGCAACCAGCCCTGCCCCTGTGGCAGCGGCAAGAAATACAAAAAGTGTTGCGGTCAGTGAAAAACAAGGTTCTCCGCGCCTGAGGATGTAGGTCACCTTAAGCGGAACCGAGAAAGTGGGCGCATGATCACGCTGGCCTCTCTGGAACAGGAATTGCTTATCATGTGGCGCCAGGTGCTGGACGTGGACGAGCTGAACGTGCACGATCGATTCACCGAACGCGGCGGCACACCCGATCGAGGCGGACGTCTGATCGAGATGCTGGAAAAGCGCTTTGAACTGATCCTGCACCTGCCCTGGTTGGTGGCAGCCCCAACCATCCATGACCAGGCCAAGTGGCTGCTCTATCGGTGCTTCCCGGGCCCCCCGCCAGCCGAACTGGCTCGCCCTCAGGAATGGCGTGATGCCTTTGCAAAACGCTTTCCAGACCAGCCCGAGGCAGCCCCCGGACCGCCGCTCCCTTCGATGGTGTTTGTGCTCAGCGCAGCTCGCACGGGCTCCACTTTACTGCGCATTATGCTGGCCGGACATTCGAAGCTTTTTTGTCCTCCCGAGCCAGAACTGCTGCTCTTTCAAGACATGCGCGCACGCCGGCAAGGACTGATGGATGGTTGGAGTGATTTTAAGGGCCTGGAGAAGGCCCTGATGGAGCTGCAAGGTCTCTCCGAGGAACAGGCCGCCCAGACCACCGACCAGATGTTGCAGGCCAACCTCAGCACGTATTCGATTTACTCTCAACTCCAGCAGCTGTGTGCGCCCCGGCTGTTACTGGAGAAGGCCACTTCCTACCCGCTCAGCCGGCCTGCTCTGAGGCGAGCCGAGCTCTGGTTTGACCGACCCCGCTATATTCACCTGGTGCGCCATCCGCTGGCATGCATCCGCTCCTGGACTGCCTGCAACTTCGACCAGGTGGTTTACGGTCATCCGCGTCAAGCGGGCGAGATGGATTGGTTGCTGTCGAATGAGAATATCCTGGAGCACCTTTCAGGAGTGGAACCAGAACGACAAACACGAGTGCGTTATGAGGACGTGCTGACGGATGCGGAATCTGAGATGCGGCGGCTTTGCCATTTTCTACAAATTGGTTATGAAGAGTCGCTATTGCAGCCCTATTCGGGTGAGCGCATGACCGGGCGACTGAACGGGCTGGTTTCGGGCGACAAGATGTTCTATCGCAAGTCAGAGATTGACCAAAGTGCTCTCGAGGGTGCACGTCGTCTGCCCGGAGACAGCCCCTTGACCGAGGAAACGATGCTCATGGCCACTCGACTGGGCTATGGGGATTTATAAACAACCGGTATCAACGGACCATGCAGCTACAGGTCATTTTGCCTAGTCCGATTGAGCCAGGACGCTTGTAATTGTCTTTCCAAGATGAATCAGCTAGGATGTGCCTCAATGCCATCCGAAACGATCGACATGTCCAGTTTAGAGGAAGAGATTCTGACCTCCATTCGCCGCATCGTGCGTGCGATTGAGCTCTATTCGCACAGCCTGGTCAGCCAGGTTGGACTCACTTCCCCTCAACTTTCGGTCCTCAAATCGGTGGCTCGCCTCAGTCCAGCCACTCCCACGGCCATTGCCCGTCAGCTCAGCTTGAGCCAGCCCACCGTCAGCGGAATCCTGGAGCGGCTACAGGCCAAGAACCTGGTTCAGCGCATGAAGTCCAACGGGGACAAACGCATGCACAGTTATGCTCTGACCGATCAGGCGCGCGAGCAAATGGCGAGTTCTCCGCCTCTACTTCAGGAAAGCTTTCTTCATCGACTGGAGCAACTCCAGGACTGGGAGCGCAGCATGCTGCTCTCCGCACTACAACGGGTGGCCAGCCTGATGGACGTAGAATCGCTCGAGATCCATCCCTCGCTTGCCTCCGGCACCGAAATCGAGAACCGCTAGACTGCCGGTCTTCTGCACTTACAATCTGAGCTCGCTGGGCCCGGATAGCTCGGGTCGGATGCGCTTTGCCGCGCGCAACCTGCTGCGTTGTAATCCGGACCTGATCTGCCTGCAGGAGATCAGCGGACAGGCCGGGTTTCTCCAAAGCTTTCAGCGAGACTTTCTCGAAAATCGTTATCCATACGCGGTGGGACCGATCGGAAACGATCCTCGCGGAATGAACCTGGCCGTGCTCTCGCGGTGGCCCATCGAGGGTTGGACCAGCCACGCCACCAGGAACTTCTGGCTGGTGGACGGTTCGCGCGAAAGCCGATTCAGCCGGGACCTGCTGGTCCTGGACTGGCGCTGCCAGCAACAGGAATGGAGAATCTTTGCGACCCATCTCAAGTCGATGCGAGGAGGACCCAGCGCCCACCGCCAGCGCGAGAGCGAGGCGGCTGCGATCGTGGAAGTGATTGGCGCACACCAAGACTCGAAACCCTGGATTCTTCTAGGGGATCTGAACGACCAACCTCAATCGCCCACTCTGCAGCGGCTGTTCCAGTCGACTCTCGACCTGCGTAACTCCTTAGGGGAGGGCAAGAACACTTTCCCCTGTCGCGGTTCACGTCATCAGTTTGACTACATCCTCTACCCGGGTTGGATGGAGAATTCTCTGGTAAACTCTAAGGTATGGCCAGAATCACGCGCGTCCGACCACGCCATGGTCTCAGCCACCTTTGAAACCGTGAATTCGAATGTGACTGCCGACAGTTGAGTTAAATTGTGGCGCATGCCAAGAAATGTGGACCGGAGTCCGTGGAAAAAGCCTTCAAAGCACAATTAGAGATTGCCCGAACAGCCGAAGAGAAGGCGAATTCGAACTTTGTCTGCCCTGGCTGTGGTGGACCCGCCGAGATGGAAACCTTCTGGTCCACCTCGCCGAACCGGCCCGGGATGAAAATTCTCAAACGACAGATTTTTTGCGGTAAACGCCCTCGGCGCGGTTACCGCAATCGGCCCACCACCAACTGCCCGGTGCTGGTCGAGGAAATTGGGACCGAAGCAATCACGGACACACCGCGCAAGCCCCAGCTCTCGGTCGTTCGCCTGGAAACGGTCGCTGTACTGGAGACAACATCAACGAGCCTCAGCGAGGACTTGCCCGAGATCGAGCAATCCGCTCCAGCCACACCTGACCTCGATCAAGTCATTGAGTGGCTGGCCCTGCTCCCGGATGAGGGCATCCAGGAGGTCCTGGCACTGGCGCGCTTAGAGCAGAAGCGACGAAGACTACGCAACAGTCTGGAAAGCCGCCTGGAATCAAAAAGCAAGGCCCGGTAATTCACCGAGCCTTGCCTGGCAGGTCGACTACTTGTCGAACTTGTAGCCTTTACTGGCAGCCTGCACCCGAATGGTCTTGAGGACCGCCGAATCCAGACTATCCTTTTCCTGCGTCTTCTGGTTTTTGGCGATAAACTCGTCTCGCTTCTTGTTCAGCTCCAAGATGCGTTTTTGCAGCTTCTCCCGCTCAGCCCGTTTCTTATCCACGTAGGCGTTGCGCTCAGCTTCGTTCATCTTCTGCATCTCAGGAGGCAGCTGCTCGGTGGTAATCTTGACGCCTTCCTTTTTGGCGTCCACCAAATCCCAGTTGCTGTTGCTGTAGTTACTGGTGGCTTTGGTGGCCGCCCGATTGGCGGCCACGCTGGGAGCAGCTCCGGCTGCGGCCTGATCCATACTCTCCTGCCGCGCAGCTCCGGCTCGGCCCTGAGGTCCATATTGAACATAAGTCTTGTTGATTTGTTGTCCCAGGTCGGATAATTCGCGGTCATAGGGAGTTGGCACGTCGGCCACACGCTGGTCCTGATCGATCACGAGGAAACGGCCGCCCGCCAGCTGAGCGCCATCCTCCCACTTAGTGTTGGCCCCTTCCGAGCGGTTCCCGCAGAAAATCGTGTTGACCAGGATTCCCTTCTGGCGAGCGCTGGCGCAAGCTTCTTTATAGCTGACCCCCCCCTGGTCGAAGGGCTCGTTGCCCGCGATAAAGATGGCCCGCATGTCATTGGCGCTACCGCCCCAATCCAGGTTCTTCAGGCTATCGCTGATGACGGCACCGCAATATTCTTCGCCGCCATTGGTCTTGAGCCGAAAAAGCTCTTCGGAAACCTGATCGAGATCGGTGGTGAAGGACAACACCCTGCGAACGTAGTTCTTGGTGACCGGCAATCCGTCGTTGCCGTATTCGTAAAGGGCAACTTCTAAGCGAGGCGTGCGTCCGTTCAGCTCGGCCTTGCTTAACTCGTTTACGATCTTCCAAAGCTGATTCTTGGCCTGGGTAATCAATCCATCCATGCTGTTGCTGGTATCCAGCAAGATGGCGACCTTGACGACGGGCTGCTTGGGATCACGCTTGGCCTGAGCCGGTAATGGCAGCACCGCCAGGGTGAGGCCAAGCAGGCCGGCTAAGAGTGTTTTTTGCATGAAACCTCCCGAGAGGATGTAAGATGTGGCAAGCGTCGCCGGCAGCGGTCTTTTATTCCACCTGATTCACCCAGAGGACCTCAACTGTCTCCCGTCCGTGGAGCAGGCAGGTGGTGCTGCAGTTGTCGATCTGCACTTTCCACACCCCACCCGGGCCGGGGGAATTGGCCCACAGATGGCAGCGAATGACCCCACCGTGCGTAAAAATGGCGACTCGACCCGATTCCGGCAATTCGGCCTGCCAGGACTGAATTCTCAGTTCGACGTCGCCTAAGCTCTCGCCATTGAGCACGCGAGCCGCGTAGGGATCGCGAAACCACTCTCTGAGTCGATCGAGCTGTGCGGGGGTCATCTCCCCCTTGGTGAGGCCCTCAAACTCACCGAAGTTCACCTCACGCAGACGACCATCGCGAATCACTTCCCGGCCGGGGAGCGCCAGTTCGGCGGTGCGCACAGCCCGCCTCAGATCGCTACTGTAAATGGAATCAAAATGAACCTCGGCCAGTCGTTCCCGTAAACGGAGCGCCTGCTGCTCTCCTTCCGGGCTGAGCTCGATATCGCTATGTCCCTGCCAGCGACTCTCCACATTCCAGCGAGATTGGCCGTGTCGAATCCACCAGAGTTCTAGCATCAAAGCCCCCGGGCCAGCGCCTGCAGCCGATTCTGTAAGGCGCGCAAAAGGTCCGATTTCGAGATCATGCCCACCAACTTCTGGTCCTGGTGATTGACCAGCGGGAGATTTTCACTGGGAATCTCCGAGGCCAACTGCAAAGCCTCCTCGAGCGTCATATTGGAGCGAAGGCACCGTGAGAATGCCTCCATGAGCGTGGCGGCGGTGGACTCGGGAGGCGCCGTAACCGCGGATTTGCGACCCACCACTCCGTGCCAGATGCCTTCGGCGTCGACCACTTGGAGATTGTTGAAGCTCACTTCCGACAGACGTTGACGGATGGTCTCCAAATCGGCCTCAGGGGCCACAGCCGAATCCACTGGCTGAGCCAGCTCCTGCCAGGGCAAGAGCATTGCCTGCTCGCGCCCGATGCGCTTCTTTCCGATCGATTCCGCGTAGAGCGATTTCCCGTGGCGATACATCTTGGCGGCATAGTGGGAGGCCACGCAGGCCAGCATTAAGGGAAGCACCACTTCATACTGACGCGTCATTTCGAACACCATCAGAATCGAAGTCAAGGGAGCGTGGGTGGCGCCGGCCAGAAAAGCTCCCATCCCCACCACCGCGAAGGCCGTGGTCGAGTCCACCATCCACGGGAACATCTGCTGCACGCAAGTTCCCAGCAAAGCTCCCAGAGCCGCACCGCAAAAGAGCGTGGGAGTAAATACGCCTCCCACGGCGCCTGAACCAACCATGGCCACTGTGGCCAGAATTTTGAAGATCAGCACGTCCAGCAAGGCCAACGTGGTCCAAGGATGGTGCAGAATGGAGTTGACGACCGAGTAGCCGTTACCCCAAACCTGCGGGCAGTGGACCGAGATCAGACCAACCAGGAGCCCACCCAGGCCCAGACGCAAAAAGACCGGCATGGCCAGGCGTTGGTAGAGATCCTGGCTCTTGTCCAGCAGCCACAAAAAGGTCGGAGCCAGGTGGCCGGCCAGCAAACCCAACAGCAGGAAGAAAATCAACTCCCAGCTGTCGCCCACGTGCAGCTGGGGAATACTGTAGACCGGCTCGTAACCCAGTAAGCCGTGCACGGTCGCATTGGCGATCACCGAAGACACAATGATGGGCGCGATGCTCTCGAGCTGAAACGAGTCCAGCACGATCTCGGCCACAAAAACGGCTGCAGCCAGCGGTGCGTTATAGGCCGAGGCAATCCCCGCCGCAGCTCCGCAGGCCACCAGTTGACGTCGAGTGGGAGCGGGAAATTTCAGCAGCCTGCCCAGAGTGGAGCCCAACATGCCAGCCAACTGAACCATGGCTCCTTCGCGACCAATGGAGCCACCGGAGCCGATGGTGGCCAGGGAGGATGCACTCTTAACCAGGCTGGCACGCACGCTGATGAAACCATCCCCCAACGTCACCGCCTCCATGTAGTCAGTGGTGCGCCGGCCGCGAGCCAGATTCATGCCGTACTGAAGGATCAGGCCGGCCAGCAGACCTCCCACGGTGGGGATCAAAACCCGCCGCCAGGGTTCCAGTGAAGCCGAGATCTCCGAAAAACGCCCGGTTTTTCCGGTCAACATGAAGGCCACCCAGACCATGGCTTCGCGAAAACCGACGGTGACCAGGGCACCACCGAAACCAATCAGACCGGCCCACAACAGAAAGCCATGCAGGTGCGCGAAATTCAGGTCGTGACGGATCCACCAGCGCGAGCGCAGGGCAATGGATTCAAGATTCTCTCGTCGTTTTCGGGCCATGAAGTTTACGGGTCTCGGGGCTTATCGGTCTCCTCTTTGACCTGAGCGGTAGGCTTCCATTCTCCTGAGCTATCCTGGTAGTGCACGACTTGAGGACCGTCGTAGGAACCAACCTGCCAGTAGCGGACGTCGGGCGAAAAGGTATGATTCCATCCGTTCTGCACGGTATGACACTCGGTCTTTGACTTTCCGTCGCTGTCGGTGGTCGTATGGCAACGCTGCTCGTAATGGGGAGTCACGCTCTCCCAGTAGCCCTCCAGTTCTTTCTCACGAATGGGCACTTCCCGCCATTCCAGGCGAACTCGATCTCCGGCCGCGTAACCTGCCAGACCCAGGCCTCCACCCAACGCGCCCACCCCGGCTGACACTCCCGCCGTCAGTCCTGCGGGGAGCCCGACCAGGTGAGAAAGGAGCAATCCGAGGCCATAGCCCAGTCCGCCTCCGCCCACCGCCCCCAAGGCTCCAAAAAGAGGCACGGAAAAGGCATTCGCGTGAATATTTCGGGTGACCACGTCTACTCGGGGCTTGCCATCAGGCTCATAAACGGGTGTATCCCGGTAAATCGACTGGCCGCTGGTCAAACCCCCTGGGCAGTGGGTATAGCCGCCCGAAAAACCGAACGGCGACCAGTAATCAAAGGGGATCGACCCCAGATATTTGCTTTGCAAGGCGGCTTCTTCGTAAGTAACCTTTTCGTCCACAGGTTTGGGACGCGGCTCGAAGATTCGTTCAACGAAGCGATGAACTTTCACGAACGGGCCTCCTGCTTAAAGTGCTTGGCCGAAGGGGTCGAGTAGGTGCCGATAACGGTCTCCTGCACATCCGGAACGAATCGATGAAAATAACCCTGGCGCCCGTCCTTTTCACCTGGTCCTACAAATTCCTTATATCCCAAAAGCTTGTGATCGGTAATCTGATGCTCGGTCCAGACCACCTTCACCTGATCGCCCTTGACCGCCAGCGCCGCTCCACCTCCGGCCAGGGTCCCCAAAACCAGGCCACCAGTCAGAGCTCCGGTCCACTGGGCGACTCCCATCCCGGAGGCAAAACCCAGGCCGGTCAGGGCTCCGACCGCCAGACCGATGCCCCCTGCAATCAATCCATACTTGAGTGGGCTGCGCGGATTCAGATCAAGGCTGGCTACAGTCTCTCGCATCTGAGGCGTGCCGTCGTTGTTCTTGAGCGGCACGTCTCCCCACACGTTAGAGGTGTCCCCGGCCGGCAAAACCTCACCCACGGTGACGTAGTCCCGGGTCACACTTGGGTTGTCATTGAACTGGTTGGCCGGTTTTCTTCCAATCAGAGTGCGCTGGACGACAGGCTCCTGATAGCGAACGTTCTCTATTTTCATCCATTCCAGGCTAGGTCAAGGTCCTGAAATTTCTTTGACAGAAAGCGGGCCGGATCCGCCGCGGGCGGGTGCTTCGTGACCCACGACGGACCGGCCTTGGAATTCAGGTTAAGGCGCGACCTGGAGTTGCTGGATCTTCCATTTGCCGCCTTCTTTGAAGAAATTCACGGCTAACTTACCGGCCTTCTTGGAAAAGCTGGCCTCATAGATCAGCACGGCGTTCATTGGGCCAAAGCTCGAGGCGGAATCAAGCACCTTGCGAGACTTCAAGGTTCCATACTGTTTCAGATACATGTTGGAGTACAGCGTGTTGAAGGTCTGCTCGGTTTGAATCGCTTTGGTCTGTTGGGCCCAGGAGGAGTTATAAAAGGCCTTCCAATTGTTCGCATTGTAACCGTCCATGACTTTTCCAACCTCTTTGTCCAGCCCGCCCAGAGTCGCTTTGTCCACGCCCGGCACATCGGCCAGGGCCAGACTGGGAAGCAGGCACAGGGCGGCACAGCCCAATAGAAAGGTCTTAGGTTTCATTCTTGGTCTCCTCATTGGTGATGGACCGTGCGTTCTCGCTGACAGGACAAAACTCCGGCTCCCCACAATTTGATCGCGGTGAACATCCGCAATATCGCCGACTACCTGGACCAGATGCACGAGGGCGAACTGGATTCATCCGGTCACTTCACCCTGGACTGGACCAAAGCACTGGAAAAACTCGGCCGCTATCAGAGCGAAGCGGCAGGTTTCTGGGTGGTCAAATTCCTCCAGGCTGCGGTTGCATCGGGAGCTCGTCTGCTCAGCATCAAGCAAACTTCGCGCGCCACCAGTCTGAGCTTTCGTCCCCGTCTTCCGGCTCACGAGATCGTGGCAGCACTGCAGACTTTAGAGCCCTCTCCCCTGCCTGCTCTGGCTCATTTGCAAACGGGTCTGCAGGCCCTTTCCTTCGTCGCCAACTGTCAAAATCGCCTGAATGTATACATCGACGAACAGCCCGTTGCCCAATACTCCATTCAACAGGCGCGCCTGATCGGGACTCCACCCGATCACTACCGCTCCTTTCCCCGCCTGGAGTTCGAACGGGAATGGGACAGACCGGCCGGTATGATTTTTGGCCGAGAGTCCGCCCGAGTCTACGCCGACGAAAACCTGTTTCTCCAGGAAGTCGGCCGCTTCGCCCCCATTGAAATCAGGGTAGACAACCGCCTGCTCAATGATCCGGTGGCCAACAAGCCTCCCGGCTTGCGCCTGGGAGTTCCGGTACCGACCCTGGCCACTCGGCCCTACCCGGCCATTCCGTTCACACTGCTGGAACGCATCGTATTGACCGACCAGCCTGACCAGGAACGCATGGCTCTGCTCGACCATTCGCTGCGCAAGCCCTCGCGCTGGTTCATCGCGGGGAGAATCACCAAAGGCAACGGCTCTCAAGCCTATGTGCAAGAGTGGGAACACCAGGAGCGAGTGCTGGAGGCTGGACAGCTGCGCGAGCACATGCGAAGAAATCGGGCGGTCTTCGAACGCTTTGACTCCAAAATCGAGCGGGCCGACCAGGCGACCGAGATCTGGTCTGACTACAACCAGAAGCTGCCGGCTGTGACGGTGCGAGGCTACCTTTCCATCGACCTTTGCCCTGGCAACAGCGGTCGTCTCTACATCGTCAAAGATGGTGTGGCTCTTAAACCGCGCAGCCTCGGGCCTCGATTCAGGGGATGTCTGGCCATCTGGAGTGAACCTCGTGTGCGCACAGACCTTAGCCAGCTCCAGGTCATCGAAGACGAAACCTATGCCGAAGTGGTGCGGTGCGTGACCTACCACTTTGAGGATTCAGCCAAACAAATTCTGAAAAATGAGAATCGCAACCGCGGCTTCTTCGCCCGCCTGATGCGGGGCAATTCCTACAAATGCGTGGAGTGGGCAGAGAACTTCCTCAATCAGAACTCTCAATAAAACCCTTGGCTGAGGCATCGCGAATGAGGCTGATACGGTCGTTGACTCCAAATCGAGAGAACAGGCTGCGAATGTGCGATTTCAATCGGCTCACTGAGATTCCCAAGGACCGGGCGATGGCTTCGTTGGTCTGACCCTGAGCAATGGCGGTCAGGACCTTGCTTTCGCGCTCCGTCAGCAGTGAAGTGTGCACTCGAGCGTAAAGGTCTGACGCCGAAAAAGCCACGTCGCGATGCAAATAGATACTTCCCGAGTGGACCGCCATGATGGACGCATAAAACTCCTCTGGACTGGCTGACTTCACCAGGTAACCGCGCGCGCCCGCATCCAGGCAATCTCGAACTCGCCTGGGATCGATGTGCATCGACAGAATCAAGACCGCCTGGGAGCCGCGGCCTCGGAGTCGGGTGAGGAAATGCTCGGCCTGGCCGTCCGGCATATCCAGGTCGAGGATCGTCACATCGTGAGCAAGAGTGGGCAAAAGCCGCCGGGCCTCGGTCAGGGTGCCGGCCTCACCCACGACCTGAAAGTCAGGATGTTTCTCCAGCAATTCCCTCAGGCCGGCTCGCACCACCGCGTGATCTTCCACCAGAACGATACTGATCATGGGGCCTGAGCTTCGACAAGCCTCCTGCTGTCCAAGTGGTTCGGGCTTTTGACCAGCTGGTGCAGGGCCCAGGCCTTGATGCCAAGCCGTTTCATGAAATTGCTTATCACTGGAGTGGTGGAGCGGATTCCGGAGTGGTCAGTCCACTGGACACCCCCTAAAGAACCGTGGCGTGAGGCCAGTGAATGTCGGTGGCCGTCCCCCGGACCAAAATCGGAGAGGGAATGCTGCGCTCTTTGAGCCGGTGGCAAAGCTCCGACCACGACTGTTGCTCACTTGCGTCGCCCGATTGTGCGTCTAGAACTTCAGCCTGACCGCGTTGGTCAATGGCCACCGCGACCAGCAACTGAGGCAAATCGGGACCAAAACTGAGCGATTGAAGCACCAGACAATGGTCCCCGCGCGAGCAGAGGGTCTGGTCTCGCCATTGGCTCAATCGCAACCAGCTCGCCCGCTCCGCCTCTGTCCAAAACTCTTGGGGAACTTCCAGAAACCTCCCCAGCAAACTCAGATCTCGGCGCGCCAGGCCTTCCAAGAATAGAAAGGGACTTTCTTGAAAAGCCTTTCGCCCTCTCAGCACTTTCAGGTAAGCCGCAGACGGGCCACTCTGGCCGCGAATTCGTGGGCGGCGCAGAGTTAGGGCCCCACAGGCAAGCAAAATTTGCTGTTGCGTCTGGTAGCCATTACGAGAGCCCCCGACAGACCTGAGCAAGGCACCAGTCTCGATTTCCATCAGGTCCTTGACCAGTAAGCTCAGCTGTTGACAAACGAAGCCCGAAAGAGCTTCGCGACAGGGAAAATCCTGAACGAGTCTGAGATACCTTCCGAACATTTAGGCTGTCCTGACCATGAGCTTTCCCCTGTTTCTTGAGAGACGGCGGTCAATCTGACTGCGCGACAGTTATTACAGTGTAACTGAAACAGTGGCCCCGGCCATGGTTACTATTCACAGTTTCGCTGTCACACGTCCTGGTAGATCCGGCCCATTGGAACCAGGGTATGGTGTCCGCTCCACACCTGGTTTCCAGGACGAGAGAGGTTGGCCACGAAAGCAGGTCAGCATGTGCAGGAATATTCGTACGTTATCTCACTTTGAACCACCGGCCAATGCCACCGAAATCGAGGCGGCGGCCCTGCAGTTCGTTCGCAAGGTCAGCGGGAGCACGCGGCCCTCCAAAGTCAATCAGGCAGCCTTTGATGAAGCCGTCCACGAAATCACGCATAGCCTGGAGAAGCTCCTGAGTCGGCTGCAAATTCAGGGACCAGCGCGAAATCGCGAGGTCGAGGCGGCCAAAGCGCGCGCCAGGACCGCGCTTCGCTATCCCGATCGTGAGGCAGGCAAAACGCGCCAAGCCTGACAGTTTAACTGAGACAAAACAAAAAAACGCCCGGCCCTCACAGGCTCGGGCGCTTTTTCAGCGCTCAATCAGCGGACATCATTGAGCTGGCGGAGGGGTTGGGGGTGAGGGCGGGGCTGGCGGCTTCTGCAACTTTTCAGCCACCTTGTCAAAGGCGCCCGCCATCACTGCATAGCCCTTCTTCTGGCCTTTGCGTCCACCGCAAAGCGCGCCTTTAGCGGAAGCAGCTAAAGCATCCAGCGCTCCGGGAATGCCTCCTCCCAGAGCGGCGCCGGCCACTGCGCCGATCGCGGCACCCTTAGCCGGTCCAAGCAGCGGGATGACGGATACGCCCACCAGGCCGCCAGCAACCGCCCCGGCCGCAGCCAGACCGGGACGTAGAATTTTGGAGGCGACTTTCTGTACCCCAATCGGGATGACGGTGTCGCCTGCGTGGATCACGCCTCCCACCGCCGCTCCGACGGCTCCGCCCACGACTGCACCCACGGAGCCGACCAGAAAACGGGCTCCTCGGTATGCCAGACCGTGCTTCGGTCCCTCAGGAGAATCCGGCCCCTCAGGCTGCTTGGGTAGGGGGCCTGAACTTAACGTGACGTTGTCTTCCGGCTTGGGTGCGGGCGGAGCGGGCTCGGCGGTAGGGGGAGCCACCGGACCTCGCAAGAGGGGAATGTTTGGCTTATTAGTTTGTATCAGCATTTGCGACCTCCAAGTGTGTGTCTTTCCTGCTCCTCCAGCCTAACAGGAGGCTGCGGAGGGGTGTTTGACGCTCGGTGAACAGATTGCCAGTCGGCGTAGCTCTCAAGGTGGTCCGTATTGATTCGATCCACTCCAGCCTCAAGAAAGGTTTGCCAGGCGTTGGGTTGATCGGGTGCGTCCCAGAGACGCATTTGCAGGCCCTGGGCGTGAACCGCGGCCACCATATTGTTCAACTTCTTGCGCTCGCCCGCGGACATTCCACCCTGGCCGTTCCAGCGAAAGAAAGCGTGATAATTGCCCTGAACAGTCGGAGTGACAGTCGGATCCAGACTGCCAGGATGGTCCAGAGCCTGACGTAGCGAGCCATCTAAAAATAGGCTGCGGTCGCTGACCGACTCCAGCTCGGGCTGATTTCCAGTGATCACGACTTTAACCGGAGCCGGCTGCTCCTGTCCCCCCCGGACTTGAACCAGCATACCCTGGTATTTGCTCAGCAGGGGCTTGAGCGCTTTATAGGTGGTCTCCGCTCCCCCCTTGAAATCCAGCATCAGCGTGATTTCCTTGTGACCGGGATAAACCGAGCCAAACTGGGCCACTCGTTGCTCCAGCGGAGCCAGATATGCAGCTTCCAGAGTAAGGTTCTTGCGCTCTGCGTCCTTCTGGCTATGCCCGACCAGCAGTCGCCCATTGATAAGATGTACATCCACCTCGATACTGGTGAATCCGTCCTGGAGAGCCTGGGCTAAAGGCCTGGCCTGCATCTCGTCATTGTGAGAATGGCCGCTGCGATGGGGCGGGGTATTACGAGGCGAGCTGGCGATCTTCATGGACATGCCCAGACTAACAAAGAAGTTGGGCCCGGTCCGCCCGGGGATTGTGAACTTTCAGGAGGGACCTGATTGGCGGCCCCAAAGGCGCATGCATGCTGATTGCGCGCCTAGAATACCTGTTTAACGGTTTATCCGAAATTTACTACCATCGCCGCATGGAGATGAGTTCGGAAAACCCTGACCTGCTCGGCCTGGTGGTCACCGGACAGAACTGGAAGCGGCTGGAAGAGAAGGATGGCCTCTCGGTGGTCCAGGTTGAGGAATCCGTGCTGGAGAAAGAGGGGCCCCTCAGTGAGCCGTTTCAGGATCCCCCCGCCCGCCGCCGGATCTATCTGGACGCGTGTGGCTTGATGCCCAAAGGAGAGGAAGAGTTTGCCTCCCTCTCTCCCCTGCCCATTCTCAGCGAGGAGCCAGTCGAGCAAGGCAGCCAGTGGATTGCCAGCGAGCTGGTCCCAAACCACGCTCTTCCCGTCGACGTCACCTACACTCTCAGTGACTTTCTGGAACGAGCGGAGCAACTGGTCGCTCGAATCGACAGTCAGGTTGAGACCGAAACCCTGGAGGTCAAGGGTCGCTATGAATTTTCTGTGAGTCGTGGGGTTTTACTGAGGGGCCAGCTCCACGTCAAAAACCGCCTGCCTGAGGGGCAGACGGTTTCACTGCTGGTTGATATGAGGTTGTCGGATTAAGGAACAGCTCCTAACCCCGAATCCAGTTCCACAGGCCACTGGCGGCATTGCTGATGGCCCCGCCGGCCCGGGAGGCAAGATCGACTGCCCCGTTAGCGGCGCGGCCGGCCAGGTCGCTAACGGTTTTCACGCCTTTGTCCACCGCTGCTCCGGTGCGCTCAAAGAAGCCGTCATCGGCATCCTGATTGAACTTGGCCACCTGTTTACCATCGGCCTGAACAGTAATGTCGTTTCCGACGGCGGTCGTGGTCACATTCTTGCCTTGCACATCGACACTGGGTGATGGTCCCTGAGGTCCCATCCCGAAGAATTTGTCCACTTTGGCGCCAAAGTTCTCCACAGCTCCATCGCGTTTGCGTTCGTCCAGGTCCTCGGTGACCTTGACGCTGCCATTTTGGAGTTGAACACCGTCCTGGTTGGCCTTGCCTTTCAAGGTGCCACCGTCCAAAGTCTTGGCCTGGATGGTGTCGGTATTGCCCTTGGTGGTCGTGTCAACCTCAGTGGTGACCTTGCCCTGCTCATTCTTGGCCAGGGTCTGAGTGCTGGTGCTGCCGTCTGGCTTAACTTGAGTGGCGTTCGTACTGTTGCCCGGCGACTGAACTTTTACGTCGCTGCCGTTCTTTGTCTCAACGCTGGACTGATTGGTTCCATCGGCCAGCTTTTCACTCTGAATCTTGTGATCTCCGACCTGCTTGGCTTCGGTCTTTTCACCTGGTTTCAGGCCGGCGGTGGCCGTGCCACCGCCATTCTTTCCCAAATCAGGAATGTTCAGTTCCTGACCATCCTTAATCTTCTTGGCATCCTTGATATTGTTCGCCGACATGACCTTGTCGACCATATTCTTTCCGTCTTGACCCTTGGTGTAGATGTCCTTGAGTGAAAAGCCCTTGCCCTTCAACATGCCCTCAATGCTATCATTGGGACCCTTTTTCCAGGTGTCGGTTTTCACTTTAGAAGTGCCATAGGCATCACCGAAGGCTTTGGTCAGCTTGTCAGCTCCCGGGTCCGCCTTGGCTTTAGCATCTCCGCTGACACTGGCCTTGTCGGTGGGACTCTTGACGGCTGAGTTCTGAGGAGCCTTTTTCTCGGCGGGCTTCGGCGCGGCTTTGGCGGCCGATTTTGCGGGAGCTTTGTGCTCCACTTTTGGGGCACTGGACTTGATCTGAGTTCCCATCTCTACCTCCGGTGGGCCGAAATCGGCCGTAAATCTTGCCTTAAAAATACCTGAAAGAGATGAACAAAACGTTGCCATCCCGTAAAAAGCTCTGGCCGCCAAGCTGCTGTGCCTTGACAGGCCGCGACAGTTTCTGTCGCACACAGGGTATCCAAAGGGCTCGTTTTCTTGATTCCAAAAGTATTTGCAGGCCCTGAAAGCAAATGTCTTAGCTCCTTGAGAAGTCAGGAAGAACTCCGCCACGCGCTCGAAGATTTCGTACTGCAACACAGAGACGATCTGGCCAGCCGTGTCAAAATAGCCCCCCAGGAAGCCCGCCAGCTCTTATCCGAATTGGCCGCCTCGCTCTTTCGCAGGCTCCTGCCGGAACCCGACGGCCAAACGCAGACAGATTTAGGACGTTTGCAGCAGATCATCGACCATCTCAGTGAGGGGGTGGTGGTGGCCGACGTCAACGGGAATTTGCTGGACTGGAATCCGGCGGCTTTACGCATTCACGGTTTTTCCAGCGTAGCGGAGGTTCGCCGCAATCTTTCCAGCTTCACCCAGCAGTTTGAACTGAGCGAGCCAGACGGTAGCCCCGTCGAACCGGCCGAATGGCCGATGGCAAAACTGATTCAAGGCGCCCAGGTTGAGAACTGGGAACTGGTTTGCCTGCGAAAAGATATCGGCCAAATCCGATACATCCGTTACAATGGCGCAGTCATTCCCGATGAACAGGGCAGACCCCAATTTTTGCTCCTGATGCTGGGGGATCTGACCGAGCAATATCAGGCTCATCTTGGCCAACAGAAGCTCTCGAGGCTGCTCCAATCGGTCAGTGAAGCCACTCAGGACGCTCTTTTCGTAAAAGATCCGGCGGGCCGATACACCTGGCTCAATCAGGCCACCTCCCGCCACATGGGTAAACCCGTGGAGGAAATCTTAGGCCAGGACGACTCAGGGTTCTTTCCTGCCAACGAAGTCAGGATGCTGACTGCGCGCCACCAAGAAATTCTCAAAACCGGTATTGCTGAAATCACCGAAGAGAACTTGACCTGCCAGGGCCAGCCCAGAACCTTCCTGTCCACCAGGGCCCCTTACCTTGACGAGAACGGAAATCCGGTTGGAATCATTGGTATATCTCGCGACATCACCGCACAGAAAGTGGCCGAGAAGCAACTGGCCGAAAGCGAAGCTTTACTCAAAGCCATCATTGATAACGCTCAGGCGGTGATCTGGGTGAAATCCCTGGACGGGCGCTTTCAGGTGGTGAATCAATACGGTTGTCGTTGCTGGCAGCTGGAATCTTCAGAAATCCTGGGAAAGACCAGCTACGACCTCTTTCCCTCCGCTCTGGCCGAAGAGCACGCACGCTATGAAGCTCAGGTGTTGGAGACCGGACAGCCCCTGGAAGTTCAGGAAAATCTGCAGATTGATAATGAATGGAAAACCTTCTACTCGATCAAGTTCCCTCTACTGTCAGCGAACGGCGAAATTCAGGCGTTGGCAGCCATCTCAACGGATATCACCTCGAGCAAGAGACTGGAGCAACAATTCTGGCAGGCTCAGAAAATGGAGGCCATCGGTCGCCTGGCGGGCGGGGTTGCCCACGACTTCAACAACCAGTTAACCATCATTCTTGGAAACTGCGACCTCGTCTTGGGCTCGATGGACGAGTCCCATCCAGACCGGGAACTGCTCCAGGAAGTCTATCGAGCGGGCGAGCATACGGCTCGACTCACCCGTCAGTTGATGGCCTTCAGTCGCCTGGCCGTGACCGCCCCCACAGCCTTGGACCTGAACGAACTCCTGACCCAGACCGTCGAGAGACTGGAAACGCGTCTGAAGAAGCAAATCCACTGCAACCTGGTGTTGGGCGAGCAACTGGGACTGATTGAGGCCGACCCCGTTCAACTGGACCAACTGCTGGTGAATTTGATCAATAATGCCTGCGATGCCATGCCAGAGGGTGGTCGACTGACCTTGAGCACCTCCAGGCGAAATCTGGAATCTCCCTTTGCGGGCCTCTCTCCTGGGCCGTTCGCAGTGCTGAGTGTCTCCGACACCGGCGATGGGATTCAGCCGGAAATTCGAGACCGGATTTTCGAGCCATTTTTTACCACCAAGGAACTGGGCCAGGGAACGGGCCTCGGCCTGGCCGTGGCTCAAGGGATTTTGGAGCAATTGGGCGGCACCATTCAATTGGAAGCCCAGGAAACCGGTGGCGCCACTTTCCATTGCTGGTTCCCGGTGGTGGAGAAGGCCCAACTACCGAATCGAGCCACCACCGAAACCGGACTGCTGGGCTCGGAAACGATCCTGGTGATTGAGGATGAAGCCGGGGTGCGGAGAGTGGCCCGATTGGCCCTGGAATCACGAGGCTACAATGTTCTGGAGGCGGCCAGCGGCCCGGAAGCCCTGAAGTTACTCAGCCAGTACCAGGGGCCGCTGGACTGTATTCTGAGCGATGTGGCCATGCCTGGAATGAGTGGACCCCAGGTGGTCGAGACGATTTTGCTGACCCGGCCAGAACTTCGCGTCATTTTTATGAGCGGCTACATGGACGGGAGCCTCACCTCAAAAGATCAGCTGGATAGCGGCCAGGGCTTTGTACAGAAGCCATTTTCGCCGCTGTCGCTGGCCAGGACAGTGCGTCAAGTGCTAGATAGCTGAAACATGGCCCTGATCGCCTGATCGACCTCGCCAATCGAGGCGCAAAGGCGACACCGGCCCGGATCAGGCTGGCCCAATTCAGCCATCTCCAATTCCCAGGTGATCTCGTAAGGGATATGAATCGCTCGCGCCCCGATCTCCAGAACGGGCAAGATATCCGACTTCACCGAGTTGCCCACCATCACAAATCGGTCCAAATCAAGATGGTAACGCCTGACGATCCTGCGGTAAGTCTCTTGATTCTTCTCAGAAACGATTTCGACCGCGGAAAACAACTCTCCCAGACCTGACATTGCAATCCGGCTTTCCTGATGGAAGAGGTCGCCCTTGGTAATCATCATCAGGTTGTGATGGCGACCGAGGTCCTCCAATGCGGCTCGAACCCCCGGCAGCAGTTCGATGGGATGAGCCAGCAAGCGCTTGCCGGCCTCCAAAATCGTTTGGATTTCTCCGGCGCTCACCTTACCGTCGGACACTTCAATGGCCGACTCGATCATCGAGAGCGTAAAACCCTTGACCCCATAGCCGAACAGGCGCAGATTGCGGCGCTCGGTTTCGATCAGGCGGCGGTGCAAGCTTTCGGGTTCGGCGTAGGGCGCCAGCAAAGCAGAGATCTGTTCGCTGGTTACGGCAAACAGCGTTTCGTTGTGCCAGAGTGTATCATCAGCATCAAAGGCGATCGTCAGACTCAAAACAAGGCCAATCCTAACAAGAAAATGACCGCTGAAAACAGCAGCGCGGTTACGCAATACCCCATGATATCTCGCACACCCAACCCGGCAATGGCCAGCGCGGGCAGCGCCCAGAAGGGCTGAGCCATGTTCATCCAGGCTTCCCCGTAAGCAATGGCCATTGTGGCCCGACCCAGATCAGCGCCCAACGCCTGGGCGGCCGGAATCACAAAGGGACCTTGCACCACCCAGTGCCCTCCACCTGAGGGAATGGCGAAGTTGACCAGAGCTGAACTGAGGAAGACCAGGAAAGGGAAGGTCTGCACCGTGGCGACCTGAATGAAACCGTGGGTAATCACTCCCCCCAGCCCGGACTTGTCCATCATCATCTGAATTCCAGCGTAAAAGGGATACTGCAACATAATCGAGGCCGCACCTTTGGCCGAGGAGCTGATGGCCCGTGCGTAAGCCATCGGAGTCCCGTGCAACAAAAGGCCCAGCGCGATAAAGAGCATGTTGACGTTGTTGACGTCGATACATTTCACCAGCCCGCGCTCCTGGAGCCGGGTGCCCAAAAAGAGCGCGATGGCTAAAACCACCACCCAGGCCATCAACCGGGACTCCTCCAGTCGTTGGGCTGGCGTAGCTTCGGGTCCGAGCGGCCGCTCGGTGGTCGGCTCCTCCTGAAGCAAGGCCGGGTCGATTTCCTTCACGTCTTCGGGTCGAGGCAGCATCATTCGGGTTAGAAAAGGCAGAGTCAGGATCAAAGAGAGAGTGATGAAAAGATTGTAGCCCGTCAGGAGAGTTTGAGACATGGGAATCAGTCCGCAAACCTTCTCCATGGGATTGTTCGGGCTGGAAGCCATCAGGGGTATGGAGCCAGACAAACCACCGTGCCAGGGTAAGAAACCGATGTAGGCACAGGCAATCAACAAGCTGTAATCGCTTTTGGGTACGCGGCGGGCCACTTCGCGTGCGAACATCGCTCCCAATACCAATCCGAATCCCCAGTTCAAGACACTGGCAACAGCCGCCACAAAAGTAACCAGCATCACGCCCTGGGCGGGCGTCTTGGCCAGCACCGCAAGTCGGCGCATCCCCGCCCGAATGGCGGCGGAACTGGCCAGGGCGTGGCCGGTGACCAACACCAGCGCCATCTGCATCGAGAACTTGAGCAGCTCCCAGAAGCCATCTCCCCACATCACCAACAAAGCGGCTGGCGTGGTTGGAGTCAGACCCAGAGCGGCCAGGAAAACGACCAGGCTCAACAAAATCGCGAAGATCAGTGGATCCGGCAAAAATCGATGAACGACCTGGGTAAAGAACCGCGAAAGACTGGCAATCAAGGGGTCGGATCGTTCGCGTGCAGCACATCCTGCAGGCTGGCCAGGTGAATTGAAGGCGGAGCAGCAGCAACTTTGGGCTGAGACTGTGAAAGCGCGTAGGCCAGCCAGCCCTGAACCTGAGCCAGCGAGTAGATAGCGGTCCCCTCGTATTCCAAGGCCTGGCTCATCGCTGCAGCGTGTTGCTTGACATAGCCCGCTCCGGATTCAATGGCGGGCTTGGCGGCAGCCATGTCTCCTGAGACATTCTTGCCCTGATCATTGTCTTTGGCCACGGTATTGAGGGAATTGCCGACGGTGGCGAGCTTGTTCTCGCCCTGCCATGCATAGTCCACCGACCAACCAGCCGAGCGGTCGGCACCTTGATGATAGGTGAGTCCATTGTTAAGCCAGCCTACGCTCTGTTGGAGAGCCTTGGACACCTCCCGATCGGTGGATGCCTGCAGCATCTCATTGAGTTCCTTGCTCACTCCCAGAATGGGGAAGCCCGCATCCTTGGAGGTCTGGCGCGAACGCTGCAAGACCCCTTCCGTGTTGCGCAAGCGAACGATGGTCCCGTTTACAAGCCCGACAAGCTTCTTGCCATCGGCAGCCACGCTCTTATCACCCTTGTCTCCCAAGCAGGCGGTGATCGGTGCTTTGGTGCTCTGCATGTCGGTGGCACTGGCCGAGGCATCCTTGGAGGCAGTCGTATAGGTATCCTGGATCCCCTGGAAGTTACTCTGCACATAGCGCAGAGTGTTCATCACGGCTTGCAAGCGCTGGGTGGAAGCGGACAGAGGACTCATAACTCCAGTCTAGATGAGCCGGTCGGATAAGTTATCGCCAAAATTTGAACAAAAAACTACTTGGTTTTGAAGCTCTTAAAGAACTGGTCCGCGATGCCGTTGGCGGCCGGACTGGGGAGCAGAGCGGCCACAAAGTAAATGCGGTCCTTGGTGAGGAAGATGCGCAAACGGGCGGAGATTTTAGCGCCAGGGGTTGGCGACATGACTCCGGTGACCTCGGTCCCCTTCAGTCCGTTGACCTCGATGGCTTTACGGCCCGTCTCGGTGATTTTGGCATTGGTGGTGTATTGCTTGATATAGGTGTCCATTTGGGCCGGACTGCCCTTCTCATTCGCGTAGCCGACCTGCAACACATACTTTCCGCGCTCCAGCAGGACCCACTGGTGCCCGTTCGCGTCCTTTGAATCCTGGAGCTTGCCTTCAGGCATCTGACAGGAAAACCGGTCGTTGGCAGGCGCAAAAAGGTGCCAGGCCGGTGCTGCCCAAGCAAAGCCAGCAAGCAATAAGGAGACAAGAAGTAAACGAATGGTATGTCGCATCAGCAGCCGTTCCCGAGAAGACGCAGTCCTCCTGTCGCATGGAAATGTCCGGGGGCTGTAACTTCTGTGGAGACACCAGTGCTCCTCAGCTTTACCGAACCACCCGGAACCTGTGGGGATGCGAGGAGTGCCTGTGCGAAGTCGCTCGCTGTATCGAGTGCGAGGTCGCCATCGAGGCGGGAGGCGGCAAGACTTGGGAAGACGGGCTGGCCTACTGTCACCAATGCGCCCAATCCAGGCCGCTTTGCTTTTGTTGCAACCGTCCCGCTTTTGAAGTGGCGGCCCGGGACGAAAATGGAACGATCTGCCTCCTTTGCGAAGGCAACTTTCCCCACTGCAACAGTTGCGATGGCCTGGTTTACTCAGATTGCCTGACCTATCTAAAGAAGACCTACTGCCTCGCCTGCTCTGAGCGTTTTCCCTTGTGCCTGGACTGTGGAGAAGCGGTGAAGCAAGGGCAGCAATGCACGGCCTGCCAGGGCCCGGTGCGTGCCTGCGGAGGATGTTGTCGGATACTCTCGCTACGTTGGTATGTATGCGACGGCTGGTGGTATTGTCCGGAGTGCTTTTGGGAAGCCATGTGCCTCTGCCAGTTTTGCCTGGAACCCGCTTTAGACGGCATCTGCGATGAATGCTCGGAGCAACGCGTCACCGATTTGGATTCATTAAGCAATCTCTTAGATGAAGTGCGCTGGTTTTGTGATGAGGAGTTCGGCCTGCGGGTGACTCAGCCATTTGAGCTCAAGATGGCCTCACGTCCCCAGGATATGCCGCGTAAGGGCACCGACAAATACACCTTGGGTCGCTCGGTGGTCGGTCTCTGGGATCCCGTCACCCGTCAGATCTGGCTGGGCCAAGGGTATCCGGTGTGGTTCGCGGCCGCGGTCCTTGCCCACGAATTCACCCACGTCTGGCAATGGCAACACTGTCCACGCCAGTCGCCGGACGTGATGGAAGGATTTGCCTCGTGGGTGGAGTGGCGGGTCGCCCACAACCTGGGCAGGACCGTCTTTGCCGAGAACTTGTTCCGCAAACTTTGCCCCGTTTATGGCCAAGGGCTACGTCGCTGTTTGCGCCTGGAAGAGCAGGTCGGAGCCACAGTACTGGTGGAGAGAATGAAGTCCTTGACCAGCTTCTCTCTCTGGACCTCGCTGCTGGCGATGTTGGACTGATTTGAGAGCAATCCACGGAGTGCACCCAACCATTGACGAAGTCTATGATTCGACCATGAACACTCAAGACGATCCCCGTTGGAAGATCCTTCTCACTCGCCAGGAGGATGACAGTTTCTTCTATTCCGTGAAAACCACCGGCGTTTATTGCCGACCCAGTTGCGCGGCCCGCCTGGCTCGGCCGGAGAACGTGAGTTTCTTCTCCGATCAGGCTGAGGCCGAAGCCGCCGGCTTTCGCGCCTGCAAACGCTGTAAACCGGACCAAACTGGCCTGCGCGAACAGCAGGCCAGACTGGTCGCTCAAGCCTGCCACAGCCTGGAACAAAGTCCGGAGTCTCCTGACCTGAAAGACCTGGCCAGCGCAGCTGGACTCAGCCTGTTTCACTTCCACCGCCTCTTTAAAAAGCTGGTGGGCCTGACCCCGCGCCAATACGAACGAGCGAATCGCGCCGAAAAGCTCAGGCGCGCCCTGGTGGGGGCCAGCAGCGTGACCGAGGCGGTTTTTGAGGCTGGCTATCAGAGCAGCAGCCGCTTCTACGAAAACAGTCAGCAGGTGCTGGGCATGAAACCCGGCCAGTATAAAGACGGGGGAGGCCAGATGATTGGCTATTGCATACAACCAGGGCGACTCACCCCCTGGATGCTGGTGGCCGCCAGTGAAAAAGGAGTGTGCGCCATCTTCTTAGGAGAGGATCCAGCTGCGCTTCTGACTGAGCTGCGCCGCCGCTTTCCCAAGTCCCAACTGAATGAAGGAGACGAGAGTTTTCGCGGCTGGGTGGAGGCCGCCGTGGCCGCGGTGGAAGAAAACCAGCCAGCCTGGGAACTGCCCCTGGACGTGCGTGGCACGGTATTCCAGCAGAAAGTGTGGGAGGCGTTGCGCCAGATTCCACCGGGCCAGACTCGTACCTATAGCCAGCTCGCCGAACAGATAGGACATCCCGGGGCCGTCCGCGCGGTTGGCAGTGCCTGCGCCGCCAATCCGATCGCCGTGGCCATTCCCTGCCATCGAGCGGTCCGCTCGGACGGCTCGCTGGCCGGCTACTACTGGGGAGGACCGGCCATCAAACGCGTGCTGCTCGACCGCGAAGGCTAAGAGGCTTTTGACAATGGGCTGAGA
This sequence comes from bacterium, assembly GCA_018266105.1. GTDB lineage: Bacteria > Vulcanimicrobiota > Xenobia > Xenobiales > JADMJV01 > JADMJV01. The sequence continues at coordinate 18,757 of JAFEBA010000001.1, read as the reverse complement.
ACCCAGCTTGATGCGTGCTTTAATCTTACTTTTCTGCCTGCTCATCTCGCCCGTTTGGGCACAGGACGAGATCACTCAGATCAGCTACTGGTCAGACCCCTACGGAAACCAGGGAAGTTTTTGGAAAGTTGTCTTTAGCGGAAAAACCTATGTTGCCCTCAAGCTCAAAAGCCCGGACAAAGCGGGGGAAGCCAACATCGCCCTGGACAAGGCGATGCTGGCCGAGCTCGAGGAGAAAGCAACCGAGCTCAAGGCCACTCCGAACCCTCTGAAGAACGACGGAATCCAGCAGGTGTGGTCCAAAAACGCCGGCGATTCCCGCGTCAGCACCTTGCTGGGCAGATGGCACGGGGTCAAACTCAAGTTGATCCAGGTTCACGAGAACAAGAACGGCGAATTCGAGCACCAAATCAGCATCGACAAGGGCTACAGCGATTTCCAGCGCGCCCTCAAGAAGGCCAAACCGATTTTGGGTCTCTAAGAAACAGGCAGGAGACCGCTCTGAGCCAGCGGCTACTGAATGTGCCGGCCACCGGTGAAGTGGGTGGACCAATATTTCGAGTTTAGACTGCCAATCTGGACCGGTCGATTGGCGGTAGGACGATGCTGAAACAAGCCATTGCCCACGTAGATGCCGACGTGAGTATACTTACCCTTCTTGTAAGTGTTTCCGAAGAGCACCACGTCGCCCGCCTTCAGGTTTTTGCGACTGACAGCCGTGCCCTGGTGAGCGAATCCGGCGGCCGAATCGGTGCGGCTGAAATGAGCGCCAGATTGACCCAATACGTTTGAGACCCAATCGGCACAACGCTTGGTCTGGCCTGGTTTAAAAGCGCGATGGTCCCAATGCAGTGCGTTGTTGGCGATGGCGTTCCCGCCCGGGGCAGCCTGATGGGCCGCGAACCCGGTGTGTCTTCCGTGCTGGTGGTGGCCTCCGATGCCCTGGGCCGGCACGTGCAGGCGGCGACCGTGATGATGGGGAGCGTGCTGCTGGTGATGGCCGGCTTCATAGGTATCTTGCTGACCGTGAGCGTGCTGACCCTGATGATGCTGTACCGGGTGGCGGTGATGCACAACCTGCCCGTGCTGAACTGGTTGATGGTGATGAATTCTGGACACTGGCCACCTCCTTAGCCGATAGTAAATCTGACCATTCGGCTCTGATAGGGTCCAATTATTGCCCGATTGTTACCTTTGTGCCGATTTGTTACCAACTGTTGCCAGACTGTTGCCTTCCCACAAGTGGATTCACGCCCGTTTAACGCACTCAAAAATTCCTGAAAAGCGTTTACAAACTCTTCACATATGACCGGGCCGGCCAAGGCGGGATTAATTTCAGCCAGCTAATCTAACTTCAACAGCAAGAGGGACCGCGGCCAGCGGTTCGAGCAGGCAAACGGAGGATTGAAGACTATGATGAGCGTGAATATCCAGGCCAACTTCGGAATCGCCGCCGGCGGTTGCTACCAACCCCCGATGGGCGGATGCGGATTTCCGGGCCCCTTCGGCCCACCCGCCTGGAACTGGAATCAGCAGGGCGGCAACATGGACAACGCCGCCGTCGGCCGTAACGGCTTCCTCGGACTGGGCACCCAGCGCGGCTACGCCCTGGACACCAACGGGGACGGCCGCTACACCGCAGGCCGGGACGGGGTGCTGGCAATGGACCTGAATCGCGACGGACGCATCACTCCCAACGAAATTGAAGGCTCGCGCGAACGCCTGCAGGCCATGGGCGGCAACTACGACTTCAACCACGACGGACGCACCACCATCTGCGAACGCGCGAAAGGTGCCAGCTACCAGCGCGAGATGAGTCAGTATGACACCAATCACGACGGGCGACTGAGCGGTGGCGAATTCGCCCGGGCCGGTGGAAGAGTGCTGGTGGACAGCAACCACGATGGCCGTTTCCAGCAGTGGGAACAGCACAGCCCCTTCAACTTCCCCACCGGTGGCTTCGGGCGCGGCAGCCTCAACTATGTGGACCCCTTCTGCAACACAAACTCCATCAACCGCCAGGCCGGCCCCTGGGGTCCGGCTCCCTGGGGCCCCGGTCCCTGCTGGTAAACTCCAAAAGAGGCGGTGGACTCGATCGAGTCCACCCCTTTTTTTTGATTAGCAATTTTTTGGGGGGGCTGCCGCCCCCCCCAAAAAATTGCTAATCAAGACGGGGACGAAGCACCACGGCATTCTGCAAGACGGACTGGGCGCTCGCCCCGCGAAACAGACAGTCCTCAAAGCGCGCCCCCTCGACCCTCAGCTGATTGAGGTCAGCTTCGCGGAAGTCGCAGTGCCAGAAGAAGGCTCCCGTCGCGGTGCCCAAGGGCGTTTCTCCACTCCAGGCGAGCCTGGCTTTCTGGAAGTTGCACTGGCGAAACTGAGCGCCATCGAGACAACTATCGAGCAGGTCCGCGGCGCTGAAATCGCAGCCTTCCAGGTGTGCCTCGCTCCAACCGGTGCGCTGGAGATGTGCCCCACGAAACTGACATTGGCGCAGTTCGGCCCCCACAAAGTCGGCACCATAAGCCTGGGCGCCACTGAGCAGACAGCCTCGCAGTCGGGCCGCGTCCAACTCGCAGCCCCGCAGGCTGGAATCGGTCAGGTTGCAGTCAGTCAGGACCAGGCCATGGAGCTGGGCCATGTGAAAGACGCACTGGCTCAGGTCGCAGGCGCTCAGGCGCGCACCGCTCAAATTGGCCCCCAGGCTGGCTCCCCGCAGGTCCATTCCCTCGAGCACCAGCTGGCCCTCGCCCTGACCGCCACGTTCCACCCACCCCAAATGCGCCTTGAGAGCGGCGGGACCCAAAGCCAACTGCCAGGACATCAGGCCTGGCGAGCTGTGTCGCGCAAGTCGGCGGCCCGCACCAGTTGCTCATACTCCGACGCCCATTGGCGCAAGCGCTGCGGATTAAAGCGTTGCTGCTGCTCAGGGCTGAGATCTCGGTAGTAAACCGACTTTCCATTGACAGCAAGCGAGATCTTGTTGCGGGTAAACATTTTGATCAAACGGTCAGCCTGTTCGTATTCCTGACGCAAACTGGTGTGCATCACACCGTGGGCATCTGTATTCAGAACGGTGGGAACGTCGTGATACATCAAACTAAGCAGAGGGTGGTTTTCGAAGAAGTCTCCAGCCTTGTTGGGCTGCAGGGCCCCCGTTTGGACATTACTGCCCAGGTTGGCCTCAGCGTAGATCCCCAGCTCCTTAATGCGTTGGACCTGGTCCTGGGTGAGATGAGTCGCGTGGCCAAAGCGCACAATCACGCCGTCTTTGGCTGCCTGAGCGGCACTGTAGCCGCGGTTCTCAAGATGCGAAATCAAAGTTTCCAGATTGGCGGCTGCGAGAGAGTAATGCTTGGGCCCCCCACCTTCGCGGGCAACTTTGTAGCGGTGAAAGCCGTGACTACCTTCAGGCATTTCAGGGTAGCCCTCCCCCACGTGGGGGCGCAAGACCAGTGGACGCCCTCGCTCCTGGGCGGCCTTCTTGAGGATGTCATACATCTCATCAAAATTCTTCATGCCACGGGCGGTAAAGGGCTCCTTCTCGGGCGAGGCCACGTCAATCCCGAGCACATCCCCGCGCCGGACAGCCTTCTCCAGTCCAATCTTCAGCTGCGGCGGCAATCCGCCGCTGACGATGATGGCCTGCTCCGGGTTCAATCCAAGAGTTTCGAGCAGGTGCGGGTCAGAATTGGCAATTGCTTTAATCGCTTGTTCACGAGTGGCTCCTAAGCCCGAGAAATAACCGACCAGACGCTCGAACTGAGGCCTGGATATATTCAGTCCCTCTTGCTCGAAAACCGTCGGCAGGCCGGTCTTAGGATTCAATTGAAGCAGAAAGCCGTCGCACAGGTTGGTGGTACCAACCATAGCCAGATAGCGCAGGTCACTCTCGATGCCATCCGCCTTCAGGCGCTGATCGACCCGCTTCATCATGCTCTCGGGCAGGCGCGAAACCAGCTTATTAAGACTGATGGACTGCTCCGAGTAGTGAATGTTATCTTGATGCAGCGCCCTTTGACTGTCCTCGACAAAGGTCTCGTAGCGGCGGTCGATCATTCGACCGGTCAGGTGAACCGCCTGGCGAGGAGTCAGTCCTGCCTCCACCAGCTGACGAGCATTGGCGTGAGACAGCTGGGACCCCAGCGTCTGACGCAAGTGACGGCACTGCTCGGGGGTCAGCCGGGCGCGGTCGTCGACCGCCGAGGTGGTTGAAGCGGCCAGGATAGCATCCAGTTGATCAGGAGTCAGCTCGAGATGCTGCTTGATCAACTCGTCGCGGGGCGTGTAAACATCATCAAATGGCGTACAGGGAGAGGCGGTCAGCACACGTTCGAGCTGGTGGCGAGCTGCCGACTGAGACAGAGAAGGAATCTGGAGCGCGCTTCCGGCCAGGATCTTAGCAACCTCGGGTGCCTCTTGACGCATCAAGGGGCTCTGCTGGAACATCTTCTGTAGCCGCTTCATCAACAATACGGCGTCGCCGTCGGCGCATTTATCAATGAAGTAGCGAGTGTCTACGATACCCAGTAGATGATTATGGAGCTCAACTCCCGGGTGATTGGCAGGCGGCGGCACCACGGACCGAGCCTGCACTTCCGCCAACTTGCGAGCCAGGCTCAGCTCCAGAGACTGGCCCATTTCCTTGGCCTCTGCTGAGGAGAACTCCGGAAGGACTGACGGGTACACCCAACTTGCCGTATCGGTGGACGGAACTTGCGGCTTGAACTCGACCGGCTGAGGCTGCGCCGAAGGAAAGTGGTCGAGCGGCGCACCGCCGGGCAGACCCAGCAGAACTTGGTCCTGTCCGAGCATGGGCGAAGCCACAGGGTCGCCCAGCTGGCCACCCGCTTTGCGCACCGGCCCGGAAAGCGGTCCGGTCAGACCTGTCTTTTGGACTCTCAAGTCCATCGTGGTCAGCTTCTGTAAGCGATCGCTGGTTCCCTACCCATGGATGTTAGGATTGCAATACCTCCCAATCAAGGACGACCGAGTCTGACGCTCCAGCCCAGCCAACGTTTAGGCTGAAACCCCGACATCAACTTTTGGAGGCGAACCCATGGCGATGGAACATACCGAGAAAGAAGTTTTGAAAGCGGCCTCAAGCCTGCACCAGGATGGAAGCTGGACGGCCGAAGATCTCTTCCGCTACCTGGACCGCTCCGACCTTCCGGTCGAAGAAGTCTCGCTGGCCCTGCTTCACCTGCGCGACGAAGGCCTGGTCATTACCGAGCCGACCGTAGGCGACCCTTTAGACGGGCACTTTGCCTTTAAATTGAGCCAGGAGGGCCTGAGCGCGGCATCCCAGCTATAATCCCTGGCGCAGCCAGCTGGGGAAAACCCGCGCCCGTACGGCGCGGATCTGGCGCATCCGGTAGTTGGCGTGAGAACTCTCGCCCCACCGGGTGCGCTGGTCGTTTTCCTGATCAAAGATCTGGACTTCGAAAGGAAAGAAAAATCGCAGGTTGGGTTCGACTTGGGGCTCTTCACCAAGTGCTTGGGCCAACTGGAACAGCGGGTTTGGAACTTTCACCAGTTGCTGGCAGGTGAACTGCAGCGAGCGAAATTCAGAGCTCGAGTGCGGATTGGGCGCGCCCGCGATACTTCCGTGAGCGTACTCCACCAGCGTGTTGCGGGACCTTCCCGGAGTCACGTGAGCGGCATTGGCAAGATGATGCCGTCGAATGTACTGAAGTGCGCGTAAAGCCTGACATGAACTATTGGTCACGAGGCGTACCCCCACCCGGTCATAGACGCTATGGGGCAGATTGTCCGGCTTATGGAGCAACTTGAGAATCAAACTATCGCGGGCCTTCTCCTGACGAAACTGGATATCCAGCAGCGGCACCGCCTCCTCGCCCTTACCCAGCCACAATCTTCCTTGACTGTCTCGGTGCAGATGTCGGCGAAACGGGTCCAAAATCTGACGCTGGATCTCTTCAGAGTGGGGAGATACGGCCAATGGCTCGGCATAAGCAATAGCGTGCATGACCCGCAGAACGGCGCAAGCCCAGGCCTGAAGCTCATCCTGACCGGGGCTGACGGCAGCCCAGCGGACCAGTTGGGCCACCAAAGCTGGGGGTTTAACGGCCTCAGGAATCACATAGGTCTGGTCGCAGGGGCGAGGTGCCTGACACAGATGCCTCTGCATGAAATCGATGGCTTGCTGATGGAATGCGGAAAGCTTGTGGGCTTCTTGTGGGCAGTCAGGGTCATAGCCATAAGCACGCAGAAATCCGATGGCGCCGTTGGCCCCCAGGCTGATCTGGCGCAGGTCGATGGGACTGGTTCCCTGCAGAAAGGGCCGGTCCATTTCATCCAAACCTGGAACCAGGGAGGGTCTGGGGGGTGCGCTACGGAGCGCCGCAGCGCGATCCGAACGGAGCGGTCTGTACGAATTGAGCATCCTGAACTTCCACCTGAATCCCGCGCTACTTGTCGACAGCGACCCGGCCATCATAGATCAGTGGCAGTACTTTCAGAATAATTTGGCATACCAGTCGGGTCGGTACTCGAGTACCCCACCCGTGGTGAAGGTTAATTACTGAGAAGAAGGGGTAAGACTGTAGCATCAATACACACGAATAGGGATGCCTCCCCTCCCAAAGGAGGAATATCGAATGGACACCTGGATTCTCGTGGCCGATGACCACCACGCATCACTGCTGGTGCAGTCTTCCGTCGGCTCACTGCACGAAATAGAAAGCTGGGACCGTTGCGACGGATGTCCCGACGGTCAACTAACCTTTGCCAGCGAGATCGCCTGCCGCATAGATTCGCTTCAGACCGATTTCGACCAACTGGTCGTGGCCGCTCCGCCCAACTTCCTGGAGAACCTCAGCCGGGCTTTTGGCGATAGCCTCAACGCAAGGGTTTGCGCCGGTTTAGCCCGCGACCTGACCAATCTCAGCTGCCGGCAATTACGGACCGAGCTGCACGAACTCTCGCTGGTATAGTCCCAAATGGCCGTTAGGGGCATGAGTGCGCGCCTGAGGTTTGATCATCACTTTTAGGCGGAGCTCGCCACGGAGGCTACCTTGTCACCCAACCCTCAGGCCATTTATAGCCAACGACTGCAACAACGCGAAGCTGAGGTTCATAGTCTGGATGCGGCTCACCATCGGCTGGCCCAGGTTCGCTTGCTGCTGGCGGGTCTGTCTCTGGGAGGCTGCTTGCTTGCACCCGGCCCCTGGCTACTGCTCCCGCTGCTCCTATTTACGTTTCTCGTTGCCCGCCATACCAAGTTAAAGTCACAACTTGAAGCCAGCCGCCGGGGCGCCCAATTTTATCGACTGGGGCTGGCGCGCCTGGATGGAAGCTGGCCTGGCCAAGGAGTGGCTGGAGCCCATTTTCTTGATCCTCGCCACCCCTACGCTCGCGACCTGGACCTGTTTGGTAAAGGCTCCCTTTTTGAGTTGCTGTGCCGGGCCAGAACCCAAGCCGGCCAGCGACGCCTGGCCGATTGGTTGAGCCGCCCGGCTTCAAGTCAGGAAATCCGCCTGCGTCAGCAGGCGGTCCGGGAACTCAAGGACCGCCTGGATCTACGTGAACAACTTGCGGGACTTCAACCTGGCCATCAGAGCCTCAAGGGCGCTTACCCTGGCCAGTGGGCTTCTCCACCGAGGCGTCTCCGATCGCTGGCAGCCAGATTGCTGGCCAGCGCACTGGGTTTGGCCGGGCTGGCGGCATTGCTGTACTGGTTCTGGAGCTACGACCCGCGACCGCTCGGAGTCATGATCCTGATCCAGTTCGCCTTTCGATACACGGCCGGTGGGCAAGTTCCCCAAATCCTGAAAGAGACTGAACCCATTCGGGGCGAGTGTCTGATTTTGCGTGCCTATCTAAGCCGTCTGGAGAAAGAAAGCGTGAGCGGACCGCTCCTCGACAGCCTGTGGCAACCATTGAAACAAGAACCGTCGCGCGCCCTGGGCCGGCTCGAGTCGATCCTGGACACCCTGGAGTCACGACGCAACCCTCTGCTGGCGCCGCTCTTCGCTTTGCTGCTGGCCCCATATCAGCTGGCCGCCGCCCTGGAGGATTGGCGTGAGGAGTACGGCCCCAAACTTGAGCTCTGGCTGGATGGACTGGCCCAGATCGAAGCCCTCCTCTGCTTCGCCTCCTTCGCCTGGGAAAATCCGGACTATGCCTGGCCAGAGCTTCAACCGGCCGGCAGCGGATTGCGCGCTTGCGACCTGGGGCACCCCCTGCTGGGACCAGAATGTGTCACCAATGAAGTGGATTTATCCAACGTAAAGCTTTGGATCGTGAGCGGATCCAACATGTCTGGAAAGAGCTCCCTTTTGCGCAGTCTCGGCTGCAATGTGATTCTGGCCATGAGCGGCGCTCCGGTCCGAGCCTCCCGAATGCAACTTGAACCTCTGCAAGTGGCAGGCTCAATTCAACTGGGAGACTCCCTCTCAGCCGGCATCAGTCGGTTTTATGCAGAAATCCTGCGACTGCGCCAGGTCCTGGAACAGGCTCAAGGACCGGCCAGACTCTGCTATCTGCTTGATGAAATCTTGGGTGGCACCAACTCCCAGGACCGCCTGGTGGGCGCCAGGGCAGTCGTCAGAAGGCTCTTTGAACTGGACTGTCTGGGTCTGGTCACAACCCACGATCTGGCCCTGACTGAACTGGCCGAAGAGCTCGGAGACCAGGCCGCCAACGTACATTTCGAGGACCAATTACAGGAAGGAGTCATGAGCTTCGACTACCACCTGCGACCCGGAGTGATTCGCCGCAGCAACGCCCTGGAGTTAATGCGGGCGGTCGGCCTCGAAGTCTGACGGTACTGCAGTACAGCCAGTCCGGGAGCTTCGCTTCTATCGGGAAGCACAGGCTCACTTCATACTGGAAAAAAGGAGCCTTTGCATCATGCTCAAGCAAGCTTTTCTCGCCTTAATCATCATGACCACTTTCCTACCGGCCAGTTCCCGCACCTTGCCTCGACCCATCCTCATTCACGGGTATCGCCCCACTACGGCCAGCTTAAGGGCTGAGATGCTGCAGGAGGACACTCACTATGCCCTTCAGGGCAGAAGGATGGAGGTCGACTTGCCGAGGGCGCTGAGACAAACCAGGTTCGAGACGGTTTATGACCCGATGCTCCGACTGAAAACCTACTACGACACTCATCTTCAGGATGGGTTGACTCGCACCGATCATCCCTACGGGCACAACCGGCCGGGCATCGGCATCAACTTCTAAGCCGGTCCATAAAGTGTCGGCCTGAATCTGCATCCATACAGATCATCAGCTCAGCGTCAATGGGGTGACCCTCAACGCTAATGATTGAATTCACCAGCAAAATGGTGGCCAGACCCTCATTGCGAGCCAGCCAGTCATGCAAAGGGATTTCAGTATATTCCGGCACCTGATAATCCAGATGCAGTTGGAGCATATTTGAAATTGTGCCCACAATTGCATTTAGAACAATGTTGCCGACTTCGGTCAGGGTCGAGCCGCAGAGAAAGTCCAGATGAGGACTGTCGGGACTCTCCTGATTGAGGAGCGCGGCCAGATGCCGGGCGGCGGGCCGCGGAAATAACATCACCGCGTCTCCAACCAGGAATCCGGTAAAGCCCAAGTGCACGAAGGCAACTGGACATCCAATATGGTCCGGAAGATCCTCTACTCGCACCAGTTGCACTTTGGGGATGTGCAACTCGATGTGGCAGTTCAGCATACTCTGCAAGATTCCGGCGGAATGACCGACACCGATATTGACGATCTCGGTCAATGCATCGCTGCTGCAGGCATCGAGTTTCATCGAGGTGCCAGTACCAGGCTCAAAAGTTGTGAGAGCTTGGTTTCATCAACAGGCTTGTGGACCACGCTCAGGGCGCCCAATTTAAGGCAGCGATCGCGCGTGGTCTGCTGCACATCGCAAGAAATAACCGCCACCGGAACTCGACTAATGGCACGGACACGCTCCAGGAGGTCCATTCCCGTCAGGCCAGGCATGAGCAGGTCCGTCAGAACGCACTGATATTCCCGAGAAGCAATGAGCTCCAGAGCCTGTGGGACATCCTTGGCCTCCTCGACCTCATAGCCCAAGCGCTCCAAAATCAAGCGGGTGGCCTTGCGGCTAAAAGCGGAGTCATCGACGATAAGCAGCATAAAAGCCCCTAATACTTTATTGGTCTCACGACCTTATTCCCTATCGGCAGCAGGGCAGTAAGTTTAAGTCCCCAAAAATACTTTTATGAGCTTCCGAATGCAAACCGTCCTTTCCTCAGTGATCACCCTGGCCATCATGGCCGCCCTGATGCAGGTTCCAGCCGGCCGCTGGGACTGGCGAGCGGGCTGGCAATGCTGGCTCGCAAATCTGGCCATCACCGTGTTGGGAGGCACGATCCTTTCTATCCGTAACCCCGAGCTGATTCGAAGAAGGGGGCAGGTGGGCAGGGGAACACAATTGTGGGACCTGGGCATGGTCTCTGCGCTGCTGATGACGATGTGCATGCAGTTTGTGGTGGCGGGACTGGATCTAGGGCGCACCAATCAGGGGCCTGGCTCGCTCATGTTCTGGACAGGCCTGGCGGCAACGGGTCTGGGATTCTCCGCCATGCTCTGGTCTATGCTGGTCAATACCCATTTTGAGTCAACCGTCCGCCTCCAGGAAGATCGCCAGCATCGGCTGATCGACAGCGGGCCCTATTCCTGGATACGCCATCCGGGCTACTCCAGCGGACTGCTCTACTTTGCCGGGCTGGGCCTGATGCTCGGCTCCTGGTGGGCTCTGTGCCTCTGGCCGATTGAGGCATCCATTCTGGCCGCACGACTGATTCTTGAAGAAGACTTCTTGACCGACGCTCTTCCCGGCTACTCGGAATATCGAGAGCGGGTGCGCTACCGCCTGCTGCCCGGAATCTGGTAGGCTGCTGGCTACGCGGGGGGCTTGTTGTAGTAAGCCTGCAGTCGGATCGTTTCGACCCTTGGCCCATTACGGGCAACCAGGGTATGGTTTTTGGGAACCAGATTCAGACGCCATCGGGGCCGCTTTTCGTCACTCAGCCTCACCCAGCCCAACAGAGGCACCAGCACTGAAAACGGAATACTGTAGTAGCGATATTTGTCCCCCCGACTGAGGAAGCAGACCAGAGCTGGATTCTTAGCATCCTTGAAAGGCACCAGTTGGTCTCGAAAAATCTCGATCACAGGCTCAGGTACGCTGGTCAAATTGAGCACCAGGTGCTGCGCGCGTAGTTGCGCGGCAAGCTGCTTAGCTGGCGGGGCCTCGAGAGGGAAATCGTAGTCAGGAGGGGTTTGGATGCGCTCTTCGTGGTTCACCCTGCGGACTTCCCTGGCCGGGCCAGGCCTCCTTTCGTACTCTTCAGCTCAGGACTTCAATACGACATAGAACAATACAAGCATCGAGACACTACGGAACTTAAATAAGTTATTTAGCAATTCTTCAGGAAAATCGGGCACTTTCTTCAGCCCCGCCGGTTATAATGAGCATACACCGAAGGGAAACTTTCAACATGCGAAATTTTATCAAACCCATTATAGGAATCGGATTGGTATCCTTGCTTTCGGCCGGAGCCAGCGCTCAAACCTGGCACCGCAACCACTGGTACCGAAACAACTGGAACAACAATAACAACTACTATTACCGCTATAACAACACCAACCCCTATCCGAATGGATACTACAATTACAATTACAACTACAACACGCCTTACAACAGCGGTTACTACTACAACACCTATCCCTACACCAATGGCTACTACAATAACAACGGCTACTACTACAACAACGGAAATTACTATAATCCGGCCGGTCAGCTCATTAACGGCTTGATCAACGGCGCCCTCAACGGCTTTCGCTAAACCACTGCGAAACGGTCCACAATCCCCGATTTAATCGGGGATTTTTTATACCCGAAAGCCAGGAATTCCCCGCCCAAGCCGCAACACCCAAGGTGATGACCGAACCGATCGAGGTGGAATTTGAACTGGAATCTCGCCAGCCCAAGCGAGAGCAGCATTTCCACACTCACACGATACCGCGTCTGCGCTTGCTTGGCCTGACCATGTTGCTGCTGCTGGCGGTCGTAAACCAGTTGTGGCTTGCACCACCTGAGCAAGGGAGCGGGATCGGCACCCTGACGGTGGCGCTCTACGCGTATGCTTTTGGCTCCTGGTGGTCCCTACGACGATGGTTTGAGCCTTTGCAGGGAAAAGTCAACCTGGGACTGGTTTACCTGATCGTAGATGTCCCGATTTGGAGTGTGCTGGTTTATGTCTGCGGTGCCGACCAGTGCTGGTTCTCCTACATACTGCTGGCCCGGGTGGCCGACCAGGTGGCCACCAATACCGGTCGCGTGCTCTTCTTCGCCCATTGGATTCCCCTCAACTACCTTGGGTTGGTTTGGGCGGCTCAAACTCTGGGCCACCACATTGTGGATTGGCCTGGGGAGTTGTGCAAGGCGCTGGTTATGTACATCTTCGGGCTCTACGCCTCAACCACCGCCCGAACGGCCTCGCAACTGCGCACCCGCACCGTGCTGGCCGTGCGAGCAGCTCGCCAGGCCCTGAGGGATCTTGAGGTGGCGCGCCGTGACGCCGAAGAGGCCAGCCGGATCAAAGGACAGTTTTTGTCCCTGATGGACCATGAACTCAAAACCCCTCTCAATGCAATTCTGGGATTCTCCGAACTGCTGATTCAGTCCGGTGACAAGAACCTGGGCGATAAGCAATTTCGCTACCTCCACAATGTGCATGCCAGCAGCCTCAGACTTGGCAATCTGGTTTCGGGCATTATGGACCTGGTTCAACTCAAAAGCGGGGAACTAAAACTACAGATCAAGGCGATCGACCCCTCACGCTCTCTTGAGCGTGCCATTCAGGCATTGTCGGACAGCATCCGTTCCCGCGGCCTCAGCCTGAATAATGAAGTAACCCAGCAGCCCCTGTGCCTGGCCGACCCCGCCCGACTGCAGCAAATATTCTTCCAGCTACTGGACAATGCCGTAAAATTCAGTCCCCCTCAGGGGGTCATTCAAATAAGCGCCGAGCGCAACGAGAAATGGATTTGCATTTCGATCCGAGACCAAGGACCGGGCATTCCGCCAGAACAACAGAGGGATCTTTTTAATGGCTGGGGTCGGGTAGATTTTGCCTACCGTCGACTGCAGGAAGGGGCCGGTATCGGACTGGCTCTAGCCTCGGAATTGACCGCCTTACAGGGCGGTCTCCTGGCCGTAGAAAGCGCCCCGGGTCGGGGGGCAACCTTTACGATCAGCCTGGCTGTTTCTTGAATTTTTCAATTTCCGAGACGAAGGTCTGGGCATCGATTGGCTTAGTTACATATCCGTCGCATCCCGAGGCCATGATTCGTTCTCGGTCTTTGACCATAGAGTGAGCCGTCACAGCGATGACGGGTATCGCTCTGGTGCGTGGATCGGCCTTCAGCTCCGCGGTTACGGCCAACCCATCTTTGCCAGGCAAGGACACGTCCATCAGGATGAGATCCGGGGTCTGGCTGCGAGCCAATTCAAGAGCAGATTCTCCAGAATCTGCTGGAATCACCGTATGTCCGGACATTTCCAAAAGATCAGTGACCAGTTCCTGATTTAACGGATTGTCTTCAACCACCAAAATAAGCATTTAGCCTACTTCGCTAAGCTCGCCCGAGCTTACCTGCGGCGAGCTATTCGAACTCGAGAAAGGCAGGTGCGAGCCTCAAAAGGCTTAGACAGATAGTCGAACGCGCCCGCCTCAAGCGCCTTCAACACCCTTTGTGTATTGGCTTCGGCGCTCATCAAAATGACCCGAAGTCGACCGAGCAGGCCCTTCTCGAGCATCATTCGGAGTAATTCATAGCCGGCCCCATCTCCTATATGCACGTCCAATAGAACCACTTGAGGGCAAGACGCCTGAGGCTGCTGAAGCACCCAGGCGCGCGCTTCCCCAAAACTGTTTAAGCAACGCAGAGTCAGGCCTTCAGCCTCAAACGGCTTCCTGACGAGGTCCGCAATGCGGGTATCGTCCTCAATCATGACGATCTCATCGGAGAAGCAAGACGGTCCGGCCCTGGCCAAAGACTGCTCTAACTTTTCTAGCCCGGGCTCAAGCTCACCGTCCGCAGGCAAACAAAGCAAGCCGGAAGCGACCCAAGACTGTTGTCCCAGGAGAAGTCCGGCCAGACGCTCCTGAGCTTCTTCTCGCTTCAGTCCGATCCAACCGATCAGTCGGACCCGAGAGCTCCAGCGAACCAACAAATCGCCTGGTTGCAGACTCTGACTCAGCTGGTCGTCGAGCCCGATCTGTCGACTCTCGCCTGTCGGCTCGACCAGAGCAATACAGAGAGGCTGAGAAAAGCGCCGAGCCAGCTGGAGAAGCTCCTGACAACGGGACAAAGCGAGCTGGGTCGGTCCGCGCCGCGAAAGCCGCTCCTTGATGCGTCGGGTCAAATCATTCCCAATCACGGGCTTCAAAACATAGTCATCCGCCCCCGCTCGATACAGGGACTCAACCACATGCGCGTCACGCACAGCGGTCAAAATCAGGATGGGCAAATCCCGATATTGGGCGTGCCCCCGCAACATTTTACACAGTTCAAGGCCACTGATCTGAGGCATCTCCAAATCGAGGATCAACAGGTCCGGCTCGACTTCCTCCAGGCGCTGCCAGAGTAGCAAGGGTTCGCGTTCGCCGGTCACCTCATAGCCGGCCTCGCCTAAGGTGACTGAAAGAATGCCAAGCAAGGCAGGGTCATCATCCAAGGCCAGCACTCTCCCCCCCGGTTGGGTGGCCAGAGTCTTGAGGTAATCCATCATTTCGTGTAGCTCGATCGGTTTCTGGAACACCGCATGAACGCCCATCTGACCAGCGTAGCGCCGCAGTTCGAGATCAGGCTGTTCAGCGTAGACAAGCACGAGGCGACCAGCCGTCTGCATCTCGGCCAGCGTCCCCAGCAACGAAGCCGAGGGCGGGTCACCAAGTTCGAGCACCACAGGGCACTCGGCCGATGACATTCTCCTGTCGCCAGATCCTCTAACGCTGACATCCCACCCGTGCAGACCTAAAATCAGGGACAGTTCTGAGTCGGACTCCGCCCACAGTTCAACGCTGGGACCCCAGCCCGAAGCAGTCAAGCAACCGCGACGGCTGAGCTCCTCTTTCATAGACAGCAACAGCTCCGCCAATCGACGCACCTGCCCTGCGTCGGTAGCGCTTTGCTCCAGTAGAGCCTCAATAGAGCAGGCGGCGGTCGTCAAGCCGGGCGCCTGAAAAAGGCCAAAGGCGACTCGCAGCTTGCGAGCCTCACTCAGTCCGTCAGCCAATTGCTGTTCACTCCAATCACCAGCCAGCAAGCTCAGGGTCAGCGATTGGAGCATCTGAAGTCTTTCGTCCAGCATTTCGCCCGTGGGAGGCGCCAGCATCTTGTCGGTCCCGTGCAGCATCTGGAGTACGGCTGTGCCTTGAGCCTGTATGCTTTGAGCAGCCGGGTTGCCATCCAAGAGCGAGTGCTCGACCAGCCTGGCCATTTCGGAAGCTTTGGGAAATCCGAAGGTGGCCACTGTGCCTGCCAGTTGGTGAGCACACTTAACCAGAAAAGTCCTTCGGGCTTCGTCCTCGAGGTCGGCCTCCGTCACTGTAGCCAGTTCCCTGGCCTGGGCCAACAAACTGGCGGAATGCTTATCCCAGAGCTGCTTCAGACGCCCCTGAATCTGAGGGGGCGGTAAGGTGGTGGCGGCCAGGTTCAGATACCGGCGTAGGCGAACCACCAGGTCCTCGGGATCCATCGGATGCATCAATAGGCGTTGAACTCGGAATTCCTGAGTCAAACGAAAACTCAGCGAAAAATCCAGCAGGTCCGGCATGCAATAGAATACGCCGGGTGCTTCTAGCCCGCTCTCTCGAACCCGCTGGAGCAGTTCGACTCCCGACTGCCCCGGCAGGTTGTGCTCAATCAATAGCGCCTGAGCCGAGACAGACTGGAGCCGGGAAATGAGCTGATCGGGTTCCAGCACTTCGGTCTTCACCCCAGGCAAACGCGCCTCCACCCAGTTCGCCATCTCAGGGGGAAGGCCGACGAGAAGTATGAGGCTCATTCGAGCGGGGGTTCCTGGGTCACCCTCAGGTTCCTCTGTCGTTTAAACAGAAGTTAAATAGCTGATAAATCTCGCCCTCAAGATCTTACAGGCCGGTAAAACTTTGGCATCAGTCGCGGGCTATTCTGAAGTTGGGAGAGCTGAAGAATAGATCGGCCCCCTGGTTTCAGAAGGAGAGCAATCATCATGAAAAACGTCGTTGTAACCACCGCCTTTGAGCACGATACATGGCTTGAAGTGCAATTCGGATTTGTGGCCCTCACCGAAGGTGAAGAACTGCCCGGACTGGCCCAACTGGCTGGCCTGGAATAGTGCCCTTCGACAAGGACCTTTGACACCGACCCCCAACCAGCTCTCGCGATGAACGCGCGGGAAGACGACAATCCGGACGAGACGATATGGCAGGGCGCCTCCGGGCAGCTGGAAGCGCGCCAGGCCTCTTCACTCAGCGAGAAACCCTGGCTTGAGGGATACGACCTCAACTACCTGCTCGGGCGTGGCAGCTATGGTGAGGTCTGGGCTGGCAAACAGAAAAGCACAGGCCAGTCTGTCGCCGTGAAGTTCTTCCTGGCCGGCGACCTGAGCTACATCCGCCGCGAACTGGAACGACTTCGCGAGGTCAGTCAGCATTTCGCGGTGGTAGGACTGGTTGACGCCGACCTGGACCATCACCCACCCTACTTCGTCATGCCGTTACTGGTCCGCTCGTTGGCCGAGGAGGAATCGCCCGGGCCAGCCCAGGCGGCGGGTTGGATGAGCCAGCTTGCCGAAGGTCTCCGCCATAGCCACGAAAAGGGCTTGCTCCACTGCGACCTCAAGCCTTCCAATGTAATGCTGGACGAGAGCGGCCGGGCGCGCCTGGTGGATTTCGGACAGTCTCGCCAGCAAGGCGATGGAGTGGTGGCCTGGGGCACACTCGGGTTTATGGCTCCGGAACAGGCGGCCTTGGGAAACGAAACCTCCCAAACTTCCCCCACCGTTGCCTGGGATGTCTATGGCCTGGGTGCCACAATCTATCGTCTGCTGACGGGTTTTTGTCCATACTGGTCGCAAGCTGAGCTTCACCACCTTAAATCCCTGCCGCTGGCCACTCGCCTGCGACGCTATCGACAGCAGATCGAGATCGCACCACTCATTCCGTTGCGCAAGGTTTGCGCTAGGATTGACGCAGATCTGGCCGACCTGATTCAGGCCTGCCTGGCGAGCGATCCTGCTCGGCGCCCCCCCGGAATGGCCGCTGTGCTGGAAGACCTGGAGCGTCGCCGACAGGGCCAACCGCTGCTGTGTCGACGCCCCTGGAACTGGGGCTATCTGGTCTCGAAATGGGCGCGCCGGCCAGCCCTGGTTGCAGCCAGTCTGGCCACCGTCAGCCTGCTGACCAGCGCCACCTACTCTTACTTCCGGTTGCGTCAGGCCAACCAGGAGCAACAGCGTCTGATCCAAGCCCTGGTGATCCAGCAGGTAGCCCAGGCTGAGAACGCTCACCGACCCGAAGAGGCTCAACTATGGCGGTGTCGGGCCCTGGAAAATGACCCGTCTGACCCATTGCTTCGCACGCAGTTAGCGCGGGAGCACTTCGGGCTGCAAGCCTTTTCAGCTCAGACGGGCAGCTGGGAATGCCTGCCCGGACGTCCTGAATTGATCCAATGGACGGAGTCACAGGTCTTGCTTTGGGAATCGGGCAAAGCCCGGGCCATCGACCTTGCCTTCAAACCCCTGAAAGTGGTGGGCTCAGGTCGCCTGCTGGCGATCTTTGGCCGAGACAAAGCTCAGATTTACGACCTCCGAACCCATCAAATCAAAGCCACCATCGAGCTGTCCGGACCCACCCTGGACGCAGCCTGGGACAGCGACCAGCTGATCGTTCTGGCCGAGGACACTGTCACTCGCTGGTCCACACAAGGAAAGGCCTTGAATCGTCAAGCGTGTTCCGGCCAATCGCTCAGCCCGGACGGTCTCTGGACCTACGCCGGAGGCCAACTGAGCCAGCTTAAAACCCGCCAAGTTCTCTCAGTTCCCCCAGGGGAACCTGACCCGGTGCGAGAGCTCTTTTCTCCGAACGGAAGTTGGTTCCGCACAGGCAACCGACTGATCGGGCTCAAGGGTCAAGCCGACTGGGTTCTGGATGGTGACTTTGCCTGCTTCGTGGACGAACAGCGCGTGGCGATTGTCAACGGGTCCCGGCTGACCGTGTGTTCTCAAACCGACTCTCCGGTACAAATTCAAGAGCCCGTGGAGGCGCTGGAAGTGAAGGCTCGAGGAGACTTCTTACTGGTGGCTGGAGAGGGCAACGAATTCTCACTTTGGGATTCCCGCACTGGAGCCAGGCTCACCAGCAAATCTCTGCACAAAGCAGGAGGCGGCCTGCGCCAGCTCTTGTTCAATGGGGACGCCAGCCTGCTGGTGGGAGACGATGGCCTGAGCAGCCGAATCTGGCGGCTGGATCCTCCACGCCCGACCTGGAGCGCCTCGATTCCGGGTCGAGTGCTGAAGCTGGCCTGGGGCGAGAATCAATCCTGGCTTTGGGCGGGCGGCGAAGACGGGCTGGCTCGCTACTCGCTGCAGGGGCAGCAGCTGGAGCAAATCCTCTGGAAACAGCCGGCACGTTCCTATGCATTTTCTCCCCGGGGGGTGGGGGTGGCGCAACTGGAAGGGGGACTGCGATTCTTCTTACCCGGCCACCAGCAGGTG
>JAFEBA010000019.1 GCA_018266105.1 bacterium | reverse complement strand
GCCATCATCTCGATGGCGCAACAGGCCAGACCAAAAAGGGCCGGCCAAATCGAGTTCTTGCGGGCCAGATTGGCAGCCAGGGCCAGCTTGGTGGTCACGAAACCACCGTTGGCCAGCGAGGTGGCCTGGTTGGGAAACAGCCCATCGTGAGCGTAAACCAGTTCCTTCTTCACGATATCCATTCGAAGGCTCCCTTTTTCCATTCATAGACGAAGCCCAGCAAGATCAGGGCCAAGAAGCTCCCCACCGTAGCCAGCACATAGAAGCCATCACCCACGGCCGCCGCACCTTTGAGCACGGCCACGGCAGGATAAAGTGCAATGGCCTCCACGTCAAAAATCAAGAACAGCATCGCCACCTGCAAGAACTTGACGGGGAAACGCTTGGGCAAGGGCACGATGTCTTCGATGCCACACTCATAAGGAGCAAGCTTGCGCGCGTTGGGCGAGCGGGGGCCAAAGAAGTAGCTGATACCGGTGATGACGCAGGCAATCGTGCCAGCGGCCACCAGCATCGCCAGCAAGTGCGTATATTGTAAGATTTCGTTACCTTGCACGGGTCCGATCCAGTTCCTGAAGACTTTGTGAATTATAGCACAATCTCCCAATTAGTGTATTCCTAACCCATTCCTCCTTTAAAATGGTGATCAGGGAGGTCCGCCTGGTTGGCCGGGAGGTGGTGGGTGCTGAACTGTGCAACCGGGCGGGATGCTGAAGTATCTGTTTCTCTGCGCACTTTCTGGAGCCAGCTGGGCCATGCCCCCCGGTCACGGCCAATCTCAGATCGGCCCGCTTTCAGACAGCCAGTGGCTGGATCAGTGCAACCAGGCTCGCGTTCTCTATCTAGGAGAGGAACACAATGGTCCTCTCGACCATCAGCTCCAACACGATATCCTGGAGCAACTTGGGCGCCCGCCGGTGGTGGTGGCCGAGATGTTTCAAAACGTGAGCCGCCCGGCGCTGGACGCCTACGTGGCTGGTCGCCTGGATGACGACCAGTTGCGCAACTGCAGCGAGTGGGAAAAGCGCTGGGGTCACCCCTGGGAACAGTACCTGCCCATCTGGCAACTGTGCCAGCAAGGCCACTGGCCGCTGCGGCCGCTACGCAATTCCTCGGAAAGCGGAAAAAACTTGGGAAAACTGGGGTTCGAGGCCTTCAGCCCCGAGGAACGCCAGGGGCTGGCTCCCCAACCTTACGAGTTTGGCCCTCACCCTGAGAGTTTACGGCCAGTTTTTGAAGGCCACGCAGGCAAAATCGGAGACGAGGCCTTTGCCCGCTTTCTAAAGGTCCAGGTGCTTTGGGAAGAGTACATGGCCGCGCAAATCCGTCGCGCCCTGAGCGAAACCGAGGGACCGGTCGTGGTACTGGTGGGCAAGGGCCACTTGACCCATGGCTACGGCCTCCCCCACCGGGTCCAGGCCCAGTGGCCTCATCCGCTGACCCAAAAAATCGTGATCTATAACCCGGGTGAAGCCGAACGCTCTCGAGCCGACCTCTGGTGGGATCCGAACCAGTAAGAGAGCGGCCTACCAACCGTCCAGGGAAGGTGCATTCGGGTCGGGCACATAGATCCCGCGCTCGTCCTCCTTCCAGTAACCCTCGTGCTGGACATCCTGTCCGAAGCGACCGGATTTCTCATCCAGACCACGATAGATATAGTTCTGACCTTCACAACTGTACCTGGCTTCGATCCCCTGGGTGAAAGCCGACATTTGCAGTTCACCGCTGACGGCGAAGTCGCAGTTGCCGGCATTGAATCCTTTGCTGGCATCAAAGCCACGCAACTGGACCGCCTGGGCATCGACCTTTAAACGTTCGGCCAGCCGGGCCCCGATCTGCTCGGCCCGGGCCGCATTCTCAGCGCTCATCTCGGGAGCCGGGGCACTTGCCTTAAGACCGAAGATGCCATCCAGAGCGCCGGGTTCATCCATATTAATGACAGTTACCGCACCGCCTACCTGCATCCAGCCCTCTCCAGTGTTGCGGTCGAAATGTTGGTGCAACGCTTCTACACCGCCGTTTTTGGGAGTGAGCTGAAGATGATCGATGCTGTTTGCGGACAGCTTGAGGGCCACCACGCCACCGTCGGCGGTGCAGGCTTCCAAACTGCCGTTCTTGGAGTCACCTGAGAAGCGAATCGTCTCCCCATCGTCTTTGGCCACCAGCAAACCCCGCGCGGGATTGGCATCGTTGGGGCCATTATCCGAGGCGACCACGGTATCCATCAGCTGGGCATAACTGGAGCCGGTGCCGCTGTTGGAAAATCTCATCCCCTCGCCAATGCTGTTGGTCTGTTTCCAACGGTCGAGGGTGGGCTGCATGGATGCGGGTACGTTGAGCATGCTCGTTCTCTCCTGCGCGTGGGCTCGGGCCCATTTATGTCAGGCAGGCTACCTGAGCGGCATAAAAATAGTCTGAATTCAGCCAGCGCGGGTCGGACCCGGAAGATTTCGCGCCGGAAAGCGTCGAAGGACCCATCGACTTGGGGGCTTCCATGCAACGATCCTTACTCCTGATCCTGATCATCCTGGCCGGCTGCGGACAGGCTCCGGTTCGGGCTCCGCGACCAAAAGTTAAAGCGCCTTCCGCCCATCAACAAGATGGCGGCCTGCGCTTTCGCCTGACACCCGGTTCGGCGAACTCTGCGTTCAATTCTAGCCGAAGAGCGAACACCACTCCGCTTTCGCCCGACCAGGTCCAGGCCATGCTCAAAGCCCTACCCCCCATCCAGAGTCAAGCGAAGGATGCCAGGGATTTTGCTCTGCGCGAGCGCTCGCTGCCGCCCCCACGGACAGCCCGCACTTTGGATCAACCCTTTCCACCCCAACTCAAGCAAGGCCCACCGCCCCCCGTCAGCGGCAGCCGCCTGGAAGTTCTCAACATCGCTCCCCGTGGACAGGTTGAAATGGCACCCCACCTGAGCCTGACCTTTAACCAGCCCATGGTGCCCTTGAGCACTGTAGAGCAACTCCAGGAAAAAGAGATTGGAGTCAAGCTCACTCCAGCGGTGGAGGGCAAATGGCGCTGGCTGGGCACACAAACCCTGATGTTTGTGCCCAAAGTCCGCTTCCCCATGGCAACCTCTTTCAATCTCGACATCCCGGCCGGACTCAAAAGCAGCAACGGCAAAAGCCTGGCCGCCGCTCGCCACGAGAGCTTTCAGACCCCCCCACCCCGCCTTCAAGTCAGCCTGCCGCAGGGCAGCGGCCTGCAACTCAATCCGTTGATTTTCCTGCGCTTTGACCAGGCCATGGAAACTCAGAACCTGGTGCGCACCCTGCGTCTGACCTGCTCCAAAGGGGTCGCGCCCGGCCTGCGGGCCGCCACTCGGGCCGAGATCCTGGAAGACGAGGCCGTCAGCGCTCAGCTCAAAGACCAGGATGAAAAGCACTGCCTGGTGGTGCGTGCCGAAACACCCCTTCAGCCAGGCACAACCTACACCGTGGAAGTCCCCGCCGGCACCCATTCAGCCGAAGGTCCGCTGACCACTAACGCCGCTCAAACCTTTTCTTTCTCAACCTACGACCCTCTTGGCATTGTCTGGAAGACTGAGGATGCTCGCCCCCTCGACCCTTGGCTGGTGCAGTTCAACAACAGTCTGCAGGTGGACAAATTCAAGCCGGAATGGGTCAAGGTCACGCCCGAGGTTCCCGACCTCAAGGTGAAAGCCAGCGGCAGCGCCGTAACCATCAGCGGCCGCCCCCGCGGCCAGGCCAGCTACCAGATCAGCCTGGCGCCCGAGTTCCTCGACCGCTTCGGACAGCAATTAGGGCATCAGGAGAACTTCACCGTCAAAGTCGGCAAAGCCGAGCCCAGCTTGATCCCCCCTCAGCAAACCATGCTGGTGCTCGATCCCAAAGGCCCGCGCAGCCTGCCTTTCAAAGTCATCAACTATGACAAACTGAGGGTCAGGCTCTGGAAAGTCGAACCCGGTCAATGGGAAGCCTTCCAGAAGTATCAGGGTGACTATCGCAGCAACCAGAAGGACCGACAGGCCCCCGGCCAACTCGTCCAGGACCAGGTGATTCAGACCGGAGCCGTTACCGATCAGGAGAGCGAAGTCGCGGTGGATCTGTCACCCGCGCTTGAAAACGGCTTGGGACACGTGGTGGTTGAGGTGGAAGTGGAACCGCAGCCCAAAGAAGACTGGCGCCGGCAACCCTACATCGGCTGGATTCAATCCACGCAGCTGGGCCTGGACGCGCTGGCCGACCATCAGCAGCTGGTGGCCTGGGCCAACGACCTGCAGACCGGTCGCTCGCTGTCGGGAGTCGAGTTTCAGTTGGGCGCCAGCAGTGCTCTCAGCGACAGCCAGGGACTGGCTCAGCTTGAACTACCCGAAGCCTCATCGCATATGCTACTGGCCAAAAAAGGGGCTGACATTGCCTTCCTCAGCCCCAGCGATTACTACGGCGGTGGCTGGAGCCGTTATCAACCTTCGGACACCGTGCTCTGGCACGTGCTGGATGACCGGCACCTCTACAAGCCGAACGAAACCGTGCATATCAAGGGCTGGGCCCGCCATCTGCAATACGGACCGAAGGGGGACCTGCAAGCCACCAACAACCACCAGGTCACCTATAGCCTGACTGATCCGGTCGGTAATGAGGTACTCAAGGGCCAGGCTCCGGTTGGCGCGCTGGGCAGCTTCGACTTCAAGTTCAAACTGCCCAAAACCATCAATCTGGGCTATTGTAATCTTTCTCTGACGGGTGACCAGGAGGGCGCAACCCAGCATGGACTGGAAGTGCAGGAGTTCCGACGCCCGGAATTTGAAGTCAGTGCCGAAGCCTCGCCATCCAGCACACAAGTCGGTTCCTCAACCACCGTCACAGCCAGCGCTGCTTATTTCTCGGGCGGTCCACTGGCCAATGCTCAGGTAGACTGGACCGTTAGCAGCACCCCCACCAGTTTCTCCCCCCCGGGTTGGGAGGGCTTTACGTTCGGAACCTGGACCCCGTGGTGGCCCTGCCGCTGCTGGTGGATCGGCGATGAGGTCCAGAGTCCACCCAACAATTCCGTATCTCAGGCGGATCGCAGCGATTCCAAGGGAAAAGCTCGCCTCAGAGTGGACATGCTCTCCGTTGATCCCCCTCAACCCCATACGCTGACGGCTCAGGCCACCGTGCAGGACGTCAATCGCCAAAGCTGGACGGCCTCCACCAGCGTGTTGGTCCATCCTGCCAGCCTTTATGTGGGTATGAAAAGTGAGCGGACCTTCGTGGAAGCCGGCCAGCCTCTCAATATCGAGCTGGTGGTGACCGACCTGGAAGGCAAAGCCGTCAAAGATCACCCTGTGTTGCTCAAGGCCTATCGTCTGGACTATGAGGACGGCCAGAGCAAACATGCCGATGAAGTGGAACTCCAGGTCACTTCGGGTTCTGGCCCAGTAAAAGCCTCCGTGCCCACCGACCAGGGCGGAACCTATCAGATCGAAGCCTACATTCAGGACGACCAGAACCGAGCCAACCGCAGTCAACTGACCAGCTGGGTGTCGGGCGGCAAACAGCCACCCGACACCAGCGTGGAACAGCAACAACTGACGTTGGTGCCCAGCCAGCGTGAATATGAACCTGGCCAGACTGCCGAAGTCCTGGTGCAAGCTCCCTTTGCTCCGGCCGAATTGCTCGTCACCACTAGGCGCAACGGATTGGCAACTCAGGAACGTGTCACCGCTCCAGACGGCAGCGCCAGTCTCAAGATCCCTCTGCAGGAAATCAACATACCCGGCCTGATTGTTCAGGTCGACGCGGTGGGCAGCAAAGACGACCGCCCCGCCTATGCCACCGGCACACTTCCCCTGGCCGTCTCCAGTGCTTCCCGTAAACTCCAGGTGTCCGTCAAACCAGCTCAGGACAAGCTCCAACCCGGTGGTTCCACCACGCTGGCGGTGGAGCTGAAGGACAGTCAGAACCAGCCGGTCCAGGGCGAAGTCACGGTGCTGGTGGTGGACGAGTCGGTGCTGGCTCTGTCCGGCTACGATCCCGCCGACCCTTTGGCCAGCTTCTGCCCCGCGGCCGGAGCCGGCGTCAGCGACACCCATTCGCGGCGCTGGCTGCTCCTGCAGCGCCCCCAACCCCTCCAGGACCAGGATAAGGGCGGCCGCTTCCGTGGGAACACGGAGGTCACGGAGGCAACCGCCGCCCCCGTGCCGGAGGCCCCCGCTCTGGCCGGCGGCCAGGTTGCCCAGAAAGAGGAGCAGGAGCGGCCTCAAACATCCAATGCCCCGAAAGCCCTGGATGCGCCGGCTCCACCCCAGACCTTCAAGGTGCGCAATAACTTCGACGCCCTGGCCCTTTTTGCACCCACCGTGGCCACCGACGGCCAGGGCCGGGCGCAGGTGACCGTCAAATTGCCCGACAACCTGACCCGCTACCGTATCGTGGCCCTGGCCGCGGCCGGCGTGAAGCAGTTTGGGAAAGGCGAAAGCAGTCTGCTGGCGCGCCAACCTCTCATGGTGCGCCCTTCAGCTCCGCGATTCTTGAACTTTGGCGACCAGTGCCAGCTGCCGGTTCTGGTCCAGAACCAGACCGACCGACCCATGCAGGTCGCTCTGGTTTGCCGCACCAGCAACGCCCTGGTGGGCGACGCGAAAGGCGACTCGGCCGGCTATCTGTTCGAGGTTCCAGCCAATGACCGGGTCGAATGCCAGATCCCCTGTCGCACCGCAAGCGCCGGAACGGCCCGCTTCCAGTTCGGAGCAGCGGCCGAGGGCGCCAGCGACGCTGCCGAGATCTCTTTGCCCGTCTGGACGCCGAGCACCACCGAAGCCTTTGCCACCTACGGCATCCTCGACGAAGGGGCGGTGCAGCAGCCAGTGGACAGGCCGGCCAATGTCTGGCCGCAGTTTGGCGGTTTGAGCGTCACCACCACCTCTACTGCTCTATCGGAACTAACAGACGCTTTCGTCTATCTAGCCGAATACCCCTACGGCTGCAACGAGCAGATCGCCTCGCGCATGCTGGCGGCTGCCGCCCTCAAGGACGTGCTCTCAGCCTTCAAAGCACCGGGTATGGCCAACCAGGCCGAACTCGAACGGGCCATGGCGGCGGACCTGGAGAAGCTGCGTGGATTACAGTGCGATGACGGAGGCTGGGACTATTGGGTCCGCAATCGGCCGTCAGATCCTTATCTCACGGTGCATATCGCGCACTCACTAATCCGCTGCCAGCAAAAAGGATTCACCGTAGACCAGGGCATGCTATCCCAGGCCCTGGCTTACCTGAGCAATATCGAAAGCCATATTCCCATCGACTATGGCGCTGATTGTCGACGCTGCATCCGTGCCTACTCCGTTTATGTCTTGGATCTGGCCGGAACTCCCGATATCCGGAAGGCACGACAGCTCATCGCAGAAGCCGACCTGAAGAACCAGGCACTGGAAGTCGTGGGCTGGCTGCTCCCGACTCTGAATCGAGACAAAGCCAGTCGAAGCCAGGTGGACGAGATTTACCGCTATCTGGATAATCACTCCACCCAGACGTCCTCCACCGCCCAGTTCAACACCGGCTACGGGGACAACGGCTACCTGATTCTCTACTCCGACCGGCGGGATGACGGCCTATTGCTGGAATCCATGATCGCCACCCGCCCAAAGCACCCTCTGATTCCCAAACTGGTGCGTGGACTGCTGGATCACCGCAGCGCCGGACGCTGGGAGAATACACAGGAAAACTGCTGGGTGTTGCTGGCCCTGGACCGCTACTTCCATCAGTATGAGTCGGTTACTCCAAACTTTGTGGCTCAAATCTGGCTGGGTCAGGCCTCGGCCGGCCAACAAACCTTCCGCGGCCGTAGCAAAGACGAAAAGCGCGTCAGCATTCCTATCGATCAGCTCAACGGAGAACCGCTCACTCTGGCCAAAACCGGCCCCGGTCGGCTTTACTACCGCCTGGGTCTGGACTACTGCCCTCGCGACCTGAAGCAGGCTGCCGCCGAATACGGCTTCACCGTCCAGCGGAGCTACGCAGCCGTGCGCGACAACCGCGATGTCACTCGCGATGATAAAGGGGTCTGGCACATCAAGGCAGGCGCCGAAGTGCGCGTCAATCTAACCATGCAGGCTCCCTCCAGACGCTACCACGTGGCCCTGGTGGACCCCCTGCCGGCCGGACTGGAGGCCGTAAATCCGGCCCTTCTGGGCACGCGTCCAGCGCCTCCATCCAACCGCGGTGACGGATACTGGAGCAGCTACTGGTATCAACACGAAAATATGCGAGACGAACGCGTGGAGGCCTTCACCCAGTTGCTCTGGGAGGGCGTCTATACCTATAGCTATGTGGCCCGAGCCACCACACCGGGCACCTTCGTCGTGCCTCCGACCAAAGCCGAGGAAATGTATCACCCTGAAACATTTGGACGTTCGGCCTCTGACCAGGTCATCGTGGAGCAGCCCTGATGCGCTGGTTGGGCAGCCTCGTCCTGGTTCTGATGTGCTTGTTCCTGGCCCGTGCCGAGGACCGTCGCAAAACCTTGGAGTTTGGAGGGATGGAACGCTCCTATTATGTCCATCTACCGCCTGGCTACGATCCGAGGGAGGCTCTGCCCCTGGTGATTTTGTTGCACGGTGGCGGCGGCAACGCCCACCAGGCCCTCGAGAATTATCCCCTGGCCCCCCTGGCAGACCGTGAAAAATTCATCCTGGTCGTTCCCAATGGGACAGGCCCTTTGCGCCGGGAAATTCTTAAAACCTGGAACGTGGGCTGGGGATTTGGCTACGCTCAACGCCAGAAAGTCGACGATGTCGGGTTCATTCGAGCCCTCATTCTGCAAATCAAGCGAGACTACCTGATCGACCCGTCTACCGTTTACCTGACCGGGCTCTCGAACGGTGCCATCCTTTGCCATTACGCAGCAGCTGCCAACAGCGACCTGGTCACGGGCATCGCCCCCGTGGTTGGCTGCGCCGGAGGCGGAGAAACACCCCGCCTGACCTTCCCCCAACCGCCCAAACGACCGGTCAACGTGATCATGTTCAACGGGGAGCTGGACCGGCACGTGCCTCTGGCTGGCGGTAAGCAGACCCTGCATACCGAAGACCAGGCCCGCTTTGTGAGTTCGGCCATGCAGAGCGCACAGTTCTGGACACAAGCCAACGGCTGCAGGCAACGGCCCCTGGTGACTGAATTTCCAGAGCTGAAAGCCACGCGCTACGATTGGGGAACAGGCAAAAACGGCTCGCGAGTGGTTCTCTGGGTCTTACACAATCAGGGCCACGCCTGGCCCGGTGGGACTTCGCCCCGGGCCGGGTCCGATCAGCCCTCCCAACTGCTGAAAGCCCATGAGATATTCTGGCAGTTTTTCAAAGACGCTCTGAGAGGACCCTGTCAGGGCTGATCGCTTATTTTTCCTTGGGATGCTTGGGCAGAGAACCTTGCTGGTCGAACCAGCGTCTTGGATCTTTGCCAGCCTCTTTGTCGGTCCGTGGCATATCGCCCTGAAGCGAGTGATGCAAGAGGCGATGCATGTGATCGACCTCGGGAATCTGTTCTCTCCAACTCTGGTTCTCCATGGTGGTAATCCTCCATCACCGCCATTGTACCCCGGGAGCGAGCGTGCGCCTCGGGATCCTCATACTTTTTAGCGCACGCAGCGCAGCGCGGGCTCTGAGTAAACTGGAGTGGAACCGTGGTTCGAGAGCTCAGAGCGTGTAACCCTCCGACCAGAACCGGAGCGGCTGCTGAGCCGAAGTTCTGGCATAGTCGAGCACGGCCGGCCAGCGGTCCTCCCAATGCGACCAGTTCTTCTCTTGGACGGCCTCTGGACCCGCATAGCCATAAAGACTCCACTCCGGTTTGAGTTGAACGAAGGGGGTGAGCAACTGAAAAAACGGTTCCAAATCAGGGTAACGCTGGTAGATGGGCTGCAACACCAGCTTTTGCTCGGCGTACAGGAGCAGTCGGTTGGCACGTTCGATCAGTTCAATTCGCTGGTCCGGGCGACAGCAGGCCTGGTGATAGAGCAAGAGCGACGCCGCACAACAATCGTCCAGGTTCTCAAACTCGGCCGAGGGGTCGAGCAAGTGGACAGCCTCCTGGGGCCCACGCCCGAGCCACTGCAAGAGACTGGCGCTGTCCTCGCGACCCGCCGGTCTGGCCTGCTGCCACTCCAGGAAACGCATCAGCCGAGGGGCCAGGCTGGCTTCGATGGCCCTGCTGCCCTCCAGCAAGAAATCACGGAACTGTCCGAAGATTCGAGCGGGGCCCTTGTGCAAGAGTTGAGCCGCCCTGACGGCACAGCTCAGCACGACAGCCGGGTCAGCCAGGGCCGGTCCGGCAAGGGTGGGCCAAAGCTGCCCCCAATTTCCCTCCATGAACTGCAAGAGCTGACGAACTTGACGAGTTGGCCTGAGAGCCAGGGCAGCCCAATTGGGAGGGGCCTTACAGGAAGAACCTTCCAGCACACCTTGAAGGCGCAAGCCTAGATCACGATAGCGCTGCTCCCGCTGAAACTGAATCTGACTCGACTGCACAACCTGGCCAGACTCAAAACGGTCCAGACTCTTTGTGGCCGAGGTCTTTGGGTTGGCAGGCAGCCGGCCTGGCAACATTCTCTGCACCATCAACATCCACCGAGACTGCCTGGAGGCAATCAACAGCTCGTGATTGGTCCGTGAAAGGGGCTGTGCTGCAGGCCTTTATGGTTCCGAAAGAAAATTCGCTCGGGCTATGGATACCGTATCCGAGCTCAAAAGGCAGGGCAAGCTTCAGGAGGCGCTGGAACATCTTGAGCATTTGTCTCAGCTCGAGCCAGGCTGGGTGTTGGAGCGGGCCGGTCTGCTGGCACGCCTGAACCGCCCTGAAGAGGCGCTGAGCCAGCTGGAACAGCTAGAACGCTGGAGTGACTATGCTCTGGCGCTCAAAGCCGGACTGCTGGAGCATCTGCATCATCCGAGCGAGAGCGAGGCCATCTTTGAAGAGCTGGCGGCCCGGCCCCAGCTTCAGCCCGCGGCCTGGCAGCGCGTGATGAAGTATCTGCAGGGGCGAGACCCGGAACGGGCCACCCAATGGGCCGCCCGCACCGGACAGCACAGCCCCCAGCAGCTTCAATCGCAGGCCCAGGCGCAATTGCAAGCCGGCCACCGAGAGGCCGCCCTGGAAACCTTGGAGCAGGCCCACCGGGAATACCCGGCCCACCCCGGAGTAGTTCGCGATCTGGCCATGCTGAGACTGGAAGATGAACCTCCGGAGGTGGTGGCCGAGGAACTCGAGACCTTGCTCTCCATGCAGGACCACGTGCGCAATATTCAGCTGCGCGAGCGCCTGGTCCAGGCTTTGCGGGACCTCAAGGAATACGAGCGGGCCCGCCAGCAGTTGCTGGAATGCCTGCGCCTGGGCGGTCCAACCCACTATCTCAGGGCCAACCTGGCCTACGTGCTGCGCGACCTGGGCCAGATCGAAGAAGCCCTCAACTTAATGGAAGAGCTTCTCTTGGAAAACCCAGCCGATCAGTTCGTGCTGGGAGCATACTGCAAAGCTTGTCGTGATCATCAGCAAGTAGAACGTGCGGGAGCCTTCGTAGCCCGCCAGGCCAACCAGGACCCGCGCAAACGGCGCTGGTGGGGCACCTTTAAGAAGGTCTGCAAATGACGCTCGGCGATCTCATCGAAGTTCCCCCCATACGCTCGGTAATCCAGTTGGCCGATACCGAGCGAGCCGAACTTCAGGAAGAATTGCTGGACCGATTCGTATTCACACAGGACGTCAGCCAGCTCTTCGAGCGCCTGCTCACAGCCCTGGCCCAGAAGCACGGCCTGGGTGCGTTTGTCCGCGGCCACTACGGCAGCGGCAAATCCCATTGCCTGGCCTTCCTTCACCAGCTGCTGAGGGCCAATCCGCGCGCCTGGGCGCGCCTGCCCGCGGCTATGCAAAACTCACCTGTGCGAGAGCATCAGTGGATCCTGGTCAGTGTTCCACTCTTTGCCTACTCGGCCGAGCACAGCCTGGAGCAGGTGGTTTTTCAGGCCCTGGAAGATCAGCTCTCGACCCATTTGCCCCAAGCTCCTGTTCTGGCTGAAAGCTCGCGTCTGTTGGAAAACTTCCGAACCTACCTGCTGCCGATCTACCGATCCCAGCTAGAAGACTTTGAACAGCTGAGTCAACCGGCGGCTTTGCGCCGCGCTCGCGAGTTCTTGCGCAGTCTGCCCGATAACCCCTTACGTCTCAGTTATGATCGACGCCAGGCCATGCAGTTGCTGGCCGAAAGCCTCGGGGAGAACCGGATCGTGCTCTTGCTGGATGAGCTTTCCGAATTTCTACGTTCCAAACAAGGGAGCGCTCACCGCGAAGACATTCGTTTCCTGCAGTTCCTGGGTGAATGGTCAGACAAGTTGCCTCTCTGGATCGTGGCCAGTCTGCAGCATTCGCTAGAGGAGTTGGGCTACGGAGAAGAGGCCAGTGCCCTGCGTATTCGCGAACGCTATCCTCTCCGCTTTCACCTTTCCAGCCGACACGTGGGCGATCTAATCGCGGGCCGGCTGATTCGCCATAAGGCCGGGTCCCAGGCACCGCTCGACAAACTTTGGAACGACCTTAACCGGCTCTATCCCGGCCTGATCAGCCGCCAGGATTTCCTGCAAATCTACCCCGTGCACCCCTTTACTTTGGAGCTGCTGGAACAATTGACACCGCTTTTCTCGCGTCAGCGCGGAGTGGTGGATTTCGTGCACGCCCAGATCGCTGGCGACCCCCTGCGTGGTCTGGCAGGTATGCTGCAGGCCCCACCCGATTTGCTGCTCACGGCCGAGCGGCTGTTTGATCATTTTCAGGAGCGCCTGGGCGATCGGGCCGAGCTGGCCGCCTATCAGACCACCTGTTGGGCCTACTACCAACGAGAGCTTCCCCATCTCTTCCCCGAAGAAAAGGCCCGCCAGCTGGCCGCCGCCGTCATCAAAGTTTTGATTCTGGCAGCCATCGCCCCCGCCCCAATGGAGCTGAGCGATGAGCGCCTCAGCGCGATTCTGGCCCGCCGCCTGTCTCGCCTCGACCCGCGCGCTAATCTCAGCTTCCTGCGTGAGAAAGTTCTGGACGTACTGGTCGAGCGTGGAGCCTATGTGCAGCGCCGGGGTCCACTCTACTCGCTCAATCTGGAATCCAACTTCAATCAGGTGCTGGGCCAGAAAGTCCGCCAGGCCCTGCAAGGCATGCGAGCCGACTGGGCGGCCGCGACCCGGCTCATCAATCGAGCGGAACTGCCGCTGGCCGACATCGTCGGGCGCCCTCCCCAACCGGTCAAACTGCGCTGGCGCCAGGCCCCTCGCGAGGGCCTGTGGGCCTGGCTGCAGGGAGATGAGCAGCCATTGGCGGCCTGGCAGGCCAGCCTGGACAGCGACAAGTTTGACTGCTGCCTGGTGGTGCTTGCTCCCGGCCAACCCAGACCTCCGGCCCCACCTCACATGGTCATCTGGGAGCCTCTGGCGGCTGAAAGTGACCTGGAAGAACTGCTCCTGGATTGGCAGGCCCACACCGCGGTCATGGACCGAGAACGCGAGCTCAAAGCGCGCTTACAGCCCTATTTGCATCAGTTGCAGCAGCGCCTGGAACAGCGAGTCTTCAGCCTCTACGCTCGCGGCCGTCTGCACTGGGGCGAACAGAGTGGCTATGCCCCGGCCCACGAAACTCGATTCGACCGTTTTTACGCGGCCGCGGTCAGCCCCGGCCTGGAGCAGCGTTTCCCTCGTTTCGCATCCATCGCTCCGCTAAACTCAGATTGCCTCGGTGCCAAACACCTGGAACTTCTCTGGAAAGAGCTGATCGAGCCCGGCGCCGGCCCTGTGACTGCGGCCGCCGAAGGTCTGCTGAAGCCGCTGGGCTTGATAGATGGAGAACGACTCGCCATTCAACCCGGTGGTCCGGCACTCGCCATGCTCAACGAGTGGCAGCCGGGCCAGCGCTACGAGGTACAAAGCTTGAGACGGCAATGGCAGAAATCCAGCTGGGGATTGGTGCCGGCACAGTTTTACGTCATTCTGGCATGCCTGGTGCAACTTGGGAAGATCCAACTCTTCAGCCACGGCCGCGGCTTCACACTAGGCTCCATCGGCGAGCTGCTCAACGCCAAGGCCGAGCAACTCGAAGTGCTTTCGCAGCGAGAACTACCCTCAGTCGAAGATCTGCAAAAACTACAGTGGCTCTTCGGCGACCAACCTCTGTTGCCGCTGACTCAAAACCGCCTGCGCGAGCTGTGGCGTCAAGCACGAGAGCGCCTGCTAGAATGGAGCGAACTGGCCGCCTCAGCGCCGGGCGCGCGCGGACAGGAGCTACGCCAGGCCCTAACCCGGGTGGGACTGCCTCATAGTTCGCTCCAAGGTCTGCACGGGCTGGTGGAGGCGGACTTCCAGCGCTTTGCTGAGGCTGGATCCTGGCTCCAGTTTTGGGCTCAAGAACAGACCGCGGTGGACCAACTGCGGCGACGGTTGAAACTGCTCGACCAGCAGGAGCTTCTGGCTCAACTGGAGGCCCTGGACCAGAGCTTCTCTCCACAGCAAGAATGGGGAAAACTTCGCGAGCAAGCGAGAAGCTACGAGGTGGACCGGGCGGGAGACTATAAATCCGGCCACGAGGCATTTTACCAAAGCGAGGTCTTCCAGCTCCGCCGGCGCTTGCAGGCCAGTCCCGAATGGCGGGCCCTGGAAAGCCTGCAGATGGTGCTGGGCTTTCGCAGCCAGCCCGCCTTTGCGGCCATTCGTCTACGCAGTCAGCAACTACCGCAACCTTGCCGGCTTAAGGTGGAGGACCAATTATTGCTGACCCTCAGGTGCGCCTGCGGTTACCACCCCGGTCAGCCGCTCCCGGAGGCTCCCGACCTGATGCGCGATCTGCGCCAGGCACTGAGCAGCGGGGCCCGTGAATATCTCAGCCACGATCTGGGTGGATATCTGCGCAACCTCGTCGATCTGGGCCAGCAGGCTTTGGTGGAACGCCTGGAGCGCGTGCTGGGGCTGCTGGAGGAACTCCCGGCCACGGCCGCCTGCGTACGTCTGCTGGAAGAATGGGACAAAGACATCGCTCAGCACCTCAGCCAGGCGGCCACCGGCCAGACCCTGTTGGTTCGCCGCCCACTGCGCGAACTGGTGGAGCGCTTACAAGACCAGCGGCTCTCCCAGGGGCAGCTACGCTCGGCCTTTGAAGACTGGCTGGTGGGTCCCGACCTGCACCGCGACGCCTGGGTCCACGTGCAACTGGAAGAACCAGCCAGCCACGACCACGGCGGCTGGATGGCACGCTGGCTGCGGCTCCATCACTTGCAGCCAACCCCGGCTTTGGCTCGTCGCTTTGACCTCAACGCTCCGGTCCAAGGCCCACCTCCTCAGGCCGAACTCTGGGACAGCCTGGTGGAACTCTCCAGCCATCTGGAACCCGTGCGGGCCGCACAGGAGGAGACCATGTTCCCAGATCTCTCCCTGCGCTTGTGTCTTCAGGCTTTGCATCAAGGGGTTCCCCACGGCTGGAGCCTACCCAGCTGCGATTGGCCCCACCTGAGCGTATTTCGTGCCCTGACCTCGGGACAATTTCGTTCCGCCGCCCGCGGCTGGCGCGAATGGCGCAGGCTGGCCTACGAACGGGAGCTTGAAGACGAGCTCTCCCCCACCCTGGTCCCCTTCCCAGAAGACACCACGGAGCTGGCCGAGGCACCCGCGGCCTTGCTGGATGAGGGCCGCTGGGTCATCCTGGTGGTGGACGCCCTTCGCTGGGACCTGTGGGATCTGCTGCGCCCTCTGTTTGAAAGCGGACTGGGCATTCCCCTGCGCGAATTGCTGGTGCGCGCCCCCCTACCCAGCAACACCCGGGCCGCACGCCATGCCTGGTTGGCCGGCGACGAGCTGGTCCCACCTGGAGCCGACGGGTTGCTGCTGGGGCGCCCGCTGAGGCTAGTTAAAGCAGCCGACGAAAAACGCAAGCGGGCGGAGGTACAGAGCCTGCTCAGCCAGAATCTGGAAGCGCTGATGCTGCACCTGCAGTTTATTGACAAGCGGGTGCATCAAAGTTCCCTGGAACTCTGGCCACTCTACCGGGAACTCCTGGCCGAAGCCGAGGTGCGTCTGCTACCCCTTCTCCGAGCCATTCCACCGGGCCGAACCGTGCTGCTGTTGTCCGACCATGGGTTCCGCGACCCCGGTCCACATCCGCCCCACGGCGGGGACCACTGGCAGGAAATCTACGTTCCGGCCGCCCTTTGGCGGACCTGACCACCCCCCACTAGAGCGTGAGCAACCAGGTCCCGACCAGGATCTTGGTAATCATTGCCAGCGGAAAAACGGCCGCGTAAGTGATTTCCACGGCCGGGTCGCGGCTGCGATCGCTGGCGTAAGCCAGCGCCGCTGGCTGGGTGTGGGCACCGGAAAGCAGTCCTAAAATGTCGGCGGGCGGAAGCTTGAGCCAGCGGGCTCCCAAAATCAAAAGGCTCAGACTGCTGAAACAGGTGAGACCGGCCCCCAGCAAGATCAACCGTAAGCCCTCGTGTTGCATGGCTGAAGCGAACTGCCCGCCCGCCATAATGCCGATCGGGGCCAGGAAAAAGAGCAAACCGATCTGCCGCAGGGCCAGGTTGGCCTCCAGAGGCATGGTCCAGACCAACGGACCGGTTCTTCCCAGATAACCCAAAAGCAGGCCAATCACCAGCGTGCCACCGGCCACGCCCAGAGTAGGATAAGGTGGATCACCCAGAGGCAGGGGCAGGCTTCCCAACAGAACGCCCAACACCATGCCCAGGGCCATGGGGAAAAGGTCAGTGTGGGCCAGGGTGTCTAGCGAGTCCCCGAAGATGGGCTCCAACTCACAGCCAGCCGGCACCACCACCCGCAACACATCGCCCCACTCCAATCGAAGGTCGGGATCGGCGGTGATTTCCAGGTCACCCCGTCGCACCCGAGTGACCACCGCTCCGCCCAAAACCAGGTCGCGCAAATGCTTGCCCACCAGCTCCCGGCGCGAAAGAAAGTATCGACGGTATTGAACCTCCTGGCCCTGGTGCTCCAGATGAACGTCTACCGGCTGGCCCAGGCGGGCACCATGTTGGGCGTGCTGCTCCGGCGTCCCCACCGCCGCCACCAGGTCTTCTGGTTCCAGCACTGTATCCGCCAGCACCACCTGTTGATGACCGGCACGCAACCTGCGGCTCACCACCAGCCCGGTCTCATGCTGCACCCAGTCCGCCTCCAGAAAGTTGCCGTTGGGTTTGCGCTCGGTGATTCGGTAGGTCACCGCCCGAGGGCGTTCGGGCTTTTGGGCGGGATCCAGCCTGCGCGAATAGAAAGCCATCAGCAGCAGCAATCCCCCTACTCCGAACGGATAAGCCAGGGAATAGCCCACGGCTGGACCCACCTTGACCTCCTGAGGCGCATTTGGAGCATTGCGCTGCAGCCACTCCAACTGGGCAGCCAGGGCCGGAGTATTGGTGATGGCGCCGCAATAGACGCCGGCCGTTTGCTGCAAAGGCAGACCCATCCAGCGCCCCGCTCCCCAACAGATCACGGCCGAGAGCAGCAGAGAGCCGCAAACCAGGAGCGCCATGCGCAGACCGTAGCGGCGCAATGAGGAGGGGGCCCCCGGACCACAGGCGAGCCCCATTGTATAAACAAATAGAGCCAGACCCAGGGTGGAAATCAAGGGCGGCAGTTCAAATTGACCGGGTCCCCAGGCCCCTAAGGCCAGCCCGGCAAAAAGCACCGCCGCGACCCCCAGTGAAAAGCCGCGGATCCTGATCGACCCCAGCACGTAGCCGGCGCCGATCACCAGAAAGAGCCTTAAAGTTGGATTCTGCTGCAGGAGTGCGAACACGCGCTCATGCTAGAGGCTGGTGAGGGTCTGCCGGTATGAGGCAGATCAGGTTCCGGCGATCGCCTGAAACGGCAACAATCTCTTTACAAGGTTTACTTTTTGCTTACGAGCCTGAAGCTTCCGCGGGTTGTTACTCGAGTTAGGATTCGAAGTAGAAAACGAACGGAGGTGAAACTCACGATGCCATTGCCACTTTTACCCATCGCCGGGGCCGCCATCGGAGCCGGAGCCCGCTTTGTGGGAGGTCAGCTCCTGAAGCAAGGCGCCAAGAGAATGACCGGCCAGGCCTTGCGACAGCAGGCCATCAAGCAAGGGGCAGTGGGCGCCAGCGGGATGGGCATTCTCAGCGCATCCCCGGCTCAAGCTCCCGGTGCTCCCCGGGATTCCGCCAGGGTCAGTGCCGAGGCGGTGAAACCCGAAACACCAAGCCAATCCATCCCTAATTTTGGGGCGGCTTTTGGGCCTTAACCGCGCTGGCAGATTTCAGGCAGAGGGCCTGCATCGGGATATCCGAGGAAGAGGTGCTTACGATCCCCCAGGATGACTGTCTTGGGTTGTACTCAAAAAAACGCTGATTGGGTCCATCTTCATCCAGCCTGAAGCGCGCGCTTCGCCACATCAGCCCGGTCAGGTTGGCCTGCACAAAGCCGAGGTCTTCGGCTTTGGGCAGGCGCCACTCCGGACCCAGAGCCGCGCAAGCCCTGCGGGCTTCAGCCAAGGTCAGGTTGCGAGCGTCTCCCAACCGATCGGGGTTACAGATCACCTGCCAGTTGTCGCCGCGTAGCGCCACAGCGCCGGCTACGGAACCGCCGCCAGCAAAGAATTTACCCAGATTCACCACCACCGCCAACGCCACCAGGCACATCATCCAGATGGCAAAGCTGCCCATACAGCCAAACGGCCGGAGCATGGCCCGGCCGGTGGGCCCGATTCCCACCCAAAGCTTGCGCGGCACCGTGAAAGCCAGCAGCAATCCTACCACTGCCCCTGAGAGAATAGCCGGAATTCCCGCGTTCTGTCCCAGCGCCAACTGGACGGGCAGTCCTCCCAGAATAAAGCCGCCCACCAGGAAAAAGGCCGAGATCCCGCTCAGCACATTGTAGCCGGGCGGATGGGTTTTGATCAGGCGGGTATCTCGCTGGGGGGGGCGGTAGTTGAGTTCTTTCTCGAGCAGTTCATCTTCGTTCACGACGGCATCATACCATGAATATGATCCAGGTCTTTCCCTACGACCTGGGAACGTGCTAAAGAAGGAGAACGTGAAACGAATCTACTTGGCCGTCGCCGTGCTGGCTTTGCTCTCAGGACTGGGCTGGCTGCGCTCGCGTCCCCCGGCGGTCTCGGTGGCTCATCCGAAGGTGCAGTCGGTCACCCAGTCGGTCTCGGCTTCGGGCTCGGTAGCGGGCCTGGACGAGAGTGACGTAGCCGCCGAACTGGGCGGCCGGCTGGCCCACCTGCGCGTGCACGAGGGAAACCGGGTGGCCCGGGGTCAACTATTAGCCGAATTGGAAACTTCCCTGCTCAAAGCTCAGTTAGCTCAGGCCCGGGCGGCCGTGGATACGGCCCGGGCACAGTTGACTCAGACCGCTCGCCGGCCCCTGGCTTCGGAGGTGGAGCGAGCCCAGGCCGAGGTGGATCAGGCCCAGGAGGTGGCCGAAGCTCAGCTGGAAGCCGCTCGCCATCGCCTGCAGGAACTGCAGCGCGGCCCCACTCGAGAGGAGCTGGAACAGGCGCGAGGACAGGCTCTTCAGGCGCTGGCACAACGCGAACAAAGTAAACGCGAGGCCGCTCGTCTGGCCGGGCTGTATGATCAAGGTTATGTCACCCTGCAGGACCTGGAGCGGGCCCGCACTCAGGCACGCGTGAGCGAGAACAGCTACCTGACCAGCTACAATCGGCTGCGCCAACAGCAGGTAGGGACCCGACCCGAAGTCTTGCAGCAGGCCCGAGCCCAAGTCGATCAAAGCCAGGCCAGTTTACAAGGTGCCCGGGCCAGCGGCCAGGCACGAATGCAGAACCTGCGCGACCAGCCAAGAATCGAAGACGTGCGCCTGGCCGAGGCCCGGCTGCGCGAGGCGGAACTGGCTCTCGAGGTGGCCCGAGAGAGGCTGGAACAGGCGTACATCCGCGCCCCCTACGATGGCACGGTGACCAAAATCTTTCTCAAGGCCGGCCAGTCAACCGGCGCCAACGCTCCCATCTTGCATTTGGTGCGCGGCAGTGCCTACGAAATTCAGGTCAATGTGGACGAACTCAACCTGGGCCGCCTGAAGGTCGGACAGCCAGCAGTCGTTTCCAGCGATGCCTATCCGGAAACGTTCCAGGCGCGCGTGCGCGAACTGTCGCCCCAGGTGGTTTCCGAGCGTGGCACCATTCTGGTCAGACTGGATCCGCTCAAAGCTCCCCCCTGGCTGCGTCCAGGCCTGACGGTCTCGGTCAACATTCTCTTTGAGATGGCCAAAGAGCGTCCCATCGTGCCTCTGACCAGCGTGACCGTCGCCGGGCGACGCAGCACTTTGCTGGTGCTTCGGGACGGTCAGTTGGAGGAGCGCGAAGTGCAGTTAGGGGCACCCGGACAGGACGGATTTCCCGTGCTTTCGGGAGTAGGCCGTGATGATTGGGTGGTGGTAGATCGTACCAACCGCCTGCCTGGCCAAAAGGCCCGGGCTCGCTAGATGCGCTTTGAAGCCAACCTGGCCTACCGTCACTTACGTTACAGTCCAGGGCAATCGCTGCTCACCATTCTGACAGTAGCCGTGGCCGTGATGGTCATGATCTTCATCAATTCCCTGGTGTTGGGTCTGCAAAATCGAATTTTGAAAGACCAGATCGGCTCCCTGCCTCACGTCACGGTCAAAATGGCCGAGCGCAACCCAACCCCCCTGAAAGACCTTCCGGGTTCCGGGTTTCGTGGCTCAGCCATCGAGAAGCAAGCCATTCAAAGGGTGGATATTCAGCAGCCCGACCTGCTGGAAGAGCAGTTGATGAATTTTCCCGGTGTAACCGTAGCGGTTTCGGCGGTTCGAGGACAAGCTTTCGTCATTCGCGGTCAAAAGCGCTACGGCGTCAGCGTGGCCGGCAGCGATCCCTATCGCTATGAACGAATCGTCTCCTTACAGGAAAACATGATCGCAGGGCACTGGCTGGATTTAACCTCAGAGGAAGTGGTGCTTGGATTCCGTCTGGCCGATGATCTGGGTGTCAAAGTGGGCGACCGCATTCGCCTCCAGTCAAGCGAAGGAATTAGCCAGACCTTCCGCATTGCCGGAATGTTTGATACGGGTATCAACAACCTCGACCAGGGCCAGGTATTTGTTACCCTACGCGCGGCCCAGGACCTTTTTGCAACGGGTCGAGACGTATCCTCGGTAAACCTGAAGCTGGCCAGACCTTTTCTGGCCAACGATACGGCCGACCGGATCGCGGCCGCTCTGGGCTACAAATGTGAAAGCTGGATGCGCGAGCAGGCCCAGATCGTCAACGCTTTTAATGCGCAAAACTCTTCGCGCTTGATGATCAGCGGTTTTAGCTTGCTGGCGTCGGCCTTCGGCATTGCCTCGGTCTTGATTGTGTCGGTGCTCCAAAAGTCCAAGCAGATTGGCATTCTCAAAAGCATTGGGGCCCGCGACCGCCAGTTAATGTTAGTCTTTACCTTGGAGGGACTGTTTATCGCCCTGCTGGGAGCCTCGTTGGGGGCTGTAGGCGGCTCGTTGTTACTGAAAGCATTGATGGGAATCAAACAGGTGGCTCGCTTTGGCAAGGCCAACACTCTCTTTCCGATTACCTTTGACGCCAGCGTCTTTGCCGGAGCCATGGGGGCGGCGGTGCTGGCCACTCTGGTGGCTTCGATCTTACCGGCATGGCGTGCGGCCCGGATGAGTCCGGTGGATGTGATCCGTGGCGGCTGATCGCGTGATTGTGCGCGGAACCGGCTTGCGCAAAATCTATGGACTGGGTACCCCTTTGGAAGTCGAAGTGCTTAAAGGAATCGACCTGGAAGTGCGCTCCGGAGAATTCGTCGCAGTTGTAGGCCAGAGCGGCTCGGGGAAATCCACTCTACTCAATCTGCTCGGAGCATTAGATACACCTTCGGGCGGTAGCCTGACCATTGAAAACCAGGAGATCTTTGGCCTGAATTCGGACGCACTGGCGGACCTGCGCTCGCGCAGTATCGGCTTTGTTTTCCAGTTTCACTACCTGCTGGATGAGTTCACCTGCCTGGAGAACGCTCTCATGCCCATCCTTGTCAAGCGCGGACGGGCTTCGACCGAGGAGCAGGCTCGCGTGCGAGCTCTGCTGGAACGGGTGGGTCTGAGCGATCAGTTGCACAAACTGCCTGGCAAGATCTCCGGCGGCCAGCAGCAACGAGTGGCCATCGTGCGTGCCCTGGCTCACCAGCCCAGTCTGGTGCTGGCCGATGAACCCACCGGCAATCTCGACTCCCGCTCCGGCCAGCAGGTCTTTGAACTGATGAGGGAGATCACCCGGGCCCAACAGGTAGCCTTTGTGATGGTCACCCATGATGACCGCCTGGCCCGTGCCGCCGACCGCATTCTGCGCATCGAAGATGGAATGATCGGGACCATCAGTCAGAGCGAACTGGTATGAAGGCTGGACGCCCGAGGCTCCACCGCTGCCAACCACTATGCTTGCTTCTGCTCTGGGCCTTGGCTGGCCAGCCTCTGGCGCAACCAAATTACCGAACCCCCCCGCGCGTCTATGCGCTCACCTCGGTGCGAGGCCGCACTTACCGCATTGAGAAAACTCTCGACCTGCAGGTTGGACTTCAAGCCGCTCTCCGCCTTGAGCAAAACTTCCAGAGTGGACTGGCCCTGCTGCCCCTCCACGCCCGGCCTCGACTTCGGACCATCAAGTTCTACGTGATGCAAGGCCCCGAAGCACCCGGGGGCGGAAAGGACAATGGACTGGCCTACTACAGGCCGGACGAAGCGCGCTTTCATAACGATACCGATCTGCAGTGGTCACACGCAATTGTCTGCTTCTACGCCCAGAATTATCTGGACCAAAGCCAGCTTTGGGCTCAGAAACTGATCCTGCATGAACTCGCCCATGCCTATCACCTGACCCATTATCCAGAACAGCATCCAGAGCTACTCAAAGCCTGGAAACACGCCCTACAAACCGGTCTCTACCGTAACCTGGTGGACGAAAAGGGGAACATTCTGCCGCAGGCCTACGCGCTCACGAATCAGCTCGAATACTTCGCCGAACTCTCGGTGATGTATTTTGCCCGCTGCAATTACCCGCCCCATGATCGAGCCGCTCTGCTGAACTATGACCCTGAGGGCTACGCCGTCATTGAAAAGCTTTGGAAGGTCAAGTCAACCTCCAAGCCCTGCTCAGGGAAGCCCACCTGGCAAGCGCAAGGATGCTGCACAACCACCGCGATCACTCCCTAAACGGTCCTGCCAAAGCCCGGCGCGGCGAAGACCGATCCAGGTTCAACTGGGATCCGGCTTCATAGCCCGCCCCGTAGGCGTCCGCATAGACGCCGCGCGAGGCGGAACTACTGCGTGAACCCATACCCATGGCTGCGGCGAAATCCCGGCTGGCCTGCTCTTTGCGATCGAATCGCTGCAGGGCTCGCGAAGGCAGGTTCTGGGCCCGCTCTTTTTGTTCCTGAACAATGCGGTCCCGTTCCCGCTTGACTTGATCGCAAACGCCCCGGGCGGCGCCAAACTTGAAATCGTTGCGGTGCTTCTGAGAGCGAGCACCCTCCCAGTTCCGGCTGAGACGCTCGATTTCCTGAATGCAAAAGGTGAAGAGCCGACGCACGTTCTCAATGTCCTGATGGGTCCCGATGAGGTGACGGGTCATTCTGTAACGTATGCCGGTGGTCCACAGCTCCGGATTGGTGCTGGTGTAGGCGATACAGTGATGCACTTGAGCCAGCACGGTCATCAAGGTCGTCTGCCAGAGGGCGAAGCCCCGATAGGAATCCTGATCATCTAGCGGAGCCTGGAGTACGGTGAGATCCTCTTGGGAGGAG
The DNA here is from genome assembly GCA_018266105.1 of bacterium. Classification (GTDB taxonomy): domain Bacteria; phylum Vulcanimicrobiota; class Xenobia; order Xenobiales; family JADMJV01; genus JADMJV01. Next base: position 148,734 of record JAFEBA010000019.1, on the reverse strand, counting down.
GGCAGGTCCAGGTCGGCCATCTCAATCTCATATTCCAGCATGATCCGAGCCATGGTCGCGGCGGCGGTGGCCGTTTCATGGGCATTGCCGGTCGGGCAGTTGGAGAGCGCTTTCAGCTTGGCCAACTTATCCAGCAGCCGACGCTGTTCGTCCTGGGAGAGTTTGGTAAAGGCGGAATCCATTCGGATAAATTTCAACCAGAACGATGACTTCCTTCAATCTCGCGAAGGGGACCGCCGGCTAAGGCCCCAGCCCGTAATACTGAGCCGGGGGCACGCGATACCAACTGCGCACGGGCACCAGGCCGACCTGCCGGTTTTGCCCCTGGGCGTCTACCCAGAAGAACTTCAACTGGCCATGAACCGGCCTGGGGGGACTGGTCCAGGGGACTTCCAACAGGATGCTTTCACCGGGCTTAAGCAGACCGCGCAACGGCAATACCGGCTGCACCGCAGCGAAATGAGAGAGCAACTGAACTCCACGGATGCCGCTCAGATCCACAACTGAGCCGCCGCTGTTGTGCAAATTGAAGCGCAAGGGAGTCACCGAACCGCAGCCCATCTTCCGTTCCTGGTCCAGGTCAGTCACGCGCAGGCCAGACCAGGCCGCCTCAAAGCTGAGCGAAGGGAGCTGCATTCCCAGGCCACCCGAGATCTTCATGGAACTGGCCCGACATTGCCAGGGCAGACGAAACGGGTTGGAGCCGGGTTGAAGCACGAGATAAGGCAGCTGCCCCTCTTCCGCGGCGATCACTGGTCCCGAGGCGCTGACCAGGCAATCGGCCTGGCCTCCGGGTTGACCATCGCTCTGCAAGACCAACGAGCGCGCCGACTGCTCGCCGCTAGGCACACCGCGATTGCGATAGACACAGATGGACCCCTGGTGAAAGGCGGTGGCCTCCTTGGGCTCGCTGCCCCGTACCACGACCAAATCCACACCGCAGCCGCCCCAAGGACCCCCCTGGCGAATCCAGTTGAGTCCCCAGTTGGGTTGTCCATCCTTCCAGCCAGTCCAGATCAGGTTATGGCTGAGTGCCTCGTAAATCCGAAAGGTCTGGGCCGACTCGAAGGGCTCGCCGGGAGTGTAAACCACGGCCGTGGTGCGCGGCTGGGAGGCCAACCAGTGGATCGTGGCCGCGTCATCGGCTGACATTCCAAGTCGCCGCCAGTCGTGAGCCACCATCCAGGACAGATCGGGAGCCGTCAGGCGGAGCGGAAAGGCCGCCGTCTCACGCTGAAAGGGCACGATTAAAGTGCGATTGAGTTCAAGCTCTCCCCCTAGAAAGAGGGCATAGGCCAGCACAAAGGCCAGCGCCGCCCGCGGAGGAGCCGGCAGCGAGCGCCATGCCTGACTGCCGAACAGACGCAAGGTGACCAGATAAACCAGACCAGCCAGGGCCAGCGAGACGAACCCAGGGGTGTTCAGCCAGCCCATACGTCCCGCCCCGAGCAAAAGAGCCAGGCCGCCGGCAAAACCGCCGACCCGCCCACGCAAAATCATCCAGCAGGCCAGCAGCATCAGAAAATCACCGAATTCCTGGGGCAACGGCGCCACCAGCAGTCTTTCCCATCCGGGGATCAACAAGTAGTAAGCGGTCACACCGAAAAAGCTGGCCAGCCGACTGGGGCTGGAGGGAAAGAGGCGCGTCAAAACCAGCAGCGAGAGCAACCCCAGCATGCCCGCCAGATAGGTGCACTGGACAAACTGCTGGGGGTCAAGCAGAAGCTCTGCTTGCTGGAGAAAAGGCATTCCCGTCATGCGGCTGCCCCAGACAAGCACCGCCAGAAACAGCCAGTAAACGGTCACGGCTCCACCTCCAGCTCAGTCCCGCGGAGCCGCAACATGCTGCCGAAATGAGGGCTGACCATGACGTCCATCCGATAGTTGCCGGCCCGATCAGGCAAAGCGGCCCAGAGCCTGAACTGACGTTGCTGAACGTGGGCCTCCTGCATCTCCACATGAGGAATGGCGGTGACCTCTCCATCCCCAGCCCCGGTCAAAATGGGAAGCAGCGGGTCTTGTACTTTCGCTCCTCGGGTGAATGAAAGCATGGCCAGGCAGTCCAGCCCATCCAGTTCCGAGCCATTCACTCGAACCCGCAAAGACACCCATCGGCCAGCCTTGAGGGGGCTGTCGAACTCAATCGACTCGACCTGGGTAGAAGCCATCTGCTCGCTGAGATCCAGACTGAGGTGAGCCAGCACCCCGAGCGGATGCAGACCTTTCGTGTCCCAAGCGAAACCCAACAAATCATACTGTCCCCGGTGATAAGGCGCCGCCCACCAGCCCTGGCTTGCCCCGGCCGCGTAGACCACGGCGTCCTCAAGTTCGGGCGGTTGGCCTGGAGACTGGGGAATCAGCACCAGCCGGCGATCATCCATGCCAGTCCAGGCGATCTCCAACAACTGGCCTTCTCGCACATGCTCGGGGATGCCCCGCAATTGAGGTGGGCGGCCGGGATCCTCCTGCAAAAGCCTTTGAGGCCACTTTTCGGGCAACGGCTGCAATCGGCCCAAATGGCGGCGAGCCACCGTCTCCCAGCGAATCTCGGGATGATCGACCGGATCAGAATTACGCAGGTAGATCCAATCCGGTCGATCCAGATCGAGGTAGTGAGGGTCGCCGCTCTGCAGATAGCAGCGCACTCCTGGCTTCTTCCGATAGGGCGGAATGCCCACCATATCGTCAACCAGGGGCAGGCGCAGGCCGGACGGCTTGAGCCCGGTCAGACAGGCCACCGTGCTGTCAAACAAGGACTGAGGCGAACTCTCCTGAGGAGTATCCATCAGCACCGACTGCCCAAACTGGCCGCGCCTGGCCAACCAGCGGCTGGCCTGCCAGTCATTGGAGGTGAAGTCCAGGAAGACCTGATTGGTCAGCCAGTTTTCAGCTCCCAACACCACCAGGGGGCGACCTTCGGCGGCGGCCAGCCCGAGCAGGCGTACCAGGTTTTCCGCGTTGGCACGCAGGTTGGCGGTGCACAACCAGACCAGCAACCCCAGTAAGGCCACCGCCCAGTTGGGTCGACGCTTCTCAAAGACCAGGCCCAATTCGGCCCCCAGAGCGCCGGCGAAACCTAGCCCGGCGGCAAACTCCCAGCGCAGATACTCGGCCTCGAAGATGGGCCCGAAGTCCACCACCAGAGGCACCAGATAGGCCACGTAGCCCAGCGTCACCAGCCAAAGACTGGCCATTCGACCGTGGCGCAGGGCCCGCCATAGCACCCAGGGAGCCAAAAAGAACGGCCAGGATTGCTGTGAGAGCACGGCCCGACTCCAGAGGGGCATATAGCCTTCGTTAGGGTCGGACATCTGATAGCTCTGATACAGCCAGTTACCGGTGGGCAGGTTTTTGATGTGCAGGTGGGTCAAGGTCCCGCAGCGCAGGCAAAACAGCTTTTTCTTGGGGAAATGGATCTCGACGTGCTGGCTTTGAGCCGAGCTGGCCGCGTCCTTAAAAACCTCTTTGTGAGCCCGACCAGTAACCCGCCGGGCCAGGTCGGTCAGCGGCCCGCCCTGGGTGCAGGCCAAAATCATGGCGATACCCACCACCGCTGCCGACACTCCCAGCACTTTGCCCCGGCGCTGGCTGGTGAGCAGACCGCGCGCAATGGTCACCAGCGAAGCCGCGCAGCAAAGCGCAAAATGAGTTTCATAGACAATGGCCAGTCCGCCCAGGACAATACCAAGGGTCACGACCCAGGCTCGGGCCGGCCGGTCACTCTGAAGGCGCTGCCAGCATCCAACCAGCAGATAGAGAACCAACAACAGGTAAAGCTGAGCCACCGGGTTATTGTTTTGCAGGGTGTCCCAGAGACCGGCTCGCGAGGCCACCTGCACGCCGATGCCCAGGAAAAAGGTGGCCCCCAGGGCGCTGCCCCTGGAGCCCGTGGCCCGACTGACCGCGAAATAGGTGACCAGAATTTGAAGGGGCTGCAGCAGAGCCGTCACCCAAAACTGGGTGGTGAAGGTCGTCAACCCGGTCAGTCGACTCCAAACCACAATCAGCAGATCTCTCCCGTAATGCCCATTGAGCTCTAGACTGGGAAAAAAAGGGTTATGGGGCGGGAAATCCCCTTTTAATAACAGGCCCTGAATGGGAGCGTGAACCCAATAGTCGTCGTCCATTTCCTGAGACTGCAACAGCACAGCATAGAGGAAAGAGGCCAGCGCAAGCAATCCGACCGAGCGTGGCAAGCTTCCGGTCGGATCGCTAGGGCTCTCCCGGGTGAGGTAAAGCACCACTCCCAGGCCCAAGAAAAAAGCTCCAAAGGCACCGGGCCAGGCTGACCAGCCAGCCAGCCGCAAGGTGGCGTTGGTGGGAAGCAAAATCAGGGCCTGGGCCAGGGCCAGGCCGATGGGCACGGCTTCAGACCAGCCAGGCAGAGCCAGCGCCCTTCGGGCGTAAGCGATTCCCAGCAAGAGCACCAGGGCGAGCAGCACCAGCGCCGGCTTCGAAGCGACTGAGGCTTAACCTCTCAGGCCACGCCACAGCCGGGTCAGCAGACCCTGTTTAGGGAGTGTATCAGTCAACTTTTTGCGCACCGAGTGATCTAGAATTTCCCATTCCATTTCCCAGATACGCAAACACTGATCGCTGCCCAGAATGTAGAGTTCACAACTATCCGAACTGAGACCCAACCCGGTCAGACGTCCCCAGGGCCCTTCCAAAGTCTGACAGAGCAGCCGTTTCTCCAGGTCCCAAAGCTGCACCCAACCATTCTCCAGACCCAGGGCCAGGCACAGTCCATCTGGACTGATGGCCAGATGGGTCACGCGTGCTCCAATGTCCAGCAATAACCCCAAGTGACGACCTTCAGCCAGCTCCCAGAGGTGAACCTTTCCGTCCGGGCTGGCGCTCAGCCCATAGCGGCCTTCGTTGTAGGTACAGGCGGCTGTGGCCAACAAGGTCGCCTCATTATGATCGGACGAACTGAAAGTGCGGACCAACTTACCCTGCTTGCAGTCGAAAGTTTGCAGACGTCCGGGAGTAACCGGTCCACCAGCCCAAATTTGATCGCCCAACCCCAACATCCAGGTTAACCCGGTAGCGGGCACAGAAAAAACTTCGTCGCCCAGTTCAAAATCCAAGCCGCAGAGTAAGTACTGGTTGGTCAAAGCCAGTACGTGATTATAGGAATTGGGCCAATGCAGACCGACCACTCCGCCCCGGGAAGCAGCCACCCGCTTTAGACACTGGCCGGTGTTCAGGTCCCAACTGCGCACGCCCCGGTCCAGAGAGCCAGAGGCGGCCTGCTGACCCTTGGGGCTCAGCGCCAAACCCCGGATGGTCTCGCTGTGACCCGGAAAACCGCGAATACAGTTACCCAATTGACTATCCCAGAGGCGCATGATCTTTTCATTGGCGGTCAACAATCGGTGCCCGTCCAGCTGCAGTATCGCGCAGGGAGCCGACCCGCCCGCCTCGCTGAGCAGACGGACTTCCCAACAGGACAGCAGACCGCCTCGGGTCAGATGCTGACCCAGCTTCCGCGTCAAGGCTCGAGCCGCCGGGTCTCGACGATATCCGGGCACATCACGCGCGCCCTGCAAAAACTGACGGGCCTGCACAAAATCGCCCGCCTCCATGCATTCGTCGGCGCGACGCAGCAGGCTGAGAAACTGCTCGCGGCTTTCCTCCAAGTCCTGGCCACCGCGGGTATAGGTCAGCATCAATTCCCCGGGCAGCACGCGCCATGCCTCGTCAAACTCATAGAGACGGAAACTGCCGTGCACGGTAACGACGGCAAAGAAGCGCCCGTCTTCGGAAAAACAGCAGTCACTGACGGGTCCATCGTCCACAACCAGAGACCGACGCAGACAGCCACTTTCGACCTCGCGAATCTCAAGCAGGTGGCGTTCTTCAGCCGCCCTCCAGGTCAGCACGTATTGACCGTCCGGAGAGACCCGTGACTGGCCCACCAGACGACGCGCACGCTGTCCGGTGCGCGAATCAAAGATGGAGGTTTGCCATTCATGGTCAGGTGTCTGGCTCTGGACCAACGCAAATCGTCCCTGAACGGCAAAATGGACGCACTGTACGGGCGCACCTTCGTTCATATCAACGTAGAACTCACCGGTGTTGGAGTGCCAGGTGCGGGCGGTACCGTCATTGCTACCAGTCAAGACCAGACCGGTCTCAGGACTATGGTCGACGCAGGTGACGAAGTCACGATGGCCACTCAGCACCCGCAGACAGGTTGCTTTTTCCACATCCCAGATGCGAGCGGTGCGATCACAAGAGCCGGTCAACAAGCGGTTACTGCTGCAGAACTGAGCACATAGAACCTGTTTTTGATGACCACGGAAGGTGCGAGTGGCTCGACCTTCCTGCAGGGGCTGGATCCGCAACTCCACCAGACCCACCACCGCCGACATGCCATCCGGCGTAAGGCAGTAGTAGCGCTCACCATTCTCCAGCGCGCTTTCAAAGAGGCCACTATCCAGGGCCCAACTGGCGGCCGGCAGATCCTCCACGGCCAGCACCTTGTCAGCCTTCAACGAAACCACCACTTTGCGCACTCCAAAGTCGTGGTGAATGCTCCAGGAGCGCCGCGCCGAATCGGGCGGAAGCCACTCCATATGCTCCGGGCCCAGCCAAAGCCAACCACCACCACCACGCTGAACATGGGTCAGGCGATGCTGACGCTTGAGGTGAAGCAATGGCCCCGGCCTGGGAAAGAGACAACGCCCCCCCACACGACGGGTTTTGGCCGCAGCCATTTCCAGGTGAGCACGGGCCGACTCATCCATGGGGTTAATGGTCAGGGCCTGGGTATAGGCCTTCGCGGCCTCCGCGAAGCGTTCCAAAGCCATTCTTGCATCCCCAAGGTAGCGCCAGACCGAACTGTCGCTGGACGCTTCGACTTCGGTCAAGGCCGCGTCTAAATTTTGCTCAGCCGCCTCCGCCTCGGCTCCCAGCAAGTGAGCCATACCGCAGTGCACGGCCCCGCGGGGATAGGTCACCTTGACCTGCCGCAACATGGCCGTCAGGTCCGAGGGAGCGTGACGACCCTGGCGCCACAAGAGCCAACCCCGATTGTAGACCACCTCTGGATGCAGCGAATCCAGTCGCAGTGCCTGTTGCCAGGTCTTCTCAGCCTGATTTTTGCGTCCCAGCGAGTAGAGACTAACCGCCTTATTGTTGAGTACGTCCACCACCGCCTCGACTGGTTTCGGAACGGCTCTGGGATAGGGGCGCTCGGTGACTTTCTGGTAGATCTCGGCCAGTTCTTCGCGCAGAATTTGAGCTGAAGCGTGGCGGCCCTGAGGTTCTTTGGCCAGCAACTTGAGAATGGTGGCCTCCAACTCGGGGGGAATGGAGGGCTGCAGCAGGCTGGGCTTGGGTGGCTCCTCGCTGAGAACCTGACTGAGCAGTTGGCCTAGACCCAACGGACCTGGCCCGGCCTCAAAAGGCAACTGGCCCACCGCCATTTCATAAAGGACCACCCCCAACGCATAAAGGTCGGCGGGAGCTCCGACATCTTCTTGCATCCATTGCTCCGGCGCGCAGTAATTGGGCGTGCCCAACACGGTGCCTGTGCTGGTCAATCCAGCGTCCAGTTCGGCCACGTTGACGTGTTTGCCGGCGGGCCTTGGGCGTTCCTCGGCTCCCTGAAGTTTCACCAGTCCAAAGTCGGTTACAAACAGGCGGCCTTCTTCATCCAGCAGCAAGTTAGCGGGCTTTACATCGCGATGCACGATGCCCGAGACGTGAGCGTGATGCAGCCCATCGCAGGCTTGGATAGCCAGGTCGATGACGCGCTCCCAATTGGCTACTCCATAACGGCGCTGCTCAATGGCTTCCTTTAAGCTACCACCAGCCACGTAGTCCAGGAACAGGAGAGGAATGCCATCGTGCTCGCGGATAAACCAGCAACGCACGATATTCGGGTGCACCCCCAGGTCGATCCAGGTCTGAGCCTCAAGCAGCCAGCGTTCCTTATCGGTTTCCTCGCTGAGCAAATCAGGGCGTGGAGATTTGACGGCAAGGCTCAGGTTCCAGTCGCGATGACGGGCGAGGTACACGGAACCCATGCCGCCGCGCCCGATTCGTTCCTGGATCTCGAGGTTGCTGCCCAGGCTCAAGCCGGTCAGGTCTCCGACGGAGCGTTGGGAGACGACGGAGGAAGTCGAGACGGTTGAGCCAGTCTCGTGGTGGTCGCTCAACTCTTCCCCCAATACATTCGGTGCAATGTTGAGCCCGTCGCGCGCGAATTCCTGCTGCTCAAATCTTCTTGAGCATTTTAAGCCAGCGCCGCTGACCGGGGGGTAACTTGAGATGGAGGTCGTACTCGGGCTCGTTCTTGCGATCGGGGAAGTAACGACGCAGCAACTTGGTCACCAATAAGCGATCATAGCTCCGAACAGCCTGAAAAATGCAGGCTGGGCTGCGATCTCGGTAGACGGCGCTGGCGAAGTCGACCAGATTCAACTGTCCATTGCCCCAGATCACATTGGCGTCTCGACCCAGGAAGCCGTCGGCATCGTGGCCCAGGTCACCGTGGGCCACCCCCAGAGCGTGCAGCTGGTTCAGAATATGACGAGCCTGCTCCACGATCTCGAAAGGCAGGTCGTGGCCTTCGGGGGGGATGGTGTTCAAAGAACTTCCCGGCAGCCCCTCGACCACCAGGCTGTCTGGCTCAGGACGGGCCAGCAAACGCGGCACCCCTGTCACCTTCTCAGCCAACCTGTATGCCCGAGCCTCATTGCTAATGGCCAGGCGCCCCAAGGTTTTGCGGTAAAACCACGGAGAGCGCGTAAAATCTTTCAGCAGCGCCTGGCTGCCGTCCGGCCACTGCAACAAGCGCACCCTGGCCCGATCCGCCCCCCCAACTTGCAGAACCGCCAGAGTGTTTAGCTCGACGAATTCCCGCCAGTTGGTCAAGCCAGGACGCCGTGCGGGTTGCTCCAATGCTTGAGGGCTTCCAGAACCTCCGAGCTGTTCTTACAGGGGTTCCAACCCATAACTGGCAGCAAATCCTCAACGTATTCCTCGGTGCGCATTCCGACCAGCACGCAGGTCACGCCAGGCACCCCATCCACAACCCAGGCGCCCAACTGCGATAGCGAGGCACCCGCGCCCGCCCCGGGCACGGGTGGCATCAGTTCGGCAACCGACTCAGCCACGCGCTGGCTCTTGCGAATGGCCACCTCTTCCAGGTCGTTGCTGACGTCACGGAAAGCAGCCATATACTTTTCGCGCCAGCGCACCCAGGGCTCGGTGATCGCACCCGTCATCGCCTGATCCAAGGCCTGAATCTGATCCAGCAGGGCCGGACGGATCTGACGACTTTCCAACTGAGTCCAGTGATCCAAGTTTTGAAGGTGCATGTCTAAACCACGCATGTTTTCAGCAAAGCGGAAAAGCTGGTCGGAGCCGGGTCCTTGCACGAAGGGACCGAAGGTTTCGCGATATTCGTCTTCCACCTGACCCATGTGTTGAAGACTCTGGGCCAGATTGGGCTCGTCCTCTTCAGAATCGAAGTCGGCCAAACGCACCAGCGTTTGCTGCACGAAACAGTTGAGTGGGCGGTTGACCAGCAGAGCCAGGCCGGCCTGCTTCACATGCTCGGAAAAGCCCTCAGCCGCCTCCGGCTCCAGCAGGTTCAGCGGGGTCTGCACCACCGCAAAGTGGTGATCTTCGCCGCCGACCTTCTTCGCCAACTCCAGCATTCGGCCGAAGGACAGGGCCGTAAACTCGCCCTCAGGAGCGGCGAAAGTGTTGGAAGAGATGCCGTACCACCCGACGCGCCCCTGCTTAACCAGGTCTTCAAGCTTCTCGAACGCTTTTTCAATGCGGCGTTCAAATTCTTCCCTTGCGGTCTTGATGTCGATACCCTTCTGACGGGCGTCCAGTAAATAATACTCGGGATTGTGCAGCAAAAAGACGTCCAGCTTCTCCAGCGACAGACGCATGCAGCAGAGCTCCAGTTGATCTTCCAGAAACTCCGGGTGTATGCAGTGCCACAGTCCGTCCTGGTATTGAACCAACTCAGCATAGGGGTGACCTAACTGTTCCCGGGCACGAGCCCGATCCAGATTGGTCCCCTGCAAGTAGCCGGCCTTGCTGACCACAACCACTTCCGGCCTACGCTCGGGGTGGAGCCGCAGGACCCCGCCAATCAGACGCTCACTTCCGCCCTCGGTGTAGTTGCTGGAGGTATCCAGCAGGTTCACCCCACCATCCAGGGCTGCCTCGAGGGCGGCCCGGTAATCCATATTCTCGTCGTCGACGCGATAGCCGCCGAAGCCAAGCCGACTGACCATCAGTCCGGTTTTGCCCAGGGGCCGGTAGGCCTTGGGCTTCGCTTCAGCCAGTTTGGCCGTGGCTTCCGGGGTGGCTGCGCCGGGGAGGCGCTCGTGCAACTCCAGGCGAGCCTGTTCACGCAGCCCACCCACGGCTGCCACCACTTCCTCGACCTGGGAGAGGGGAGTGACGCAGGCGCCGGACTGGCAGAGATGCACCTCGGCTTTCTCCCCGACCGTCTTACCAGTGGTCAGCACCAGCTGGGGGTGATCTTCACCAGCCCGCAGCCAGGCGATGGCGCGGTTGGGAATGTAGAGTCGCCCCAAAGCCTCCATGATCGGCTCGCGGCCCGCTGCTGCGGGCAGGCTCCAACAGACTTCCAGAGGTCCGGCCAGGCAGTAGTCCAGCACCAGCAGATGGCGACAGAATCCGGCCGGGAATCCACGCAGCTCCTTGCCCAGGGACAGCAGCGCGCCCAGGGCCTGATCACGCCAGGGCTTGCGTCCCAACTGATAAGAGAGCCGAGCCAGAGTTAGCGCAGCCACACTCTGGGCCGCAGGAACGGCTCCATCGCTAGCATTGCGATGGCGGACCAGCAGTTCCTCATGATCGCTGCTGGTTTCGTAGAAGCCACCCTCCGGGTGAGAAAAGAACTCAATGATGGTGGCAGCCAGCTTTTCTGACCAGTGGAAGAATTCGAAGTCGCCACAAGCTTCATAAAGGCTGAGCAGGCCCTCGGCCAGGAAGGCATAGTCCTCCAGGTAGGCGTTGAGTTGAGCCTTACCTTGGCGCCAGCTGCGCTGCAAACGGTCACCCTTGGTCAGATTGGCCTTCAGGAAGGCGGCCGCTTTCCTGGCCGCATCCAGGTAACGCTGGTCGCCCAGAATTCGGTAGCCTTCGGCCAGTGCCTGGATCATCATGCCGTTCCAGGCGGTGACGACCTTGTCATCGATGCCCGGCTTGACGCGCTGGGAACGAGCCTCCAGCAATTTCTCTCGCGAGGCTTCCAACTCTTTCTCGAATTCCTCGGCGTCCTGGCCGAGTTGAGCCGCCACCTGGTTGAGCGGGCGAGACACGTAAAGCACGTTCTTGCCTTCCCAGTTGCCCTGGCTGTTGACGCCATAGAATGCGCAGAAATTGCGGCCCGGGCCCTCTCCCAGCACAGCCAGAATTTCCTCGACCGTCCAGCAGAAATACTTGCCTTCTTCGCCTTCGGATTCGGCATCGCTGGAGGAATAGAAACCGCCTTCAGGACTGGTCATCTCGCGCAGAATGTAGTCCAGCGTTTCGCGGGCCACTTTCTTGTAAAGCGGGCTCTGAGTGGCCTGGTAGCCCTCCAGGTAGAGCGATGCCATCTGAGCGTTGTCGTACAGCATCTTTTCGAAGTGAGGCACCATCCAGCGCTCATCCACCGCGTAGCGCGCGAAGCCGCCGCCCAGGTGATCATAGATGCCGCCATTGGCCATGCCGTCCAGTGTGCGCACGGCCATCTCCAAAACTTGCGGATGGCGACTGCGAGCGTGGTAGCGGAGGAGTAACTGCACATTGGAAGGGGCCGGGAATTTGGGAGCCTTGCCAAAACCGCCGTTTTGGGGATCAAAACGTTGAGCCAGGTCGGTCACGGCCTGATCCAGCAGTTCTGGCTCCAGACCCAGGACCTTTCCATCGCCCTTGAACTGGCGCTTGAGGCGTGAGGTCACCCGGTCGGCCTGCTCGACCAGTTCGGCCTTATTGTTTTTCCAGACTTCACTGAGCTGAGTAATCAAAGTCATGAAGCCGGGTCGGCCCTGGCCGTCCTCGGCCGGAAAGTACGTGCCCGCAAAAAATGGCTTCAGGTCGGGAGTCAAAAAGACGTTTTGGGGCCAACCGCCGCCGCCCGTGATGCTGATGGTGGCAGCCATGTAGATCTCGTCCAGGTCCGGCCGCTCTTCTCGGTCCACCTTGATGTTGACGAAGTTCTCATTGAGCAATTTGGCCACACTGGGGCTCTCGAAGCTCTCGCGTTCCATGACGTGGCACCAATGGCAAGCAGAATAGCCGATGCTGAGAAAGATGGGCTTGCCTTCTTTACGTGCCTTTTCCAAGGCTTCTTTGCCCCAGGGATACCAGTCCACCGGATTGTGGGCGTGTTGCTGCAGGTAGGGACTCGACTCCTGCGCCAGCCGATTGGTGTTCTGGTGTGTCTCTGTGCTCATTCTGGGGGGCCTTCCTTATTTAGCGCCTCGCGCGCAGCGCGATCCGCTCACCTGATTGGACTGAAAGAGCCTCGCATCAGCCGGGCCCGTCTTCAGCTAAGTTTGCAGCATTCCCGGAAATGTACCCAATCAAAACTCGAAGCGTAGAGTGGGAGACGCGACTTTCCCCCCGGGGAGGCGAGGAGTACATCAGTTATGGACAGGCGAGCACGGTTGTGGGAAGGTAGAGGAGTGAAAGCGAACAGAGAGAAACCCTTCAACGGAGTGGAGGCCGACTAGATGCAGGCACTGTGGAACAACCCGATATTCTACAAATACCGGCTGTTGGAAAAACGCGAGTACAGTCGCTCCAAATCGAGCTTCTGGGTGCGCCAGATGAGTCTGGTGTGGTGTGTCCTCATCCCCCTGGGCTTCGTGGCCATGCTGGCCCTACCAGAAATCCTGGACTCCATTTCACCCAAATTCGACCCGGCCCGCCTCTACGTGGCCCTGTCCAGTCTTGCCTCACGCTGGGTTGGCGCGCTCACACTGAGCCACTTCCTGGTTCTGATGGTGGCCATCGGCTTATCGCTACACGGCACCTGCAGTCTGGTCACAGCCGAACGTGAAAAGAAAACGCTGGAATCTCTGCAGTCGACCATGATGTCCCCCACCGAAATCGTCAACGGCCGTCTGGCCTCCGGGCTGTATCCGGTGCTGCGCGAGCTGATGATCGTCTCGCCTCTGGCTCTGATGCTGGGGGCAATGGCCGGGTTCGGCCTGAAAGCGCTTCTCTGCATCGCCCTGCTCTTCTCCAGCGTGGCCTTCTACGGAATGGTCGGGTTGTGGAGCTCGTATATGTGCAAAAACACCCAGCACGCCAACCGAATGGCTTCCGGTGTAGCCGGCAGCCTGCTGATCCTGGTGCCGATGGCATCCCAGCTGAGCGGCGAAAGCTCATTCCTGATGCTGCACCCGGTCTACGCCAGCTTCTCGCTGGCCGAGGGTGTGATTCCGGTGATTCTGGTCACGGCTTTCCACTTCTGTGCGGCATCGCTACTCTGGCTGGATTCACTGCGGCGCGAACGCTCCGCGGTGCGGGTTTAGGAGGCTGACCGAAATGATTCGTCGACTGAAAAACTACATCGAGCGCGTCAAAGTCATCCACGAGAATCCCTTCTGGGTGACCAGCCGCAGTCGGGCGGCCCGAGCCTCGGCGATGAAAACACTCTGGCGTGGATACGCCGGCTATGCTTTCTTGCTGATGCTCCCCCTTGGCCTCTTCACCAACTACCTGGTGGAGAGCACCGGTCTGACCACGGATAGCGACCAGGTCACTCTGGCTGGCGCCCTGGCCGTAGCGGGCGTTCTGCAGTTGCTGTATCTCTCTACCAAGGCCGCGTTGAGTACCGCTCCTTCGGTCGTGCAGGCGCGCCAACAGGGAACCTTGCTCGCACTCGCGCTGACTCGCATCAACAGTGCCGACTTCGCTGACGGCGTGGCGCTCTCCGAAGCTCGTTTCCTGATTCGGGAGTTCGCGGTCTGGACCCCGGCCCTGGCAATGGTCACCTGGATGTGCGGTCAGACCGCTTACTCCTTACTGATGCTGCTGGTGCTCTCAACCCTGTGCGTGCTCTACTTCGCCTACAACGGCGTATATATCTCGGCCACCTGTAAAGACACCCAGGAAGCCGGTCGTAAAGCCACGATTAACACGATGGTGACGATGGCCGGCAGCGGAATGCTCTTCCTCATCGGCGGTTTCGTGCTCGGCCCCCTGTGGCTGCTGCATCCGGTATTCGCCTACCTCTGCTCCATGTATGGAGCAGGCAGCCCCAGCGGCCCTTCGATGCAGGAAAGCATCTCGTTGCTGTTCTGGTGCGGCTGGCCAGCGGTCATTACGCCGGTTTACATGTGGCTGATTCTCAACGTTCGCCAGTCGGCGATTCGCGCACTTGAGCGCGTCCGTATCGGCTAACTCTGAATGCAGGCGCCCACCGGACTGGGCCGCATCCTGGCCGGACGCTACCGAATCGAGCGCCTGTTGGGGACCGGCGCCTCGGGCACCGTCTGGTTCGTACGTGACACTCGAGAAAAAGGCAAGGTCTGGGCTTTAAAAGAGGTAGACGTCTCTGGATTGTCCACCCAAGAACAACAAGAGACCTGGAGTATGTTCTCCCGCGAGGCGGATATGCTGATGCAACTGGAGCATCCCTACCTGCCCAAAGTGGTGGCCCGCTTTCAAGAGGGAGGCCGCCACTTTTTGGTGATGGAGCGGGTGGAGGGACCCACGCTCCAGAGTGTGCTGAAAGAGGCCAAGGTCCCCCTCCCCGAGGGCGATGTGCTGGCCTGGGGAACACAGCTCTGCGAAGTGTTGCACTACCTGCACTCGCTTGAGCCCCCCATCGTCTACCGCGACCTGAAGCCGGCCAATGTCATGGTGAGTGTGCGTGGCCCCCTAAAGCTGGTGGATTTCGGCATCGCCCGGGTTCTCAACCCGACCCAGGCTGGAGACACCACCGCCTATGGTACGCCCGGATACGCCCCCATTGAGCAATATCTGGGCAAGACCACACCCCGCTCTGATCTATACGCGCTGGGCGCTACGATGTATCAATTGCTAACCCTCCAAGATCCCGAACCCTTTCGGTTCAATTTCCCGCCTCTGCGCCGCTTCATCCCCGACGCAAACCCCAAACTTGAACTGCTCCTGACCGACCTGCTTCAAAAAGAAGCCGACCAGCGCCCCGAATCTGCCTATGAAGTGCTTCAACGGCTGGGCGACATTCGCGAGACCAAGAAGGGACTGTGGAAGCGGGTCAAAGGTCAGGTGAAAACCTGGTGGAGCGGCAACCTTTAGGGCTTGAGCAGTTGCTGAGCGTGCTGACGAACCTGCAAGTCTAACTGAGGGTCGCTCAGCAAGCGACGCAGACATTCCTCCGCCCGGGCCCTTTGGCCGTGAGCCAGACAATATTCGGCCTCTTTCAGGTCCAGCAACTGCAGATTATGCCGGGTCCCGAGCGAACGATCGTAGCGCTCTAAGATCGCCTGATATTCCCGTCGAGCGTCCTCAAAACGATTCGCGCTCACCAGAGCATTCGCCAGCGAAAAACGCAGGCTCAACCTGTCGGGCGACTCGCTCAAACAGCGGGCAAAAACTTCCACGGCGGCATCGAAGCGCTGCTGCATGACCAACACTTCCCCCAAGGTCTCGCGCAAAGACAGGTCCGGTTTCACCCCACGCTTCAAAGCGAAGGCCAGAGTGGCCTCGGCCCCACGTGGATCCTTGGCCGCCATCTGGGTGCGAGCAAAGCCCAGATAACCGTCCTCCAACTCGGGTCCAAAGCGAATCAATTCCTCGTATTCGGCAGCCGCCTCGCGCAGGCGCCCTTGCTCTAACAAGATAGCGCCCAGATTGTCGCGCGGAATCGTATTGGTGGGACAATGAGCCTTACTCTGCCGCCACAAAGCGACTTCGTCGCACCACACCCGGATCTGTTGCCAGGTGATCAGGGTGTACATAACCGCCAGTGTCAGCAGGCCTCCTCTCAACAGCCGACTGTCAAAGCGAACCGCCAGCAGACCCCAAAGCCAGCACCAGGCGGCCAGTCCTGGATAGATATGGCGATCGCTGAGCAAGGAAGGCAGAGGGGCGGCAACCCCGGTCACAGGCGCGGCCAGATAACCCCACCAGAGCAGACCGAAGCACAGGCCTCGATGGCGACGCCAGGTGTAAAGGACAGACAACCCATAAAGAAGCAGCCCCAGTAAACTCAGCCACCACTCCCAATGAGTCGGATTGGCATTGAGAAAAGGACCGCGAAACAGCCCGTAACCAAAGGGCCACACCGCCAGCCCCGCCAGAGCCGAGAAGACATACACGCCTTGAGTCAAGCGATGCAGAAAAGGCTCGGCCTGCGTCGAGGGCATGCTCACGTGCGCAATGCCCACGCGCAAGCAAGTATACACCGCCACGGCCGCCACACAGACGGCCAGGACCCCGATCACCCCCCGCCGCCTGTCAGCAGCAGGCCGCTGCGGCAAATTCAGAATGGGACTCAAGAACCCCAGTCCGCCAGCCAGAATGCCGGATTCCTTGGATAAACCGGCCAGCAGCAAGCCCAGGAAGGCCCCCAACCACCACCGACCCCTACCGGGACTGGCGGCCCGGTCGGCGCAAACCAGGTAGAAAAGCAAACCGGTCCAGCAAAAGACTTCGCAGATGGCTGCAGGCCAGGCCACCGGCTCCACGTGACGGGGATGGAGAGCAAACAGCAAGCCGCTCACCAGGGCGACCCTGGAGCTACGAAAGTAGCGCCAGCTCAGGTAAGTCAGCAATGCACAGTTGAGCGCGTGACAGAAGACGTTGTTCAGATGAAAAAGAAAAGGCTGCGGGCCGGCCAGTTGATAACAAATCCAGAGCAAAATGCGAGGAACAGGCCGATAATAGGGAGAGGGGGCGTTGTTCTGAAGTGAGAGCAAATCCCATTTGTTGAGCGCGAAGGAAAGCCACGGGTTGGACTGACGCATAAAGCCGTCGCCCAAAATTTCATAGTGATCATCATATACAAAACCACCGAAGAGGCTGGGAATATACACCACAAAAGCGACTACGAAGACGATTAATACTGGATTCCAGCCGAGTTTACGAGTCACTTGATCAGCCATTTCGCGGGGTCGGTGGCGGACACCTCGCGGGCAGGACACTGGCCCGCGGGGGCAAACCCTGGGCCATGTTTTCTCGCATCCTCATCGCTAACCGCGGCGAAATCGCCGTCCGACTTTTGCGGGCCTGTCGCGAAATGGGCATCTCGCCCGCCGTAGCCTATGCGCCCATTGATCGCGATACCCTGGCCGTGGAACTTGCCGATGTGGCGGTGGAACTGAGCGGTGACACCCCGCGTGGCTGCTATTTGGACATCCACGGATTGCTGGCGGCAGCCAAAAAAGTCGGGGCCCAGGCCATTCACCCGGGCTATGGATTCGTCTCCGAGAACGCCGACTTCTCCCGGATGTGTCGCGAGTCCGGTCTGGTCTTTATCGGTCCCAGCCCTGAAGTCATTTACGGCCTGGGCAACAAGAATCAGGCCCGTAAGCTGATGACCTCGGCCGGCCTGCCGGTGGTTCCCGGCACCGAAGACCCGGTCCCCAGCGTGGAGGAGGCAGTGGAAGCAGCCAAATCCATCGGCTTTCCGCTCTTGATCAAGGCCAGCGGCGGCGGCGGCGGTCGAGGCATGCGACGAGTCGAGAACGAAGCCGAACTGCGCCAGGCGTTTCCCCAGGCCCGATCGGAAAGCCAGGCCGCCTTTGGGTCCGGCGACCTGTTTTTGGAACGCTATGTGGAGCGGCCCCGACACGTGGAGATTCAGATCTTAGGAGACTCTCACGGCAACGCCGTCTACCTGGGCGAGCGCGAGTGTTCCATCCAGCGCCGTTTTCAAAAGATGATCGAGGAGGCCCCCTCTCCGGCGCTGACCCCAGAACTGCGCGAGCGGATGGGCCAGGCGGCCGTCGCCGGCGCCAAAAAACTGGGATACTGCGGGGCCGGCACCTTCGAGTTTCTGGTGGACGCCCACCACAACTTCTACTTCCTGGAAGTCAATACTCGTCTGCAAGTGGAGCATCCCGTCACCGAGCAGATCACAGGAATGGATCTGGTCAAACTGCAGATCCGGGTGGCCAACGGAGAAGTTCTGCCCATCACCCAGGAGGACGTGCAACTGCGTGGCTGGTCCATGGAATGCCGTATCACCTGTGAAGACCCTTATCGAGGCTTCCTGCCCACGCCTGGCAAGATCGAGCGCCTGCATCTGCCGGCCGGTCCCGGTGTGCGCGTAGACACGCACCTGTATCAGGGCTACGAAGTGCCCGGTTCCTTCGACTCCATGGTGGCCAAACTGATCACCACCGGACGCGATCGGGAAGAAGCCCGCACACGCATGCTGGTGGCCCTGCGAGAGTTCCAACTGGCCGGAATCTCTCACACCATTCCCTTCCACATCGCCGTGCTGGAGCATCCGGAGTTTGTGGCAGGCAACCTGACCACCCACTTCCTGCCTGAGCATTTGCCCAAATTGAGCCGCTCGCGCACGCCCCACCAGCTGGACCTCATGACGGCGATGGCGGCGGTGGAAGGTCGGGCGCGAGAAGGTCAGGCCCCCGCCCCGGCAGCCAGCCAGCTGAGCGAAGCTCACCTCTGGAAAATGGCCGGGCGTTAACTTCCTTCGCCATCCTGTTCAAGGCCTATTCACATGGCCAGGCTAGGATAAGGATGCGATGCGTATCACTCAAAATACATTCACTCCGCCCACCGGGCGCAAATTGATCAGCTCAAAGGATGAGGACCGGGCCCCCCAGGTGACCGGCCAGGACATGTTGCTGCTCAACCGGATTCGCTCCCAAGAACGCATCATGGCCGCTTCCTACGCGATGCCCTGGACGGGTGCGGTTGTGGGCGCAGCCGGGGCCTACTACCTGGCAAAAACCACCGTTCTCAGTAACATCTCCGCTATCGGCAATCACCCCGCTATGTGGAGTGGCGGACTGGGTTTGCCCGTCGGCCTTCTGCTCGGCTGCGGGCTCGCCGAATATTTCTCAAACAATGCGGCCGCCAGGATCGAAGAAGCGGAAGCTCAACTCACCCGCAAGTAATCAAGGATGATCGACCAGACCGTTGTCGTTCCCATAAGCCGGAACATTCAGCGAGGGCGAGGCATAACCGGTAAAAGCGTCGTGATGATTGTCGCCGACACACGAGAAGCTGAAACGGTCCGGAGTCGTCGTGGCAGCGTAGTCCAGGAAGGTGCAGCGGCCAGCCGCCGGACAGACCGGATACTTTTTGAGATAGTTACCCGTAGTAAGCTGTCCCAGTCCCGCCAAACCGCTCAGGTCGGGGAAGCGGCCGTCGTTGTCCACGGCATACATTTCCAGGGCCGTGGCCGTGCTTCTGCACTGCTGCACACAGGATGAGAGCTGGGCGCGCGCCCGACCTCTCTTAAAGTTCGGCACCAGAATAGCCGCCAGGATGGCGATGATCGTAATCGCGATCATCAACTCGATGAGAGTAAAGGCCCGCTTGCGATGGAACATACACATGGATAGTAGCACAAAAGTGCCCCTTTTCATCTCTCGAAAAGGAAAAAGTCCGTAACACGAAATAGGCCACTGGATGACCAAACTTAGCGTCGTGGGATTGGGGCTGCGCTGCCCCGAACAGACCAGTCAGCGCTGCCTGGAAACCTTGCGTCAGGCCGACCGCGTCTTCCTGATTTCCGATAACCTGGAAAAACAAGACTGGCTGCGCCAGCTCAACCCAAACTTCTACAATCTCATGACCCATTACGCCACCGGCAAGCCCCGGCGTGACACCTACCAGGAGATGGCCGATCAGGTGCTGCAATGCCTGCAGGCCGGTCAACACGCCGCCCTGGTCTCCTACGGCCATCCGCTGGTCTTTTGTGACCCCAGTCGACTGGCGATCGAACAGACGGCCCGGGCCGGCTATCCTCTGGAAATCCTACCAGGAGTCTCCTCCATCGATTGCCTGCTGGCCGACCTGCGCGTGGACGCCCAGAACTACGGGCTGCAAATTTATGAGGGCCACGACCTGCTTTTGCACGGCCTGGTGCTGGATCCCCAATGCTCCCAAATCATCTTCCAGGTGCCCAGCCTGGGAGACAATACCGGCGGCTGGATACCCGGACGATTTCGCGGCTTTATCCGGGCCCTCGGTGAACGGCTGATCGAGGTCTTCGGCCAGGACCACGAAGTCGTGCTTTACTTCGGCTCCAATTCACCAGACCGTCCAACTCGGGCCGATCGCTGCCGCCTTAAGGAACTGCACGAGGTCGAGATGATCAGCGAATACACGCTCTGGGTCCCGCCCCTCGGCTACCAAAGTCTGCCCGCCGATCTCCGGCCTCGCGACGAATCCGTCCAGCTAGAACTGGTGGGAAGCGGCCCGCGTTGGGCCGACCGCACCAGTGAGACCAGCCAGCTGCTGGACAGCCACCAGATTTACAGCCTTCAGCCTTTGCCCGAAGTGCCCGAAGCTCGACTCATCCAATCCTTCGAGGAACTGGCCCAGGACGAACATCCCAAGGTCGTCTTCTTTCCAGCCCACCCCTGCAACAGTGGAGGCGTGGATTGGGCCCGCCGGGCCCAAGCCGCCGGGCTGAGCTACCGAATTCGACCGGGGATTTCCTGGGAGGACGGAGTCTATTGCGACGTGCCTCTGGATCCGGGCCTGCTGGGCTTCCAGTCTTTTCCGCCGGGCTCTCGTCCACCCGAGCCCATCAATCTGGCCACGATGTTGCGACTGCCAGCTGAAACCCGCCCGGGCGCCCAATACTGGGGACCCACCAGCGGCTTCGCCGACCAGGCTCAACCCGATAGCCTGGCCCTCTACCTGCCTGGACCCACTCCCCGCCCCCTCGAAAATACTCCGTTTCTCCGAGCCTTGCAGTTGTCGGCAGTGGAACGTCTGGTCTCTTTCCTGGAAATGCACAGCGACCGCCTGGTCCTGCAAAAGAATCCCAGCGCCAAACTCTGGTTACACTCCAATTTGCAGCTGGCCGGCCGCGAAATCCGCGAAGCTCTGGCCAGCACCGATCTGAGCAAGCTGGCCGAGGATGGCAACTGGTCGCTCTACTTACTGGACCATCCAGAACACCCGATGGCCCCCTACTTGCTTTTGCGCATGCGCTGCGAAGAGGCGCTGGAGTCGAGCGCCAAGGGCGTCTCTCTCGAGCCTCTGGTCCAGTGGATCAAGGCCAATCGATGAGCTATCACGTCTGCACGTTTTACGCCCTGGCCCCCCTGGATGAAGCCTCCATTAGCGACATCCTGGAGCGTTTACAGAATTGGGAACCGGGTCAACCGGCCCTGAATGGCATGGTTCTTGTGGCGCCAGATGGAGTCAACGCCACTCTGGCCGGCTCAGCCGAGAGCCTGAATGCCATCGAAGGCTGGCTGGGCCAGCGCTTGCCACTGAGCACCATCAAGCGCAGCCTCTCTCCCATCGCCCCCTTCCGGCGCTGGAAAGTGGTGCGCAGGCGGGAAACCGTCACCAGTGGCCCGGTGGGGAAAAGCAACGCGTCCGCCCGTCACCTGACGCCCCGCGAATGGCACGAGATGATGCAACGGCCGGACGTGCTGCTCATCGATGTGCGCAACGATTACGAGGTGCGCCTGGGTACCTTTCGTGGCGCGCTTGACCCCAAAACTCGCAGTTTTACGGAGTTTGCTGAATACGTTGCCGCTCTGGATGTGCCCAAAGACCAACCCATCCTGACTTTTTGCACCGGAGGCATCCGTTGCGAGAAGGCTGCTCCCTACATGGTGGAACAGGGCTTCAGCCAGGTCTACCAACTGGATGGTGGCATTCTCCATTACATGGAGCAATATCCGGACGGTCTGTTCGAAGGGGAATGCTTTGTCTTCGATGAGCGGGTGGCGCTTGATCGAAATCTTCAGCCCACCGTTCGCTATCGTCGCTGCCCTCAGTGCGGTCAGCCGGGCCAGGAACCCTGTCCTGACTGCGGTCGAGCATGAGGGCGGCCCTCCAGGTTCTGGCCCGCGAGCGCGGCCCGGTGGCAGCCCTACAACTGGCCGGGGCAGCCCACCCCGAGCTTCGACCCAGCGCGGTGGTTCAGCCAGACCGAGGCCTGCGCCTGGGCCTGAAGGCCCCCGACTGGGATGGAAGTCAGACCTTTGAGGAAGTCCACCTGCTGGCCACTCCCAACCGGGAGGAGACCCTGGCCTATTTGGCTCTGGCGCGAAGGACCGGGCGCCCGGTCTACCTTTGCTGCGAAAACCGGCTGGGAGCCGACGGCTGGCGCAAGCGCCTCAAGCCTCTGGACTCAGTCAGCCTTCAGCACTGCCGCCTGCTCCGTCTCGATCCGCAGCTTTTGCCTGAACAGGGCGACCCGCTGGAATTGCGCCGGGTCGAAGATTTTCTCAGTTGTCCCGGCCTTTTTAGCTGGGATCGGTTTGATCCGGGCTCCCGGCTTCTGCTCGAGTTTATCGCCGGTGAATTGCCGGGTCGCGGCGCCGACCTCGGGTGCGGCCCCGGCCTACTGGCCCGGGCCCTGTTGCCCCGAGGATGCGCCCAGTTGGACCTGGTGGACGTTGATCAACGAGCTGTGCGAGCGGCTTTGCTCAATTGCAATCAAGACGTCCGCTGCCGTGGGCTCTGGCTGGATCTGACCCAGGAAGCTCCACCCGGCAACTACGACTGGGTCACCCTGAATCCACCCTTCCACGGTCAGGGACAGGAACAACGAGCGCTGGGTGTAGCCTTGTTGACACGCGCGTCAAGCGCCCTGCGCCGGGGCGGCACACTGTGGATGGTCGCCAATGAACATCTGCCCTACCATGAAGTTCTGGATGAACTGCGCCTGCAGGCAATAGAGGTGCGCCAGCAGCGCGGATATAAGCTCTGGCGATGCCGAAAGAACGCTTAGACAAACTACTCTCCAATTTGGGTTATTGCACTCGCAGCGAGCTGCGCAAAGCACTGGATCGAGTCGAGATCAACGGTGAACCCGCCCGAAAAGTGGACCAGAAAGTCGAGTGGTTCGAGGTGACTTGGGAAGGCGAGCCTGTCGATCCGGATCCGCTCTGGATTCTGCTGCACAAGCCTGAAGGCGTCACCTGCAGTCATAAAGACGTGGGCCGACTGGTCTTCGAAATGTTTCCAGAGCGCTATTTAATGCGCAAACCAGCTTTATCCACGGTAGGCCGGCTGGACCGAGACACCACCGGAGTTTTGCTCCTGACCACCGACGGCGCGGCTCTGCACCGACTCACCTCGCCTCGCTCGCAGGTCGATAAGGTCTACCGAGTAGATCTGGTGGACGCCCCATCCTCCGAGCAACTGGAGCGCTTACGTCAGGGCGGCGGTCTTCTCGACGAGGACGACAAGCCTTTACTGCCCTGCGCCATCGAGGTGACGGGGGAGCGTCAGGTCGAGATGACTCTGCACGAGGGCCGATATCACCAGGTGAAGCGCATGTGGGTCTCAGTGGGCAACCAGGTGGAAAAACTTCATCGGGTTCGCTTCCATCGCTTCGGGGTGGGAGAACTGGCAGCCGGCGAATACCGTTTGCTCAGCCCGGAAGAATCTCTAGACCTCTAGACCGAAAAAAGACGAAAGCCGCCAGATCACTCCAGCGGCTTGCATCCTCCTGCTGAACTTGCTGTTTGAGTTCGGTCACCGTTTCCTCGGAGCGTATTTCCGATTTCCCGGTCACCGCTTGAACCTCGCGGGCTCAAACGTCTGCAGGTTTTGAGGACTATGGATGTCCACACCCTGTTTGTCTGGTCAAACAGAACCTCCTGAGAGCCACCCAACTCAGGTCCCTCAACCACCCCGACAGGTTTCCCGGTCGTGTTGAGCCGATTTCCCTTTTAACGGAGTGGAATAACTCCGCCTTGCTAAGGTCTGCAAGGAACCCCTGGTTCTCCGCTCCCCAGAGCGCCGGTCTGCTTCCGACCGGAGCGCCATCGGCTTTCGCGAACGACTCCAAAGTTTCCGTTCAATCGCCTCCGAGGCTTGCACTATAAAGCACGCTCATGTTGGGTGTCAACCACTTTGGCGTATGTTCACGGACCTTTTGCAACAGATTCGATTCATGTTCCCACGAAACCACGTTCTGGGCACATGTGTTCCATAGGAAGGGCGTCATTTGACCATGAGCGAATCCTTAATGATGGGCAAAACCCGCCTCGGTTGGACGACTCTGGTCTGCTTGGGCCTGCTCTTGGGCTTCTGGCTGGGTCGACAACCCGGAGCTCTGGCGGCCGGACCGAGCAGCCCCACCCTCAGCGCAAGTCCCTCACAAACACCCTCCGCCCTCAGCCTGGGCACAAAGCCCCTGATGCCCGGGGAGGAAGTGCCCGAGTTAGAGCGGCCACAGCAGTTAAAGACCAATCCGCCTCCCCCACCACCCAGACCCAAAGCGGAACGTCGCCCTCTCAAAGTGGCCCCTCCCCCTCCCCCGGCCGCGCCTGCTCCGGTGGAGCAGGCACCGCGGCTTCCGAGCGCCACTTACCCCACGGCCGGCGGTCCCCCGACCCAGCTCGCCTTTCAATCCCCTGCTCCCACCCCGCAAGCGCTTTCTCTTACCCCTGCCGAGTATGTGGCTCGAGCCGAGCAATCCAGTCAGCAACTGGATGCACTCATTCGGCGGGGCACCTTGCGGGCCGAATTTATTGGCACAGGCCACGCCGGCACCATGGCCATGATGAGCCTCTTGAATAATTCAGGAAAAACCGTCAGCGTCCACCTCTACCCGGGCATGATTTTGCGGCCAGGCGATGGACAAAAAGTCCAACCCTTGATGATCAACGAGGAGACCACCATCACGCTGGCTCCAGGAACTTCCGCTTTTCGTGACCTTCAGTCGTTTTGTATGGACAGTCGGGTGCCGGCTCCGGCCCCAGATGGGCCCACTGCCTATCGGTTTTCCACCCGCACCAAGGACGGCGGACCCGGAACAGTGAGGGTCTTTCAAATCGCTCAGCAAATTCAGCTCACCCCAACCGCCATGCCCGAGGATCTGCAGCGCCAGGCCGTGACTCAGCTGGCCCTCTGGAAATCCATGCGCCAGCCGGTGGGCGACCTGCAGCAGACCTCGGCGCTGGGCTCCTGGTTTTACGATCGAGCCACCCGCCAGGCCGTGCTGGCTGACGTAGAACGGGTCTTGCGCTCGGTGCGCTAGGACTCCAGCATCACCTCGATCACAGCCGGTGTGACCAGCCGGTCCGGGCTGAGAGGCCGGCCCAGGCGATGCTCTTCCAGCAGCACCTCCAGCAAGGCTGGTAGACGGTTGAGAGAAAAGCGTTCCTGAACCAGCAGACGCAGGAGACGAAGCAGCAACTCTTGATCCAGCAAGCTCAGGCTCTGCTCGACCAGTTCGGGGTCGCTGACTTCCAACTCGGCCAAGCTGTCGCGAAGTTCGGACCGATTCAGAAAGCGCCAGAAAAACTGCGGCAACTGCTCACCCAATTGAGCGCAAATCAGGCCCGCGCCGTAGTAGCTGACACAGAGTTCCTGGCGTTGGAGGCGTTCAACCTGAAGGTCATCCAGACGTCCCCGAATCAGTCGCCGACGTCGAAAACTCAGACTCCACTGGTTGGAAGGCGGGCCCTCATCAATGCAGAGCCTGACAGCGGGGAAGGTCAGGCCCGTACGGGCACGCAACGAGCCTCTCAACTCAATCAAGCAATTGCGTAGAACCACTCCCCCTCCCAAGTCAACCAGCTTCTTCAAGCGACTCCCCAATTCGAGCTCCAAGGCCGGCCTGGGGGCTCCAGTGGGACCTTCGAGTGGTCGAGGAAGTTGGCGTTGGTGGCACTCGAGATACTGCGGATCCAAGAAAACCTCCGCGCAGGCCTCGCATTGGTAGAGCTTTCGCCCGGGCTGATCCATACCAGGGTAGTCTAGCCAGCGGCGACCCGACCGGATGTGACCACGGTTACGCTGTCACCACTTCCTTACGTTTTCTTAAAGAATAGTTCAACTGCAGATGATGCCGCGCTCGCGCCCCCAACTCCAATTTCCAGGTAATGAAGCCGTTGGCGTCGGGCGAGCCGCCCGGGCTACTGGTTTTGGCGTCGAAGATCACTTCAACCTGTTTGAGCTCGGAGACGGGGATCCGCTCGATCACCTGAACCGTGTGACTCTCGCTGGACAGATTGGAAAGAGTCAGCTCCACGCTGTGCTTGATACGTGTCCAACCGCCCAGAAGATCGTCTTTCTCTTCTTGTCCTTGATTCACTTTACGCAGTACCCTCAGCGAAGTCTGGGGTCCCCAACCCAGGCTGAAGGGCTCGGCCGCGGCGATGTAGTCCAGCTGACCACGACCAATCAGCCCCGATTCTCGGATCAGATCCACCGGTCCGGCCAACAGAGGGCTATCGGAAGAATTGGTCTGACGGCTGCGCTGCATCACCTCCGAGCAGACCTCGGCCATCAAAATGTTCTCCAGTTCAACCTGGCACTTGAAAGTGGACAGGGCCACCCGCACCGGTTTGCCGTGACTGGGAATGGTCGATTTTTGAGGCGCCCGCAGATGAATCACCTGACCTCCGTCGTCGATGCCGGGAACCTCGCTGGCTCGCTCGGCTGGAGCGAGTTTCTCCAATCCCCCTTGAAGAACGTTGGAGAGCTCAGCAATGTCCTGGTCTCGCTGAGCGACCACCACCTCCGAACTCTTTTTGCGAGTCTGCAAAAACTCCGGCTGAGGCTGAGGGGGTTCGTTGCCCAGACTAAAGCGCTGGGTGGAGAAAACCAGCTCCACCTCATTCCAGTCCTCCCCTGTATGCTGCCAGCAAGTGGCCTCGCAATTCATTTCCAACCCGTCGGAAGTCAGCACGGCCCGATGGGAAGGTCGCCAACACGCGCAGGGCAGGCTGTACTCCAGTCGCAGCCCGACCGTCTGCGCAGCGGGAGAATCGATTTCCACCAGAATGTCGGTATCGGTCGTTTCCGTGTTCGAAGTCAACACGGGTAACACTGGAGCGGGCTGAACACTCAGAGCTTCCTGGGCCATATCCAGACGGTGGCGCTCCTCCACCAGCTGCTCTTTCCAGGCCGCAAGTTCTTGCAGTTGCTCTTCCCAGGCCGCCGTTTCATCCACGCCCCAGGCCACCTGTTTGCCGATCTCGCGGGTCAGCTCCTCAAACAAAGACTGTGCCGAAAACAACTCGCGTTCATTGAGCAGTGTTTTCTCTCGGAGTTCCCTCAACTGACGCTGACGCTCCAGGTCGGGCCCCGAGTCGGCAACCTCGGGAGACGACGGCAGAGGAGGCAGCGAGCGATCCAGACTGACCTGGACCACTCGGGCCGAGCCCGGCAGTTGGGCGGTCAAGGTCTTGTCCACCAGCAGCGGCGAGACATTCGTGAGCTTCCAGCGGCTGCGACCTTGCGGTAGCTCCAGTTCGGCCTGGCGCCGCACATAGGCCCGGTCCTCCAGCAGTGTGACTCGGGTGATGGGAGCTTCAAAGCGGACCATTATTCTTCTCTCCGATTCCCGCCCACCAGCTCCAGCTTGGCGGACATCTCAATGGAGTAGACCATCTGTGCCTTCTTACTTTCACCGGCTGGAATACGCAAAATCCATCGGTAGACTCCTGGCTTATCGGTTACAGGGTCCCAGGCCGGCTCGCAGCTTTCCAGCTTGACCTTCAGCTCGGAGGGGTCGGCCTGCGGCAGAGTCTCCTGCACCTCCAACCGGACCTCGCGGGCCAACTGATTGGAAGCCTCCACCGTCACCTCGTGACGAAGTTGAGTGGTGCTGCTCATCATACCGCTGGTGCTCTCCTTAAAGGAGGTGTTGCGGACAACCCGCACCGATTGGTCGACTCCCAGGCCCAGTTGGAAATTGCCGCCGGGAGCAACATCCGGCAGCCTGGTGGTGGAGAGAAAGTCGGTGCCGACGTAGACGTCCACCGGCCCGGTCGGGACAGCCAGATCAGGCATGCTCTCCAGGCTGGCCTGACGAAACACATCGCAGGTAATTTTTGGCACCACCAACCAGAGCAGGTGAGCCGCGAGCTGCCGGCTGAGCAGGGCCACGGAATGGAATTGAGCGTCGCTGGGAAGGTCGACCGGACCCTCGCCGACATAGAGGTAATCGAAGCCATCCAAAGACCGCGGAAAGACTTGCTGGGCGGGGGCCTGCACCGATAGAGCCCGGCGAGCTTCCTGAAGAGCGCTCTCGATCAGCCGATGAGGGTTGATGGTGGCTTTGGGAAATCGTTCCGCAAAAAGGCTCAGACATGCCTGCAGCGGCGTGCGCGTTTGCAGGTGGCCTCGACCCGGCTCGTCCCCTCCAGGCATGTAAAGCAGTTCGAAGGCGAGTTGTTCGCTGGTCGGTTGACTGGAGGTAGGGGGCGGCTCCACCGGCTGCCAACCCCCTCCGCGAGGGCGAAAACCGCCACCGCCGACCAAAGTGGAATCGGGACGCTTCGGGGCACTCACCTTGGGTGGGGGTGGCGGGGCCGAACGGGACTCCCTTGCCATCTCCATTTTGGCCTGAGCCGGCGCGCCGCGCTTGATCAATCCGGATCGAAAGGTCGTTTCAGCCGCGGGCGCGGCCTGGCTTCGAAGCATCATCGCCCCCGGAACCGGAGCGGATTGAGGGGGTGGCGAGGCGGCGCCTAAGAAAGCGGAGATTCCCTCCTGACTTTCAAAAGGGAGGGCAAACTCGTCAGCGGCCAGCGCCTCGACCGGAGGCTCCGGGAAGGAAGGCGAATGGCGACTATCCACGAGAAAGTCCAGATCCGACATGCGGCGTCGAGGACGGCGGTCAAAATCGCCAAACAGCGTATCCGTGTTGGGCGGGGCGGGCCGCCAGCCGGGTTTGGTGGGAGCGCTTTGCTGGCGGCCGATGCGTCGACTGGCCAGTTCCGGCAGCTCCTTCCAGGCCGAAATCTCGGCTGTCGAGACCTCCAGGCGCACGCCCTTCCAATCCTCACCGGTACTCTGGCAAAGGTGGGCCTGCATGCTTAGTTCCGCCAGCGTGAAGTCGCGATCAAAACGCAGAGTATAGGAGGGCGACCAGCGGGCTCCCGACTGTTCGTATGAGAGATGAAAGCGCACGACCGGGCAGTGCTCCAGCCCCGATTGGCGTAGGGTCACCAGCACCGCTTTATAGAGCGGGGCCGGTTTAGGAGCCGGAGGGTGGGTGCTCAAAACCTGAATTTGGGCCTGAATCTGCTCCAACTGCTCGGTCAACTGAGCCCGGCGCGCCACTCCTTGCTCTAACAACCGCTGGCGCATCTGAACCAGAGCTCGGCGAGGCTTAAGAGCGTAACCGACTGGAGCTTGATTGGGCTGGTTAGGAGGGGAAGCTGGCGCCAGTGATTCGATACGAGACAGGTCCTGGTTAAGGCTCTCCACCAGGCTGCGCAGGCGGCGCTGCTCGCCCAGCAACGGCTTAATCGCCTCCAGATCGACGGAGGCAGGCGGCGGAGGCTCCTGCCAGTCGAGTTCCAGGCCCAGATCGGTGGCCAGCAGCCCGGAGCCACCTTCAGGAAAACTCAATCGGACGCGCAAACTCTGGTCGGCCAGCGCCAGGGGAAGTCCCACCAGACGCACCTGACGCGGCCAGCCTTCCTCAGGCTGGCGCAACTCCACCTCGCGCGTAATGACCGCCCCCGAGCGATAAACGGTCACGGCCCGAACCTCAGACTCCAATGTCAGCATAGAACGCCTCCCCAAAACCCCTTGAGCTTAGCAGCTTTGCCCAGAGTCTTCTTTGAGATTTTCCCAGAAGCAACCTGCCGTTTGCAGTCGAAGCCACAGCCATGGCCTCGGACTACATTCAAAGGTTGCTGGAGGAGGGCCGCCCCGGACCGAGCGGGGTATTTTCACTGGACCTGAGTCGAGTGGAACTGGTCTTCTCCAACTCAGGCCAGGACTGGCTGCACTACTGGTTGAGGCTGGCCAGATTCTACACCGATGAACCCTTCCAGGTAGAATGGGATGGCCACAGGTTCTGCATGAGCTTCTCAGGCGGTCCGGATGCGGAGGGACTGCGTTCCCTGTTGCTGGATCGGCGCAGGGGTCCGCGCTACCTGGCCCTGGGCGTGCTGGCGGCAGCACGCCAGGGCTTCACTCAGATCGAACTGGAGAGTCCCTGGGGCTTTCTCAGTCTGCAGGGTCAGGGCAGCCGCCTGGATGAAAATCGACGGAGTCGGGATGGCTGCAGTCACCTGCGCGCCCTCCACGCTCGGGGTTTGAACTGGCCCGAGAGCTCAGATTTCCAGGCCCCTTATCGACTTAACGGCCAAATTCAGAAAGCCAGCGAGGCCCGAGGTCTGCGACTGATCGTAGACGGCTGGGCCTTTGCGGCCCGAGGAAATCCCCTGATTCCACCGGGAGAGACGCTGGACTGGAGGCTGGAGAGGGTGGACCTGGACGCCCTTTTGTTGAATCCGCGACTCGAGACGGAGCAAATTCAGGAACTGCAAAGTGAACTGGCCGCCCGTCTGCTGAGCCGCTCGCAGTGGACACCCGAAACCGTCGAGTGGTTGCTGCTGAGAAATCCGCAATGGCTGGCTCGACTGCCCGCCCCGCCACGAAACCACCCACTCTATCCCGCCTACCGCGAACGACAGGCCTGGCTGCTCGGCCAGTCGCCTGAGCCGCAGCTCTGGTCGGATTGGCCGGACTCGCTCTGGCCCGCCCTGCTCGACCAGGGCCTGGCTCCCTTCGCTTTGGAAAACTGGCTGGAAGCCACCTGCCGGCGGCTACCAGGCAGGGCCATCTATCCTTATCTACTGCGCTGCGGATGGCGAGGCGAGCATCCCGACCCTCATTTGCTCTCTGCCTTACTGGCCGCTCGCCAGGACCAGTTGGGTGGACATATCATGCTGGCTCGGCAACTGAGCTTTCTCAAGCCCGCCCAGCGCCCCGCCCAGGCCACCCGGTTTTGCACCGAGTTCCTGCAGGCGGCCCTGGCCGGTCGAGAGTGCACCCATGAGTGGAGCGCCTTGAGCGCCGCCGAACAGGCGAAAATCGAGCGAATGCTACGGGAGAATCTGTGAACTCACTTGATAAGCCAGTTGAAAGGCTTGCTGATCATCTGCACTTGAAGCGGCCTGCTCAAGCTTCAGATCGGCTCCATCACTCGGCCCCTGCAGCTGGCCCAGACTGTAGCGTAGCACCGCGTCTGCGGCCCCGGCCATCAAACCGTAACTGACAGCCAGCATGGAGCTCTCCAAGGCGGTGCGTGCGGACGGACGCGGCCCTTTCAAGGTCCTAACCACTTCCGTCAGTTGAGCCCGAGCCGCCTGAGGGTCTTCAGCCAGCTGGCGCAGAGATTGACCCACCTGGACCGGCAGTTGCTCCAGTTGCTCGCGGACCTGTCGGCCACTCTTCATATCCAGACCTTCTAACTGGCAGGCCCGCTGACAGGCGGCTTCGATTAGCGCGCACAGTTCAGGATCCGCCTTCTTGAGCCGGTCCAGATCCTGATAATAGTGGGCAAACCCTTCGGCAAAATACTCTCGCAAATTGGCCAGGGCATAGTTGGACACAGCCCGACTGGAGGAGCGGGCCCGATTGTAGGCGCGAGCTAATTCAGAATGAAACTGGCTGTAAAAACCCGGGTCCTGCTTCTCCAGATGCATATCCAGGGCGTGGCCCAACTCGTGCACCGGGGTCTTGCCGGCCAACGCCCGATCTCTCACCAGGATGCGCTTTTGCTCGCCCAGATAGAGATATTGCCCGTTCCATTCATCTCCTTGACGGCTGTCGAAGGAGACCTTAGAGCCGCCGTTGTGCCAGGTTTCCAAAGTTGTCTGATCGTGCTCATCCAGCAGCATTCGTTCAGGTCCGCAAAAATACAGATCGGGAAAAAGCAGGGTATGTTTGAGGGGATCAATGGGGACGTGGGCAGGGTCGCGCTGAAGACCGTGCTGATCCAGTTTGGCCTGGTTTTCCTGGCGGGCCTGCTCCAGCCGCGGACCATTCAGCTCCTCGACCAATTGATAAAAGAGCTGCTTCTCCTCAGGACTGCGAGCACCGTGGTGAAGGGCAACCGCCTCCAGGGTGGTTAACCTGGGACCCAAGGGTGAGTCGGAACGGGGCTGGAAAAGCTGGACCGGGAGATTCAGCCGCTGCACAGAAAAGTCGCCGGCTTGCTGGCGCTGACTGTGCAACTGATCACCGGCCTGTTGGCAGGCAGCAAGCTGTGCCTTCCACTGGTTCAGGGATTGGCGTCGCAAGACTTGAGATTGAGCCAGGTCATCGCCTTCGTGCAACACCAGAAAGCCGACTCCTGCCTTGGAGAGCAGACGAAGCACGCCTGTATCCACGCGGTCCAGGCTCTGACAAAGGGCGGTCTGCTCGACCGCGCTGGCCGGGGCCAGACCGGGGGCGCTGGCCACAAAGCTGGCCAGCAACTGGTCGCGCTGCTGGCGCAAAAGATTGGGCCGCAAGAGTACCGGCCCGCCTCCCGCAACGAATTGGTCAGGTTCCACAGGGGTCTGAGGCCGGGCTCGGGTCTGGCCAGAAACGGGCGGCGTGGACTGGATTTTCACACGAAAGAATTCTGAGTGGCGCAACTCTTAACCTTCGCGTCACCCAGGCGCAACAAAATCAGCTCAACTGTTCACATTCTCCTGAAGCATTTATGCCTGGATTGCGACCCCGGACTTAAAATTTTCTGAAATCACTCTTTGGAGGCAATGAAATGGGCTTCAGCATTCCCGGTTCCGGTCTGGTTAAGAAGGCGATCCACGCCGGTGGTGACGTCGTCCACGCAGCCTCTCACCTTCCCGGCAAAGCCGTGGACCGCCTGGACTCGGCCAAGGACAAGGCAGTCGGTGGAATCAAGGACGCCGTGCACTTTTCCGGCGAGGTGCTGGAAGCAGGTGCCCACCAGGGGAAGAATTTCGGAAGGGGTGTGGTGGAGTGGGGAAAGGGCACCGTGGGTACGGTCGCCAGCCTGGCCTCGCATCCGCGCCAGACCCTTAAGGCCGTCAAGAGCCTGGCCGAGAATCCCCTGCTCAATCCCAGTCAGGGCATCGGCAATCCCCTGGTGCTGGGCAAAGACCTGATCCAGGGAAAAAACCCCCTGGACCGCTATAAGCAGGGGGCTCGCCAGCTTGAGGGCATCGGCTCCACCCTGGCCAACGACTACAAGGCCCAATATGACAAGAACGGCGCCGCCGGCCTGGCGGGCTACGTGGCTCCCGACCTGGTCACAGCCGTGCTGAGCGGCGGCTCCACCACCGCCGCCAAAGGCGGCGCAACCGTGGCCGCCAAAGCAACGGCGGGTGAAGTGGCCGAAGAGGTGGTTCAGCAGGGAGCTGGTTCAGCTCTCAAAGACACCACCACCAATCTTGTCAAAGAAAGCGTCAAGTCGCAGGTTCCGGACGGCAAAACCATCTCCGACGCCGAGCGCCGCAATCAGGATGACCAGCAGAACCACCTGGAAGCGCTGATCAGCAACTTCTCTCTGTTCTAGTCGCAGCGGCTGGCGCTCAGAAGGAGTGGAGCGGCTCCGCCGCGACCGACCGCTTGGCTGGGCCAATTCAGAGCCAGTCCGCGCCATTTAACCCTTGCCGGGAGTGGAGCGGCTCCGCCGCGACCGACCGCTTGGCTGGGCCAATTCAGAGCCAGTCCGCGCAGCGGCTGGCGCTCAAAAGGTTGTGCTATCAATTGGCCAGGTAACCCTTGCCGGGAGTGGAGCGGCTCCGCCGCGACCGACCGCTTGGCTGGGCCAATTTATAGCCGTTCTACACAAGGACGGCCTCGTCTAAAATCGAAAAGCCAAGGGTGATCGAGTGTGCCCCTTGAGAAAGTGGCTGGCCCAGCTGCCCCTGGTCAGCAAATTGACCATCCTGATTGTGGCCGTTTCCACCTCCGGATTGGTCCTGGCCTGTCTGCTGATCTACTCCATCTGGAGCGTGCAGCTGCTTGAGGTCACCGAAAAGAACCTCCAGGCCATGTCCGAAGCCTGCGCCGAAACCATTGGTTCATCCCTGGTATTTGACGACCCCCAAGCAGCCGAAGCCAATCTGAATCCCATTCTTTCTAAAACCGAAATCGTCGGAGCCACCATTTTCACCTCCAAGGGTGCCGTATTTTTGCAACTGGGCAAGGGCACCTCAAAACAATTGGGCACAACCGGCGTCTCCAGCGACCTGGCCCATTCCTTGATGACCTGCACCGTGACCGCCAAACAGAACGGTGAAATCGTCGGCTATCTCAGCCTGGCCATGAACCTGGCCAGCTATAAAGCCCAACGTCAAAATTTCGCTTATCTGGCCGGGGGAGTGTCTTTGCTCTGCATCGGCCTGTGCATTCTGGCCAGCCTGCGTTTTCAAAAGTGGATTACCGGCCCCATTCTTAAACTGGCACGAATCGCCAAGTCCATTTCCGAGGACAACGACTATTCGCGTCGAGCCGAAACCCAAAGCAAAGATGAGATGGGCTCGCTTTACTCCAGCTTCAATCGCATGTTGCAGGAGATTGAAGTCCAGACAAAAGAGGTCCGTTCCAAGACCGAACTGGTTTTTCTGCTCGAATCCGTTTCGCGCTCGGCCAATCAATCCCACAGCCCCGAAGAGGTGCTCAAATTGGGGGCCGAACTGGTCTGCACTCATACCGGTTGGCCGGTGGCCCACATCTGGGTTCAGGATCCAGAACATCCCGAAATCCTGGTTTCATCTAATCTCTGGAAGATTCGCAGCGAAGCCAATCTGAGCCGATTCCAGGAGGCCACTCGGGAACTACGCTGCGCCCGCGGCGAGGGCCTGGCCGGAGTGGTCATGGCCAGCGGTCAACCCGTGACCATGCATGACATCAGCCTGGACCTGCGTTTTCGCCGGATCGAAGCAGCCGGGGAGGTGGGCATTCGGGCAGCCTTTGCCTTCCCCGTGCTGGCTGGCGAGGAAGTGGTGGCGGTGCTGGAATTCTTCAGCCCGGAAGTGGAACTGCCCGATAGCGAACTGCTCGCGTCGCTGGCCCAAATCGGTACCGCAATGGGTCGAGTATTTGAGCGCTATCGCTCCGGCCACGAACTGATCAAAGCCAGGGACGACGCCGAGCACGCCAACCGAAGCAAGAGCGCGTTTCTGGCGGCCATGAGCCACGAGATTCGCACGCCCTTGAACGCTGTGCTGGGGATGACGGGACTCTTGCTGGACACCAGCCTGACCACCGAACAGCGCGACTACGCTCGCACGGTCCAGTCCAGTGGCGAGGGCCTGCTGGGCATCATCAATGACATCCTGGATTTTTCAAAGATTGAAGCCGGCCACCTGGAACTGGAGACCACCCCCTTCGAGCTCTTCGAGTGCATCGAAGGCGCCCTGGACCTGGTAGCAAACCTGGCCTCCAACAAGGGTCTGGAGCTTGCCTACTCGATCGACCCAATGGTTCCAGCTGGAATCGTGGGAGACAGCACCCGCCTGCGACAAATTATGATCAACCTGCTGAGCAACGCGATCAAGTTTACCTCCGAGGGCGAGGTGGTGCTCAGCGTTAGCTCGCCCAGTCGCAAGGGCAATGTGCACGAGATCGAGTTCGCCGTGAAAGACTCGGGCATCGGTATCCCACCCGATCGAGTCAGCAGCCTCTTTCGCCCCTTTTCTCAGGTGGACTCTTCCATCACTCGCCGCTTCGGCGGCACCGGATTGGGCCTGGCCATCAGCAAACGCTTCGTGGAAGCGATGGGCGGAAAAATCTGGGTCACCAGTGAAGTGGGGGTCGGCTCGGTCTTTTCCTTCACCATTCTGGCCGCCGACGCCCCCGTGCCCAAACGGCACTACGACCAGATGCCAGAAGGCTTCCGCGGCAAGCACATGCTGATCGTGGACGACAACGACACCAACCGCCGTCTCTTGCGCAAGCGGGCCGAGGGCTGGGGACTGCGCGTGAGCGACACCGAATCCGCCGGTCAGGCCCTGGAATGGCTGAAATCCGAGAAATTTGATGTAGCCGTGGTGGACATCCAGATGCCTGAGATGGACGGCCTCACCTTGAGTCAAAAAATACGCCAGCTTGGCCCCATATGTCTCATCGCCTGGACCTCCTTGGGACGCAAAGAGCCAGGCTCGGAAGGCGTATTTGACGCCTACCTGCACAAGCCGCTACGGCCCGGGCTGGCTTTCGACGTGCTGGCCAATCACTTCTCCGGCACCACCGGCAAAAGCAGCCAGCCGGGAGAATCACTCTTCGACGAGACCCTGGGACAGCGACACCCGCTCAAAATTCTGGTGGCCGACGATCTGTTCGTCAATCAGAAGATGATGCTGATCATGCTCAAAAAGATGGGCTATCAGGCCGATTCGGTCGGCAATGGCCTGGAGGTGCTGGATGCCCTGACCCGTACGCGCTACGACGTGATCCTGATGGACGTAAATATGCCCGAGATGGACGGTCTGGAAGCCACCCGCCAACTGGTTGCTCTCTACCCCGAAGACCGGCCCCGGGTGGTGGCCCTGACCGCCAACGTAACCCTGAGCGAACGCGAATCCTGTGTGCAAGCGGGCATGGACGACTTCATCGCCAAACCCATCCAGATCGAGGCCTTGTGCGCTGCTCTGCTGCGCTGCGAAAGACGGGCCGTGGCGGCCGTGTCCGACCCACTGGTTCATACAGAGGCCCCGGTAGCGCCCGCCAACGTTCCGGCCGAGATGCCGCCAGAGGAGCCGCCGAAGGTGGAGGACGAGACTCAGGCCTGGCAACAGAAACCGGTGCTGGACGACAATTCTCTGGGCACCGTGCGAGAAATCCAAAACTTCGGAGGCAATGCGGCCGTGCGCGAACTCCTGGTTATTCTGGAGTCTGAGTATCTAGAGCTCCAGTCCAAACTGGAGGGGGCCACAGCCCAAGGAGACATCTATCAAATCGGCATGGTAGCCCACGCCATGCGCGGTTCGGCGGCCAACTTTGGTGCCATGCGCCTGTCGGCACTGTCGGCCACGATGGAGAAACTGGCCAAGAACAACCCCGATCAGGACTGGCCAGGCTGGGCAGCATTGGTGCGCGAGGAATCGTCCAAGGCCCTGACTGCCTTTCGCGAGGCCTTTCCAAGCGAATGAGGAACTGCCCGGCTATGCGCACGCTGATCGCAATCTTGCTTTGCACCGCCTCCAGCTGGGCCGCGCCCTGGAGCGGTGGAGGAATGAACCGGCCGCCCCTGGGTTCGATGCCCCAGATGCGGATCCTGAATCAGGACAGCCCGGGCCAGCTCGATGATCTAAAAGCCGAGCTCACTCCCGAAAAATACAACATCGTCGACTTCTTCGCCGATTGGTGAGCCTGCGAAGAGAAGGGCTTCCAGTTGGAAGTTTTGATGAATCGGCTGCCCGGCCTGACCTGGCTCAAAGTGGATATTGGCGAGGCTGATTCGGCCCTGGCCAGGAGATTCAACATCAAGCAGGTTCCGTTCTTGCAGGTCTACGGCCCGGACGGTCAGTTGCTGGCCGAAGGGGATGCGGCCCTGGAATGGATCGATGCTCGACTGGTGGGCAAGCCCCCCTGAAGGTCAGCCGCCTTTGAGAATAGCCAGCTTGAGAAGGTTAGAACTGGCTTTCAGCTCCGAAGCTGAGAGCGCATCTGTATTCACGATGAAACGGACGCGGTTGCGTTCCGTGGTGAAGCCGATCTGACCGCCATGGTCGGTAAACGAAGGCAGGTCGCTGATGGTCAACACAGGCGCGCCTTTCAGGGCGGCCAGGGTTCCATCCAACTTATCCGCTTCCGTGGCACTGATGAAGAGGACGTCACAGCCGCGTGCCTCTTTGGCCGACTTAACCATTTTAACGGTTATGTTCTTGCCGCCCAGCGGCTTCTTTTGAAACTGCTCCAGGCCACCCTCAAAGGGGTCCTCGCCCAGTATCCCGACCGAGTAGGCATTGCGCTCGGTGGGCCATTCAATGTAGCGCAAGAAATTATAGATAAAGGCGGCCTTGATCTGGTACTCGTGACTGGAGCCCGAGGCTGGCGCGAGCATTCCGCACACCAGCAAAGGGACCAGGATGCGTTTCAAAAAGTCCAATTCCAGGCTCCCCCCAATCGCCAGGCTTCGCGAATCTGCGGACCGTTCAAGTTCTGATAGATGGGCAATCCGCCCTCGAGTGAGAAACGGTGACCTCGACCTTCGTCATCCAACCCGGCCGAAAAGTTCAAACCAAAGAGCAGATTGATCTGCTCGCCCCCCTGCAGGCCCGGGTCAGATTCAGGGTTTGCACGCGGATTAAGGCGCGTGTCGCGGCCCAGCACATTGCCCCACTTCAAGGCATCGATGCGCAGCGAAGGCGAGAAATTGTCGTTGATCTTGGGCGAAATCCAGGCCGTTAACTCGTAAACGTTCCCCTGCCGATAGCCGGCGCTGTTGCTGCCAACCCGAAAAGTTCCGCGGGCCTGCGCCCCCCAGTTCATGTCGTCATTCTGACCCAGATAGGTCAGAGCCGGCACAAAGTCAAGAGTCCCGGAGCCAGTCTGCATTTTATACTCCAGCTGGGAGAAGCCGGAGGGAGTCAGATCCTTCTTGTTGACCGAGCCGGTGGGGATGCTGACTCCAGCCTCAAACTGAATCCGGTGAGGATATTCGTCGAAGATGGACACGATGGGCGAAATTCGTAAATCGCCAAAGCCTTGAGACTGCACCTGAAAGCTCGAGCCGTTGCGACTCAAGTGATTCATGGTCATATCCATGTAAGGCAACATGACCATCAGCGTAACATCGTCGCTGGGTCCATACATCGCCATGAGCATGTGCATGTCCATGGTCATACTGGTGTGCACGTTGCTGTAGCCACTGCGCAGCACATCTTGATTGGAAACCCGGGTCGTTCCGCTATTATACCCCTCGTTCTGGACCCGCATAAACTGGTAGCCCACCATCCAGTCGTCTTCCCAGTGCCAATGAGCGCCAGGCACGGTGGTCTGGACCAGCTCCAGGTGCATCAACTGCTCCAGATTCATATCCAGCAGCGGATTATCCACCTGAGAGTCGGTCTGAGCCGGAGTTGCCGGAGCCGAGGTCGGCTCTTGAGCCAGGGCCGGTCCGGTCAACAAGGCCAGTGCGAGAACCCATGGTTTCCAATTCATGGTGGCCTCTATACCCTTTAGAGGTAGACACAAACCCAGGGTGAATCGATTTCCAACGTGAGTGATTATCCCATTCCAGCCAATGAATCCGAACGCCTG
Source organism: bacterium (assembly GCA_018266105.1). Taxonomy (GTDB): domain Bacteria; phylum Vulcanimicrobiota; class Xenobia; order Xenobiales; family JADMJV01; genus JADMJV01. The sequence continues at coordinate 109,635 of JAFEBA010000019.1, read as the reverse complement.
GATGGTTTGAGGCAATTGCAAATTCTGGATACGGCGGCCGAGTCACGCTATGACCGACTCACCAAAGCGGCCCGTGAAACCGTAGGTGCTCGCTTCTGCATGCTCAGTTTTATCGACAAAGAACGCCAGTGGTTTAAGTCCACCCAGGGAGCTCTTGTCTCCGAAACTCCGAGGGCATTCGCATTCTGCGCCCACACAATTTTATCCAAACAGCATTGCATTGTTCCCGACGCGACTCTAGATGAACGCTTCCGGAACAATCCGGTGGTGCGCGCTCCGGGCGGAATCCGCTTCTACGCCGGCATTCCCATCCACGATGATCAGGGGCAACCCGTCGGCTCGTTTTGCGTGGCCGATACCCAACCGCGTGAGCTCTCCAACGAGGATTTGCAAAGCTTGAGCCGGTTGGCTTCGGAGGTCGAATCCGAACTGCGCCGACCGGCCAACCTCCCCCAGGGCAAGGAACTGCTGGAGGATGGCCTGGGGTGCTACAACCGGGCCGGTCTGGAGAAAGCCCTGACCAGTGGAACTCGCTATCCATCCTCCATTGTAGTCCAGCTCACCGGACAGAAACAGGTGACCGAAACCTTTGGATCCGAGGCGGCCGCGCTCCTTTTGAAAGAGACCCTGGACTGTCTGCGCCTGGCCCTGCGACCCCAGGATCAGCTGGGACGCATCAGTCCAGAGCGATTCCTGGTCCTCTCCACCTGTCCGCCCACCCACCTTCAGGCCTACACCAACGATTTGCGCCATCAACTGGAAGAAATGCCCACCCTGCATCGCGACCTGCGCTTGAAGCCGCAATTGGCCTTTACCGACCAGGGAGAGGACCGCTTTAGCTGGAGCCTGCAGGCCCCGGTTCATGGCATGCTCTGAGCGTAAGTGCTGGGTGCAATTGTCGCAGTTGAGCCAGTCGCTCCAGGGTCCGAGCGTAAGCGCGAGCGTCCTCCACAATCCAGCGGGTTGGCGCTGGAAGTCGGACGCCATCCAGCTGCTCCGGCAAATAATAGGCGTCCCCAACCGCCAGCAAAGGCCCCTCGGCCCGCTCCATCCAGAGCCCCAGCTGCCCGTGGGTGTGACCCGGTAGCTTGAACACCCGGGCACTCCCGTCCCCAAACCAGTCCCAACCCGGACCCAACAGTTCCAACCCGGACCAAATCCGGGACGGCAGGTCCTCAAAGAACAGCGGCTTGAGATGTGCATAAAGCGGCTTGAGGTGGGCGGTGCGCAGTGCCTGGAAGGAACCGAGCCGATTGACTCGTTCCCATTCGTCTTTAGAAACCCAGGTCGGGACTTCCGCCAAATCAGGGAGTGAGCCCACGTGATCGGGGTGAAAGTGCGACAATCCGAGACCGGCCAGCGGTTGACCGAGCTGGCGAGTCAGGTGCTGATCAGGCTCCAGTCTCGGGGGAATCAGCCAGCGCAGCACTCGAGCCGGGAATCGCTGAGTGGCCCGCCAGAAAGCCGGCCCATAGCCTGTATCCCACAGGAATGCGCCGCGCTGGGGATGATGTAACACGAAGACACGGACCGGCAACGACATCGGAGCCCAGCCCGCCCCCGGGCGAAGGAAACGCCCGGGGGGACAGGCATTCCCGACGATCAACTCCTGCACGCTCAACTGCATGGCTCCGCCTTCGCGGCTCGGCTGCCGTTCCCGCCAGACGCGGGCTGTTGCCGATCACCGGACAAAATCTGCGCACGACTGAAAACGGCCGAGGGCGAAGCGGAATCTCTTACACTACTGGAGGGAAGTGGCGGAGGGAAGCCAACTTGCTCTTATGCTGGAAAGACTGCGGCTCTACTGGGAGCAATCGCGCGGGGATGATCGTTGTGTGCTGCTGTTTCTTTTGCTGCCAGCGCTGCTTTCCTTAACCGGGATGTATCCGACCACCATTTTCTTCTGGTTGATTGGGGTGGGAGCTGGATTTGCAGGTTACGGGCGGTTCGCCAAGCCAGGACTGCGCCTGCTGGTCAGCCTGGGGGTCTTCGCGGTGGTGGGGATCTTAATGCTGGAGCACGGTCTGCTGTCGTCCAGCTGGACCATGCCGCTGAGTCAACTGCTCTGGTTCTGCTTCGGAGTGCCCGCCGGCAGCCACTTTGGCGCTGTTTCTCACCCTGACTGAGCCTGGCCCTCTTTGGCCGCCAGCTGCTCCAGATACTCCGCGGTTTTGTGCGTTTCGAAGCGACATTCGCCCCTTGGATAGGCCACGCAAAGCAAAACGTAGCCTTCTTCCATTTCGTCCGCACTGAGATAGCTCTGTTCAGACTGGTCGGGAGGGTCCCCGCCAACATGGCGAGCAACGCAGGCGGAGCAGGCGCCGCCCCGACATACGGCCGGCAAGGCCGTCCCCCGGGCCGCCGCTGCGTCCAGAATCGAGAGTTCTTCCGAGCACTCGATCTCAATCTCACCGTCCGGGGTGATCAAGGTTACGCGATGCGAAGCCAAGCGCCTATGATTCGGTTTGGACCCCGGCTCAATCCTCTCGCTTTTTACGAGTCTGGGCGCGGATCTTCCGCAAATTGGCCAGCGTGTCCACCGGGATCTCCGAGACCCGGGCGGGCTTCTCGTCGGCAGGCAGTTCGTCCAACTTTAACTGACGCCGGACCGGCGCGCGCCGCACCTTCTCCAGCAGCCGGGCGGGTTCTGCCCCCGCCGGCTGGGACACCTCCACCCGTTCAGCGGGCTGAGGTCGTTGCGGAAGGGGCAGACGGCGCACGGCCACTTCCAGCAATAGCAGCAGCAGACAAAGTTGCAGCAGCGGCGCCTGCAGCTCCTTGTAGAAAGTGGGTCCGTGCTGAGGTTGACGAAAGACTTCGGAAGGATCGGGACGGTAGCGGCCACGAGCCAGGCTGGCCACCTTTCTCAGCAGCTCTTCCTGGATGGGCCCTCCCGAGAGTTCCTGGGAGGGCTGCAAGGAGACAGGCTGAGTCACCCGCAGGGAGCCATCCGGCGTGCTCAGGCTGAGCACGAAGGTTCCCGATCCCTGAAATTCAGAATGGACCTCGTAACGATCTGGCGCCATCTGAACCAGGTCCAGGCTTTGCGACCGCCCGTCCGGCGCCATCAGCGCGCCCACCAGACCTTGCGGTGCCAGTTCTGGCGACACCCGAGCGTTGACCTGCAAGCGCTGCAATCCATCCAGACCCGCGCTCACCTCCAGCGGTCCCTGCTGGGATGCGGGCAAACTCCAGCGCACCGCCTGTAGCAGAAACTTGGCGAAATCGGTGTGGGCAGCCCAGGCCGAGCTCCAGCGCCTGCCGTCATCGCCGGTAAAGGCCACGGTTTTGCCTAAACCATAGCGTCCAACCGCAAGCACTGGATCATTCGCCGGAGTTTCCAGCAGCACGCGATGAGGAGCCCCCTTGGGAGTACACAGATTATGGCCGAGCAGAGATGCATCCCAGGAGACACCTTGAAGGATCGGATGAGGGGAGGCCGCCTGCATCCGGGCCGGTTTTTCATCAAAGGCGCTGCGCGAATTCAGCAAGGTCTCTCGGGCAAAGATGCGGGGAAGAGCGTGAGCGCTATCGGCCACATAGCATCTGCCCTTGCCGTCTCGCGCCAGCTTTTCCAGAAAAGCCAGGTCCGCACCATCACCCACGGCCACGGTGGAAATGACGATATGCTGTTCCTGGGCCTGGCGAGCCAGGCGTTCAAAATTGGCCGGAGCGGTGGCTCCGTCGCTCAAGATCAAAATATGGCGGGAGCTGAGCGGATTGCTGCTCAGACTTTGAACCCCGGCTTCCAGGGCCGGAAACAGATCTGTACCGCCACCGGCCCGCAGGGTGGAAATGCGACCGGCCAGAGCCTTGGGCTGAAGCGCGGCTTGAATCGGGACAACCCATTTGTAGGCGTCGTCAAAGCCAATCACTCCAAACTGGTCGTCGCCCGTCAGCAATTCCAATGCGGCGATACTGGCCTCGCGGGCCATCGCAATATGTTCGACCCCCTGGGTGACTTCGCCCATGGAGCCGGACTTATCCAGGATGTGAAGCTGAGCAGTGGGAGGCGTCATCAGATTGCGCCGCACCCGCATGTCCAGCGGGAGAGCCTCGGCCAGAGGGGTCCTGGCGTAACCACCGGCCGCGAAACTATCCGGCCCTCCGAGCATGGTCAAACCCAGCCCGGCTTCGCGCACCAACGCCGTGAGCGCTTCCAGTTGTTCACTGGACAGGTCGGTCGAAGGCACATTGTCCAGAATCACGCCCTGATATCCCAACCATTCACCCACGTCTTCGGGTAGCTGATCGGGGGTGAGTGCGTCCACCAGAGCACCGTTGGCGCGCAACACCCCGGCCAGAGATGGGGTTGCTCCGCGCGGGAAAATGAGGGCCAGCCGACTGGGTCCCTCCACCAGGGTCAGTCCCGATGCGCGATTGTTGGCCATCTCGCCGTCTTCGGCTACGCTGACCCGCAGTTCGTAGCGCGCCACACCAGCCGTTTCGCCGGTCTGAGGCAACAAGAACACGTTTCGGCCGGGCGCCAGCTTCACCTTGAAGCGTCCGGCCGGCTTGCCATTTCTCCAAAGCTGCAGATCGGCCGGGCAATTCTGAGTTGAGGCCAGAGTGGCCACCAGATCAAATGGGGTCTTTTGGGCCACCGAAGAGGGACAGCGCAATTCTTCAACCAGCACCTCAGGTGTTTGGTCCAGAGGAATCGGCACGCAGTCGATTTCCAGGGCCGAACTCTCAGCGGCCTGCAAAACATCGCCTCGGGTCTGCTTACCGTCGGTGATCAATACCAAACGCCCACTCTGACCCGGAGGTTGCGCTGCCGCCCCATACTGAAGGGCGGCGGCCAGATTGCTTTCTTCCCGATTCAGGCGCTGACTGCTTTTCGGGATGTAAGGCGAGTTGGTGGGAGCCAGCTCCAGAGCCGACTCACCCGCAAAGTGTACCACCGCCACCTGAACTTTTGCAGGCCGGACGGCCAGGGCCTTCTCCAGGTAATCGTGCATGAAAGCCTGCTGGCGACGGGCCGACAGGGAATGATCGAGCAGGAAGGTGACGGTCAGCCGATCGCTGGGCAGACGCCAACGCACCCCGGCCAACACCAAAGCAAGCAGCAACAGGGTGGTGAGACGCAGACCGGCCGAAAGACGCCGGCGCCAGACGGACACCTGGGCGGCCGGTCCGGCCGGACGTCCGCCCAGCCAGGCCCAGGAGAAGAACAGGAGTGGCAAGAGGAGCAAGAGCCAGGGATGTGCGAAGCTCAACCTCACGAGCGTTTGCTCCCCCACCAGCAGCGATACTCATAGAGCAGTATCAGCAAGGCCAGCACCACCAGGGGGCGCACATATTCCTGACTCATGGGCCGGGTCTGGACCTCGTCCGCAGCAGTGGGCGGCGGGCCGGCCACCAGCTTGGGACGATCCAGATTGGACTCCTCAGGAGCGTAGAAGTTGACCGCCAGCGTCCCCCAGGCAAAGTGATAAAAACCCGGCCAGTCGGGTTGCCATTCCACCTGCTCCAAAGCAAAAGCTCCGAGCGGACCAGTCACCTGCATGGGGCTTGGACCAGGCACCACCACGCGACTACCGCACAACGCCCCTGCCCGCATGGCCTGGGCCGGGTCCTGATGAGCTTGCAGCCAGCTGGAAAGAATGACGGGGAGGTCGGGAGAGAGCGGGAGCTCCGAGTTTTCCAGGGCAAACAACCAGACCAGTGCGCCCTCGCGTTCCACCAGCAGAGGCTGACCGCTACTGTCCACCAGCACGGCTTCGGCCAATCCCGATTTGATCAAATAGCGCTTACCCCAGCGCTGGCCGGAAACGCGGAAACGCCACTGGCGCTGCAAGGAACTGGTGAGCAACACCGAGCCCTGATCCTCAAATTCCGATTGCACCCAGCTTGAAGGTGGAGCACAGGCAATGTGGCGCCCGCCCGAGAGCTTGCCCTCGGGCAGGCGGGCCCAAAGATGGATACCCTTCACATCGGCGGCGCCGCGCAACAAGCTCAGACCGGTGGCAGCCTGGGCCGCCTGCTCCAGGAATGGCGACACACCCTCCTGGCTGAGCAGGCGTTGGGGGGCGCTGTCAGGATCCAGGCAGAAGGCATGGTTGTCGAGATCCAGATCGTCCTGGTTCAAAATGCGGGCGGTGTAGGGACCCTGCCCACCCGTCAGCGGAATTTGCAACAATTGGCGCCCTCGGCCACGTAACGAGCAGGTTCGATCCACCGAAAAGTCACCCGCTCCGCTCACACGCAACTGCAGTTGGGCGGCCTGAGCGTCATAATTGCGCACCGCCAGTAAAAGTTGCTGGCCGCTGCACTGAAAGGAATCGATGGAATAGTTGATCCGACCTTGGTCAAAAAGATGAGCGACGCACTGGACCTGAGCTAAAGAATGGTCGGAAAACCAATGCACCTGAGCCTGCGGATTGTTCTTGAGGATCGAGAGAACCAAGGGAGCCACTCGTTCGTCCTGGCCTCCCAAGGCCAGCGGACGCAAACCCGCCAGCAACCCGTCCAGAGCCACCCGATCAGAACTAAAGGGTTGCAGCATCTGCAGATTGTTGTCCAGCGCAGCCAGTGCAAATTCGCAGCCGGCGGGAGCCTGACGGACCAGTTGGCGAGCCTCCTGCACAGCCTCCTGAAAACGCCCGGATGCAGCCATGGAGGCGGAACGGTCCACAATCAGCACCACCTGCTGAGCCACCAGGCCCGGACGCACCTGATAGGGACGCATCAAAGCCAGCACCGCCAGCAGGCAAAAGAGTAGCTGCAACCAGAGCAAGCGCTGGCTTTGCAGACGCCGCCAGAGACTCTGGCCTCCCAAGCGGTCCTGCACTCGACGCCACAGAAATGCGGCCGCGACCGGCTGTAGCCGATGGCGCGGACGAAAAAGGTAGAGCAGCAACACCGCCAGCGGAACCCAGAACCAGACGGCCTGAGAACCCGCATTCCAACCCCAGTCTGTCAGGCCAGCCATCCGCGCTCCACCAGCTGACGCAAGAGGACTTCCTCAGGTTGGGCCTCAGCCGCGCAACGGTGATAGTGAAACCCCAACCGACCGCACTGCTGGCGCAGACTCTGGCAGTGCTGCTCCAGGGCCTGTTGATAAAAACTGAGGGTCTGGTCTTCCAGGCTGAGTTGTCGAAACTCGGCCGTCTCGATGTCTTCCAGGCGAAGGGGGCCCAACCAGGGTGGGCTGCGATCAGGCTCATCCAAAATCTGCAACAAAGCCAGCTGATGCTTGCGATGGTGGGCGAACGCCAGGGCGCTGGAAGCTTCCTCTTCCAACCAGTCGGAAAGAACCAGCACCAGACTGCTTCGCGGCAGACGCTGCACCAGGCTCTTCAAGCTGGCGGGCAAATCGGCTCGTCCGCCCGGATGGCTGGAGCCAAGCCAATCCATCAGCCTCCCCCATTGACCTCGCCCCCGCACAGGTGGATGATAGCGTGCCTCTCGACCCAGAGTGGCCAGGCCCAGCCGGTCCTGTCCCAGCAGTCCGACCCAGCTGAAAGCGGCCGCACAGCTCAGAGCCAATCTACGCTTGGGTTCCGACATCGAGGCGGAGAAGTCCACCACCACCATTACCGTGCGCTCCAGTTCGGACTCAAACTCCTTAACAACCAGCCGTTCGCTCCGGGCAAAGGCAGCCCAATCCAGATGGCGCAGGTCGTCGCCGGGCGAATAATCTCGATGTTCGGCGAACTCCATGGAGCGCCCGCGGCGTCGGCCTTTGTGAGCTCCCGCCAGATTGGTCTGTGGTCCCTGATGCGGCGAAACCAGCCGGAGCGGGCTCAGGCGAGCCCGCAACTGGGACGAAAGCAGCTCAGGCACGTTTTTGGCGGCGGCCTTTGCGCCAGCGATAAATCGCCCCCAGCAGCAACAGCAGCACCAGGTGAAAGCTCACGGCCAGGATGAAAATCTCGCCTTCGTTGTGCTTGGTTTCGTAGGCCGAAGCCATCACAATCAAGGTGCTGAAGGGTGAGACATAGCTCAGACCGGTAGTGCTATCGCTGGCGGTGAATGTTCCCAGCAGCGAAAAGAACTGCAAAAGCAGCAGTCCCAGATAGTAAACCCAGGCATACTGCCAGCGTGGAAGCCAGCTCTTTTGCACCAACCAGGCGTTGAGAGGATAGATCAAGATGAAAAAGAGGCTGAAACCCAACTCGAAGGTGGTCTGGGAATTCTGGTAACCACAGGCCTGGCCGAGGGCCAGCGGAAAAAGGCAGCCCAGCGCGGCCAGCCCAAGCCAGAACCAGGGTCGGGAGAAGAGACTGGACCTGAAGCGACTTTGCTCCAGCCGGGACTCAAGATTGCTGGGGTTGAGGAAGAACCCCAGAAAGCCAATGTGAACAGAATAGAGCAGGATGGCCAGGGGGTCGGCCTCGTTGCCGCTGTGGTTGGTGAAAAACAGGGAATAGAGCAAGGACAGCCAGCCCAGACAGAATAGATAAATGAGCAAGAAGAGCAAGGCCATCGCCTTGATATTTCGAGCTTCCGGGCGGATCCGGTGGCGGGCCTTAACGAATAGAAAGCCGATCAGATAGATCGCCAGGCCCACAAAAAAATGGTAAACGCCCAGCTCGAAGGTCTGATTGAAAGTCCAGAAGGAGGGGCCCACGGTGGTGCGAGCGCTCTGCTCGTCAAAGCGCAAAGCCATGTAGGGGAAAATCATGAAGCTACCCATGAAGACCAGCAGATAGCTTTGAACCGTGGCATAGTTGCTGCGCGCCTCGCGAGCCGAGGAGAAAAGGCCCACGCTGGCGGCCAGCATCCCGAAAAGAAACAATTCAAAGTAGCAGGCCAACGCCTCCCAAAGCGTGACCCCGCCCAGGAAGAAGCAGATGGAGGCCAGCGGCAGGGCCGAGGACAGCAGCAGAATCAGACAATAGGCCGCAAATCCCAGCTTCCCCAGCACCAGTTGACCGCTGCTGATGCGCGAGGCCAGCACCATGTCCAGACTGTGACGCTCGCGCTCGGAAGAGAGGCTACCGCAGGTCAGGGCCGGGGCCGTGACCAGCAGCAACATCAACTGTAGACCGAAGAGGATGAAAAAGAACTCTTTGCCTTTCTCGGCCAGCTGTTCGGAGTTGGGACTCTCGAACATGGCCGGCAGGCAGGCCAGACTGATGAACAGGAGTGCGCACAGATAGAGTAGCTGCAGGATGAAAATGCGCCGCTCGCGCAAACCGATGCGCAGTTCCTTGAGGGTCACCGGGTTGTGCCAGGCCCAACCCGCTACTGATTCCATCAGCTTCATTGGGTAATCCCCTGGGTGACTTCCAGAAAGATCTGCTCCAAATCGGTCTTGAGCTGAGCAAATTCAACCGGACGAAAGCCGTCTCGCACCAGCCTGTCCAGCAAGTCCGCCTGGGCTTCCAGGCCAGCTGCGGTGGTCAAGACCAGAGCTTCGGCCTCCTCCGATAGGTCGGAAACCTCCAGACTTCTTTCAATCAACGCTCGGGCTTCTTCGGTCCTTTGCAGCACCCGGATGCGCAGCCGATAACGGTCGCGGCTGGCCTGAGCCAGAATGCTGTTGACTGGCCCCGAAGCCAGCAAGCGTCCGGCTTCGATGATGCCCACTTTGTTGCAGAAATCGGCCAGCTCGGGCAGGATATGAGAGCTGACCAAGAGTGTTTTCCCCATTCGCGAGAGTTCTTTGAGCAAGAGCTTGAGCTCAATGCGGGCGCGCGGGTCCAGGCCCGAGGCGGGTTCATCCAGCACCAGCACCTTGGGGTCGTGCAACAGGGTTTTGGCCAGACATAGGCGCTGACGCATTCCGGTGGAAAGCGTCTCCACAAAAGATTGCTTTTTCACCGTCAGATCCGTCAGTTCCAGCACCTCGTCGATCAGGCTCTTCCAGCGCTGGCGAGGCACCCGATAGGCGGCGGCATAGAACTCCAAGTATTCCCAACTGCGCATTCCCTCATAGAGACCGAACTGGTCCGGCATGTAACCGAGCACTTCGCGCACCGCATCCGGTTCATTGCTGACTGAGAATCCGCCCACCCAGGCATCCCCTTCGCTGGGCTCCTGAAGGGTGGCCAGGATGCGGATGGTGGTCGTCTTACCCGCTCCGTTGGGACCGATGAAACCGAAGGCGTCACCGGCTTCCAGTTTCAGATTGAGATTCTGTAGAGCCGGATGGTCCCCGTAAAACTTGCTCAGGTTCTGACAGATGATCACGGCTGTCCCTCGCTGATCACCAGATAGGTGGTGCGAATTTCCTTGGGATGCAAATCTTTGAAATGCATGACGGCCAGGCGAGGGTCGGAGACCTTCATCACAAGCACCGGTCCGGGTTGGCGGCGAGCCCCCAGCTCGTTGGCCAGCGAGGCCGCGTCCTCACGCCGCAACGGACCCAGCTCCCCCCTTTCCAAAACATCCTGCAGATTGCTTTGCTTGGAGACTTCCAGGTCCACTTTCTGGATGCCCGCGTGCACTTCAAAAGGGGCACTGCAGAGGCTGGAGGTGGTGGCCAGCACGGCCTGGCAGGTGGGCAGGTCGGAGCCATTTTTAATGGTGACCTTGAGCACACCTGGAGTCTCTTGAACCTCAAGGCCAATCGGCCCGCTCAGGCGTCGCAAACCCAGCCCGGCCCAACGACTCAAGCCCCACTGGCGCAAACGCTCAGGTTCCAGACTCAGGCTCTCACCCCGACAATTGAGAATGTGGCTCTGTTCGTCGCGAGCCCGATAACGCGGACGCATCAGGGTGTCGGCTGGAAAATCCAGCGAAAAGCTCAGCGCCGCCGGCGAAAACAGCACGCCCTGCTGGCGCAGCACCACTTCTGGCTTTCCACCGTAGGCCCAGGCCGTGCCCAGCTCGCGCAACACAAGCTGCCGCCCGCGCCCGCTGGAATTGAGGAAGTAGGCCAGTGAGGTGATGAGTACCGAGCAAATGGGTACCACCACGATCAACCGCAGCACCTGGTCTTTGCGACGCAGGTAGACATAAATGGCGGGAATCACCACCAGCACATAGCCGGCCAGATACCAGGCCAGCGCGGCCGTGGCGGGTGCGGGCAGCTCGGGCAAAACCGAGAGGCGGTCCCCGAACTCCTCAAAACTCTTGCGCACCTCAAACCCGCTCTGCTCACTCAAAATCTTCTGCCAGACGGCCTGGGTCTGCTTTGTGCCCAGCACATCCTGAGTATCGATGGGAGACGTCACCTGCCAGACGGAACCCGATCCGTACACGCGGCGCAGAAGCAATGGTGCGTTCTTGGAGCTGATCATCTCTTCAGCCCCGGGAGCCAGTTGTCCGCGCAGACGTCCCTCAACCAGACGGCTGGCCCGAAGCGGGGCCAGCTCGGACAGGCGACTGCCCTGCAATTCCTGAGGATCGGAGTTGCTGACCAGCACCAATTGGCCGCCGGCCTGGACATAATCGAGCAAGGCCGACTCAACCCGGTCGCTCAGCTTTAAAGCCGGCAGATCATAAAGCACGATCACATTGTGGCCCAAATAAGTCCACCACAGATCGGGCAGTTCGGCTCCCTTGCGCGGCTGATTGACGCGGAACTCACCCTGACTGAGCAGGCTTTTGTAACCCCCCAGGTAGGCGAACTGATTCTTGCGCGGAGCCAGAACCAGAGCCAGGTAGTCCTGGTCGGTGGCCACCGAAGGCTGCATCTGCGTGGTCGCTCCCGGTGCTCCCCCACCCACCAGATGCACATCCTGTCCATACTGGGCGCTGGCGACCGGAATGGCGTAGCTGCGTTTGCCCGGAGCCAACTTGATCGGCACCCGACAGTCCAACTCGGCGTGACCACCATCAATTTGTAGAGAGGTTTCCAGATTGAGGGGCGTGGTGACATTGACCTCGACCACCGCCTGAAAAGGCGCCCCGTAACGGACGATATCCCCAAAAACGGAACGGGCCTCCAGCACCACCGGCGGATCGACTTGGCTCCAGGCCGGCAGACTGGCCAGCAGCATTGCCAGCAAGAGCTTTCTCAAGCTTTGACCTCGACCCGCAAACCCTCAATGAGAGGGCGCAGGACCGCTTCCGAACCCACTCCCTCGGCTTCGCCTTCAAAGCTGGGCAGCACACGGTGGCGCAAACATGGCATGGCCACCATCTGCACGTCTTCCAGAGCCACATTCAGACGCCCGGCGGCCAGGGCGCGAGCCTTGGCCGACAGCAGGATGGACTGAGCGCCGCGGGGGCTGGAGCCGTAGCGCACATACTTGCGCACCTGCTCGGGAGCTTCTGCAAGAGTAGGGTGAGTCTGGCGAATCAAGCGCGCGATCGACTGCACAAGCTCAGGCGCCACTTCTACGTCACGAGCCAACTTCTGCATGTGCTTGAGGTCCTCACCGCTGCAAACCGGTTCCACCCCGGGCAGGTGTGCCCCGGTGGTGAGATCCAGGATCCTGGCCAACTCGTCCTGGCTTGGGAATTCCACCTGAACCTTGAACATAAAACGGTCCACCTGGGCCTCCGGCAACGGATAGGTGCCTTCCATATCGATGGGATTCTGGGTGGCCAACACAAAGAACGGGTCGGGCAGTGCGTGCGGCTGGCCGGCCACCGTCACCTGGCGCTCTTGCATGGCTTCCAGCAGTGCCGACTGGGTCTTCGGGGTGGCTCGATTGATCTCGTCAGCCAGCAGCAAGTTGGTGAAGACCGGTCCGGCTTGAAAGCGGAAATGCCGTGAGCCGTCGTTGGCTGTCTCCAAAATCTGAGTGCCCAAAATATCTGAAGGCATCAAGTCCGGTGTGAACTGGCAGCGGGCAAAGGAGAGGTCCAGGACCTGTCCCAGGGTCTTCACCAGCAGCGTTTTGCCCAGACCCGGCACACCTTCCAGCAGCACATTGCCGCCCGCCACCAGGGCCCAGAGCACCTGGTCCAGCAAGGCCGACTGCCCCACCACCACTTGTTGCAATTGCCCCCGCACTTTTTGGAACTGGTCGGCGAAGCGGTCCACCCTATCACGCATGTCTTTGCAAGGTTCCGGACACCCGGGTTCAGTCCTTTAAGATTCTTTCTTGGGAGCCACCAGCGGCTGCCTATTTTTTGCGAGTCATGTAGCGCATGAGCGCGTAGGCGGCGGCCACCACCGCGATCAGCAGCACGATCATCTTGGTCTTGGCCTTGACGGCCGCCACCATAGCGTCCGGGGAATCAAACATGTCCGGGGTAATGATGCGCGGCCCAAACCAGGTCAACACGGCGCACCAGATGGTGCTGCCCAAAATCGTGGCCAGGGAAAAGGTGGTAAAGTTTTGACCCGCCACCCCGGCGGGAATGGCGATGAGATGTCTCACCACCGGAAGCAATCGCGCGAAAAAGACTCCCTCGCGCCCGTAGTGGGCGACCCAACGCTCGCCCATCTCCATTTTCTTCTCGGAAACCAGAAATCTCGTCACCAGCGGTCGGCCCAGCTTGTAACTGACCGCGTAAGTTATGGCGGACCCCAGCCAGCAGCCCAATACGCCTGCCACCACCACCCCAAAGTAACTCATCTGTCCTTGGGAGGCCCAGTAGGCGGCGGGTGGAATGACAAGTTCTGAGGGGATTGGAAAGATGCTGCTTTCCATAGCCATCAGCAACACAATACCTGGGTAGCCGCCAGCCTTGAGAACGGTCATGATCCAGACAAAGAAGGCGTGTAAGAAGATTTTCACAGGAGCGGGTTCGTGTTGAGAAGAATTCATCCTCCCCCAGATGTTTAGGCCTGCCTTCAAACTGGCTCTGGGTGTGGCTCTGGCCCTGCTCAGCTTGTGGTTGGCCGCCCACCGCTTGAGTTTCACCACCGACCGCACCCAATTGCTGGACCCCAACAACCCTGTGCAACGGGACTGGGCCCGCTACCGGGCCAAATTTGGCCGCACCACCGACTATGTGTTGTTGGTTCGCGGTCAGAACGTCGAGCAAGCCCGGCAGGCCACCGACCTGCTGGGTCAGGCACTGAAGAAAAGTCCCCGCTTTCAGCACGTCTTTTACCGCCTGGACCTGCCTGGGGTGCTGGCCCACGGAATCTATTTCTTACGCCTGAACGAATTGCGGGAAATGGCCAGCTGGCTGCAAGGGGCGCGCCCCTGGCTGGACTTGCTCTCGGCCCACCCGCGGCCTGAAGTTCTGCTGCGCCAACTGGGCGTGCTTCTCAACGATCAGGCCATGCAGCATCAGTTGCGGCCAATCTTACCGATGTTGGTGCGCACCTTGGAGGGCCTGGCCGATAGCCTGGAGACGGGAGGGCGCAGTGCTTTTCAGAGCCCGCTGGGGCCCTTTCAGGCGGACGTGCAGATGCTGGCCGGCCGCACCGTCAGGCCCGATCAAACCGTATTTTACAACCAACTGATGGATGGTAAGACCTTCATGCTGGTGGCCTTGCCGGCCGATATGTCGGGCTCGTTCCTGGCCGACATCGCAACCCTCAGCGAACTGCAACGTCTGGTCTCAGGGGTGCGCCGCCAGGTCCCCGACGTCTACATCATGCTGACGGGCGAGCCGGCCATCAATACCGAGGAGATGATCACGGCTCGCCAGGATGCTTCTCGCTGCGCCGCAGCCGCGCTCCTCTTCACTTCCTTGCTGCTGGTGCTGGCCTTCGGCCAGATCACCCGACCCCTTTGCGCGGTGGTCAGCCTGGTGCTGGGACTGTGCTGGTCAATCGGCTTTGCCGCTCTGACAGTGGGCGAACTCAATCTTCTGACGGTTCACTTTGTGACCATCCTGACGGGCCTGGGCATCACTTTCAGCATCCAGATGCTGAGCGAATTTCAGAAAGTCAGGGCCCAGGGCAAAACCGCGGAGGTGGCCGTGGCCGCCAGCTTAAGTGAAGCACGCCATCAGGCGGTGGGCGCCATCACCACCGCTATCGCCTTTCTCTCGCTCCACTTCACCGCTTTCCGGGCGGGAGCAGAATTGGGCTGGATTACGGGAATGGGAGTTCTGCTCTGCTACCTGGCAACCCTGACCATGCTGCCCAGTCTGCTGTTGCTTTGCGAAGCAGGCCGAGCTTGCAAAGGCCATCCGCGGTATGCGCGAATGCTGGTACCGTTGGAACTGGCCTTACGCCGCCGTCCACGACTGGTGTGCCTGGTCAGCCTGGCCTGGACGCTGATCGCTTGCGGCTACCTGGGAAGAATTCCCTTTGACTACAACCTTCTCCACCTGCAAGCGGCCGACGCCGAAGCCATCCGTGTCGAGGCCTATCTTCAGCGGATCGGCTATAGCACTCTGTATGCCATCTCCATGGCACCGGACGCCGAAACAGCCCGGGTACGTGCCGAAAAACTGCGGAAACTACCAAGCGTCTCGCGGGTAGAGTCGGTACTCTCTTTAGAGCCCAATCAGGTGGAAGAAAAGACAGCAGTCATCAGCCAACTGGTTAAAATGGCTCCAGGCTTGAGCTTGCCTCAACATACACCCGACCTGGGGGCCACCGAGCTCATGCTCATGTACGATTCCTATATGGGGATGCGCCAGCGCATCAATTCAGCGGTGCGCTCGCTGGCCAACGAACCGGAAGGGCCGCGCCTGCAAAGGGTGGTGAGCCGGCTGGAGAAACTACTCAATCCGGAAAACCCTGGACCGATCTCGGCCGGCCTGGAGGCCTACCAGAAGGCTCTGCTCCAAGATTTGCAGTCACAGCTGGCCACCTTGCGCAAACAACGAGCTGAACCCCCGGATATGCTGAAACTGGTTCCCCCGGAAGTGCGCCTGCGCAGCATCTCAGCGGATGGAACCGTGTGCTTACGCGTCTTCCCGAAAGAAGATTGCTGGGAGCGCATCCCACTGAGCCATTTCATTTCCGACCTGACCAAAGTGGACAAGGATATCACCGGCACACCCGTGCTGATCTATAATTATCTGGAGCAACTGCGCGGCGCCTACAGTATCTCAGGGCGGAATGCGCTGGTGGTCATCGTGGTCTTGCTGTTAGGCTACTATCGATCGCTGCGCTGGGCCGGTCTGGCCTTGCTGCCCAAGCTGTTGGGCGTGATCTGGATGATCGGGGTGCTGGGGCTGATTCAGGCAGAGTTTAACGCCGCCAACTTCCTGGCGCTTCCCCTGACACTCGGCATCGGATTGATTTTCGGGATGGAATCTCTACGCATGAGCCGCCTCCCCTATCGGCCCCTGATGTCGCGTCAGAGCGCGGGTTTTGCAGTCGGACTGTCGGGTTTGACCACGCTGGTGGGTTTCTCAACCTTGATGGGGGCCGAACACCGGGGCGTGGCCAGCTTTGGATTGGTGATGAGCGTGGGGGTGGGCATGAACCTGCTCACCTCGCTGGTGCTTTTGCCCGCTCTGCTGGCCTGGAAGGGGCTGCGGACGACTAAACCTTGAGGCCGCGGTAGCGCATCGCCGCAAGCCGGTTTTCACCCTCGCGAATGCCCTTGTCGAAGTGAGCATGCACGAAGATGTACTTCAGAGGCACCAGCTGGCGTCCGGCCTGACACCATTCGACCAAAGCCCGAGGTGATTCGGCCTGATGCAAAGGCTCCAGGGCCCGGTCCAAAAGATCGTCATTCTGCTCGCGCTCCACCACCGGGTCGTCCCCTTCGCGCGGCAGAATCTCCATGACCTCACGGGTCCACTCCTCCCATTCTTCAGGGGGGCTGGCACAGCCCCACCAGGCCCAGCAGCGCACCAAAAAATGGCGCCGCTGAGCAGGCATGGTGCCGTAGACCTGGTCGGCCAGCTCCTTGGCCAGTTCCCAGCTTTGACAATAAAGAGCGGCCAGCGGAGCTCGGGTCAGGAGCATGGAGGCCCGATACCAGAATTCAAAGCCTTGTTCTGGACTATAGTGGCGCCTGAAATGCTGACAGACCGCCAGCATCAGGGGGTGGTCGGGCAGTTCCACACCTTCCTGATGGGCGGTCTCCATATCCAGCAGCAGGTGCCGATAGAGTTGATCGATGCCGCCCTCATCCTCACGAAGCGTCAGTCGAGTCACCAGGTGGGCCTGGATGTCCAGGTGAGAAGAGGTCAGCAACATCCGATATTTTCGCTCCACCACCATGGACTCAAGCTCAGCCCGAACCGCTTCCAGAGCCTGCTGGCGATGCTCGTCGCGGACCAGCCGACGATAGGAAGCATCCAGCTTCCAGGGACCGCACAACACCACCCGGGCCTGAGGAAATCCCAACTGCTGAGGATCTTCAGCAAAGGTGACGCCGTCCACCACCCAATGCAAAGCCGCCTCCACATCAAGTCCCAATTCGGCCGAGAAATTCCCCGGGCTGGGACGAATCTCGGCGGCCGTTCTAACCTCGTAGAGACCCTGGCGGTGCTGCAGCACTCGACGCCAGGGTATTTGAGGCCAGGCCAGTCGCTGCGACAGCACCTTACCGTTCCAACTCACGGGCAACGGGCAGTGAGCCAAAAACACCTGTAAGCTCTGCTCGGAGGGAACTTCCAGGGCCGGCCCCAGCCCCAGCAGGCGGCCTGCCCAACCGGTGCGATGCACCTCCACCCGAAAACCGTCGCCAGGTGGACCCGGGGGCAGCAGCTTGAGGCGATGATCTAGAAAGGTGGCGCGCAGGGCTCCGCTGGCCAGTTCCACCCGAATGCGCTCCCCGCGAGTGGCGCCCAACACGCCCAGGGCGAGATGGCGAAGACCCGCCAGATTCTTGCTGAAGGCGTAGCAGAAGAGGCGCTCCAGCGTCTCCTGGTTGAGCTCTGCCCCCGCGTAATGGATGATGATCTTCTGCTTCTGAGAAGTGACGGACAGGGCGGCCGCCCCTAAAGGCTGAGCGGCCGCCAGCAGCGGAAAGAAATAGGTGGTGGGCTCGGCATACTGAAACTTCTCGAGCTTCTGCAGAGCCACCACCGGGTCCATTTCAAAGACCCCGGAATCGACAAGCTCACCCTCAGAACGCAGCCCGGCCAGGTAAGCATCGAGCTCCACTTGAAACTACTGCTCGCCAGGGGCAGGCGTTTCGGTCATTTCGGGGGTGGCGGTGGGGCTTTCCACCGGAGTGGGGGTGGAGCTAACGGTTACAGCCGGTTGTTTCAGGTCGGCGTCACCAATCAACAGCCCGGCCAGCGCGGCCGTATGCAGATTGGTGAGAGTGGCTGCGAATAAAGCCAGAAAACCGAGCCGCGCCAGATCAGCCTTACGTTTTTCAGCCAGGGCTCCGATGCCGCCAATCTGAATGGCGATCGAGGACAGGTTGGTGAAGCCGCACAGTGCATAGACGGCCAGCACGGCCGAACGCGGGTCGAGCAAGCCACCCACCACCGCTTCTTGCAACTTGGTGTAGGCCACAAACTCATTCAGCACCAGCGACTGGCCCAGCAGGCCACCAACCGTCACGATGTCTTTGGAGTTCATTCCCACCAGCCAGGCCAGCGGTGCGAAGACCTTGCCTAGAATGAGTTCCAGACTGAGCGGAGTCTGCATCATGAAGACCTTGGTCGAGATGAGGGCCAGACCACCGTTCAACATGGCCACCAGCGAGATGAAAGCGATCAGCATAGCGCCGACATTGAGACACAAATGCAGGCCGGTACCGGCGCCGGCGGCGGCGGCTTCGACCACGTTGCTCTCGGTGCGCGGCAGTTCGATTTTAACCTCACCGCTGGTAGCCGACTGCTCGGTCTCGGGAATGATAATTTTGGCCATCATGATTGCGGCTGGGGCCGAGAGTACCGAGGCCGTCAGCAAATGGCCAGCCGCGTTGGGAATGATGGGCGCCAGCATGGCGGCATAGACGAACATCACGCCCGCCGCCAGCGTCGAAAAGCCGGCCACCATCACCACCATCAGCTCGGATTCGGTCAAACCGGCCACATAGGGTCGAATCAACAGGGGCGCTTCGGACTGTCCGATGAAAATGTTGGCCGAAGCGCACAGCGTCTCAGCTCCGCTGGTGCGCAGCACGAAGCGCATCAGCTTGGAGATCAACGAAACCACGAACTGCATCACACCCAGGTAGTAGAGAACCTGCATCAAGGACGAGAAGAAGATAATGGTCGGCAGAACCTTAATTGCGAAGACGAACCCCCAGGGTCCGCCGCCGGGATTGGCCAGCGAACCGAAGACGAAGCCGATGCCCTTCTGGGACTGCTCCATCATCTCGTTGACCAGGTGCCCAAACCCCTCGAAGAAGTCGAGGCCGGCCTTGGTCTTGAGCAACAGGAAGGCCAGCGCCAGCTGCAGCCCCAGACTGGCACCCACGGTGCGCCAGGCAATGGCCTTGCGGTTGCGCGAGATGGCGAAGGCCAGCCCGATGAATAGAAGAATTCCAAAGAAGCCAACCGCTTTTTCCATGGCCGGCGGTTCTTGGTTTAGTCCAGCGAGCCCTGCTCAAAGCGAACGATGCCCGCCTCGCGCCAGGCCAGGGTGGTGCGCAGCACGATATCGGTCGCCATGGGCTTCTCCAGCTGAAAATCGACGATGTAGCAGCGGGCCACCAGGGCCAAGCCTGGGCGCAAAGTTTCCCCGACCTCCTCACTGAGCGTAATGCTCACCCCATTTTTGAGCCAGGCGTAGCGGCTGGTGACCACCACTTCACGCATCAGCTCCATGGCTTTGTGAATGTCGGCGCTGACCCCGACGTACATGGTGACTGACACCATCATGGCCAGACTTCCCGAGTTACCCGAAGCGACCGCCTCGGTCAGAAAGGCCGAGTTGGGAATGGTGACGGTGTCGTGTCCGAGAGTAAGAATGCGCACAGAGCGCAACCCGATGCTGACGATATCGCCGTAGTGCTCTCGGTAACTGACTCGGTCGCCGACCTGGAAGGGCTGATCAAAGAGCAACACCAACCCGGCGAAGAGAGAGGCTGCCACATCTTTAAGCGAGAACCCGACCGCCACGGCCGCCGAACCAAAGAGAGCCACCATCAATTCCGGCTTGGAACTGAGCAGAGCGGCTGAGATGGCCAAGGCCGCGCCCAGGTAGACCAGGAAGCGCCCGATGGTATGGATGCGAAAAACGGTGAGACGATGGCCGGGCATCCAACTGGTGGCCAGCCGTGCGCCGTGATCCAGGCCCATGGCCGCTGCCCAGGCCACCAGACCCAACAGCGAAGCCACCAGCAACTGAGTCAGGTGCACCGATTTCAATCCCAACAGAAGGGCGGTCGGATCACTCTCCATCCAGAAGATTCCTCTCTTTCAAAAAATGGGTGACATCCGCCAACCAGGACCGGTTCACCGACAGCGAGCCCTCCCCCACCAGCACGCCCAGCTCCTGGCAATGCTCCCAGGCGGTGAAGAGCTGATTGGCTGGCAGCGCGGTGACTTCCACAGCTTCCTCCAGGCTCAACTCTCCGTGGCGTACCACCGCGGCCAGCACCCAGACCGCGGCTGAGGGAAGTCCGGCCAGCAGGTGGACCGGCTTGCGTGGCGGCAACTCGATCACCACCCGGGATTGCTCGTCCAGGCGGGCCGCCTCCAGCCAGAGCTCGCAGGCCACGCTTGGATTTCCGGCCGCCACTTCACGCAGAATGTGAAAATAACAGGCCTGCGGTGACACTCCAGGGGTGGCTTCGGCCGCGCGCTGAACGGCGCTGGAATAGAGAAGCTCCCCCCCGGCCGCGGCGTGCCGAGCCAGCAACATGGCTTGCAGGCCAGCTTCGCTCCAGCGGGGCAGACGCAGGCTGAGAGGAATCGTCCAGCGCTCGTTCACCACCAGCCGTAAATAGCGCAGGCTTTGAGTGGGAAAGAGCAGGCAGCAAAAAATATTGGCGCGCCCTAGAAGCATGAGCCGATGGAACTGATCGATGGCCTCGAAACCCCCGAGCCGAGCCAAAAACAAACGCTCAGCCCGAGGTACGATCAACAAGGTGGGGGGCAGGCCACGCAGACGCGAGGCCATTTCATCCAGGCTTTGAGAAGGCTCAAGCGAGAGAGCCCTGGCCAGCTCCAGCAATAGTTGAGACTGGTTGGTGAGGCGCTCAGAAACCTCCATTCGGACCACTTGTAAATCTGAGCCGAAGACACTTTGCAGGTGCTCGACCACCTGCTTGCGGCCGCTACCGTCCGGACCGTGAACCGCCACCAGGGAATGACTCTGGGACTGTCCGGCCCTCCAATTTCGCACGGCCCCTTCCAGGTGGGCGCAGAAGGTGGGGTTGGAAACAAGCCAGGAGTCTGCCCAGGACCAGGGCAATGCTAAAAAGGCCTCACGGTACGAGGGAGGGACGGGCTCCAGTCCCTGGCCCTGCGAATTGGATTCCATCCAGCGACGTAGCACACCCGCGCTCATGCGTTTAGCCCAATCGTAGCGCACGGTGCGTCGCACCAACCAGTGCAGCCCGCTCAAAAGCAGCAGCACCGGCACGGCCAGAGGGGCCAGCACCAGTCCCAGCAGCGGAGAGGCGCACAGATCTCCCACCCAGCGGGCCAGATTGGGTGGGCCGGGCAACAAGACCGAGAGCGCCTGACCCAGTTCGGCCCGCCAGTTCCAGCTCAGCAACCAGTAGAGTAACTTGATCATCAGATCCACCGCGGATTCACTGGTCACTGCCAGCAGGCCCGGGCCGCCCAGGGCAAGTAGTAAAGCGTCGCAGGTCCAACCCAGCCAGATGGCCCGTCCCCACAGCGTCAGGTCACGTCGTGCCCGCGTGTGCACCCCGACTTTTTGGCCCACCCGAGAGTGAACAATCGCTTGCAGAACAGGACCGCGAGCCAGTTGCAGGTAAGCCCGGTAGATGGCATAGAGACCGCCGAGAACGAAGATCGGGCGCAAGCACTCCAGCACCCCACCGCTGACCAGGTAAAGCCCCAGCTGGCAGACCGGCCAGACAGCCAGCCAGGTCCAGACCCCGCGCAAGCCTTCCGGACTCAAGCGATCGCGGCGGTCGGCGGCAATCAGGCAACTGCTGAGTAAGATCAGGCCAAGCAAGGCCTGCCCGGCCTGGACGGCCAGAGCCACCCAGACTGCACCACCGCCACCGGTGCGTTTCTCTAACTGGGCGCGAGCCAACAAAAACAGCGCATATTTGCGGTCCGGGTAGCAGCTAAGTTCGAACAGGCAATCTTCCAGCCAGGGACCCGGACTCTCGAAAAGGGCCACCCAGTTGAGCGCGGCCAGTCGCTGCAGCAGGCGATAGCGCAAACGTCCGCCCCGGGCCAGCCGGTCAAAGCGTCCAGAAAGATCCGCCTGAAACGCCTCGGCCTGACGAGCAGCCAGGCGCTTCCATTGGTCTCTGAGACGATGATACTGAGATTGATAGGCCTGGCTTTCGGAACTCCCATTGAGAAGCGAGGCCAGCGAATGGTCGAAGCGGGGAAGCTCCGGCAGGGAGCCTCTCTCGCCGGAGAGCAGATACTGGCGTAGTGAGGTTGCCCGTTCCCGCCACAACTCCCGTATCTCCTCGCGGGCGCGCCGCAACTGCTGACCGTCCAAAGCAGGGTCTCGGAGCAAAGCTTCCAGCCGGTCAAGCGCCTTGAGCACCTCTTCCACCTTGGCTGGTGAAACGACCATCGACTGGCCCGGGTGCTCTTCGGCCTGCTTCAGTTCCACCTGAAAGCGATCCAGTTCGAACTGGCGGAACTTCAGCTCCGTCATGAGCTCAGCCCGGACCGCATCACTCAGACTGCTGGCCTCGGTGGTCACCTCCACTCTGGGATTCTCGGACTGGTCCAGGTTGGCCCAGGGGCGGCTCCAGAGGGCCACTGCCATCAGCAGCACGACCAGCAGAACCGGACCCAGGTTTTTCATGAACTCATCACCACGGCCGCGCAAGGAGCCCCGCGCAGCACTCGCTCGGCGCGGTGCCCCATAAACTCTTGACCGCCCATCGGGCGGATGCCGGTGGCCATAAAGATCAGGTCAAAGTTTCCCGCGGCCGCCAAACCCAGGATGGCGGCCGAAGGCGAATGGTCTTCCAAGACCTGCGTATCCACCTGGGCCCCCAGTCGCCTGGCCAGGTCGGCGTGGTGATCCACGATTTGCTGCCCGAAAACGGTGGACAGTTCGTGAGCGTGGGGGCCGTGAGTATCTTCCAAGGGGGGAACGACATGCACGATGGTGACGGCGGCCTGCAGACTGCGGGCGATGACGGCGGCCACTTCAGTCGCTCGCAGAGAATAATTGGTGCCCACCACCGGCAAGAGAATGCGAGCGAAACTCACCTCCTCGCCAGGCTTCTCGAACTGGGGATGGGCCTGCACCACCATGGTCGGGCAGGGACTGCTTTTCAAGACGTCGTTGAGCACCGGACTGAGGGACCGATCTCGAGTCGCTCCCAGCACCAGCAGGTCATAGCCGCCTTTCTCAGCCTCCTGAACGATGGCCGGGGCCACGGAGGGCGACTTGCAGTGCATGACCCGGGGAGCCGGTCCCTGACTGCGCCTTAACTGGGCGGCAATCGCCTCGGCGGCCTGAGCCGGGGGTGGGTCGGCCGGGGGAGAGGTAAACATGGCGGTGATGGCCACCGGATGATGATGGCTGAGGTGACCCAACAGATGGGCCGCCACCTCGACGTTGTGGCCACCGCGCGAGGGCAGCAAAACTCGCCGCAGCGAGTGCAGAAAGCTTTCTGCCCGACGCAATTCGTTGCTCATCCGGTCCTGCTCTTCGGGCGTGATCTCCACGTGAGAAAAGGTCCAGCGCAGCAAGGGCGGGGCGGCCAGGCTGGTGATGATGGCCATGGCAATCATCACCGAATACATATCCTGATTGAGGATGCCCAGACTGAGGCCGATCCGGGCCACGATCACACCCATGGCGCCGCGAGGGTTCATGCCCGAACCCAGCGTGAGGCACTGCCAGTGACTGAGGCCGACCATCTTGCCGCCTAGATAGCATCCGATGTATTTTCCGAGCGCGGACACCACCAACACCACCAGCGTCATCATCATGAGCCTGGGGGTCAGCAGGGCCGGAAGATTGACCTTAAGGCCGGCCGTCGCGAAAAAAATGGGCGCGCAAAAACTCGCCGTGAAAAGTTCCAGAGTGTGGGCAACCTGGCTCTTCAGACGGGGGGACTGGCCGATCAGGATACCCGCCAGGAAGGCCCCGAGCATCGACTCCAGCCCCAAGCCGTGAGTGAGGATGGAAAAGGCCAGGGCCAGAAAGAGCAAGGCGGCCAGTTGCGATGACTCACCCGGCGCCAATTGATCGACCTGGGTCAGAAAGCGATTGACCCAGCCACGGCCCACCGACAGGGCAAGGCCCATCACTCCCAGCGAAGCCACCAGTTTGATGCTGACATCTTGAAATGTTACCTGGCCTTTGGTGGCCAGGCCGGCGGCGACGGCCAGCAAAATCCAACCGACCGCATCATCAATCATGGCGGCGGCCAGGTTGAGCTGGCCCAGGTCGCGGCGTATCGCTTTCAGGTCCTTTAGAGTCTTGGCGATCACCGGGATAGCGGAAATACTCAGATTGACGGCCACAAACAAGCAAAAGACCACGCGCTTGTCGGGTCCCGTCATGAACTCAGCTGGGGAGAATGCCCCCAGAGCCAGGCCCAGGCCGAAGGGCACCACCAGTCCACCGGCCGAGACCCAGGCAGCCGTCCGCAAACGCTGAATAATCAGAGACAAATCGATTTCCAAACCGGTTACGATCAACAACAGCAGGACGCAAAAAAGCGAAAACGCCGAGAGCAGGTCACTCAAGGTCTGCTCGGGGGGGAAAACCGCCAGCATGGCCTTGGGAGCCAGAAAGCCCAGCACGGAAGGCCCCAACAACAGACCCGCCAGTAACTCCCCAATCACAGCCGGCTGGTCCAGCCTGCGCATCCACTCCCCCAGCAAACGGGCCACTCCTAAAAGCAGGGCCAACTGGGAGAGGAAGAGCAGCGTATCTTCGTGGCTGAGGGGAGCCAGGCCCGCGGCGAGAATCATGGAGCCGCGTTCTCGAACATAAATCCCCGACCCTTTTGCGAGAACCTGCTACTTCCAGGCCGGAACCTGGGCCTGGCGGCTGCGCAGCTCCTGGTAGAGAGTTAGATTGATGGCAAGGTTCAGGGCCAAACATTCAATTTGATAGGCGAGCACAAAGAGCACGGGAAGATAGAAGGCGTAGGCAAACGGCTGAGTCCGCTCCAGGAAAGGGTTCAAGACAACGAAGCCGACTGTTACAATCACCGCCGTGGCCACAAAAGCCAGCACCCACAGACAAAAATAGGCGGCCAGAGCCTGCACGTGATGGCCGGAAAGCAATCGGAAGGAGCGGCTCACCCCCTGGAACAGTCCCAATCCCTCCACCAGGGAGACGGCCGGATAGAACTGAGCCAGCCAAAAAGCCACCAGCAGCAGAGGCGAGGTGACATTGGCCGTCCCGGTTGCAGCATCGATGGCGCCCAGCAGAGCAAATAGACCCAGGACAAAGCACCAGCCTTTGAAGGCGGCCATGCAGCCCAATCCAACTTCGGGAAAAAGTCGACGCAGCGACATCACCCAGACCATCGTGAAGCTAAAGAGCAGCCAGAGCAAACAACCCGTTGCGATCAGCGGGTGCCGCGGCCCATCCGGGGCGGTCAGCGCAAGGGGAATGACCATCGAGAGTCCACCGCACCAAACCACGCCTCGAAGCCTTCGGTAGTTTGAAACACTGCGCCGGACCACAGCCCACCAGAGCGACTCTCGGTCCGGCAAATCCGAGGCCTCAGCTCCCAACCCCCGCGAGCTTTCCATGCTGGAGCATTTCGCTCCAACCGGCCAGCCTGCCTGCCCATCAGCCAGCAGGTCTGGCTGGCCGGTTCGGGAAGTTCGAGCCCCATGAGTGGACCCGCCCAACACCTGCGCAAGCTTCTGACATTCTTCTTTCAGGCCCATCCCTGGCACGGCATCTCGGCTGAATCCAGCCGAGCCGGGCACTACCACACCTATGTCGAGCTGACGCCCTTTGATGGCGTCAAGTATGAGGTCGACAAAGCCACCGGCCACATTCGCTGTGACCGCCCCCAAAAATATAGCAACCTCTGCCCCACCCTGTACGGCTTTATACCGCGCACTTACTGCGGCACGGCCGTGGGCCGACACTGCTCGACCCAAACCGGCCGGGAAGGGATTCACGGCGACGGTGACCCGATCGACATTTGTGTGCTCACCGAAAAACCGATTTCCAACGGCGGTATCCTGGTCAACGCCAAGCCCATCGGTGGACTGCGGATGATTGACGATCACTCGGCCGATGACAAGATCATCGCCGTGCTCGAGCAAGATATGGCCTACGGCCACCTCAATTCGATCCACGAATTACCGGTCGGAATGGTGGATCGATTGCGCCAGTATTTCCTCACCTACAAGCTCTCTCCTGACGACACCCATCCTCCCGTGGAGATCACCCACGTTTACGACGCCGCCGAGGCTCTCCAGATCATTCGTTACAGCCAGGACGACTATCGCGAGAAGTTCCAGGACGTCCAGGAAGACGCGGTCCGTTTCTTGCACGAACTGGCCGAAACGGTTCGGCCTTCCAATCTCAAATGACCATTCTCACCAAGTGGAAGATTCTCTCCAAACTGCCCGGCGGGCGCTGGGTGTTCGGCCGCTTGCTGGGCCTCTTTGTGCCCTACACAGGCACCATTGGAGCCAACGTGGTCAGCCTTCGGCCAGGCCATTGCAAGGCCGTGTTGAGCGACCGTCGCGGGGTGCGCAATCACCTTGGTAGCATTCACGCACTGGCGCTGGGCAATCTGGGTGAGATGACGCTGGGACTGGCGATGACCGCTTTGCAGCCCCAAAACGGACGATTCATTCCAATGCGCCTGGAAATGGACTATCTCAAAAAAGCACGGGGAATCTTGACCTGCGAGGTCGATCTGCCTTACGTGGACTGGCCCGACAACGCCGAGTGGCAGGGCGAAGCCCTGATCAAAGACGAGAGCGGCGAAACCGTGTGCAAAGTTACGGCTCATTTCAAGGTCGGGCGAAAATAGGGAACTTATTGACGTCGTGACGAGTCCAGTAGAGTGCACAAGGTTGCCGACCTTTGAGGAAATTTATCAGGAACAGGCTGGCTACGTGTATAATCTGGCATTGCGAATGGCGGGCAATCCGGCCGACGCGGACGACGTCTACCAAGAAGTCTTCCTGCGGGTCCACCGTTACCTCCCCACCTACCGCGGGGACGGCCTCAGGACCTGGCTAAGGCGCATCACTGCGAATGTTTTCTGCACGCAGGCCAAAAAACGCCAACGCGAAGCCCCCGAGGAAGAGGTAGGAATTGACCTGGTCAGCCTGGAGAGCGAGCCTGGAACTCTGCTGGACGAGAGGGAACTGGGCCAATCCCTGTCCCAGGCTCTGGACTGCCTTGGCCCGGTCATGCGGGCGGCCATGATTTTGCGAGGAGTTGAAGGCTTGAGCTATCAGGAGATCGCCGATGTGCTGGAGATCCCGGTGGGAACGGTGCGCTCCCGGCTGTCCAGAGCTCGCTTACAGCTGCTGTCTCGTCTGGAGGCAAAGGAATGAGCTGCGCAGCTTACCGGGAGTTGATTTCGGCCGAGCTGGACGACGAGCTCAATCCCGAGGAAAAAGCCAGCCTGAAAAGCCATCTGGCCCAGTGTGCGGCCTGCCGCTCCTTAAGAGAGCGCCTGAGCCTTGTGGAAAAAGGCTTTGCACGCTTGCCAGAAGTGGCTCCACCTCCCCTTCGTCCACGGCCGACCCTGGCCACATCAAACTCTCGTGGCTCAGCGGGCGCGGCCGCGCTCTGGACCACATTGCTGGCCGCCGCCGCCTGCGCCGCTCTCGTCTTCTGGCCAGCCTCGAAACCTTCTGGGTCGGACGGAGTGGCTCTGTATCTGAGTCCTCACTCGCTACAAACGGACCCTCCCCAAGAACAGGCAGTCGGCGTGAGTGAATTCCGCTCTCAGCCTTTGTATGGCCAGGTCCTGAGAAATCGAGAGCTGGCCTTCGAAATCCAGCTGGACAGCCACCAACAAGCCTGTCGCGACCTCCGATTGGAGGTCGACTACGACTTTGACAACGACGGCAAGGTGGACCGCAGCGAAGTCTACTCTTCCTTCGACACCGATTCCCAGGACGGCTGGGAAGTCTACCGCTCAGGCACGGCCGGCTATTCACACCAAGGTGAAGCGCGAAACTTTTCCGGAGGAACCGTGTCCGTCCGTCTGCGCAACGCCAACGGGGAACTGCAGATGCTGCAGGGCCGATCGAAGCTGATTTTACCTTACCAACTCAACAGTTAGAATTTGGGCCCGTCGAGCTCGCTTGGGGCTGAGTTCAATCCCCACCGCATCCAAGCCAAGCTGGTTGGCCACCGCCAGCAGCAGACCCTGACCACAAAACGGCGCCACCAAGCGTCGGGTGGGGGTGCACTTCAAAAGATAGCGGCAAATAAAGCGACAAACTTCCAGGCCCAGCCCGCGCGACCAGCTGGTTCGTCCCCGTTCCGGCACGATGTCGGCGCTGGAAAACTCAAGCGGAGGTCTGAGCTGCGGAGAAAAACACAGCATATGACTGTAACCCGGGCGGCCAAAAGTTGGCGTACCAGGGGGCACGCGGGCCACGATCTTGTGCCAGAGCAGGGCGTGGCCCAGTTCTCGGGCGGCCAGTTGACAGAGGAAGCCCTTATCGATCCAGCGACCCTGATGTTTGACATCGCTCTGGTAGAAAATGCAAACACCTTGGGGAGGACAGCTCAAAAGCACGCGACTAGCGGCGGCGACAAACCAATCCTGCCATTCTTCCAGGGTCAGAGCCGGAAACTCGGAAAAATCAGGAAGCGAGCTGACCAGTGAGGAACCTTCCAGTACGCCTCGTTCTTCCAACCAGGCCAGAGCGTCCTGGCAGTAGACTTCACGCAGTGGCTTCCACCAGCTGATGAGGACCCGGCAGAGCCAGCACCCGCTTGAACTTCAAGCCGGCCGAACTCAGCAATCCTTCCATTTGAGAGGCGGTCCGTTCACGACCGCCGGTCATAACCATCATATTCAGGTCCATGAGGGCCGCCGGCGACAACGCGGGCGGCTCGGCCAGCAACATCTCGGAAATCAGCAAGGTGGCTCCTGGCTTCATAGCCGCGGCCACACGCTCCAGGATTTTGCTACATTGCTCATCCGTCCAGTCATGCAAAATGTGCTTGAGCAGATACAGGTCGGCCCCCGCCGGAACGCTCTCAAAAAAACTGCCCGCCACTTTTTCCACCCGGTCAAGCACGCCGAGCGCGCTCAATTCCGCATCGGCTCCGGCCACCACGCTTTCAAGATCGTAGAGCACGCCACGCGATTGAGGAGCAGCCTGCAGTAGAGCTCCTAAAAACTGACCGTGGCCGCCGCCGATATCCGCGATGACCGCAAAGCGAGTGACGTCGTAGGCTTCTCGCAGTTGCTGCACAAAAGCTCGCGTCATACTGGCCATGGAGCGATTGAAGCGCTCCGACTCGGCCGGCTGAGAGGCGAAGTAATCGAAGACATTCTCCACCCCGAGGGCTTTCTGGTAGGCGGGCTGACCCGTAACCACGGTATGTTCCAGTTGATACCAGCTGTTCCAATGTCCGGGATCGGTCAACATGATCACAGCGTCGCGCAGGGAGCGTGGATGATCGGCCAGTAACAGGCGGCCCAACTCGGTCAACGCAAAAACACCAACGGCAATTTCCTGGGCGACCCCAAGGGCTGCGCAACCGCGCAGTAAACGGACCACCGATTCCGCGTGATAGCCGTGCTCAGCGGCCAGTTGTGAAGCTGACCCGGGTTGTCCGGCCAGGCCTTCGAGCAGATCGAGCCGCACCGCCGTAGAAAGCACCATCGAGGCCCAGTAGCCCGAACCCATCTGCATCACTTGTTGTTCCGGACTGATCTGAGCGACGGCCATGACGCCTCCTACTTCTTCTTGGGTGGCTTTTTCCCACCGCCTTTTGCATTGGCGCTGTTGAGCGCCTGACGATAGTTGTTGTCCTTGGGGAAGTTCTTCACCAACCAGCCATAATGAACTTTGGCCTGATCCTTTTTGCCGGCTTTGAGATACTCTTTTCCGAGAAATTCATGCCAGAAGCGAGTGGATTCATCGGCTTCGCTCAGTTTTGCGGCCCCTTGGGCCAGAGCCTCATCGTGGTCCTTTTCGGCCAGAGCCACAATTTGGTCGCGACCATTGCCGGCCGACGCTGGTCTCAAAAAGAGACTGCCCGCCAGCGCAATGGCCAGAAGAATGTTGGCCGCCACTGAGATTTTAAACCAGGGGACCTCGCGTTGGGGAACGAGCGGTACTGGAATGGTTCCGCTTCGGGGACTTCTCTGCTGACTCACCGCGCCAACTTTTCGATTCGCCTCAGGCTCTCCTTCTCAAGAAAGCTCCTTACCAAACCCGGCAGCATTACGGTGACCCCCTCCACCGAAGCCCTTGGCCACCTCGGCCACATCGAAAGCGCCCACGGAGCGCAGCGACCAGGCTTCTTTACCGTGCTGATTGACGTAAAACACGGCCGAAAAGGCAGCCTCTGGATACAGGCGACAAAGTTCGTCACCGATCTCGCTCTGCAATAGACAAGAATTCACGACCGGAACCGTGTGTCCACCCACGTCCAGCATCCGCGCCCGGCTCACGGCCCGGGTGACCTGCTGAGTTTGGAAATTCAGAATCGCACGCCCCTCGGCTCGCAGATCATCCACCGAGAGACCGGCCCAGACCTCAAACTGCTGGGGATAGCACTGCAGCGCCAGAGAGACTTCGCGACTTTCGGGCAGACTCCAGCGCCAGAGGTCGCGGTCCTCAATATAGGCCAGCAATTCCGGCAGGGGCAGTTGCGGATGCCAGTATTCCCAGGCCAATCGAGCACCTGATTTGGCCATGTCAAATTGAGCCCAATCCAGATTCTTCAAATCATCACTGGCTGACTTGTGATGATCCAAAACCAGAAAGTCCTCGACTCTGGAATGTAAATTCAGGAGGGTCTCGCGTCCGTAACTAAAGTCCAGGATGGCCACGCGGGCCTGATCGGGCAATTCGGGTGGAGGGTCGCCGTGACGCACGGGCAGATAGACGGCCGCTTCCCCCAAAACCTTCCAGGCTGCGTAAGCGGCGCCGAAACCATCGGCGCAGTTAGCGTGATAAAGTATGTGTGTAAAGCTCATTCATCCTCGTCTTCATCGTCCTCGACCCAGACATATTCTTCACCGTCTTCGTCGACTTCGACCCAGACTTCATCATCCTCATCCTCGTCGTAGGCGGGTGATTCTCCCAGAATGGAGCCTCCGGGTGGGAGCTCGAACTTTTGCGGAGGACGCTCTTCCTCAAACGCTTCCGGTTCACCCTCGTCCTCTCCCGCTATGCTGGCCCGGGCCTCGGCTTCATCCTCGAGCTCTGATTCCACTTCGTCCTGTTCTTCTTCATCTTCATCGTCGAGGTCGGTGGCCTGGGCCGGAACCAGCTGGAGCAGCTTCTCTCGTAAGATCTGTTCAGCCGCATTGTTGCAGCCGAAAGCGGCCAGCTCGGTTACGGCCGCCATGAGCAGATCCTCGGGGATATTGGGTAGCTTCTCCAGGGCTTCCTGGGGCTCGGCCAGACCGGCGTGACAAAGCACCACGTAGACAGTCATCTGGGCAGGCAAGGCCTGATCTCTTTCGGTCCAGCCCAAACAGACGTCCAGAGCCTCGCGATAACGTCGGGCCCGATAAAAGGCTGAAGTCAACTCCACCGCCACAGCCGCATCGCTCGGGTCCAGTTCCAGCATGGCCTGGAGATCGGCCAGAGCCTCGTCGGTGGACTGGTTGCCAAAGGAGAGATCGGCTCGCAGGCGCAGGGCCCCGCGATGGGTGGGACAGAGACTGAGCAGGTGCTCGATCATCTCCATGGCCTCGGCGTTCAGCTGACGGCGCACAAAGATGGCAGCCTCCAGGAACAGAAAGTCCGGGTCTTCGGGAAACCGTTCGCGGCCCTGATCCAGCAGGGCGTCTGCCTTTTCCACCTCCCCGTTGTGGTCCAGCAAAGTGGCCTTCCAGCCCAACACCCAGGGTAAATCTTCGTTGGATTCTTGCAGTGCGTCCCAGGCACGGTCGGGCTCTTCGCGAGCCAGGGCCCCTTCGACGGCCTTCTGTACCAGTTCCATCTCCTGGGGACAAAACGAAGCTCCGATGCTGGCAACTTCAAAAGCGTAGTCGCTCTTTCCGGCCGCCTCGAGCAATTCGATGGCGGCCAGAGCGTAGTCTGGCTGATCTGGCACCAGAGCAAAGGCCTTGCAGGCATGCGCTTCAGCCTCGTTGGCCTTGCCCGCCTCCACCAGAACCTTGCCCAGGGTGTGATGAGCGTAGGCGTGGTTGGGGTTGGCCTTGACCACCTGGCGCAAGCTTTCTTCGGCCACTTCAGGCTTCCCGGTGGCTTTTGCGGCCATGGCTTTGGCGACCAGCAGGGCCGGTTCATCAGGTGTCAGAGAAAGCTGGTCTTCCACCAGCGAGAGGGATTCGTCCGCACGACCTTCTTGCAGACTCAGCAGCGCGGCCAGAGCGGCCACATAAACTCGGTTGGTCCCCCCCAGTTCGGCTGCCTGCCGTAGCATCAACTCGGCCGCAGCGAAATTACCCTCCGAAACCAATCGCTCGGCTTGTGTATAAAAGAACTCAGGGTCTTGCGACACAGGCGGGGCTTCTCCAGCACCCTAAATCCCCCCTTCGCCGCAAGGCTTCAGGTTTTGTGCGTGGAAACGGGCCGCCATGAAGCGCTTTGGGCCAGGGGCATGGCTGATGTGGGGATGGCTGCTGCTGGCCGGCTGCCACCTGACCTGGGTCCGTAGCATTCGCCTGGACGTGCATTTGATCAATGAGCGCAACGAATTGCTCACCGTCGAAGGAGCGACCAGCCTGCCTGAGGGAGCTCAGATCGAGGCGCGCCTGACTCAGGCCGATGGCCGTCGTTGGGCGGTGGGACGGGGTCAAGTGAAGGGCGGCCACTACTTTATCGTGCTGGAAGTCAGTCGTTGCCCAGGGTTTAAATCCCTGAACCTGGACGTTTTCTTCGACCCGGTCACGGCCAGTGCAGAAGTCCAGCAGGTGGTCGGGGCTCGCGGCGAGGCGATGAGCGGCGACCTGCTGCTGGAATCCCACGACCGATATCTCATTTTCAAACGAACCCGCATCATTCTGACGATGTCAGCCCGAGAGATGGCCTTGCGGCGACTGCAGCAGGGCGAAGGGGACGTGGATGAGCTTCAGTCTTATCTGGTGCGCCACCCCAACGACCCGGAATCCCTGATCGGTCTGGGCCTGGCCTACCTCAAGCACCGACCATCCGAGAACCACGTCCAATCCGAAGCCTACAAATTGCTCAAGCAAGGCATCGCCGCCAAACCCGCTTCCAACGCCCTGGAGATGGAAGCTCGCCTGTGGGTCAGCCGACTGGACGAAAAAGCTCGCCGTGAAGCCGAAGAGCGTGAACGGCGCAAAGCCCCAACCTTCAGTTCCCGATTCTTAACAGAGAACCTGATTCGCCCGGGCCAGGCCCTGGGAGCCTTTCAACTGGGCATGGGCCAGCAATTCCTGGAAATGAGTTTTCGATTGCGTCCCACCGGCCGTCCAGGAGAATTTAGCGTCGATCCCCTGCCGGGACTTTTGCTCACCTTCAACCAGGGCGGAATGCTGGCGCGAGCCGCCAGCAGCGATACTCGCTATCGAACTCAGGAAGGTATCGGCCCAGGCTCGGACGTGGACGACCTGATGCGAGTGTTACCGGCCCTTCAGATCGAGTGGTCCGATCCTCAGGTTCAGGCCGACAATAGAGCTCACCGTTTTGCCACAGTTCGGCTCCGTGGAATGGTTCTGTTGCTCGAACAGTCCTATGATCCGAATTTCCCACTTCCTCAATCTACGGTGAAGCAAGTCGAGGTGTACTTACCAGAGCCGTAGAATCTCCGGTTGGGGCGGGGGAAGGATGGACCGTGGACCGAAGCATCGGCCACGAGGTGACGCGTTTGGCAGCACAAGAAGAAGAAGTTCGGGCGGGCGCTTTAAAAAGTCTTTCGGCGGAAGAAGTCCAGAAGATGGCCATGCTTTCAGTGGTCAGTCGGGCACTCAATTCCACCCAGGACATCCAGGCCGGCCTGAGCTCGGTGCTTTCAGAGCTCCTCACCGCTTTAAACGGCGACAGAGGCTTTGTGCAATTGTTGAGCCCGGATGGCACCAGCCGCCAGGAAGTGGCCCTGGATCGTTCCGTCAATCCGCCCGGCACCAGTTTCACCTACAGTCGAAGCATGTTCGCAAAGTGCCAGAACGAGCGCAAGCCCGTGCTGATGCTGGATGTGGATTCGGGTTCGGCTTCCGATAGCGTCATCCTGACCGGTATTCGCTCGGTCATGATCCATCCGCTACTCAGCCAAAATCAGTTGGTGGGTGTGCTCTACCTGGACAGTATGGTCAAGGCAGGCCGCTTTCTGGAAACGGACCTCCAGTTGTTGGGCATCATCGCCGACATGGTCTCGGTCTTCCTGGAGCGAGCGCAGAGCGCGCAGGCGCTGGAAAGCAAATCGGACGAACTGCGCAAGGCCAACCGAATGCTGGCCGAGTCGGCTCAAGAGACGATTTACAAGCTTTCCCGGGCGGCGGAGTTCCGCGACGATGAAGGTGGTGAGCATGTCCAGCGTGTCAGCCACTACTGCGAAGCCATCGCTCTCCATATGGGGATGACTCGAGCCCAGGCCAACCGCTTAAAAATGGCCAGCCAGTTGCACGACGTAGGCAAAGTGGGTATCCCGGACAGCATTCTGCTCAAGCCCGGGCGCTTCACCGAATACGAACGCGAGGTGATGAAGCAGCACACCATTATCGGCGCCAAAATTCTGGCCAACTCCAGTAGCCCCGTCATCAGCCTGGCGGCTGAAGTGGCTCTGACCCACCACGAAAAGTGGGACGGCACCGGCTATCCCCACAAGCTCGCGGGCGAGGCCATCC
Organism: bacterium; assembly: GCA_018266105.1. Classification (GTDB taxonomy): domain Bacteria; phylum Vulcanimicrobiota; class Xenobia; order Xenobiales; family JADMJV01; genus JADMJV01. Next base: position 74,920 of record JAFEBA010000019.1, on the reverse strand, counting down.
CCCTCTCCGGCCGAATCGTAGCCGTGGCCGACGTCTTTGACGCCTTGACCACCGAACGGCGCTACAAAAACGCATGGAGCATCGATCGGGCCATGGAGCTGATCTCGCAAGAGGGTGGCTCCCACTTTGATCCCGAGGTCTCGAAAGCATTTCTGGCTCTCCGACCCAAGATCGAGGAAATCAGGGCCCGCTATCAACCCGCCGCCGAACCCGAGCCCGAGCTGGAGAGCGAAGTGGAACTGGTGGTACAAACTCGCGAACAAGGTCGCGAGCTGCTGGGACCGTTGCAAAAAGCCATCGAGGGACTGGCCAGAGGGGCTGAACTGACCTACGATATGCGCACTGAGGCACTCAATGCGGCCCGGCGCCTGACCGGCCTGCTGGGCTCGCTGGGTATCGGCGTAGACCCGATCCGCCGCCTGGGTGGGCACTTCAAACGACCGGACCTGGTCTCAGAGCAGGCGCCCCGCCTGGCGGCATTGCTGGCGGATGTCGAAAAGGCTCTGAGCGAAGAAAAGCCCGATCAGGAAGCCTCTCAGGGCGTCAACACCATTTTGCTGGTCGACCCAGATCCCTATCAGCGCGAAACCCTGGTGGTGGAGGCCTTCAATCGAGGCCTGACAACGGTTGAGGCCCAAGACGTGGCGGCCGCCCGCCAGGCGGTGCAGATCCGAGTCCCGGAAATGTTAATCCTGGAGGTTGCCCAGCCCGACACCGACGAGTTTTTGGATTGGTTCTGCCAGGAGCATCCGACCGTGCCGCTGGTGGTGCTGAGCACCGAAGGCGTCTTCAGCAAACGCCTGGATGTGGCCCGTCGCGGCGGCGCCGTGTATCTGCATAAACCGATGCCGGCTTCGGCCGTCTTCGACGCCATCGAAGAGCGCCTGGCTCGCCATGACCAGCGTGTTTATCGGGTTCTGGCCCTGGACGACGACCCCATCACTCTGAAAGTGCTGGGTCGAGCACTGGCCACCCAGGGGTTCCAGACCCAGGTGCTGCGAGACCCTCTCAAACTCTGGATCACGCTGGCAGAGTCCCCGCCGGACGTATTGCTGCTGGACTGGGAGATGCCGCTGGTGAGTGGCGTGGACATCTGCAAGGTGTTGCGCAGTGATCCGCACCACTCGCGTTTACCCATCCTGGTCTTGACCAGCCATGAAGACACCGAGACCTACCAGAGAGCTTTGGAAGCCGGCGCCGACGACGTACTTTGTAAACCCCTGGACGCTGCCCGAATGGGCAGCCGAATTCTCAATCGACTGGGCCGCGACACGGCCGTTCGCAAGTCCTCGGCTCGTGATCCGGTCACGGGTCTGGCCGATGTCAATTCGGCCTTGCGCACCGCCGGACATTTGTTCGCCCTGGCCGTACGGAGCGGAGCCCCATTCTGCCTTTGCCTCCTAAAACTCGAGCGGTTCGATGAAATCGCCGAAAAGTGGGGCCGCCCGCTGGCCGCCGAAGTCCTGCGCCGGGTTGCCCTGGTGCTGGAGCGACGTTCGCGGCCGGAAGATATCGTGGTCTACTATCGGGATGCCTGTTTCCTGCTGGGCCTGTACGGCTCGCCCCCAGATGCGACCGACAAACTGTTGACCAGCTTGAACGCCCGCCTGGCTCAGGAGAAGTTCGCACAGGACGAGAGTTTTGTGCTCAAATGCAGCGCCTACACCGCCAACTATCCTGAGGACGGCACTCTGCTGCAGGATCTACTGGATAAAATCAACGGATTCTAACCAGTCCCGGCCCTCAGCCAGGTCTGGCAGCAGCCAGCCAATGCGGGCTTCCCAGCTCATAAGGCGTTCGCGCGAGTAGTAACGGAGTGGGAGCTGCTTGTCCTGCAGCGGCGCCAGGGCCTGATCCCAGAGGGATAAATTCTCGGAATCGCGGTCCAGGCCAACCGCCTTGACCGCTCGAGCCACCAATCCGAACCAGACTCGAGTCAGGGTTTCATGGTAGCCACCCGTGGGGGTCAAGGGGACTTGATGAACTTCATTGAGTCGCTGAATGCCCACCGACATGGCGTGTCCCCCGGCCTCATCCAGCAACAGAAACACGGCCATCGCCACCCGGAGGTGGCACTCGTGAGTCCAATCCGGCTTGGCCAGGGTACGAGACTGAAAGGCGACCAGTCGCTCAGTCTCAGAAGGCGGCAGCCGCTTCGGCAGGCGCAATGGCTTCAAATCAGGAGCCAGGTAGCTGCTGGCGGCCTCCGGCGAACTCAAACGGGTGGGTGAGTAAAAAGCCAGGGGGAGCTGGCTGTAGGCCAACCGCGAAGCCAGCTCTTGAGGTTCCAACTGAGCCGCCAGTTCAACCAGGTCCAGCCAGCAGCCGGTCAGGGTCTCGTGATAACCAATCCAGTCGAGCTGACACAAAACCTCCCGGAACCTGGGCAGCAGCGTGGCGGGTCGGGCGTCAGTCGCCAGGGCGACGGCCGCCACTTCCAGCAGCCGGCCGTGGTTCCAGCCGACCTTGGAGAGACGGAAAAACTCTTCGTAACTTTGACGCCAGGCTTGCGGAAACATGCCCGGGCGTTCGCGTCAAAGCCATGCCGCCCCTCGAAGTTTCTTGATTTTGCAAAGAAAGTCTAAAGCCAGTTCAGGGCCTTTTCTTTGAGTTTCCTTCAAATTTTTGCATGGCCGTGGGGCAGAATCTGAGCCACATAACAAGGAGGAATCATGAATAAACTTCAAAAGCTGGTGGCCGGTCTGAGTCTGTTGATCACGGTAGGCTGCGGTTCAACCGGTAGCTCCAGCTCAAGCGACTCGGGCAGCGGAAGCAATAGTAGCGCTCAATTTTCGTTCGCAGGCACGATCGCCAAAACCCTGGCTTCCGGCAGCGGAGGAGCGGACAGCGGACAGATCGTCAGTGTGGGAGACTACAACCAGGACGGCAAGAGTGATTTCGCGGTGCTCAATCGCAGCCTGGGCAGTCTGAGCGTTTTTCTCAGCAACGGAACGGACTTCGCCAGCGAACAACTGGCCAACACCGTGGCCTCCCCCCTGTCCGTGACCAGCAGTGACCTCAATTCCGACGGGGCGCCCGACCTGGTGGTGGTGAGCGCCACTGCTGTGAGCTTTCTGTTCAACGACGGCAGTGGCAATTTTCCAAGTCACCTGGAGGTCAGCCTGGGCAGCGCCAATCAGGTGGTGGCCAGCGCCGACTTTGACTCAGACGGCAAGAATGACGTGGCCGTGGGCGACGCCGGCGCCACTCCCCTGCACATTCTCTTTGGCAATGGAGGCAACGACCCAAGCCAATATGTTCTGGTCGACTATGCTCAGAGCAATGGCGCGGTTCAGAACCCGCAAGCCATGATCAACGCCGACCTGGACAACGACGGGCGTCAGGACCTGGTCTTCGGCAACGGAGTCTCCACGCTGGCGGCCTGGTACAATCGAGGCGCCACTCGCGCCAGTCTCTTTGGCAGCGCAGACGTAACAGCCGCCGGCCTGTCTCTGCCATCTGGCACCAGCGCGCGCGGTGTGGCCTGCGCCGACTTCAACGGCGATGGTCGACGGGACATCATGGCCTCGGGAGTGACCACCAACAGCGATGGCTTTGTGGAACTCTTTCTCAACGGCACCAGCGGCTTCTTCCCCAACAGCATGCGCGAGGCTTCGCCCGACCAGCAATTGCTGACGTTGGGCGACTTCAACCTGGACGGTTTCATGGACGCGGTCAGCGTGAGCCGAGTGGGAGCCAACACCACCGGCAACGGTGAGCTCGATTTTTTCCTGGGTGACGGTGCCGGCAGCCTGTCCGGCCAGATAACCTATGCCCTGGGCATCCGCCTGGCCGCGCTGGCCAACGGTGATTTCAATGCCGACGGCCGTCCCGATCTGGTTGCTTCAGGCACCGGGTCCGCCTTTGTGCTCCTGAATACGTCCTCGCGCTGAGCCTAAATGGCCCACCTCAGCACTCGGTCGCGGCCGAGCCGCTCCACTCGGCTATTTGGAGCGGAACTCTAGCACGCCGTCCCAGTTGCGGGGGAGATCGTCGTCCTGACGATTGAGAATCTCCCGCATCAAGAAACTGCCGATGGGATCCTCCAGTGGGACCTGACGCAAACGCTGCAGGCCGCCGCGCCAGTCGCCCTCGCAATAGGCGCGGTAGGCCTGCGCATAAGCTTCGGTTTCCTGGGTAGACAGGCCAGAGCCACCGTGCTCAACCGGAACCACCACCTCATAAATCTGGCTGGCCTCGCGCACCCCGGCCGGACGAATCTTCCCCACACAGCGACACAGGACCTGATCGGACGGGAGCTGTTGATAAAGTTCTGCATTGATCAGCATGGGCACACCCAACTGCTTGGTCAATCCTTCCAAACGAGAAGCGTGGTTCACCACCTTACCCATAATGCCGAACTTGGTCTGGTCGCGAGCGCCGATCTGGCCCGCGATCACGTCTCCGGAACCCAGGCCCAGCCCGCAACGTAAGTTACGCCCGCCCTTTTGGGATTTGAAGGGCAGGTCCATGGCGTAGACGCGGGCCAGGATGGCCCTGGCCGCTTCCACCGCCTGGAGCGCGTGATCGGCGCGGGCATTGGGGGCGCCCCAGCAAGCCAGGATCGCGTCGCCCTGGTAGTCGATGACCACCCCTTCCCGGGCGAAGATACACTCGGTGATCTCGGTCATGACATTGGTGAGAATCTCATGGTGCTGCAAAAAGTGATCGAGCGAGTCTTCGGCCGTTTCGGTCGCCATCGAAAAGCCTCGCAAGTCAAAGAACAGCACTGTGACTTCAGCCCGCTTGGGCTTGAGCACTTCGCGAAAATCTTGCTCACTCAGAATGCGTCTCAAGACGGGCGAGAAGAATTGCCCCACCTGGGACTGCAAGCGCTGAAACTGCTGCAGAGCCAGGTAATGGGCCACCGTCTCGGCCACCACGTCGATAAGCACGGCTTTGCCTTCCAGATCCTGAGGGCTGGCGCTACCCATGGCGTAGAAGGTGTGATTCTCGACGGGCGAAGCCACGGCCCAGCTCACCTGCTCAAGCACGGTTGCCTCTCCCGCCGTGTTTTCGTCCCAGCAGTGAGTCACCGTGCATTTCTCCTGGTGGGCCCGAGCCACCAGCCGCCGGCTGGCCTGAGCCGACTTGCCGGCCGGCAAAGTATCTACGACCCGATCTCCGTCCAAAACCATGACGCACGACGCCTCGGGTAGCAGAGTGCGCAAAACACCCAGCGCGGTACTCCAAACCGTCTCGATGTCGGCCGCCCGGCGCAACTCCGGCAGCATACGCATGAGAGCCTGGAAGCACTCGTAACTGCTGCGCTGACGGGCCTGCTCGCGCCCAGGACCCATCAAAGTGAATTCGTTCAGTACCGTGGCCAGCGATGCTTCACTGCGAGCCAGGGTGCAGCGGGTCTGGCCCACCACAAAACTCTCCCCCGGCGGCAGGGTGAACTCATCACACTCCTGGCCCTGGTAGAAGATAGGATTGCGCCCGCTGGCCAGGCGCCGAATGACGGCTCCCGAACCAGCCGGGATGACCTCAAAATGCTGACGCGAGACCAGACTGTCGCCGGAGAGACAAAGATGGGCCACTCCCTCGTCACCTGTGGCCCCTCGGCCAACCGTGAAACGAGGTTGGTCGAGAGCGAACTCGCGCCGGCCGCCCTCTGGATTTTCGCAATGCAGAGCCCATGGATACATCCTCGGCTTTTTGTAATGCAGGTCCAGGGATCCTGGTCGGCTTTGACGGTTTGTTGACAACCTGGTTGCTTTTTCGGCCTGGGCCCTGGTCTAGAGTGTTCTTTAGAAAAAGACCACTATGGGGGTTCTACACACAGCATGAAGATCGACGCAGGCACAATTCTCAGTCAAATCAGCAAACCGACCAGCAAACCCGCAGCCGCTCAAAAAGAAGAAGTCGCGGCCGCTCCCAGCGAGAGCTTTAGCACCCGACCGCACGCGGATTTTGAGACCAACAAGGCCAAATTGATGTCGGCGGTGCGCCTGCCCCAGGCCCCCAAAACCAACTACAGCGAGCCGATCAGCAACCAGGACGTGGACCAGACCGGCGCCCAGCAGAAGTTGATCGACAACCTGGGAGCTCAGTTTGCGCGTATGCAGTACACCCACGACTGCTCCAAGCTGCAAGGGATGATTCCCACCCAGTCTCAGCTGCAAAAAGAATTCGACAAGCTGGCCGCCCGCGAAGATATCCCCTTCGAGTATATCATCGACGGCTGCTATGCTCGCGCCCACCTGATGAGCGAAGAAATGTCCAAAGACGGCATCAACAACGCCAAGATTTTCTGTATGGTGGAAGACGCCTACGGTCCCGGAAAACTCACGGCCGAAAACAAGTATATGCAGGCCAAGTGGTGGTATCACGTGGCTCCAGTCGTGTTCGCCGTGGATGGTGAGTCCAAGCAGGTCGAGCCTTTCGTCATGGACCCGTCCATGGCCAAGCATCCGATGAAGCCGCAGGAATGGATCCACGCGATGTGGGACGAGAACACCAAGATCAAGGTGGACATCGTGCATGACCTTCAATATGGGCCGCTGGAGTCAGACGGCCCCAACGCCACCTTCGAGGAAAGCATTCCCCCGGCCCACGAGACCATGGCCGAATACTCCAAGGAACTGGCACAAATCAAAGAAGACTACAACGCTTCCCACCCCGGACAGGGCCGCAAAGCAGCCTGAAACTCCAAAAAGGGCCCTCGGTTCACAAAATCGAGGGCCCTTTTTACATGTTCAACAAACAATTAACCTCCAGCCCGCTGCCGACTCTTGCCAGGCAAGCTAGGTTCGTAGTAAGAGCCCCAAAGAGGCTCTACTGCGCAGGAGGATCAAATTGGCGAACTTTGCCCCCTTAACAGCTCTCCAAGGCAACACAATCGGAGCCAGCCCACTGGCCCTTCCTCAATTCGGAGCGGGCGCGGCCCTCGGCCGACTCAACCTGAACCCTGTCATGGGAATCGCCGGAGCGACGGCTCAGGACCCCATGTTCCAAATGCTGGAAATGCAGAACCAGATGCTGACCAGCATGATTGGCCTGCTGCTCAACCTCATGCAGGCCCAGGGCGACAAAATGCAATCCGCTCTCAGCAGTGGAGGAAGCGACCTGGGCGGCTCGGCCCTGAGCGGAGGCGGTGGTTCCAGTGGTAGCAACGGAAGCGGCGGAAGCCTGGCCGACGGCAGCGCCAACTCCGGCCCTCCAGGCCCAGGAGCCGAAGGAGCTCTGAACCGAGCGCGCTCGATGCTGGGCTTGAATGAACACGAAAACACAGCCGCCATCAACAAAGTGACCGAGGAAAGCGGCATCAATTCCTCCACCACTCCCTGGTGCGCTGCTTTTGCCATCAATATTCTCAAGGATGCCGGCATCCTGGACACCAGTGGACTAAAAAACCCCAACTACTGCCCGGAAATCGTCAACTGGGCAAAACAGAAGGGTATCTGGATGGAGCGGGGCTCAACCCCCAAACCTGGAGACGCCATTCTCTTTGACTGGGAAGGCGATGGAACCAGTGACCACATTGGAATCGTGGAAAAGGTCGAGGGCGGTAAAATCACCACCATCGAAGGCAACAGCAGCGATTCGGTCAAGCGCAACAGCTACGAAGTCGGCAGCACCAAGATTCTGGGATTCGTAAAAACCAAAGGTTAGTCGAACAGCTAGTTGTCCTGAGCCTTCAGATCTGCTTTCATTGTCAGAATGTCCTGGAAGCTGATCGCCAAGGCCGAGCAACGCCTGGCCAACGAAATCGCCCTCCTGCGGCCTCCGCACGGGGGCGATTTGCGTGTTGCCCTGGGATACCCCAACACCTATCACGTGGGGATGTCCAACCTGGGGCTGCAGGTCGTGTATGGCATTCTGAATCAAACCCCGGGCGTGAGCTGCGAGCGCTTCTTCTTGCCTGATGCGGACGAAATCGAAGAATACGAACGCCACGGACGCCACCTCTTTAGCCTTGAAAGCCAGCAACCGCTGGAGTCATTTGACCTGATCGCTCTCACCTGCGCCTACGAAAACGACTACACCAACGTTTTGCGCATCCTGGACCTGGCCGGCCTGCCCTTGCTGGCGAAAGACCGGGGATCGGAATTCCCGCTGGTACTGGTCGGCGGGGCCATCACTCTGCTCAATCCAGAACCACTGGCCGACTTCGTCGACCTCTTCAGCGTGGGCGAGGCCGAGGGACTGGTAGAAGACCTGGTTGAAGCTCTCCGAAGCGTGCGTCCCCTCTCGAGAGCCGAGCAACGAAGAGCGCTGGCGGATGTGCCCGGCCTCTATGTGCCATCTTTGTATGAGCCGATTTATGAAGGCCCCCGCCTGGTGGCCCTGCAGCCCCGTGACGGTGCCCCGGCCAGCATCGCCAAAAACTATATTTCGCGCGACCAGTTTGAATCCATCAACAGCTCCTCCTGGTTGCTGACCGAGGACACCGAATTCAGCCACACCTTTCTGATGGAGGTGTCCCGCGGCTGTCCTTACGTTTGCCGCTTTTGCACGGTGGGGTTCTCCTACCCGAAGGTCCGCTGGAAGCCCCTGGAGCGTATCTGGGAAGACCTGCAAACAGTCAAGCAATATAAACCGCGGGTTGGGCTGATCTCGGCCACGGTCGGCAACCACCCACAAATAGATCAGCTTTGCGAAGGCCTCATGCGAGAGGGGCTGGGGGTCTCATTCTCGTCCCTGCGCGCCGATCAGTTACCCGACTCCATCCTGGAGACTCTGGTGCGAAGTGGGTCCAAAAGCATGACCCTGGCCCCTGAGACCGGCTCGGAGACTCTGCGCAAGTCGATCAATAAACGATTCAGCGATGAACAGTATTTTGAAGCCGCCGGCCGGGCCTTCGACAAAGGCATCAAGAATCTCAAGATGTATTCCATGGTCGGCCTTCCCAACGAACTGGATGAAGACATGGACGCTCTGGTCAAACTGGTGGAGGCCACCCGCAAGCTTCAGGTCTCGCGTGGTCAGGGCGGGGGGAGGATCACGCTGGGGCTGGGGCTCTTTGTGCCCAAGCCGCTGACCCCCTATCAATGGAATCCGATGGCCACTCTCAAGCTAGCCGAAGACCGAATGCGTCGGGTCAGTTCCCAACTGGCTCGAGTGGGCGGGGTCAAAGTCAACGCCGAAGTGCCCAAAACGGCTATCCTGGAGGGCCTGCAGGCTCGCGCTGACCGCCGCCTGGGCCGGGTTCTCCTAAAAGTATATAAGAAACCCGGCTACAAAAATTGGCTTAAGGCGCTGGCGGAAGAGGGGATCTCGTTGGAAAACGAACTTTACCGCCAGCGTGAGCCGGACGAACTGCTCCCCTGGAGCCATATCGCCAGTTCCTGGCCCAAAGAGCGTCTGCTCAAGGACAGTGAAAGAGCTCGCCAACAAAGATTCAAGGAAACCATTGCCCAGTGAAGCTGCTGGAATACGAACTCGAGCGCCGTGGAAACGGCCTGATCGTAACCTTCCCTCATCTCGGATTGGTGCCTCACGCGACCAGCACTCGCCAGGGCGGAGTCTCCAGCGGGCCCTACGAGTCTCTCAACCTGGGCTTGATGAGCGGCGACGATCTCACCCTGGTGGAGGAAAATCGTCAGATCTTCAGCCGCATGCTGGGCATCCCCATCGTGCAGAACCTGAACATGACTCACGGCACCGTGGTGGCCCACGTGCGCAGCCAGCAAGATATGCAAAAACCCCATGAGGCCGATGCCTGCATCAGCAATCATCCTGAGGTCAGCCTGTCCTTGACCACGGCCGATTGTGTACCCATCTTCTTTCATGACGCCCAGGCCGGAGCGGTAGGATTGGCCCACGCGGGCTGGCGCGGAACCGTCAACGGCATCGCCGCGCGCACAGTGGAGGCCATGGTCAGCCAGCTCGGCGCTCGCCCGGAAAATATTCGGGTGGCTCTCGGTCCCGCTATCGCGGCCTGCTGCTTTGAAGTGGGCCCCGAGGTGGCGGAGGAGTTTCACGCCTACTACGGCCAGCAAAGCTGGATCGAATCACGTGGCCCCAAGTGGCATATAGATTTACATCAGGCCAATCGCATCTGGCTGGAGCAGGCCGGCGTGAAAGCCGAGCAAATCCGCAGCTGTCCGCTCTGCACCTGCTGCCGACCCGATCTTTTCTTCTCCTGGCGCCGGGAGAACGGCCAAACCGGCCGTCTGCTGAGCGCCATCGGACTGCGCACAACCGACTGACCTCTAGCAGGGGATGAGGCCCTGACCTTGGAACCTGCTTTTGTTCTACCGGGGAATAGTTTAGCGAGGTTCAGGTTCTATGACAGCAGATATCCGTATGAGCCTAGAGAATGAGCTGGATCAGCTCGATGAATCTGGTGTCGAGTCCTGGCTGGCGCGTTGCTTCGAGGCCTGTGATCCGCGTTATGATAGCGACTGGCTCAATGGCATTTTCGAACTGGCCCTGATGCAGTTTCCCGACAATTACGAGGTGCGTGCCGCTGCTTCAAGGGCAGCCACCATGGAGGCCCAGCGGCTCTTCGACGAAGGTGACACCAGCGAAGCCGTCTCTCGTTTGGAGCGCCTGCTGGAAAGCGACCCCTACTGCACCGAGGCCTTCGAAATGCTTGAACGCTTTATGGGGAACACCAGCGAAGTGGCGGCTCCACCTGCTCCCGAACCAGTGCCCGCCGCTTCTCCCACTCCGGCAGCCGTTGCGACCGCAGTCGAGCCGCTGCCTCACAGCCCTGCCGTGGCCACTCTTGAGCCACTGCCGGAGAGCAATGATGACGAGCTGCTCTCGTTCCTTGACGATGATCTGATGGTGGGACTGGATGATGTCGTCCAGCCTGATTTCCCACCCTCCGACGAGCCCGTGCTGATGCCACCTTCGGCACTGGAGCCGCCCGCTTCCGCCCCCGAAGATCAGACACTGCCCGTAGCTGTCCCGGATCCGGCCGCCCCACCGGCGGTTGCCGAGGTCTCCTCCCAGGAGCCCGCTCCCACGCCGGCTCCTCCTCCCGTGGCAGCTGCGCCCGAACCGGTCGCCCCGGAGCCGGTAGCGTCTGCTCCGGTCGAACCGGCTCCCGCTCCAGTGGAACCCGTGCCGGTGGCCAGCCAACCCGCTCCTGTCGCCCCAGCCCCGGCCCCGGCTGCCGCCGCGCCCAACCGTGGCGGTTTCGATTGGCGCAGCGTGGTGGGCCTGCCTGGCCACACCCAGGCCCTGGAACCTCAACTGGAAGCCATCCTGCCCAATCTGACCGACCGCTTCACCCAGGCCGGCAACTACCGCAGTCTGGCGATCCTTCTGACCGACCTTTACCAACGCGACCCCTCCCATCAGAATATCGCCACCAGCCTGAACTCCGTCCTGAGCGACTGGTGTGCTCAACTGGAAAAGCAGGGACGGGGTGCGGAAGCCGGTCAGGTCGCGGCCTGGTCCCAGCAACTACTTGGTGACCGGGCCCAGTGGGCGGCGGCCGTGACTCAGCGCTTCCCCTCTCAGCCGCCCAGCCTGCCTGACCTGGGCAGCTTCAGCGGTCCTTCGGCCCCTGGCTGGATGAACTGGGTGAGTCCCCTGCGGGAAGACCCTTCGCGTTTCCAGGAAGCCGCTCAAGCCCTGGCTGGAGATCACCAGGGACTGCAAAGTCTCTTCCGTCATCTGGCGGTCCAACACCCGGACCACCCCGATCACGTGCTGAATCTGGGTTGGGCCTACTCACAGACCAGCCAACACGCACTGGCCATGGTGCATACGCAAAGGTCTCTCCAGCTGCGTCAGAGCGCTCGCGGGTTCCAGTTGCTACAGAAGATCTACACCGACCTGGGTCAGACCGAAATGGCCCAGCGTGTGGCTCAGCAACTTTCTCAACTGAAAGCCGGCTGATCCAAGCCATCCTTGCTAAACAAAAGCGTGTCGTGGCCAGAAAGAAAAAAGCCTCGCCGGTAAAAGCGAGGACGAGATCGGATGCCGCTCAGCCTATTCTCGCTGGAGCCGCGAACCCTTGTTCGTTGTCTGAAAATCTTCCTGACTGCGACCAGACTCAGATCTTCTGAATGTCGACGGGGGCAAAAAGAATCGAGCCACCGGATGCGGAGTAGATGAGTTTGCCGGAAACGCGCACCTTCTGATTGAGCTCAACCAGACTACCGTCGTTGGCGTGAACCTTGAGATCTTTGTCAGTATAGTCCTTAGGCGGCTTTTCCACCTGATTCGCGGACGAGCCGACCTTGGTACTGACCGAGGCAACCTTGGCCTTGGGCTCCAGACTCTCGGCCAGATCCAAAATCATGGTATCACTCACCAGGGCTGCAGCGGGAAATCTCAGGTAGCCCTCCAGACTGATCTGTTTTTCGTGGTTGGCCTGCGTGTTATAGGTGCTGAACGTCTGGGGCGTGGCCGGAGGCGGCGGCGAGGAGCACCCCCAGGCCAGGATAGCAAGCAAGATCAGCGATGCTTTTTTCATGGTAGACCGGTCTCTTTCGTTGTTTTTCAATTATGCAAGAGCCGGTCGAGAACTGCTCAGTTTTATTTCAACCTGCGCCAACTTGAGGCCACTTGGGGCAAAAAAAAACGCCCGATAGAACATCGGGCGATCAGAATTAAATGCAGGTTCGGAGGGGTCTGGTGTCTTGCGACACCCGCAATATCGCAGTCGGGAAACCCTTCTACGATGCGGTTCGCCGGCTGGCGAACCGTTTTGCTCACCCCTATAGAAACACGGGTGCCAGCCGGGAACAACCATCCACAGTTTGACGAAATATTGCCAATGTAAACAGTTTCCACAGATCTCACCACAAACCGTTCACAACCTGGTTTCAGTACTTTTTCCGGCGCCCTCACTACTCTGGGGGCATACCAAACAAACAGAGCCAGGTGGAAGTTATGAAAATTGCGAGCGCCCCGTCATTTCAACATATTGCAGGCCTGAAAAAGCCCGCCGGATCCCCGGTCACCCCGGACATCGACGGTTTTCAGGCCGGGAGCCGCGAGGTCAAGCTCCAGGTCACCCCTTCCCAGTTGAACAGCGCGCAGTTTCAGCAGACGCTCTCAGAACACTCCAAGGCCGGCATCGCCGTCCACGTCGAAATGGTGCCTGAACAGCCCAATGCTCCTAAGCCGCCCGTAGCCCCCCCTCAAACCCCGGCAGCTCCCACCAACCAGACCGCGAGCCCGGCACCCGCTCCAGCTCCAACCCCGGCTCCCGCACCCAAGAACGACAAGGCCGAGAACGAGGCCACCATGAAAGAATTCGGCAAGCTCCTGAAGTCCAGCCGGGCCGGCATCGCGCTCGGCGCAGTGGCCCTGGGCGGCCTGGCCGCGGGCCTGGGCGCGATGGGCGGCGTGGTAGGTGGAGTGGTCGGAGCGACTGCCGGCTACACGCTTGGAACCGTGGGCGTGGTCGGAGGCGCCGCGGGTCTGGGCTATCTGGGAATTTCCAAAGGTCCACAGGATGTCCGCGCCCTGTTCTATGGCCTCGGTGGCGTCATCGTCGGCGGCCTGGCCGGCGGACTGCTAGGACATTACGGAGGAGCCGTGCTGGGCGCTCTGGCCGGTGTCCACGGCGGACTGGCTGGCGCTGCGGCCGGCATCGTTTCGGCCGCCCCGGTCGGCGCACTCATCGGTGGTGTGGTGCACGCCCGACAGAACCTCAAAGAGAATCCGACGGAATACCCCAATCTGATCAAGAATATCGAAAAAGCCAAACAGGAAGCGGCCAAAGAAGAAGCCGACAAAAACAAGACCAAGTAAACAAAGGTCCAGAAGCGAAAAGGGGCTGAACCTGAAGGTTCAACCCCTTTTTTTTGTCCGTGTCGAGCTGAGAGCCGCTTAGCTGCGAGGGGCCAGACGCTTGAGCTCGCCATAGCTGGGCAGACCCTGCAGGGCTCCAAAATAAGCTTCATCGCCCATGTTCTTGCGCACAGCCAGGTGAGCAGCGCTCATCTCATCGATGCCGGTAGCAATCATCTGGTGCATCAGGGTCTGAATTTCAGGCTTCTGCATCTGCTGCAGCATCCAGCTACCGGTCTCTTCTTCGTATTTCTCGACACCTTTCAGCACCTTGCGAATGGCGCCAAAGCGGGCATCCTCAATCTGCTCAAGCTTGTCGGGCCCGGTGTAATTCTTCTTCCAGAGCCCGGCCAGCTTGAGCGAGTTACACTCATAGCTGAAATGCTCCCAAAGGTCTTCGAAGTGAGCCCGGGCGCCCTTAAGCTCTTCCTGGGCGTGAGCGTCTCCGTCATCGAAGTGCACGACGCCGCTGTGCTCCCAGTTCTCGCGCAGACCCTTCTTGGAGAAATTGGTGCTGCCGAAGAACTCGGACTTGTCGGTCAGCAGTTCCTTGGCGTGAATCTTTCGATCGTGCTCTCCGCAGCGGGGCAACAGGGCCCAGCGCACTGGAACCCCGCCGTCTTCCAGCATCCGCACGCCGTCTTCGTTGGGAGTGCCGCCGTCCGGATAGATGCCGGGGTCGGCGATGACGCGCACATCAAACTCCTTACCGGCTTCCTTCATCTCGTTGTTCTTGGCCACCAGGGCGGCCGCGATCGGCTTGGTCATGACGAAGGCTGGCACAAAAATGAACTTCTCCGCCTTCTGGATGGCCATGATCAACTCGGTTTCGCGCTCGGTGGGCTGGTCGGCCAATGAGACCACAGTGTTGCCCTGAGGGTCACCCTTGGGTAGAGAAATGTCATTCAGCCGACTGACATTCTCTGGCGTACGAGTGACGTTCATCGCCTTCTGGGAAAGCTCCAGAATCTTATCCTTGGTGAAATCCGTGACGGGCACGGGCGGCCCACCCGTCAGGGCGGCCGTCACCAGGGGATCCAGTTGAGCAGCCGGGCAATCGAACATCTGGCGGAGGTCGAAGCCCTTGTCTTTGGCCCATTCGTTCAGTGATTTGAAGTCCTTGAACTTCTCCAGGGGGGTCCCCGCCGGCGAGGGGCCGGACAGGGCGTCAATCAGCGATACGATGCCGCGTGCCCCAAAGAGCACCGTCTTCTCCTTGAAAGTGGAGATGGCTTTTTCGCCATAGACATCCTCATCGGTGTGACCCTGGCTGTCTTTGACGTCCCGGGCGAAGTTGTGCACCAGCTGACGAGCGGCAGGTCCCTGAATGGAGTAACCGGCGTCAATGTTTTCGCCGGAACCCGAGTTGGCGTTCATTCCAGAGAGAAAGAACTCGTCTCCCACCCGCAGACCCTTGCGATGCATCAGATCGTTGGGGTCCCCCAGAATCTTGGTCACGGGATAGGTGGAGATGCCGATGTCACCCTTGGCCTGTGAGAACTGCAAGATCGTACGCATCTTGTCGGGGTAGTCATCCATTTCGATGGTGTTCCCCTTGTAGGCCACCAGACGACCGGGGTCGACATTGATGCGAACCTTGTTGCCGGCCGCCGCGTTCTGGGCCAGCTTACTCACGAAATCGGGACTGGTCAGCTCATAATACTGGGCATTGATCTCGACCGGTTTACCGGCCTTGGCCGACTCCAAACCGGCATCCAGCATCTGATTCATCTTCTGCCAGACCTGTTCGTGGTGAAATTCCTGAACGGCATTGCCGGGGTAGTAGTTCTCGGCCTTGCCGGCCTCAACTTTCTGGATGCCACTCACCAGGTCCTGAAGCGGAGCCTGAGCCAGGTTGGCATAGGCGTGATAGGCCGCAACCACGCTCAGCGGGCCGAAGGAAGCACCGGCCAGAGCTTCCACCGCCACTCTTGCGTTGGCCAGGCGCAGCGACTCAGTCAGGCGTCCGAAAGGACCCATGAAGAGGTTGAACGGCACCATCTGAGCCTTGAGCTTTTCGTCCTTGAAACCGGTTGCCGCCAGCTCCTTACGAATCCGCGTCATCTCGGGCTTGGCGGCTTTGTTCAACTCTTGAAAGGCTGCCAGGTCTTCCTTGGAGACGTTGTCGTTCTTTTTGATGCGGTCAGCAACTTCGTGCCATTCATCGGCCGACTTGTTACCTTCGACCGGCACCCTGGCCGCAATATCGGCGAGCTTGGCGAATCGGTCCGCATTGTACTTGTTGCGGTCCAGCGGTGTACCACCGACATTAAAGCTAGAATTAGGATTCATTCAGCGCCTCCAGATCTACTCTGAGCCATGTTCTGAGAGTATGTTGCAAATTCCGCGCCGAATTATTGCCATTTTGTTAACAACCGGTCAATGCAGAGCTTGATAGCCAGGCAGAGCATGCAGTCCCTGCAAGAACTGATCGGGGCCCATGGCCTCCCGCACAGCCTTGAGCTTAGCATTTCCGTCATCCCAACCCTGGGCGATCAATTCCTGGACTTTGCCGTCGAGCTTGAGCGCGCCGATCTGCTGGCCAACCCAGGCGCCGCTTTCCTTCTCGTAGTTTTCAATGCCCCGGATCTCTCTGCGAATGACGCCACCACGGGCGTCCTCGATCTGAAACTCCTTGTCCGCGCCCTGGTAGTTTTGCTTCAGCTTTTGGGCCGTCTGCAACGTATTGGTCGGTACGCTGAAATTGTCCCAAAGCTCCTCGAAGGCGTTCTTGGCCTGCTGTTGCTGGCGCACCGACAGCGGATCGTCGGGATTGAAATGAATGGCGCCGCTGTGTTCGTGATTCTCGCGCAAGCCTTTATTGGAGAAATTGGTGCTGCCCACAAAATCGGTCTTATCGGTCAGCAACTCCTTGGCGTGCACCTTGCGGTCATGGCCGCCGGTACGGGGTAAGGCAGCCCAGCGCACGGGGATATTGTTGTCCTCCAGGAACTTAACCCCCCAGGAGTTGGGAGTTCCTCCGTCTGGATAGATGCCCGGATCAGCCAGCACGCGAATATCGATCTTTTTCCCGGACGCTTCCATATCTTTAGCTTTGGCCGCCAGGGCGGCCGCCACCGGTCGGGTCATGACAAAGGCTGGAACATAAATGAACTTTTCGGCCTCGTTGATCGACTGAAGCAAGAGCTGCTCGCGCTCGGTTGGAGTGTCGGCCAGAGAGACCACCGAAGTCCCCTTGGCGGCGTCGGCGGGGGGCTTGATATCGTCCAGGCGCTTTTGATTCTCAGGACTGTGCACTTCTTTGTGCACCAGTTTAATCAGGTCAGCCAGACGCCGTTTGCCGTAATCGGAAAGCGGCAGCGGCTTGTTATCGGCCACGGCATTATCCAGATGTGGACCCTTTTCGTCGGCGGGGAGATCGATAAACTTGTCCAGATCAAATCCGTGCTCTTTGAAATGCCCCTGCAGTTGGGCATAGGTCTGAGGTCGGGCCAGATCCGAGCCGGGCGGCGAAGGTCCGTCCAGGGCATCCACCAGGCTCATTAAGCCGCGGCGGCCCATGCGTACATCCCGCTCCACCAGGCCATTGATCCCCTTGTCGCCGTAGAGGTCTTCCAGCGAAGCGTCTTTGCTATTCTGCACGTCGCGCGAAAAATTCTGCACCAGCTTGCGAGCGGCCGGGCCTTCGATGATATAGCCCGCATCCACGTTCTCCCCGGAACCACTGTTGGCATTCATCCCTGAGAGCAAGAACTTGTCGCCAACCCGCAGACCCTTGCGATGCATCAGGTCGGTGCCGCTGCCCAGATTCTTGTTGACTGGATACATGGAGATGGCCACATCCCCGGGGGAATCGGCCAGCTGCAATAAGCCGCGCAACTTGTCCGGTAGATCATCTGCATCCAGAGTGGTGCCCTTGTAGGGCAGCAGATGGCCCGGATCAACATTGACCCTGACCTTATTGCCGGCGGCCGCGTTCTGGGCCAGCTTGCCCAAGATCTGTTGGCTGGTCAGCTCATAGTACTGGGCATTCACCTCCACCGGTTTGCCGGCCTGGGCCGTGGCCGTGCCCTCGTCCAACAGAGTGTTCATGGAGTGCCAAAGCTTTTCCTGATGGACTTGCTCGACTCTATTGCCAGGAAAGGTCAGCTGACCCGGCTCCGATTCCATCGCCTTGACCAGCTCCTTGAGGTGGCCCTTAGGCAGGTTGGCATAGGCATGGTAAGCCGTGACCACGTTGGCGGCGCCAAAGCCGGCACCGGCTGCGGAACCCACCGCCACTTTGGCGCCGATCAATCGCTGAGCCTCGGTCAGCTTGCTCATTTTAGTCTCAAAAACATTCAGTGGGACGAGAGCGGCAGCCACCTTCGGGTCGCGGTATCCGCCGGGGGCGCGCTTGCGCATATCCCGGCGCTCTTCCCGAACCTCCTTGGCCAACGTACGAAATGAATCAAAGTCCTCTTTGGTGACTTCGTCCTGATGCTCGATGGTGTCGGCCAGCTGACTCCAGCTTTTGGCATTGTTCCCATCCAGGGGCACCGCCCCCGCAGCCGTGGTCAGCTGGCGCATGACCTGAGGATTAAATTGGGCCCGGTCCAGAGGCGTGCCCCCGACATTAAAGCTTCCGGATGAGTTGGCCATAAAGTCTTATCAATTTCGCAAGCTCGTCGGTCAAGTCTTCTTTTGCGAATAAAAGACAATGAACCAAACGTGAGCGGGGCTCTGCCTTTGGCCGGCGAAAATCGGCTGCGGTGAGCTGGTATTTGTTTTCGCCGGGCGGAGATGTGGCCGTCTTTCTGGGTAGCGCCCTGCTTTCGGTGCTGGCGTTGCTGTGGGGGGCTCACGCGGGCTATCTGTACGGATCCTCTCCCGAGTGGACCTGGGTGGTGGCGGTATTGCTGGTGGACGTAGCCCATGTCTGGTCAACCTGCTTTCGCACCTACTTTGACAGCCAGCAATTGCGCCAGCGGCCCTTGCTCTATTTCGGCACGCCCGTGCTGGCCTGGCTGGGAGGCAGTCTGTTCTACTGGTGGGCGGGTGGGGCCTTATTCTGGCGTGGATTGGCCTATCTGGCCGTCTGGCATTTTGTGCGCCAACAGTATGGCTGGGTCGCCCTGTACCGTTCAAAGAACAATGATCCGGGGGGCTGGCACCGGGTCCTGGACACCCTCACCATCTACCTGTGCACCCTCTACCCACTGGCCTACTGGCACGCTCACTTACCGCGGAAATTCTGGTGGTTCCTGGCTGGAGACTTCACCGCCCTGCCCAGCGCGCTGGCCGACGGACTGGCCCCACTCTACTGGGCTGCGCTCCTGATTTATGGGGCGCGGGCCGCGGCCTCATACCTGGGTCGGGGCAGGCCCTCACCGGGCAAGGACATGGTTGTGTTCACGACCTGGTTCTGCTGGTATGTCGGCATCGTCTGGCTCAACTCTGACTATGCCTTCACCGTAACCAACGTGCTCATCCACGGCATTCCCTACATGGCACTCATTTACAGCCGAAATCAGACCCGCCGCACCCCCTGGTGGGCCTTCCTGGTCAGCCTCTGGGCCCTGGCTTACGGTGAGGAATTGCTCTGGGATCGGTCGGTCTGGCACGAACGTTCCTGGCTCTTTGGAATGGCCTGGAGCCTGGAAAACTGGCACACCTGGCTGGTGCCGCTGCTGGCGACCCCGCAGATCACTCACTACGTTCTGGACGGCTATATCTGGAAACGCAAGCAGAATCCCGGCCTGTTCGGAAGGTGAAGGAGCTGAAGCCGTTCGGGGCAAATCCTGCCGGCAATGCAGTCCCAGTGCCCATCCTGCGGCAATACTCTGAACTATAAGTCCGAGCTCTCGGCTTACGTGGTATGTTCAGCCTGCCAGACCTTGGTGGCGCGTAAAAACATGCAGTTTGAAGCGGTCGGCAAAGTGGCTGCCCTGCAGTCTGACGCTTCGCTGATCAAGCTGGGCACCCAGGGCACTTTTGATGGCAAGAGCTTTGAGGTCGTGGGCCGGATCCAGATGATTCTGGGCAAACCGGACCGGCCCGACGCAGTCTGGAACGAATGGTTTGCCGTCTTCAGCAATGGCGCCGGCGGTTGGCTGGGCGAGCACCTGGGGGAGTATTTTGTCTCGTTCGTTCGGCCGGCGGAGGGCGCGCCCGGCTCGAGCCAGATTCAGCTGGGCCAGATGCTGGGCCTGGACAAACAACGGGCGGTGGTCACGTCTGTCTCCAGAGGAACGGCCCTGACCTTTGAGGGCGAGCTCCCCTTCGTGATGGACACCTCCTACGAAGCCGTCTTCGCCGATCTATCCACCACCACCGGCGTAGCCGGCACGCTGGACTATTCGGACGATTCTCCCCTGCTCTTTCAGGGCCGCTGGTGCCGGTTCGAAGAATTAAAGTTTCAGGGCCTGCGCCTGGGCGACGAAGAGGGTCAGGGAGCTCAGCTCAGCGCCGCCAATCTCAAAACCCTGAAATGCCCGACCTGTGGAGCCCCCCACGAGATCAGGGCGGGCGGCCTCTCGCAAACACTGGTCTGCCAGTATTGTGACTCCGGCATCGATCTCAACGCCGACGCCACCTTTCGCGATGTGCTCAAATTCGAGCAAGCCATGGGCAAGGTGCCCGCCAAGGTTCCGCTGGGGTCAAAGGGCAAACTGCCGGGCCAGGACAAAACTTTCACCTGCATCGGATTCATGGCCAAAGCCACGGTGGTGGACGGCATCCGCTACAAATGGGGCGAGTATTTGCTCTATGAACCCACCCGAGGTTATCAGTGGCTGACCGAATCCAATGGCCACTGGAGCCTGTTGCAGCCGCTTCACAAGGTGCCGGTCAATCCGCAAGGGATGCCGGTTGGCCAGCCGACCAACAGCCAGTTGGCCCTGGAAGGCAAGACCTTCAAGCACTTCCAATCCACCCATGCCAGCGTGGACTATGTCGCCGGCGAATTCTACTGGCGAGTGCGCGCTGGCGAGGGAAGCCAGGTGGTGGACTACGTCTGCCCCCCCGAAGTGCTCTCGGCCGACAGCACTCAGGAGGAGATCAACTGGACTCGGGGTCAGTATGTGCAGGCATCCGAGGTCTGGAAAGCTTTCGGTCTGCAGGGCAGTCCGCCCGAGAGCCGAGGGGTGGCCAATAACCAACCCAACCCTTATTATGCCGCCTCCAGTCGTCGCTGGCTGATCTACCTGCTGGCGGTTGTGGCCGGCTTTCTGTTCATGCTCTTTCGGGCCGCAACCACTCCCAAGCTGTGCTTCACCGGAAACTGGGATTACCTGGACTACCAGGCAGACCGGGTTCAAGTGGCCAACGTGACGGTGCCCCCTGGGCGTCACAATCTCTACATCTCTGTCCACGCCAACGGCCTGGATCAACGCTGGGGCTACTTCCTGATCAGCCTGATCGACGAAAAAGGTCAGCAGGCCCGGGATACCGCCGTGCAGGTCTATCAAGAGCGAGGCTCGGATGACGAGGGGCCTTGGGCCGACTCCGTCAATGAAGCCGGTGCGCACCTTTCAGGAGTCCAGGGCGGCGAGTATCTGCTGCGAGTTGAGCCACAGTCCAATGTGCAAGGGCAGGACCAACCCGAAGTCATGGGACCGCCCAATCCTAACCCCCGGCGACTATTTTCTTACATGCTCACCATTCAGCCCGACCTGCCCCAATGGGGAAGTTTCTGGATGATGGTCATGCTGGGGCTGTTGCCCCCGCTCTACAGCCTGTGGCGAGCCTCCAATTTCGAAACCAGACGCTGGTCCGAAAGCGATCATGCACCCGGGAGCGACGAATGAAAGATTGGTATACCTACATCATGGTGGCTCTGGTGGGAAACCTTTTGCTGGTCCACCTCAATGGCGGGGGCGCCAATGATGGCGTGAAAGCCCCCCTGGAAGGCGGGCGCAGCGTTCGCAATAACCCCGGAAGCTACCGTTCTCACTACTCCAGCGGCTACTATCACATTGGCGGAAAATAACGAAGCTCCCGGTTCTTCCGGGATTCTTCTGATCTCGGTATTCCTGGTGGCGACCTGCGGCCTGGTCTACGAATTGATCGCGGGAGCATTGGCCAGCTATCTGCTTGGCGATTCTGTGCTGCAATTCTCGACCATTATTGGCGACTACCTCTTCGCCATGGGCGTGGGCTCCTATCTGGCACAATTCGTGGGTCGCCGCCAGCCGGCCGTGGCCTTCACCCGCCTGCAAAACTCGATCGCGCTGATCGGTGGTTTTTCGGCCGCCGCCATGCACGTGGCCTACAGCTACTCCGGGGGCTTCCGGCTGGTGCTGTACCTGCTGGTTTTTTTGGTAGGCCTGCTGGTGGGGGTCGAGATTCCTCTGTTGATGGCCATTCTGAAGCGCAACTACGGTTTTCGTGAACTGGTCTCTCAGGTGCTGGCCCTGGACTACCTCGGGGCGCTACTGGCCAGCGTTCTCTTTCCTCTGTTTTTGATTCCTCAGTTGGGCCTGATCCGCACCTCCTTTTGCTGCGGACTGGTCAACGTCGCCGTCGCCTGGATCTTTGCCTCCTCATTTCGCCTGCGCATCCCCCTGCTGCGAGCGGAGATGGCCGTAGTGGGAGCGCTTCTGTTGGGCGGACTGGCGGCTTCGGAACGCATCACTCGCTGGGCCGAAGAAGGACTTTATCCCGACCCCATTGTTCTCTCACGCTCTACCCCTTACCAGCGGCTGGTGGTCACACGCAAGCATCAGGAAATACGCCTTTACCTGAACAACAATTTGCAGTTTTCCTCGCGTGACGAATACCGATATCACGAAGCGCTGGTACATACCCCCCTGAGCTGTGTGAAAGAGCCTCGGCGCGTGTTAATTCTGGGAGGCGGCGACGGCCTGGCGGCTCGCGAGATTTTGCGTTACAAGTCGGTTCAGCAGGTACTGCTGGTGGACCTGGATCCAGAGATGACCGCCCTCTTTCGAACTCACCGCTACCTCAGCCGCCTCAACGACCACTCCCTCAGTGATCCGCGTTTGAAAATCCTCAACGCCGATGCCTTTGTCTGGGTGTCCGAGAACAAGGAGCCTTCGTTTGACGCGATTGTGGTGGACTTTCCCGATCCCTCCAACTACGCCGTGGGCAAGCTCTACACCAAGACCTTCTATCAGCGCCTGCATCCCTTGCTCGCTCCGGGCGGAGCCCTCTCGGTGCAGTGCACCTCTCCCCTCTTCGCGCGCCGATCTTACTGGTGCATCGTGGAAACCATCAAGGCCGCTGGCTGGCAGGTCAAACCCTATCACCTTTACGTTCCCAGCTTTGGCGAATGGGGATTCACTTTGGCCTCCCAGGATAGCCCGCCCGAGCCCGATCTGAGACGCTTGCCGGTCGGGCTGAAGTATCTGGATGCAGCCGCCTTGCCCGACATGTTCCTCTTCCCGGCCGACATGGCCGCTCTGCCATCGCCCATCAACCGACTCTTCGACCAGGTTCTGGTTCGCTACTATGAGCAGGACTGGCGCTCCATCGTTGACTCATGAAGCGCCGGCACTTCCTGCAGGGGGCGCTGGCCCTACCCTGGCTGGCCAGTTGTAGCTCCCGCCAATCCGGCTTGAGCGGCCAGATTGTAGGAGCCAATTTCGCCCTTGGACACCGACTCCGTCAGGCCGGCCAGGCGACGGTCCGGCCTCCTCAAAAAGTGGATGTGGTGATTGCCGGCGGCGGCATCGCCGGGCTCACGGCCGCCTGGCGATTGAGCCAGGCCGGAGTGGACGACTTCGTGATGCTGGAACTGGAAGAAGATGCTGGTGGTAACTCTCGAGCAGCACGCTATCCAGCCTCGCCTGCCCCCTGGGCAGCCCACTACTTGCCCGTGCCAACCCGTGAATCCACGGTGGTGAGACGTTTGCTGCGCGAGATGGGGCTGCTTCGAGGCAGCAATCTGTTTGAAGAAGGTCAGTTGTGCCACGCCAACGAGGAACGTGTCTACGTGCTGGGCCGCTGGGAAGAAGGCCTTTTCCCGAAAGCCGGAGCCAGTTCAGACGACTTTCGCCAGCTCCGACAGTTCGAAGATCATATCCAAAAATGGCAGAAATGGCGTGATCGTCGGGGACGTAAGGCCTTCGCCATCCCCATGGCGTTCAGCAGTCCAGAGCTGCGCTACCTGGACCAAATCAGCATGGCCGAATATATGGCTCGCCAGCACTGGAACTCCCCCCGTCTGCTTTGGTACGTCGAATACGGCTGCCGGGACGACTATGGTTGCTCCCTGCAAAACACCTCGGCCTGGGCCGGTCTGCACTATTTCGCCAGCCGCGATGGAGGCGGCTTTGAACCCAAGGATCTGCAGTTTGTCTGGCCTGAGGGCAACCACCGCCTGGTTCAGCACTTGGAGCGAGACCTGGGTCAGAGGCTTCACACCGCTCAACTGGTCATGCGAATCTCGCGCCAGGGTGATCTTTGGGAGGTGCAGACCCAGAACCAGACCTGGCGGGCACGCCAGGTCATCTACGCCCTGCCCACCTTTCTACGTCCCTACCTGCTCCAGGAGCAGGCTCGACCTCAATTTACCTACGCTCCCTGGACGGTCTGTAATCTGGTGCTCGACCGGCTTCCGCCCAGCGTCACCCGCGAGGGAGCGGGTCTGAGCTGGGACAATGTTCTTTACGATTCTCCCGGCCTGGGCTACGTGGTGGCCACCCACCAGACCCAGAGCCATCTGCAGGGGCCCAGCGTATGGACCTACTACCGCCCCTGGTCGGAACTGGAGCCAGCCCTGGCCCGCCAGCAGATGCTGGATTCTGACTGGGAGGGGGTGTGCCGACAGGTCTTCAGCGAATTGAGCCCGGTCCATCCAGACCTGCGCGAAGCCTGTCGCCAGCTGGACGTGATGCACCTGGGCCATGCGATGGTGCGCCCCTTGCCCGGTTTCATCTGGAGCCAGCAACGCCAGGCTGCAGCTCAGCCCGGAAAAGGAATTTATTTTGCCCACTCCGACCTTTCCGGCTTCTCGATCTTCGAGGAAGCCAGTTACCACGGGGTGCGAGCCGCCCAGGAGGCACTGTCCGATCTGGGCAAAGCCGGAGCGGATTTCCTGCGCGAATAGGATCCAGGGCGCAAGCGGTGGAAGAGCGCGCGATGCGCTTTGATATCCTGGGCAAAACCAGCTCTGACGTCGTGCTGACGGTCGAAGGCGAAAGCCTTGAAGCGGCGGTTCTGGCGGCGCTGGCCCGCGGGGAGAACTTCAAAGGCAGCAACCTGGCCGGCCTGCAAGTCCCCAAACTCTCGGTCAACAAGCCCGTCTGTCTGGAAGAATGCGACCTTTCTGGCATTAATCTGGCCGCCGCCGATCTTCGCGGTTGCCAGCTGGCCGATACCGAACTCCCTGGCGCCTGTCTATCACGGGCTAACCTCAGTGGTTCCAACCTGAGTGGAGCCACCCTGACGGGAGCAGACCTGTCTTCAGCCGACCTCTCCGGCGCCGACCTTTCCGGGGCCGATTTGACCGGAGCGAACCTCACTCGAGCCGTGCTGCGGCGGTGCATCCTCACCGGGGCTGAGCTAACCGGTGCCAATGCTTCACGTGCGGACTTTGGCGAATCTGACCTGACCCGGGGCGATCTCCGAGGGGCCATTCTGGGCGGAGCCGACTTTCGCGACTGTCAGTGCAACGGCGCGACCTTCACCGGGGCGGATCTGTCTCACGCTCGCCTGATGGGCGCAGTCCTGACCCAGGCCCGCCTGTGTGGGGCCGACCTGACCGAGGCCAATCTCAAGAAGTGCAATTTAACCGGCGCCAGCCTGATCGGCTCACGCCTGTCCAACGCCCGCCTGACCGAGGCCGACCTGACCGGTGCCGATCTGCGCGGCTGTGATTTATCCGATGCCCACCTCGACAAAGCCGTGCTCGAAGGGGCACGCCTCAGCGGCACTGACCTCTCAGGAGCAGATCTGAAGCGTGCCCGACTCTCGGTCACCGAACTGGACGGGTCCGACCTGTCCTCAGCCAAACTGGCCCAGGCCGATCTGTCCGAGGCCAATCTGACCAACGCTGACCTTTCCCGGGCTGACTTGCGCGGAGCCGTGCTCACCGGAGCCGACCTGTCCTCAGCCGACCTCTCGGACGCCAGCCTGGATAAAGCCAATTTATCCGGGGCCAACTTGAGCAATACAGACTTCTCTGGGACTCAATACGAGACCGACCGCGACCCGTAAACTTAGCGTCGAGCGGGCGCTCCCGAGAGGCAACAGTTACTCGGGCAGACATCGGGATTGGGCCCCGAAACACCCAGGCAACGCTTTTCGCACTGAAGCCCGCAGCGCTCCCGAATCAGCTCCACGATCATACTGACAAATTGAGGATGGGTGCCTACGGTGGGCAACCGATGCAGACGCACCCCCAGCTCCTCGCACAGATCAAGCGCCTCGGTGTCCAGATCGTAGAGCACTTCCATATGGTCAGAAATAAAGCCGATCGGCAGAACCACGATTTCGGCCTTCCCATCAGCCGCCAGCTCCCGGATTCGATCACAAACATCTGGTTCCAGCCAGGGGATGTGGGGTGAACCGCTACGACTCTGATAAACCAGCTCCCAATCCCTGACTCCGGCCAGATCGGCCACGATACCGCTGGCCTCTTTCAATTGCTGCTCATAGCGACAATTCTCGGCCATGGAGTTGGGTATGCTGTGAGCCGTGAAGAGAACTGCCGTCCGTCCGGCTTCCAATCCCTGATAAATGGAGCGCAAGCTGTCCGCCATGGGTTCCAGAAAGCCAGGATGATTCCAAAAACCTCGCAGCTTATCAATTTCGGGTGCCGATTCGCCAGCCACCTGCTGAGCCGCCGCGACATTCTCCCGATACTGACGGCAGCCCGAGTAGCAACTGAAGGCTGAGGTGAAGAAGGCCAGGGCCCGCTGAACACCGTCGGCCTTCATCCGGGTCACAGTATCGGCCAGCATCGGGTGCCAGTTGCGATTCCCGAAGTAGATCGGCAGCCCAAGCCCCTGCCTGGCCAGCTCCCCTCGAAGCGCATCGATCAGGGCTAGATTCTGCTCATTGATCGGACTCTTACCACCAAAATGATAGTAATGCTCGGCCACCGACTCCAAACGCTCACGCGGGACTCCACGGCCGCGAGTCACGTTCTCCAAGAAGGGCATGACGTCTTCGGGCTGATCCGGACCGCCAAAAGACACGACCAGCAGGGCATCGTAGGGCAATTGACTCATCAGCGAGGCGGCGGAGGGTAGACCTGCTTGCCGTTTACATCGCGGGCATCATAAAAGATGCGCTGGGTCTGCCGGTTCTTTTGATATTTGGCCTTCTTCTGACCGTTCTCCCAATAGGAAGTGTAGTCGATGATGCGTTCGTCCTGGTTGATCAGAATGGCGGTGCGTCCGTTTCCGTAATAGCGCTCCAGCTTGATCACTTTACCCGGCTTGCGCTGATAGCGAACCGCGTAGCCGCCGGTTGGAAAGAAACGAGTAAAGTTAATGTTGCCTTCTGAGTCCTTTTCCAGCTTCTCTTTCGGGGCACCGCTGGGCCACTTGGTTTGAAACGGACGGTTGCCCAGATAGAGAAATTCCTGGAGCAACTGGTCGATCTCACGACCCATCTGAGCGGGTCCTGCTGGCTGGGCCAAACAAGGCAGCAGGCCAAAAATTAGCACCCAAAGCAGGCCAAGACGAATCCTCATCTGCGCGCACTTCCCACTTCAGGCGTCAGGCCCCTTCCCAGGGACGAGTGTTCCGCACGTAGACACCATCCTCATAGCGTGAGAAAAACAGACCAACCAGTTGATGAGCCACCAGCCCACCATCGTCCAGCTCCAACTGGGATTCATCGGCCGAGGCGACCTGAGGGGAGCCGTGCACCAGAATCCGATAAAGGGGCAGGTGCGGCTGTTCTTCCTCGTCGCTATAGAGTTCGTAGTCGATCACCACGCCTCGATAAGACTTCTTTTTGTGGCGCACCACCTGGCCAGGATTGAAAAGCGGTTCGCGCAGGGCCAGCGACTGCCCCCTGCCGCGCCCTCGGGCCACCAGATCCTTCAACAGCAAGTCGAAGACACAGGCGTGAGAGCGTCGCTCGGCCCGCACGTAAGCAGCCACCAGGTTGCGTAAGACACGAGCCGCAATCTCGTCCACGGGGGCCATCTTGCGAGCCAGTTCGCGAGCCGTGGTTTGAGGCAAATCCCCCCTCAACTCGGGCGTCAGATTGACGTCCAGCAGACGTCCTCCGCGGAAACAATCCACCAAAGTAACATCCTCAGAGCCCTCCGCAGAAAATCGGGCCAAAAAGTGACCAGGAAAAGAACAGCCGCGATAGTCGAGGTCCAGACGGCTGCCGACCAACATCAGGATGCTGCACAGGCTAATCGGGTTGCCCAGACCTCGATGCACGACCTGACACAGATAGCTGTTGTCGGGCGAGTAATAGTCCTCGGTATTGCCTTTGAGGCGTTCAAACAATACCCCCGGCAGGCTTTCCAGGCTGAAGGGGCCGGGACCTAAACTGGCCGTCAGGCGATCCAACGTCGCTCCCAAATTTTCAGGGAAGCGCCAACGATATTCAAAATCGCACAGCATCTGATGAAAAGCCTCTAAGCGCTGCTGGGGTTGACTGAGCGCCCGCCAGTGCGGCCAGGCGGCCAACAATTGAGCCTTCCGCCAGGGCATCAGCAGACTTTCCAGGGCGGTCAATTGAGCTTCATCGGCTGGGAAGATTTTCAACTGTTCCGCGATCTCCGAGGCCATGGGTAAGAGTGCCTTGCGCACCTCAAGACGTACAACTTCGGACGGGTCATCCACTAACTTGAGCAGGTGCGGGAATGGACTTGAGTCGGTCACCTCCTTAATTTTGACCACTGACCTCTCAAGCCTGCCAATTTCTGCAAAAGCAACGAAGGTGTCGGCCGGAGCACAATGAATAATTTTCAAACATGGAGGCTAATTGATGGTTAAGCGACTGATGCTGGTGAGTTTGCTGCTCCTGTGCGGCAGCGCCTGGGCGATTCCCAAGCAGAGCAACACTGTGGTTTCGGGCTGGATCAGAGCCGCCTCGGAAGATGCCAAAGGCAAAGTTCTCAGCGTGGAGATCGTGGTGGGCGAAGCTCCGGCCGAGGAACCTTACCTGGTCACCGGACCCAAGACCGGCGAGCTGCAGAGTCTCCTGGGCGAATGGGTGGTCGCCTCTGGCACGGTCACCGAAGACGAGCTGGGCTGGAAAAGTATCGAGGTCAAACGCTTCACAAAAGTTGACGATCTACCGGCTCCCACCGAAATTCCAGGTCAGACGCCCGCCCCCGCGCCAAAATAGTTTTCACTTTTAAGCCAGGGAAAAGAGGCATGCTCCCAAAGTGTGCCTGTCCGGTGGCGTATGCGCTCTCGCGCCCACGCCGACAATCTTGTTGTGCTCGTCATCAAGCCCACGGCTTGACCCGGGCCCTGCGCGGAGGTTCTGCATTTGAAAAGCCGAGTTGTCTCGTTGTGTTTCCTGGGTTCGCTGAGTGCGATTCCCGCCTACGCCGGACCACTTCCCTTTGCTGATTTAATGCACCGTGGCGCCCCCAGCGTCCAGACCAATTTGACCACTTCCTGGGGCTTCGGCCAGCGGGAAAACGTCTTCAACGAACTGATCGTTCGGAGTGTTTCAGAGGTATGGCAGGACGCCGCCACTCCGCTGCCACCCGTCCTGTATAAGTCACTTATGGCTGTAGAGAGTTCATTCCGGCCTGACGCTGTCAGTGCCGCGGGCGCGGCCGGTCTGACTCAATTAATGCCTGACACGGCCAAACGTTTTGGCCTGGCCAGCCGCGACCGCCTGGACCCGAATAAAGCAGTGCCGGTCGGTATTCTGGCCTTCCAAGAAAAATACCGAGTCGTGTTGGACCCGGGCAACTACTCGAAAGTAATTGGGCAGCCGGCTGAGAAGGTGGCCTTCTCGGTCAAAGTGGCTGAGTACTACAACGCCCAGGGCGCCCCCCAGGGTGACGACCGCTGGCACCTGGCGCTGGGCGCCTATAACGGAGGGGGCGGGACCATCTTGCGCGCGATGGGTTACGCCATCGACGCCAACCTCGACCCGCGAAGCTGGGATAATCTGGCCGGACCGCCCGGCAAGTCGCTCAACACCCCACTGCACAAGGCCTGCATGGACGTCTACGGACCGGACGGCGGTAGCCGCAAAGTCGGCGAACTGGCCGCCTACCCGCGCAAAATTATGAGCCTCTATCGATCTGCGGTAGCGGCCAATCCTCAGCCCGCTATCTAAAGAAGCGGTATTCAAAGCCGGCGGCCTGGCTCAGGCCGAAACCAGCGATCCTCGACCCAAGGTCCGCTCGCTCTCTTCGAAGAGCAGGCGGGCCTTTTGCATATCGTCGCCCACGCAGGTCACACCCAACCGTCCGGTGGACGAAACTCCGCCCAGCATGTGGAAGACCACGCCGGTATGAGAGGCGGTGGAATAGTTCAGTCCTTCCTCGGTGGCCAGATCGATCACATCATGCAGAGAACTGGCCTGCGGACCCGCCTCCAGCCAGTCCGAGGCAAAGAAGAATTTGGGTTTACCCGAACCGTCGAGATAGCGATTTTCAGACTCATTGTAGCCCCCGCCCGCCAGCAGATTCAAAGTACGCAGTGATGTGGTGGAATTGCTCTTGCGGAAGTTGACGTCCAGTGCATAGACCTCATCGGCGGTGACCAGAAAATCCACCTCCACGCGCCCTTGCACCCCTTGAGAAGCGAGTTCCTCGCACACTTTCCGAGCCCGGCCAACGGTCGCCTGGGCCAGATCGTCCGGAGCCGGGAAGACCGCTCCTCGATAACGTCCGTGCTTATCCAGGAGTTCGTGGTGCACGCCCCGGACCGACACCTCGGAAAGCGGGGAAATTTGAATCTGGACGCTGACCGACTCACCAACCAGTTGCTTTTCGACCAGTCCCCCCAGGCGCTCAAAACGAGGCCAGAAGGCGCGACCCTCCGCATCACCCCAGTGACGTCGCAGGGCCTGACCCAAACGGGCGTGCTTTTCCTCCGGCAACATGTGATCTGAAACCAGCAAGTTCCAAAAGGGCATCAACCCCAGGTCGCGATTGCCCAGTCCGGAGACACCATCGTTTTGCTTGACCACGACCCGAGGAGCCTCCACCGTGATCACGCCTTCAGCCTGCAGCTTGACCAGAGCGGCTGCCAGGTCATCCAGGTTATGCAGATTGACTTCACCAGGGGGCACCGCCAGGCCCAGACTCTGAAAGAGGGCCCGGGCCTTACCCTTGGCGGAATAGTGCTGATGGCGAGGGTCCGTGCCCATAATGGGAATGCCTAACTCGACGGCCAGTTGCATCTCCAGGTCGGTGCTCCGATAGACGGTCAGGTAAGCATTGGGGGACTTGGCGATCTGACGGCGCAGACGCTCCAGCAACGCCGGTCGGCGCAGCATCTTTTCGGTGAGCGGCCGAATCTCCCGATCCAGCAGCGGCTGCAGGCGCAATCGATTGCGACCGTGACTGAACGGGACGTGGCGCAGAAAATGCAGGTAGTAAGCGATCTCTTCTTCCGGAATTAAATGCGAGGAGTAAAACCAGAGTCGACACGACGGCTGCCCCAGGAGGTGGAATAGATAGAGCATCCGCTCTTCAAAGTGAAGCAACCCTCCGGGTAGCGGCAATCCTTCCAGGTCCAGAGAGAGCGAGGGGACAGCGATCACCAATCGAGGCACACGCGGGTTTTGAATGCGCCGCCACAAATCGGGTAGGCCCGCCTGAATGGGGGCAAAGCGTTCTTCGATGGTCTGCATGCACTCCTCGTCCTAAACGCCCGCTCTTCCGCGAGAATGCAGATACTGGCCGGCGTTCTCTCCAGATCCCGACCGGTAAAGCCAGCCTCAGGCGGTGGTTTTCCAGTTCAAAGCCAGGTCCAGAGCCTTATCGGCCTGCACCAGGCCAGCTCCGACCGCGCTGGCATCCAGGTTGGGATAATGATAGGCGCTCTCTTTCAAGATGCTCTGTAGATCCGCCTGCGACAATCTGGGGTTGGCCTGCTTGAGAATGGCGGCCAGACCCGCTACCTGGGGGGTGGACTGAGAGGTCCCCGAGATGGCGAAGTAGCCACCGTCGGCCTTCGGAAAGTCGGGCACATCGAAGGACGAACTGGGAGCGAGAGTTGAAAAGATGCGCTTCCCAGGAGCGACCACGTCCGGCTTGGCCAGCCCGTCATAGCTGGGTCCGCGACTAGAGAAGCGGGTCAACTGGTCGTCGCCAGGATCCAGCGTACCGCTATCATCAATGGCGCCTACCGTGATCGCGCCCGGCAGAATGCCCGGTGTCGCGATCGTGCCGGTATTGGGCCCCTCATTGCCGGCCGAAACCACGACCGTCAGACCGGCGTCGATCGCCTGCTGAGTGGCCTGAGCCCAAGGGTCGTTTTTCCATCCCTGAGACGGGACATCGCCCAAAGACATGTTGACCACGCTGATGCCCAGCTCATCCTTGTTCTCAATAACCCAGTGGAGAGCTTTGATGGCGTCGGCAATCGAACCGATGCGCACGCCGACCAGGTTGGCTTCGGGAGCCACGCCCTTGATACCGCCACCGGATTTGGTGCCGGAGCCGGCCGCCAGACCGGCCACGTGGGTGCCGTGTCCGTATTTGTCGGTCGGCTTCTTCTTGCCCTCAGCAAAGTCCACCCAGCCTACGATACGATCTTTGAGGTCGGCGTGTGGAAAAATACCCGAATCAATGATAGCGATGGTCTGGCCTTTACCAGTATATCCCCTGGCCCAGACTTTATCCAATCCGGGCAAACGAACGGCAGCCGTCTCGGTCGGACCGGCGGTGGACTTATCGTCAGCGGCTTCCTGAAAGATGAAGTTGTGGTTGGTAAACGGGCCTTCATCGTGAAGCGGGTGGTTGACCGAAACATAGGCCCCTTTAGGCAACTTCTGAAAGAGCTTCTCAACCTGATTCTTGCCGATCCAGGTGACCACTCCGTTGACCAGCGGCAGTTCTTCCACCGCAGCCCGACTCAATCGGCCCAGAGCGCGCTTCAGCTTGGTCAGACCCTGGCGATCATCGGCCGAGAGGATCACGGGAACGCGCCCGCCCGAGGTCACCTCACGGGCCTCTTCGCTAAAAGCCTGAAATCGTTCGGAAGGCTCAAGCGTGGCCGGGTCAGTGCCGGCCGGAAGAGCGACGCGCGAGTGAGGCTGGTGCAGTCGGGTGGCGCTAATGTTCATAATTCGACTCCCTAAGTGTAACAAGACCTGCCCACTGCTCTTGTGATCCGGCATGTTAACTAATGGCCAGGAACTCGAGCCTCCCTTGGACAAGTTGACCCCTATTCCAGGAGGAGACGGTTATGTTAGTACTCAGTTGCGATCCCAGCGAGCGTTGGAAAAACGTGGCCCGAGCCGCGGAAACGCTGAAAAAGGGAGGGGTGATCGTCTACCCCACCGACACCGTTTACGGGATGGGATGCGATTTGCTCAACAAACGCGCCATCGAGAAGATCTACCAGTACAAGAAGATGCCGCGCCAAAAGCCACTCAGCTTTATCTGCTCGGACCTGACCCAGGTTTCCGAGTACGCACAGGTCTCCAACTCGGCCTTTAAATTGATGAAGCGTCTGCTGCCCGGACCTTTCACCTTCATTCTTCAGGCCTCGCGCGAAGTGCCGAAGGTGATGGTGTCCAAGCAGCACACGGTGGGAATCCGTGTGCCCGATCACGACGTGTGCCTGGAACTGGTCAATCTTTTGGGTAACCCGCTGGTCAACACCTCGGCTCACACTTCACTGGAAGAAGTGGTCAGCAACCCTGAAACGATCCAGGAGGAATTCCACCTGGTCGATCTGATGTTGACCGACGGCATGCTACAGACCGAGCTCAGCACCATCATCGACTTCACTGGGGACGAACCGGTACTGGTTCGCCAGGGCAAAGGCGAACTGGGCGCCCACCTGCGCTAAGAGCTGAGCGGGACCCGCTGAGGATTAGCTGGCGATCACTTTATCCAGGACCCCCACGGCCACGCCGGTCAGGCCACCCGCTACCGCCCCCAGGCCCAAACCCAGGGCGGCTCCCGCCCAGGGCGTCATGTGGTAGCTGTGACTGACTTCACGATGGTCGTGAAAAGCGCCGGTGGGTACGGCTTCGACCACCTCGCGACGGCCGGAAAACGCGTTGGGGTCGGTGTAATGAAGATTACGCCCGGGGTCTAACTGATCGCGCAGAACGCGATGATCGCTGCCGTAAGGCACCCAGCCGATGCGCAGATTCTGAGTCACAGGCGTATGCACCAGCTGATCGATGGTCTGGTTCTTGGCGGCAGCCACGCTGCCGGCCAGGTAACCGGCCCCCGCACCCAATACGGCGCCAGCTCCGGCTCCAATCCAGGGGGCGCGGTTTGAGCGCTGCTGAGCTGCCGAAGTGGCTTGCGGATCGGCCAACTTTTGCACGAGGGCACCGGTCAATGCGCCGGCCAGAGTGCCAACACCCAGACCGATCGCGGCACCGGCCAGGGGACCGATAGAATGCGTATGAGTGAACTTCTGACGCTCCTCAATCAGTCCAGTCGAGCGATTCTCAACCAGGGCCCGAAAATGAGCGGGATCGCAATTTTGATAGGAACCCGTGATATTGCCCTTATCATCGTAGGTGTAGTTGGTGGTGCAATCCTCTGGAACGTAGTGAGCACCAACCAGTTCAGGCCTCAGATATTCAGTCCGTTGAGTCACGACCGAAACGGTATCCTGATTCAGGTTGTGCATACCCCAGGCAAATCCGCCCGCCGTGCCCAAGGCGGCTCCCAGCCCGGCCCCGGCTGCCAGCGCCGGAGCCTCTTCGGCCACTTCCTGAAGCTTGCCCGGACCACGAGAATAGTCACCATTTCCCGGGCCGATGTGCTTTTGGTAGAACTGCGTCAGTTTTCCGATCATAGGTTCAATCTACGGCGAAGTTGCGAACTGGCTATTTCTAAGTTCTGAACCCTCGGACACACTTAAGCAAAAAAGCCGCCCGGCCGACCCAAGATTGAGAACATGAATGAGTTGGAGCTGTACTCCGACCGGGTTCTGGCTCAACGCAGCCGGTCCGGTTCGGCCACTTACCCGGTTCTGGCCGCCCTGCTCGCGGGCACCACATCCGCCGGCTTTAGCTGGTTCTTCCTCTTTTTCCTGATCTGGCTTTATCGGTATTGGCTGTGCAATCAGTTCCTCCAGGGCTTGAAGCAGAAAACCCGGCGCACCTGGAAATTACACTTCAGCCTTTCGCTGCTGGCCAATGTTTTTGCCTGGCTGGTTATGACGATGATGATCGGCAAGGCTCACATCTTGGAGACAGCGGTCTTCACAGCCGGACTGGCCGCGGGCGGCAGCAACAGCCTCTCCTCCGACCGCAAATTGTGTCAGGGCTTTCTGAGTCTCATGCTGCTCCCATTCGCGCTCTACAGCTTGAATTTGAACCTGCACAATGTGGCGGCCGCGAGTGCCTTATATTGGGTGGCGTTGATGCGTCAGGTCAACGTCAACTATGAGTTCCTACAGTCGGCGATCCAAGACAACCTGAATCTGCGCGAACAGGCCCAGGAACTCCAGTCGGCTCGCCATCTGGCCGAAGAAAACGCCCGCCGTGCGGTCGCCGCTGACCAGGCCAAGGGCGCCTTCCTGACCACCATCAGCCACGAAATACGTACCCCTCTGAACGGGGTGATCGGCATGACCGGAGTGCTTTTAGATACTCCCCTCCGTCCGGAGCAGCGTGAATTCGCTCAGACCATCCGAAAATCGGGCGAAGCGCTGCTGCTGCTGCTCAATGACATC
This sequence comes from bacterium, assembly GCA_018266105.1. Lineage (GTDB taxonomy): Bacteria > Vulcanimicrobiota > Xenobia > Xenobiales > JADMJV01 > JADMJV01. Next base: position 39,491 of record JAFEBA010000019.1, on the reverse strand, counting down.
CTCGACTTTTCCAAACTCGAAGCCGATAAGGTCGAACTGGAAATGGTTCCTTTTGAAGTGCGCCAGGTCAGCCTGGACGTCCTCGACCTGGTCTCGGTCAGTGCCCAGGAGCGGGGTCTTGGCCTGCATTTCGACTGCCCGGCCGACATGCCGGTCAGCTTGGTTGGCGACCCGGGCCGCTTTCGTCAGGTGCTGCTCAATTTGCTGACCAACGCCATCAAGTTCACGGAGCGCGGTTCCGTATCGGTGAGACTGGAGCACGCCACTTTACCCGAAGGTTCGGCTCAAGTTCGCTGCAGCGTCCACGACACGGGTTGCGGGATTGCGCAGGAGGCCCGAGGCAAACTGTTCAGACCCTTCACCCAGGCCGACAACTCCACCACCCGCCAGTATGGTGGCACCGGCCTGGGCCTGGCCATCTGCCAGAAACTTGTAGCTGCCATGGGGGGAGAGATCACGCTGGACTCGATTCTGGGCGAAGGCACGACTTTTTCGTTCACGGCCCGCTTCGGACTGGGCGAGGTCACCACTTCCCCAGCTCAGGATCCGGCCTCGCTCAAACTCGCGCCTCGGGCCGGACGAATCCTGGTGGTGGAAGACAATCGGGTCAATCAACAAGTGGCCGTGCGAGTACTGGAGAAAGCCGGTTACACTTGCGACGTTGCCGCCAATGGTGTGGAAGCACTCAAAGCCCTGGAAAACCTGCCCTATGACTGCGTGCTGATGGACTGTCAGATGCCCGTTCTGGACGGCTACCAGGCCACTCGCCGTTTGCGCGCTTCGGGTGGCATCAACGCCCAGGTGCTGGTTGTGGCCGCCACAGCCGGGGTCACCACCGAGGAGCGCAAGCTCTGCCAGGAAGCCGGAATGGACGACTTCATCGCCAAACCTATTCAGGCTGCCAAACTCCTGGAGTTACTGCAAAATCGGATGCCGGAGGTCAGCGAAGCGCGGCTGCCCGAGCCAGCCAACCGTTCCGACCTGGTGGAGGAGGCCCAGAAACTGGCCGAGCAGGTGGAGCAAATGGTCGCCGCCGGCCAAACCGGGGGCGTAGCCGAAATCCTGGGCGAACTGGAGCGGGTTCATCAGAAACTCCAAACCAGTTTCGCCGCCTAAACTCCAACCTTCTTGCGCTTCTCCTTGAGACTGCCAGCCTTCTCCAAAATCGGCCTGAGAAACTGACCCGTATAGCTATCAGGGCATTCGGCCACTTTTTCAGGAGTGCCGGCCACCAAGAGTTGACCTCCACGATCTCCGCCGTGGGGACCCAGATCGATGATCCAGTCGGCGCATTTGATCACGTCCAGATTGTGCTCAATGATAATCATTGTGTTTCCAGCGTCGGTCAGGCGCTGCAGCACCTCGAGCAGGCGAGCCACGTCGTGAAAATGTAGACCGGTGGTGGGTTCATCCAGGATGTAGGCGGTCCGGCCGGTGGCCTGCTTGGACAGCTCGCTGGCCAGTTTGACGCGCTGAGCCTCGCCCCCTGAGAGGGTCGTGGCCGCCTGACCCAGACTGATGTAGCCCAGGCCCACGTCGGCAAGGGTCTGAATCCGACGGGCCAGGGTTGGAATGTTGGCGAACAGCTCGAGCGACTCATCGATGGTCATCTCCAGCACTTCGGTAATGGTCTTGCCTTTGAAGCGTACCTCCAGAGTCTCGCGGTTGTAGCGCTTGCCTTTGCAAACCTCACACGGGACGTAGACATCCGGCAAAAAGTGCATCTCAATCTTCAGGATGCCCTGGCCCTGGCAGGCTTCACAGCGCCCACCTTTGACATTGAAAGAGAAACGTCCGGGCAGGTAGCCACGCATTCTGGCCTCGGGAGTGGAGGCGAAGACCTTGCGAATCGGGTCAAAAATGCCGGTATAGGTGGCCGGATTGGATCGGGGGGTCCGTCCGATCGGCGACTGGTCGATAACGATGACCCGGTCGATGTGATTCTGGCCTTCCAGCGAATCAAAATCTCCGGCACGCTGTCCGGATAACGCCTTGGTCAGAATCTGATTGACCAGAGTGCTCTTGCCCGAGCCGGAGACACCGGTCACGCAAGTGAAGACGCCAACTGGGAAATCAACGCTCAGATTCTGCAGGTTGTTCTGGCGCGCTCCCTTCACCCGCAAGAGCCTGTCTTTACTGGTCTTTCGACGCTTCTTAGGCACCATGATGGACTGCCGACCGCTCAGGTAGGCACCAGTGAGACTGGCGGGATTGGCCTCCACCTGCTCGGGCGTTCCCTGGGCCACAATATGCCCCCCGTGAATGCCCGCTCCAGGACCCACATCCACCACGTGATCAGCAGCCCGAATGGTGTCCTCATCGTGTTCCACCACGATCAGGGTATTGCCCAAATTGCGCAGCCTGGTCAAAGTCTCGAGCAGGCGGGCATTGTCGCGCTGATGCAACCCAATGCTGGGTTCGTCCAGGATGTAGAGCACGCCCACCAACCCGGAACCGATCTGGGTGGCCAGTCGGATGCGCTGGCTTTCGCCGCCTGAGAGAGTGCTGGCGGTTCGGGTCAAGGTCAAATAATCCAGCCCAACGTCGTTGAGAAAACGCAGGCGAGCGTGGATCTCTTTGAGCACCTGATGAGCGATTGTTTGCTCGCGTTCGGTCAGCTTGAGTGCCTCCACCCAGGCCAGCGCATCTCGCACCGAGCGTGAGCACAATTGATGCACGTTCAGGCCATGCAACTGCACCGCCAGAGCTTCTGGCTTGAGTCGCGCGCCGTCACAGGCCGGACAGGCCCGTTCGGTCATGTATTTCTCGATCTCGGATCGGAAATATTCGGACTCAGTCTCGGTATAAAGCCGCTGCAATGCCGGAATCGCGCCTTCAAAACGCTCGCCGCAGCCGTTCAAGATCACGTCCCGGTGCTTTTCCGAAAGAAGCTTCCAGGGCGTCCAAAGATCGATACGCAGCTCTTCGGCGATGCGGTTCAGACGCCGCCAGAAGCGTGATTCGCGAGGCTGATGGCGCATCGAAAGCACCGGTTTGCCCCAGGGCGCGATGGCTCCGGCTTCAATGCTCAGCGTGGGATCGGGGATGACCAGGGCCGGGTCCAGTTCAGGCAGGAAACCCAGTCCGTGGCACTTTGGGCATGCGCCAAAGGGGCTGTTGAAGGAGAACAGACGCGGAGCCAGTTCTTCGAATGAAACCCCGCAGTCGGCGCAGGCCAGATGGGCGGAAAGCAGGATCTCCTTATCGTCCTTGGTCTGGACCTGCACCAGTCCGGAGGCCAGCCCCAAACAGGTTTCAATCGACTCGGCCAGGCGCGAACGCACGCCCGGTCGCACCGTGATGCGGTCGACCACGACCTCGATGGTGTGCTTGACGTATTTCTCCAGCACGATCTCGTCTTCGTCGAGTCGGCGCACCTCGCCATCCACACGGACCCGGGTAAAACCACCCGACTGAATCTCCTTGAAGAGCTTGCTGTACTCCCCCTTGCGGCCTCGCACCATGGGAGCCAGCAAGGTCAGCTGAGCCCCTTCGCCCTGCGCCAGCAAGGTATCCACCATCTGATCCACGGTCTGCGAGTGAATGGCTTTACCACAGCTGGGACAGTGGGGCTGTCCAATGCGCGCGAACATGAGGCGCAGGTAGTCGTAGATCTCGNNAGCAGGCGCAGGTAGTCGTAGATCTCGGTGACCGTTCCCACGGTCGAGCGCGGGTTGCGCGAGCTACCTTTCTGGTCGATGGAGATGGCCGGCGAGAGCCCCTCGATGAGGTCCACATCAGGCTTCTCCATCAGGCCCAGAAACTGGCGAGCATAGGCCGAGAGCGACTCAACGTAGCGTCGCTGGCCCTCCGCATACAGGGTATCAAAGGCCAGGCTGGATTTGCCCGAGCCACTCAGGCCGGTGATCACCACCAGCTGGTCCCGAGGCAAATCCAGGTTGACGTTCTTGAGGTTATGCTCGCGGGCGCCGCGAATGCGAATGAATGAATCAGGGGTCTTGGGCTTCAACGGGAATCCTTAGAAAGAGATCAATTCAGGGCATACCCCTTGAACCCCAATTACCCCTGCTGGACTTTTGGCCAGGTTTAGCGGTGGTGACCCCCGCCGTGGTGGCCGCCGCCACTCCAACCACCCGAGCGCGAGGGCATACTGAAGCCTCCACCTCCAGAGGAATGGTGTCCGCCCGACCAGCCGCCGGATGAGGGCATACTGAAGCCGCCTGAAGAATGATGTCCACTCGTCCAGCCGCTGTTGCCACTCCAGCCATTGGATTGATGACCCGTCCAGCCGCTGTTGCCACTCCAGCCATTGGACTGATGACCCGTCCAGCCGCTGTTGCCACTCCAGCCATTGGACTGATGACCCGTCCAGCCGCTGTTGCCACTCCAGCCATTGGACCGATGACCCGTCCAGCCGCTGTTGCCACTCCAGCCATTGGACTGGTGACCCGTCCAGCCGCTGCTACCACTCCAGCCATTGGACTGATGGCCGTTACTCCATCCGCTGTTGCCCGTCCAACCGCTGGACTGATGATTGGCCCAACCGCTGTTATAGCGACTGTTGCCTGGGGTGCTCCAATTCCCGCCCGGCCGATAGCCGGAGCGATTCCAGGAGCCGGACTGATTCCAGTTGCCCGGAGCGTGAGAAGCTGGGGAATTCCAGCCGGTCCCGATGTGGTGACTCCAGCTTCCACCGGGACGGTAGAAGTTGCTCGAAGTCCAGCTGCCACCATTGGAGTAATTGCAACCAGGGAGGCGCGACCAATTGTTTCCGGGACGATAACAGGTGTTATAGCTGTTGTAAGCGCCGTAGGTGGGCCGCCAACAGTTGCCATTGTTGTAATTGTAGGTGTTGTGCACATAGGAGACGCTTCGGTAACCGGGGTTGCCCCAGTAGGAACCGTAATAACAGCCGTAGGGGTAGCGAAAGAAGCTATTCCCATACCAATCGTAACCGTAAGTCAGCCAGCTGCCGCAAGCATAACCCAGGCCAAAGCTGATGAGCGAGCCGCTCCAGCCGGACGGGCGCGGGGCGTAGACCAGATAGGGGTTGTAAACCGGAACATAGAGAATCTGGGGAGAGGCGGGCTGAATGGTAACATAGTTCGAATCGGTCGTGACCGTCTGCTGCTCATTACTCTGCAGGTTGCCGGCCGCGTAAGCCTGGCTACGCAAGCGCTGGATAGAAGAGTTCACATCGCTCATCTGGGTCGCCGCAGCCTGACCCAAGGCCTCGGTCCAGGCCAGATCTTGCGCCATCTGCTCAACCACCTCAGGGTAATGAGCCAGGGCCTTTACGGACGCATCCCAAGGCTGCTGATCCACCTCACCCTTGGGATTGGCCTTCAGAAAGGTGTTGGCTGCTTCGATCTGGGCCGGATAGGAAGCCGCCGGGAGCATTTGAGCCAACAATGGGTCCGGGTAGAGGGCCACCGGCTTGAAAAGCAGGTCCAGTTCACTGGAGGTATATTTGGCGGGCTGAGCGGCGGTCGGAGCCGGGCCGGGGGCTGGCGTGGGAGCCGGGTTGGGTAGCGCCCATCCAGACACTCCGCAGGCGACGAGACACAGGCCACTGATCAGGCTGGTCTTGATCATGACTTTGAGATCCTCTCTGAGTTGAGAGCGATGTTTCCCACGCCATCGCTTCTAATTTCAGCATACGCTTGCTCTGCGCCGATTAAACTTACGAGCTTGTTACCTTTTGCTGGGCTGGCGTCAGGATTTCCAAATAAAAGGAATGAGGGGGAAACCCTGAAAGGTGCCCGCCATGATCGACCCCATTGCCTGGGTGGAAGCAGGCCAGGCTGAAGGAGCCACCCTCTGGACTGGAGTGCCCTGCTCATACCTCAAGTCCCTGATCGACTGCGTCATAACTCATCCCCAGCTAGACTATGTTCCGGCCGCCAACGAGGGCGAGGCCGTCGCTATCGCTGCCGGTGCCTGGCTGGGCGGTGGCCTGGGAGTGGCCCTGATGCAAAACTCCGGTTTGGGCAACGCCGTCAATCCTCTGACCTCACTTTTGCGACCGTTTGAAATCCCGATGCTGTTGCTGGTGACCTGGCGCGGCCAGCCGGGTGGACAGCCGGACGAACCTCAGCACGAACTCATGGGGGAAATCACACCCGGCCTGCTGGAACTGATGCAAATTCCTTATGAAGTTCTCCCAGAAGATGAAGCCGAGGCCATTGCCTGCCTTCGTCAACAACTTCGCAACACGCGGCAACAGCGTCGCTGCCACGCCCTGATCATCCCCTCTGGTCGCTTCGCCAAGCATCCGCCCACCGCACCCCTGGAGAAAAAGGCCAGGAGCGGGTCGGTGCCCCACCCCTGCCCGGCCCGCCTCACTCGAAGCCAGATGCTGCGCGGCCTGCTCAGTATCTGGGGTCCGGAAGATCTGATCGTGGCCACAACCGGCTACACCGGGCGCGAGCTATATGCCCTGCACGACCGCCCTCAGCATCTCTACATGGTTGGAGCCATGGGCTGTGCCTCCAGCCTGGCCCTGGGTCTGGCCTTACGTCGCCCCCAGCAACGCATTTGGGCCGTGGACGGCGACGGAGCTTTGCTGATGCGCATGGGCGCCCTCTCCACGGTCGGCTGGATGCGCCCGCCCAATCTGGTCCACCTGGTCCTGGATAACGGCTGCCACGAGAGCACCGGCGCCCAATCCACCGTCTCGGCTTCAATGGACTTCTGTGAAGTGGCCCGCGCCTGTGGCTATCCTCACTTGCTGCGCTGGAGCCAGCCCGAACGAACTGACTTCAAAGGCCTGACCTTCATTCACGCTCCCATCCTGCCGGGGGTTGCCGAATCGCTGCCTCGTCCCAAACAGAAGCCACGCGAGGTGGCCGACCGTTTTCGGGAGGTGCCAAGCCAATGAGAACAGTGATTCTGGCAGCCGGACTGGGTTCGCGCCTGGGACACCACCTGCCCAAGGGCCTGCTTTCGCCAGGGGGCGAAAGCCTGTTGCAGCGATCGATCCGACTGCTGGAAGAAGCGGGATTAGGACCGGTCACGCTGGTGGTGGGCCACCAGGCCGAAGTCTACAAAGCTTTGCCAGAACGCCTGCAGTTTGTGGACAACCCCCACTATGCCAGCACGGGCTCGCTGCTTTCACTACGCCTGGCCTTTGAGGAGCTTCAGGACGACCTGCTCGTGTTGGAATCCGACCTGCTCTACGAAGCGCGCGCCCTGAAAGCCATCCAGGATTCGCCCGAACCCAACCTGATTCTGCTCTCCGGGTTTACTCAGGCAGGAGACGAAGTCTACGTGGACGCCCCCGAAGGACGCCTGCGCTCGATGAGTAAGCGGCGGGAGGACCTACTTGGCGAGCCTTACGGCGAATTTGTTGGCATCTGTCGTTTCTCGAAAGAACTTTTGCGAGATATGAATGCCTGGGGCGCCAGTCACCCTGAAGCCCACTACGAAAGCGATGGAGTTGTCTCCCAGTGCCAGCGTCATCGAGTTGCGGTTGTCAAGGTGCCCGACCTGGTCTGGTGCGAGGTAGACGACGCCCATCACTGGCAACGTTGCCAGGAACTGATTTTGCCTAGATTGCGAGACTAAGTTTTCCGTGAAGAAGTCCACCCGTTTGCGCCAGCTGCTGACCAGTCCCGAGCTGGAATTTGCCCTGGAAGCGCACAACGCCCTGAGCGCTAAGATTGCGGAGGAAGCTGGATTCCCGGCCATTTGGGCCAGCGGCCTGAGCATGTCCGCACAATTCGGCGTTCGCGACAGCAATGAAGCCAGCTGGAGCCAGGTGGTGGACGCCCTGGAATTCATGAGCGACGCCACTCAAGTGCCTATCCTGGTGGATGGGGACACTGGCTATGGCAACTTCAACAGCCTGCGTCGACTGGTACGCAAGCTGGAACAGCGGGACCTGGGCGGGGTCTGCATCGAGGACAAGGAGTTCCCAAAAACCAACTCGTTCGGCGCATCCGACCGACAGATTCTGGCCAGCGTGGACGAGTTTTGCGGTAAAATTAAGGCAGCCAAAGACTGCCAAACCGACCCTGACTTCGTGGTCGTGGCTCGCGTCGAAGCCCTGATCGCCGGGGCCGGCATGGAGGAGGCCCTGCGTCGGGCCGAGGCCTACCATGCAGCCGGAGCGGATGCGGTGCTGATTCACTCCAAGAAGAGCCGAGCCGATGAAGTGGTTGAATTTGCCCGCCAGTGGGGCGGGCGATGCCCGCTCGTGATTGTGCCTACAAAATACTACAGCACACCGGTGGAGGTCTTTCGCAAGGCCGGTTTCAGCCTGGTCATCTGGGCCAACCACTTGTTACGCTGCACCATTCCCGTGATGCAAGCAACCGCAGCTCGCATTCGCAAACAAGAAAGCGTGGTGGCCATCGAAGACCAGATTGCCCCTCTGGATGAGGTCTTTCGCCTGCAGGGCGCCGACGAACTGGCACAAGCCGAACAAACCTACTCGCCCGCGCCCGGTCGCGGGGTGCAGGCGGTCTTGCTAGCAGCCAGCCGGGGCCGCGAACTGGAATCGCTAACAGTGGACCGTCCCAAGTCCATGATTCAGATCGGCGGCAAGCCGATTCTGGCCCGCTTGGTGGAGGAGTGCAAGCGCCAGGGGATTCACAATCTCAAAGTGGTGGCCGGCTACCGTTCGGAAGTCATCAATCTGGACGAGGTGGAGGTTGTGGTCAACGAACAGCACGAGACCACCGGAGAAATTGCCTCCTTGCGCCTGGCTCTCCCCCGCGAAGGCCAGGCCCTGATTGTATACGGCGACCTGTTGGTTCGCAGCTCGGTCCTGCGTGACGTGCTGGAACACGGTGGCGAGGCCGTGGCGGTGGTGGATTCTTTAACCACCACCGGCCCGGACTGCGACTTTACGGTTTGCGATACTCCCGATGAACGCGCCTTTTTCGGCCCGGCCGCAAAGCTGCAGCGAATGGTGGATAGCCAGAGCTCCAACCACGGCCGCTGGATCGGAGTGCTGCGCCTGGGTGGCGCCGCCCTGGAGAAGGCCCATCAAGCTTTGGGCAGGCTTCAAGACGGCAGCCTGAGCGACCTGATCAACGCTATGCTTGAAGACGGACAAGAAATTCAGGTCCACTACATTCATGGTCATTGGTTGGACGTGAATCGGCTGGAAGACATCGAGCGGGCGGACGCATTTTCTCGCACCTGAGTCTGTACGCCAGTTTACCAGGTCTGCGAAAAGACGCCCCGGGCGTTTTTTCTTGCAAATTACTTCAAGATTAGCTTAATTTTATGCAAATCAGCTTGATCAGCAAATGCCTGAAAGAATATTGGTCCGATCCTAAACCAAAACACCGAATATTGCTGCAGAGCAGGCTGCACAAATTGACTAAGTTTCAAGTTCTGGAGCGCAGTCGGGCTTCCTTGCGACTGTGGAGAAAACTCCCCCGTGGAGCTGACTCACGAAGGGCCCGCTGGGGATTCCACCTGGAACCGGAATGGACTGAGACGTCGACCCGAGCTTGAGCCCTGCAAGGTCGCGCTACGGCCTCTGGTGGGCGGTCAATCCAACGCTGCTCAGGGGAGACCTCCCGGGGTTGAACCCGACCACACAGGGTCATCATCAGGATGAGCGCCGACAGAATCGGATTCCTTCGTGCGAGTCCGATGGCCAGCAGCCTCGGAAAAGAAAAAGGGCAAGACCTCGATGAACTTGCCCTTCCTACAGACACTTTACGTGTCCCGGACACTGAAACGTGTCCTGTCTATTGTTTCTGGCCTAGGATTCAGAAACGGTATGCTACTCGAATCTCCGCCCATAGTTCGGATCAGTTAATCAGGCTGATCCGTGGATGGTTACCCATCCTGGCGGTCACCTTCCGAAGAGGGCGAGCGCCTACGGTGCTCGTCGTGGGCAGTCAGAGCTTCCTGGTTCACTCTGAACGAATCGTCTCCGAAGAGAACGTGGCATTGGTGCTCAAAAGCACCGGGTAGGTATCGGTTCCTCCGTCCGCTCGAGGTCTTGCTCGATTAGACTAACTCCAGCCATCCCATGCATGCAAGCCAACAGGCGTTCGAAATGAAAAAATTTTTCTTCTCGAAAAGGGGACCTAAAGCTTGCGGGCCAGGGCGTAGCGTCGACAGCCTTCCAACCATCCCGACGCAATCGCAAGTTTGTCGATCCAAATCAGAATGGGCAACCAGAACCAACGGAAGCGCACAGGCAAAGAGCGTAACCAGAGGTCCACCAGACTGCGAAAGCGCCCCTGCTCCATCACCTGAAACAGTCCCTGGAAGGCCGAGAACAGTTCGCCTTCGGGACTGGCCTTAGGATTGCGCCAGGCCCGCAGACTATCGCGAGCAAAGGCGGAACGCACTTCACGACGCAGGTTCCAAAGATCACTGTAGATTCCTCGCCAGCGGCGGCGGCGCTGGTAATAGCCAGCCAGATGCTCCACCGTGAGATTGGTCGGCTCGGTGCCTTCGTAGTAATAGACCGTCCCGCCCGGCTTGAGCAGTCGATGAATCTTTTCCAGCACGGGTGCCGCTTCTTCCGCCTGACTTAAGGCCAGATTGCACAAGATCAGATCAAAACTCTCATCCTCGGCCTGAAAATCCAGGAAATCCATTTCTTCCAGTTGGACCTTGCCCATGGACCCACCCAGACGACTCTCGCTCTGCAACTGCCCCCAAATCAGGGGGCGCAGGCGCGTATCCAGTCCCAGCAACTGGGCCTGCGGAGAAACCTTGGCCAGCTCCCAGAGCAGCCAGCCTGAGCCACAACGGATATCCAGCACGCGACGTGCTCCGCGAGCCACCGACTTGAGTCGACGCAAAGCCCGACCGCCATAAATCCAACGGAAGGGCCAGAGCGAAGGATTGGTGGCCACATCAGGAGCCGTCAGTCCGACCTTAAAAAGCCAGTCGACTTTAGGAGCTTTGGGGGCCTGGGGCTCTTCCCAGGGATGAGGTTTCTTGCTGCTGACGGCTACTGTTTCCATCGTCGTTTCTTTTGTAAGTCAGGCCTGCGCCCCTCCCAGGGATTATGCTCTCGGGCGCTAAAGGATTTTTCAATGGATCACGCTCTCCACTGGACCGGCTTTAATCTGTTTGTACTGCTTCTGCTCGGTCTGGACCTCATCACCTCGCGCCCGCAAGAGGGACCACTGACCATGCGCCAGGCCGTGGTGCGCTCGATCTTCTGGGTGATGGTCGGATTGGGTGTCAATCTCTGGGTCTACAAACAGATGGGCGCCCCTCTGGCCATGGACTTCCTGTCCGCCTACCTGCTGGAAAAGAGCCTGAGCGTCGACAATTTGTTTGTCTTCCTCATTATCTTTCGCTACTTTAAAGTTCCCCAGCCCAGCCAGCAGAGAGTTTTGCTTTTTGGGGTACTGGGCGCCTTGCTCATGCGCGGCTCTCTGATCTTCGCGGGCATCAGCCTGGTCAATCGCTTCAGCTGGATCCTCTACATCTTCGCCATCATCCTGATCATGAGCGGCATCAAGCTGGCCATGACCGACGAAGACAACGAAGTCGACCCGGAGCAAAACCCCTCAGTCCGCTGGGTTCGCAAACATTTCCCCCTCCATCCGCAATACGTGGGTCGCAGCATGTTCGTGAAGATCGATGGAAAAACACTGATCACGCCACTTTTCATCGTGCTGGTGGCGGTCGAGACCACCGACCTCTTTTTTGCCATGGACAGCATCCCGGCCGTTTTCGGCGTCAGCCAGGACTCATTTATCGTTTACTCCTCCAACGTAATGGCTATCCTGGGCCTGCGCGCCCTTTACTTCGCGCTGGCCGGCCTGATGGGCATGTTCCACTACCTGCAGGTCTGCCTGTCCATCATCCTGGTCTTCATTGGGGCAGAGATGCTGCTGGTCAAGTGGATTCACATCAGCACACCGGTGGAGTTGGGCGTGATTGCTGGACTGCTGAGCCTGTCGGTCATCGCCAGCGTCGCCTTCCCCAAGAAGGAAGATCCCGACTCCGAGGAGACTTCTCCTGAGTCGGAATAGCCGAACGCAATGAGCTGCAATTCATCTGCAGCCGGCCGCCGCTATGAACCCTCCTCAAGGAGTAGTGAATCAAATTGAGACTCAAAGATAAGGTTGCCATCGTCACAGGAGCAGGACGTGGCATCGGTTTAGTTACAGCTCAAACCTTCGCCCGCGAAGGCGCCAAAGTCGCCCTGTGCGATCTCGATCTCCCGGAAGTTGAAGCGGCCGCCGAAAGCATTCGCGCCGCGGGAGGCCAGGCTCTGGCCGTCCAAGCCAACACCGCCAAGACCGAATCGGTCAAAGAACTGCTGGCCAAAGTTCTGGCCGAGTATGGTCGGGTCGACATCCTGGTCAACAACGCCGGCATCATTCGCGATAAGCAATTGCTCAAGATGGAAGAAGCCGACTTTGACGCCGTCATCGATGTCAACCTCAAGGGCGTCTATCTTTGCACCCGCATGGTGGCCGAAGCCATGGCCGCCCAGGGCGGCGGGGTCATTCTGAATGCCTCCTCGGTGGTGGCACTCTACGGAAACTTCGGACAGACCAACTACGTGGCCAGCAAAGCCGGCGTCATCGGCATGACCAAGGTCTGGGCACGCGAACTCGGGCGCAAAGGCATTCGAGTCAACGCGGTTGCCCCTGGCTTCATCGAGACTCGCATGACCGAAGGCATTCCTGACAAAGTGATGGAGAAACTGGTGGAAAAAGTCCCCCTGGGACGCATGGGCAAGCCGCAGGATATCGCCAACGCCTATCTCTGGCTGGCTTCCGATGAGTCTTCTTACGTCACCGGCCATGTCCTCAGCGTGGATGGCGGCGCGGTAACCTGATCACTTTTTGGTGTCGCGGAGCTCGCCCAGGCTGATCATCCAGGTGAACAAGGCCGGACTGAGCAATGCCAGCACCAGTGCCAGACGCACCGGGAAGTGCTGCAAAGGCTCCACCAGCTGATCGTGAAAGAAGCGCAACAACGCGAATCCGATCAGACTGGTGAGCAGCAGCACCATCCGCACCCGACGGCGCAAGCGTGTTAAGACTGCCCGACGAGCCTCCAAATCGGCCGCGGGCAGTTGCTTTTTGTCCGCCTGGCGCTGCTGACGCCGACGCTCAGCTCTACTGGAACCAGACACTAGGACTGGCCGCCACCGTCGCCATCCCGTTGCTTGCCCTCACCGGGCTTGCGGCGGGGTCGACGACGAAGCAACTTAACCATCTCTTCCAGAGTCTTGAGCAAGAAATCTCGCTCCTCGGAAGAGCGAGAGCCGACCAGCGCGCGAATGCGGTCGATGGCGGCTCGATCTTCCGCCTCGTCATCGATAAAAAAGGTAAAGGTCGGAACCGAAAAAACCTCAGACAGGCGCTCAATGGTCTGGAGACTGGGGGATTTTTGCCCTTTCTCCAGTGGACCGATGAAAGAAGCATTGACCCCGATTCGCTTGGCCAGGGCCTGTTGGGTCATGGCGTGGTCGCGCCGAATCCGCCGGATGTGACGTCCGATGACTTCTGCCAGGGGAGCCATGCTACTTAATAAACTCGTCGATCCGGTCGGACAGGTCGCACATGACCGAGAACAGGCGACGGCGCAGGTTGCTGATCCCTTCGCGGTCGCTATCGGGCACATTGGTGACATCGGCCGGATTCTTCAAATAAACACTCCGGTTCAGACTCAACTGCAACCAGGGGGTGCGGCCTTTGCCGTGACGGCGCAAAGTGTAGTTACTGACGACCGGAGCATTGATGGCAACCTTGACGGTTCCCGGCAGCGGCTCCAGGTCCGCGAATTCCTTCTCCAGCAGCTCAGCCACCAGCATCAACAAGGGAGCAGGGGCGGTGGCTTCCTTGCCTTCTCCTTTTTCGTCGCCAAGATTGCCAAGAACGAAAAGCGGGCGGGCCTGCTCTGCATCCGGGGCGCCCGGGGGGCCATAGGCATATAGGGAGTGGCAATCGATCGCCAGGCGAACCCCACCGCGATTGGAGGTCCGGTTCAGGACATCGTGATAGGGACGGTGGTAGCGGTCCAGCAGGCGGTCCATTTCTTCACTGGTGGGAAAGCCGTCATCAGTCCAGATCGGACGACCGAAGGCCGTCACCTGCTTGATCGCCCCGCTGGGCACCTTGGGAGGAACCAGGCCGGGGTCGCAGTTGAGATCGACCACGGCTTTGGCCACCTCGGCCTCGATTCGCCCTTGAACGGCCTCACCCATCGCAAAGATTTCTCGAGTCCAAGGATCGGATTCATGGAACAGCTCAGCCGCACTCAGTGCGAATCGGGGAGCGTACTCCCGCGGTAGCATCGAGCCCCCGTGGGGAATCGACAACAACAGAGGTAGTCGAGACATCAGCGTCCTTTACTCTACTCCCCCGCAGAGGGAGAGCGTGTTAAGGGTCACTTCGCCGCACACATCTACAAAAGCCTTCTGACCCGCTTTTCGCTCCAAGCAGGTTGGGTCCGGGGGAACGGAAAACTGAGGCGGGCCTATATTCAGGAGGAACATGCCCGTGAGCGACCCCCGCTACCGCCAACTCGCCAAACTGTTGATTCACCACTCCACCAAGTTGCAAGCCAACGAAAAGATCTTGATCGAGGCCACCCACGTGCCCGAAGCCATGCTCAGCGCTCTGGTAGAGGAAGCCTCAGCCGCTGGCGCCATTCCAATCGTCGAAATGAAAAGCCTGCGGCTCCAACGCAGCTGGCTCCGCTCCGGCACAACCGAGCAAATCGACGCCCGCACCAAACTGTTGGGCGAACTGGAACTGGCCCGTATGAAACAGATGGACGCTTACATCGGCTTACGCGGCTCGGACAACATCACCGAAATGTCCGATGTTTCGGTGGAGCACATCGGCTTATTCGAGCAAAACCTGGTCAAACCGGTGCACATCGAGCAGCGCGTCAAACACACCCGCTGGTGTGTGCTGCGCTGGCCCAACGGCTCTATGGCCCAGCAGGCCGGGATGTCCACGGAAGCCTTTGAAGATTTCTACTTCAGAGTCTGCCTCACAGACTACGCCCGCATGGACAAAGCCGTTCAACCCTTGAAAGAACTCATGAATCGAACCGATAAGGTGCGCATCGTTGGCGAGGACACCGACCTCAGCTTCTCGATCAAAGGGGTGGGAGCCATCCCTTGCTGCGGCACCTGCAATGTGCCGGACGGCGAGTGCTTCACCGCACCCGTCAAGAACTCGGTCGAAGGATATATCCACTTCAACTCGGCCACCATCTACCGGGGCACCCCCTTCGACGATATTCGCCTCACCTTTAAGGAAGGGCGGGTGGTGGACTCCCACTGCAATAACAACGAAGCTTTGCTGGCCATTCTCGACAGCGACGAGGGGGCTCGTTACTTTGGCGAATTCGCCATAGGATTTCATCCCCACATCGTAAAGCCGATGCGCGACATTCTGTTCGACGAGAAAATCCGCGGATCGCTCCACCTGGCCCTGGGCCAGTGCTACGAAGAAACCGAGAACGGAAATCGGAGCAAAATCCACTGGGACCTGGTCCTGCGACAGGAACAAGGCGGCGAAATCTACTTTGACGACGTGCTGATTCGCAAGAACGGCAAGTTCGTATTGCCCGAGCTGCAAGCCCTTAACCCCGAGGAATTGGCGGGCGCCGAATGTCAGTTGGTATAGCCGTTGTTGGCTGTGGCTACTGGGGGCCCAATCTGGTTCGTAATTTCTGGGAATCGGAGGAAACTGAACTTCGCTGGGTCTGCGACCTGGTGCCAGACCGTCTGGTCAACATTCGCAAGCGTTACCCGGCCGTTCAGCTGACCAACCGCCTGGAAGAGGTGCTGGCTGACCCAAAGGTGGACGGGATCTGTATCGCCACCCCCAGCCACACCCATTTCGCCCTGGCCAAGCAAGTTCTGGAGGCCGACCGCCACGTGCTGGTGGAAAAGCCCCTGTGTGACTCTTCCGAAAAGGTCCAACAACTGATTGAACTGGCGGAGCAACGCCAGAAGGTCCTGATGGTCGACCACACCTTCCTTTACAACCCGGCCGTTCGAGCCATTCGAGAGGTCCTCGACTCAGGACGCCTGGGGAAACTGCTCTATTTCGACTCCACGCGGGTCAATCTTGGCCTTTTTCAGCGCGACGTCAACGTGCTCTGGGACCTGGCCGTCCACGATCTGGCCATCATGGACTACCTGATCCACGACCGCAAGCCGGTCGCCATCTCCGCCACCGGCATCGCTCATGTCAGCGGGCAACCTGAAAACATGGCCTATCTGACCTGCTTCTACGAAGACAATCTGGTGGCTCATATCCACGCCAACTGGCTGGCTCCGGTCAAGCTCCGACGCACTCTGCTCAGCGGCGAAAAGCAGATGATTGTCTATGACGATCTTGAGCCCTCGGAACGCATCAAGGTCTACGACAAAGGCATTACGGTCAGCGACGAAAAGGAGCTGCGCAAGCTGCTGATTAGCTACCGTAGCGGCGATTGCTGGTGCCCAAAGGTGCCCCCGGGTGAAGCACTGGAGAACGAGGTGCTGCACTTCGCTGAATGCATTCGCACCGGATCCAAAGCTCTCAGTGACGGAATGGCCGGATTGCGAGTGGTCAAAATGATCGAAGCCGGCAGCCTCTCCATACAACGCCGGGGCGCCCCGGTAGAGCTGGATCTGCCTTGAGGTGGAGCGACCAGACCGTGCTGGTGACAGGCGCCGCCGGCTTCATCGGTAGCAACCTGTGTGACGCCCTGGTGGCATCCGGCGCTCGCGTCATCGGAGTCGACGACCTGTCCGTGGGCAAGCGTGAGAACCTCAAGGAGGCCGAGTCCGCTGGCCTCGAGTTCGTCCAGGGCAGTATTCTAGAGCCAGAAAGCTGGAGCGCTCATCTGCGCTCGGCCACGCGAGTCATTCACATGGCGGTGGCCTGCCTGAGGCGTTGCTTTCAGAACCCGATGACCGTCCACCATATCAATGCGACCGGAACGCTGGCGGTTCTGGAAGCCTGCCGGCAGCACGCTCCAAACCTGCAACGCTTTGTTTATTGCTCCTCAAGCGAGGTCTATGGCACCGCTTTGCAGGCTCCCATGGACGAAAACCACCCACTCAAGCCCACCACCGTCTATGGCGCTTCCAAATTGGCGGGGGAGATTTACACACTGGCCAGTGACCTGCCGGTGACGGTGGCCCGACCCTTCAACACCTACGGCCCCCGAGAACATCATCAAGGCGCCTCCGGGGAAGTCATTCCTCGGTTTGCTGTGCGCATTTCCAATGGCTTGGCGCCGCTGATTTTCGGTGACGGCTCACAGACTCGTGATTTCACCCACGTTAGCGACACCGCCCGAGCGCTCATGCTCATCAGCGCCAATGATCAGGCTCTGGGCCGGAGCATCAACCTGGCCCGCGGCCAGGAGGTCAGCATCGCCCGCATCGCCGAGCTCCTGATCGAGAAACTTGGAAGACCCGACCTGAAGCCGGAATACCGCGGGGCCCGCCCTCAAGACGTAGACCGGCACTACGCCGCCACCGGACTGGCACGCGAACTACTGGGCTTCGAAGCTCGCCTGGACATCGAAGCCGGGCTAGATCAATACGTAGACTGGTTCCAACGCACCCATCCAGAGGCCTCCCGCCTGCTGGAGGAGGTCCAGGAACAAAACTGGTAGTTCTCCCTCAGTGCACAAAGTTCAAGGCAATCTACTAGGTCTCAAAGCCAGCCATAAACAGAGACTGGAAAAGCTTTATCAAAGGCGGGTCAATCCCGATCAACTGGTTAGCCCCGAGCTCGCCCGCACTCTATGCGAGATTTCACGCGAAGTCTCCAGGCAGGTCGGCTTGTTCCTGGACCGACGAGGTCGCGTCCAGGATGTCTTTGTAGGCGACGCCCGCCAGATCACTCTGACCGGACTGGGTCGTTATCGAGCTGGCAAGACTCGCCTGCGTGGACTGCGCTTCGTGCACACTCACCTTCAAGGGGAAGCTCTCAGCCAGGACGACCTGACCGACCTGGCCTTGCTACGCTTTGACGCCATCCTGGCATTGGAAACCACCGAGCAGGGCATGCCCGGCAAAGTTTTCTGGGCTCACCTCAAGCCGGGCAACGATCCGCAGGACCCCTGCCAGTTGGAAGCAGCTCCCAGCCTGTTCCAACTACCGCAGGACTTTGGTCATTTCATCGACGGCCTGGAGCGCGAACTGGCTGACAGCTGGGAGCGCAACCATCGGCACGATGGCAAACGCCTGGCGCTGCTGGTTGGCGTGACCACTTCATCATTGGACCGGCTCAAGCGCAACATGGACGAGTTGCGTAACTTGGCCGAGTCAGCCGACTTCGAGGTCGTGGACGTGGTGACCCAACGCCGCCAGCAGCTCGACCCCCGCTATGTGGTGGGCAGCGGCAAACTCAAGGACCTTTACGTGCAGTGCATGCAACAGGGGGTGGAACTGCTGGTGTTCGACGGCGAACTGTCGGCCTCGCAGGTCCGGGCCATCTCGGAATTCGGAGACCTGGAGGTCTGGGACCGCACCCAGCTGATCCTGAATATTTTCGCCCGGCGTGCCCACAGCGCTGCCGGCAAGGTCCAGGTGGAACTGGCCATGCTCAAATACACCCTGCCCCGCCTGGTCATGAAAGACAACTTTCTCTCCCGCCTGACCGGCGGCATCGGTGCCCGCGGTCCCGGTGAAACCAAGATGGAGGTCTGGCAGCGGCGCATCCGCGATCGCATCAACCGTCTTGAAAAGGAGCTGGACGAACTCTCTCGCCAACGAAAACTACGCCGTGACCGGCGCCACAAGAACGATCTCCCTATCGTTTCCATCGTAGGCTACACCAACGCGGGCAAATCCACCCTGCTCAATCGACTGACTCACAGTCAGGTGCTGGCCGAACAGCGAATGTTCGCGACCCTGGAAACCACCACCCGACGCCTGCGCCTGCCAGCCGGACGCTTTGTGCTGCTCACAGACACGGTCGGATTCATCCGAGACCTTCCAGAGGACCTTGCCAAGGCTTTCCGGGCAACCCTGGAAGAGCTATCCGGCGCCGACCTGCTGATTCACCTGCTAGATGCATCCGATCCTGAGCATCCACGACAGTTGGAGGCGGTGGAGCAAATCCTGGGCGACCTCGCGATTGACAACCTGCCCCAACTGGTAGCCCTCAACAAAGTCGACCGCCTGACCACCGAACAGCAAGACGAGCTGAGAAACCAGGGAAGAATTCTGATCTCCGCTCTGGACGGCCACGGACTCGACGACCTGCTGGCCAGCGTGGAGACAGAATTACTGGAAGCCGAGGCCGAGGCACAGCGCCGCGAGCAGGAAGGCGATTTCTAAATTGCCCCCAGTCCAGGCGCTGGCTCGCAACCCAGCTACACCACGGCCGGCGGCCACGAGCCTTTTCACTCGCTACGAAGGCACACGAAGGGGCCCACTTGCAGGTCCGCGAACGTTACCTTAATGGCTTGGAACTCCGGCTATCAGCTTCGTATTTTGAAGGGCAATCAACAGGGGATGGTTGTGCCGCTCACGGAGCAAGTTTACATCCTGGGCCGCGCCACCAGCCAGGGCGAAACAGCGCCCGGCTATATGTTCTTTTACGAGCCGACCGTATCCCGAGTGCACGCCGAACTGCGCTGGAATGAAAAGAAGAAGTCCTACTTCGTCCACCATCAATCTAAGACCAACCCGACTCTGGTGGAAGGCCTTCCGGTCGACAAGAAGACCCCGCGCCCTCTTGAGAAGGGTCACAAAATTCAGATGGGCTACCTGGTGCTGGAGGTTGAGCCCGCCAGCGAGACCCCGGCCGCTCCGGTCAGCCGCTCTGGCTCCACACCCGCCGCCCCCAAGGAAGACAGCTCTAAAACCCACAAAATGATGGTGGGCAACATCCTGGAAGCCCTCTCCAAGGTCAACGCTGACCGCCAGACCGGAGGAACCAACCGCGTTGACACCCGACCCCAACCCAGAAGCGGAGAACCGGAGGTTCCGCGCCAACCGAGCGGCAGCGGCACGTTCCTGGAGCGAGATTACGGGGCCAGCGACCAGGGCGGCGGCACCAACGAAATTCAGTTTACAGTGGCTCAAGGCCCTGACAAAGGCGAAGTCTTCGTGCTCAAGGAGCAAGTCGGGATCGTCGGTCGAGCGATGGGACGCGACGATCCAAGGCGCGGACAGGGAGTCCTGTTACAGGACGACAGTCTACCCAAGGAAGCAGCCTATGTGGTCTGGCAAAGCCGAGACAATGCCTATGGATTGTCTGAATCGGATACACCCGGGGTGGCGATCCGGGTTCGCCGCGTCCATCAAGGCCAACCTCAAGACCTGCCCGTAGGGAATGGTCCGCCGGTGCTCTTGCAGGACGGCGATGTTATTCAACTGGGACGCAGTGCTCTGGTTTGCCGAGTAAAAGGCGCCACCCCTCTGAAGCAGTGGAGTCCTCAGGACATCGAACGTCCCATACCGCCCCGGCCGCCCAGCGTGCCGCTGCCGCCCACCCCTCCCCCGGTGTCACCCCAAGAGGACTGGTCGCAACCTGGCCCGCCCTCTCCCTGGGGGCGACCCAGTGAGCCTCCGCCCGCACCGCGCTCGATCTCTTTGAATACCGCGCAGTCTACGCCAGCGCCAGCCGGAGGTGGCGGCGGCATTGTGCCTCGAAACTTCCCAGGCAACAGCGGATCTCTGGGGGTGGCACCCACCCCTCCACCGCCAGTCACCGCAACCCGCGCTGAAATCGCCGAAACGACCACGGATGATTCCGAGGCCCCCGCCCCCACCTTTCGCGTGCCCAAACCGCCCAGCCGAGTTGAGCCCACCCTGATCGGGCGGGGAACCAGCGGACTGGGGGGACGAAGCGATCTCGCTCCTGTCCGACCCACCCCGCCGGTGCCGGACCCGACCCCTCGCGAGGTTGCGAGTCGAGCCCTGGAAACGAGCCCTCCCACCAGTCCACTGGACCCCTCCAGTGTACCAACCCTGAGCGGAGCTCCACCTGGTCGAAGCCAGGCCCAGGGCCCGGTGGACGACCGCCCCCAGGAACTGATCCCCCTCTCATGGCCCTGGCGAGACAATTCCGATTTTGTTTTCGATTTTACTTCGGGCCCCAACCGCGGGCGCCAGATCGCCTTGAACGCGGGCGAGATGCAGGATGATCGGGTCATCACGCTGGGCTCGAACTCGGATCAGTTTGACATTCCCCTCGACGGCACCAATAACATGGCGGCTCTGCGCTACCGCTCACGACGCTTCGCGCTGCTTAATCAGGGGCCGGATGACTCGGTTCAGGTCAATCGAGTTCCCCTCAAACGCGGCGACCAGGTCGTGTTAATGACCGGTGACCGAATCGACATCGGAGAATCAACCTTCCGCTATCTTGAGAGGGCGGTTGTGGAAGTGCTGCAGAGCTTCCAAATCGTGGTCGAGTCGGGGGTAGACCAGGACCAGGACAAGGTCTATCCATTTTCCAAGCAGCGCCTGCTGATCGGACGCGGCAAAAACTGCGATGTGCGCTTGAGTGACCTGGAAGTGTCACGCATCCACGTGGCCCTGGTCCACCGCGACGGCCGCTTTTTTGTGCAACATCGTAGCGAGACCAACCCTACCTTTCTGAACGGCATGTCCCTGCTCCAGGGGGGAGAGCGCGAAATCCATACTGGGGACCGCATCCGCCTGTCGAGTTTGACTCTGCTGCAATTCGCCAAGGCAGAGTCGCGAAAACGTGCATCCGCCACCGGTCGTTGATTTAACCATCCTGGAGAACCTGAGACGGCGCTTGGCCTGGGGATTGCTGGGACTGGAGCAACCTGCTGGCGATCTGATCATCTCGCTCCACCACTTTTTATTCCGCTGGACCCAGTCACAGCCGCCTCCAGCCATGCAAGATTGGCAACAACGGGTCGTGCAGCAATGGCGCAGAAATCCACGTGCGGCCGAAGGGTTGGCCCTGGACCCGGTCCTGGAAGCACTGGGACAGTCCTTGCGCCTGGAAGGCGGATCCAGTCTGGACAGTTGGTTCTCCCCTACTCTTTTCGACCTGGCACGCAATCGGGTCACGGCCGAAGCCTTGAAGCCCACCCTGCGGGACAGCTGGCAACGTCTGAGCCTGGGAGTCCAGAGCCTTCGCCAGGGACTGGGACCTTTCTCGATCGAGGGGGAGAGCGCACTTCGAGCCTTTTTGCAGTGCCTGCAGCAGCTCCAATCCTACTTCAACTCCCCGGATGTCAGCTATCTAGAAGAAGCCGGCTGGCGCTGGAGCCAGGCCCTGGAAGAATGGGAACAGGTGGCCAACCTTTGCCTGACAGGCCTGCAACCCGCCACCTCGGCCATCCAATGGGGCCGACTCTCGGAGTCGCTGACCTTGGGTGCAGAGCTTGCCCATCAGGCTCAGCAAAGTCTTCTGCTTTGGTTCCAGGACTGCGCCTGCGACTTCGTCTACACCCTGGCCCCCTATCAGGCACAGATTCTGGGACTGGAACCTGCCGTAGAAGCACTGGGAATGGCCATGCTGCGCTGGCAAAAGCTGTTACCAGGCTGGCAACAAGAGGTTGGTCCGGCATGGGCCAACTTTCAGTCGGCGCTGCCTGCCTGCCCTCAAGAAATCAAGAACGTGCACACCTTTCGCTGGCTGGATCCAGAAGCCGTGATCACCAAACAATTCCTCCAGCAAAACCTGTGGCGCGGCTGGCTCTCCAAAGCCGCCACCGGTCCGCCGGCCGGGAGCGCCAAAAAGGAGGGCGAGAGGCTGCAAAGGCAACTGCGCTTGGGACGCCTGCTCACCACCCTGGTCCAGGTCCAGTTTGAACGCCACGGGCTGGCGTTTCCTGAATACCAGTGGGCTCAAGAAGCGGGCGAATGGTTGGCCGCATGGCTGGAGGGCTATGACCCGATCAGTCAACCGGTGGTAAAACTGTTGGAGCAGCGCTTTGAACAACTCGAGGGTCTTTTGTTGAGGGATTTTCCAGTTTTGAACAGAACCCCTGGTGAACTCGCCTGAAGGGATCCCCTCGATGAAGCTCTCCGATCTGGCCGCCCGCTTGATCATGATTAATTTTTCCGGCGCTCAACTGGACGACCTGACCCGTGAGCACCTGGCCTCCCATCGCTGGGGTGGGGTCATCCTCTTCGCCCACAATCTGGAGGACCGACCTCAACTGGTGCGCCTGATGGAGCAAATGGAGGAACTGTGCGATCCCATTGTGGCCATCGACCAAGAAGGCGGGCTGGTCGACCGGGTGCGCTTCCCTGATAGCGTGCTGACCCCCGGGCTGATGGCCCTGGGAGCAGCCGGTGACCCGGAATTGACGAGGCAGGCCCATGCCATCATGGGCAGACAGCTCCACGACCTGGGCTTCCACGTGGATTTCGCCCCCTGCGTTGACGTCAACACCAACCCTGACAATCCCATTATCGGCGTGCGTTCTTTCGGGGAGGATCCTCAGGAAGTGGGTCGCCACGGGAAAGCCGCCTGTGAAGGCCTGCGCCAGGGTGGCATCGCCGCCACCGCCAAGCACTTTCCCGGTCACGGGGCCACCAGCCTGGACTCGCATCTGTCCCTCCCCAGCCTGCCTCACTCCCTGGAACGCCTGCGCGAACAAGAACTGGTTCCGTTCCAGGCTTGCGTGGAAGGAGGCTGCGAGGCGGTGATGACGGCCCATATCACCTTCCCCGACCTGGATCCCCGCCCCGGTCGTCCGGCCACGCTTTCCCAGCCCATCCTCAACGGGCTCTTACGCCAATTACTCAACTTCGATGGCGTCATTTTTACTGATTCCATGGAAATGCAAGCCATCGCTGACCACTTCGGCCCGGGCGAATCCGCAGTCATGGCCATCGAGGCCGGAGCCGATATGATCATCTGTGGACGGGGCTTCGCCGAGCACAAAGCCGCGGTTCAAGCCCTGGTGGAGGCCGTGGAAAGCGGACGTCTCAGCCGCGAGCGACTGGAGCAGTCTCTGCGGCGCCTGGAAATCATGCGCGACTCCCTCCCCGCCAGCAAACGACTGCACTATAACCCGCTTTTCGCGGAACAAAACGAAGCGATGCGCCAGATCGTGGAGCGCACCGTCACCCTGGTGCGCAACCAGGATCTACTCCCCTTGAAGAGCGGCAAAGTGCTGGTCCTCAGCCCCGACCTTCTGCCCTTGACACCACTGGGCGAAATGCGCCGCAGCGATGGTGCCTTGCAACACATGCTCCTGGAAGGTGTGGAGGTCCAGGAGGCTCACTATCCAGCCGAAACTCGAGGGCCGGCCCTGGAGCACATCCTTAAACAGGCCCGCGAGTGCGAAACGGTACTGTTTACCGTCTATGCCCGCCATCGTCTGCCCGATGCCACGCGCGAACTGGGCGAACGCTTACTCGAAGCCAACCCGCGCACGGTGATGATCAGCCTCTCCAGTCCTTACGTACTGAGGGATCTGCCGGCCATGCCGGCCTTTGTGTGCAGCTATAACTACACCCCCCTGAGCATGCAGGCCCTGGGCCGCGTGCTGACCGGCCATATCCAGCCCAGCGGACGCTTAAGCGTCAGCATCCCGGGACTTTACGAACGTGGCCACAGCCTGAGTTACCCGGCCGCCAAACATTGAGAATCCATATCGGTCACACCCCCGATGCCGATGACGCCTTCATGTTCTACGGCATCAACCAGCGTCGAGTCGATGTTTCGGGCCTGGAAATCATCCATGAACTGCAGCCCATGCAGCAACTCAATCGTTGGTCCCTTGAGGCCCGCCTGGAAATGACGGCTTTCTCCTTTGCCGCCTATGCCCAGTCCTTTCAGCATTATCGTCCAATTCAATGCGGAATCAGCCTTGGCCACAAGACAGGCCCCATGATCATCACCAGACCCGAGACCAGCGCCGAGCAGGTCCGGGCCGGCTTGTTGGCCAGTCCTGGCGACTTAACCTCAGCCCACTGGCTCACCCAACTCTGGAGCCCGGGACAAAAGACCGTTACAGTTCGCTTTGATCAGACCCTTGAAGCGGTACTGGGGGGCCATGCATTGGCGGCGCTGGTGATCCATGAAGGCCAGATGAGCTATCAGGAGGTCGGCTTGAAACAACTGGTCGACCTGGGTGCCTGGTGGTTCGAAGAGACCGGCTTGCCGATTCCGCTGGGCGTGAACGGGGTCCGCCGCGATCTGCCGGAAGCGGTGCAAACGCAACTGGCCCAAGCCCTTTACGACAGCATCGCGCTGGCCCTGGAGGAGGTCGAACCAGCCCTGGATCAGGCCCTCCCCATGGCTCGCGGCCTGGACCGAGACCGCTGCAGAGAGTTCGTGCTCCGCTACGTCAACCAGTCGACCTTGGATCCCGGCCCAACTGGACTCCAGGCAGTTTCCGAATTCTACAAAAGAGCCCACCGGGCCGGCCTGACCCCCACTCCACTGGAACTGGACTGGATCGAGCCGGCTACTTCCGCGCAAAAACGGCAAACTGGAGAATCTTACCGCCCTCGGTGATCACTCCCAATCCCTGGCTCTGGTAGGCATAATACACTCGAGGGGGCGCGTTCTTGGCAGTCGGAATGGCATGCGACTGGGTCGCCGCTCCAAGGGCACTTTGCATTTGCTGAGCAGTCGAACCGATGACCAGATTTCCCGGAAACTGCACCTCAACCGGCCCGTTCTTGGTGGCAAACTTGCTGGAAAGCACCACGATCTGAGAGATCTTTTTGCCGGTGCATTCTGTTTCGATGCCCTCCTTATACTTCAAATAGTAGCCGCCGGTGACCTGAATGCCTTCACCTGGTGTCAGCCCAAGTTTGGTGGGCGAAAGGTAATCCCCATTGAGCAGAATCGGTCCGACGCCAGTGCCGGCCGAAAACCGCCAGACTTCGCCCCAGGCGCTGGCTCCCAGCGCCAGGCTCAACACCAATCCGGTCAACAATTTGGTCATTTCGTCTCCTTCGTTTGTCCCAGGACGGCTACTCCAAGACCGCCCAAAAATGCCCAGAGCGGGATCAGATACCACTCCAGTTCGAGGACGCGCTTGTAGCGGGGCGCATCCTCATAATACGTCCACTGATTTACGGTTGGGTCGGCGCGACGCAAACCCAGATTAAACGTCAGGCTGAGCGGGATCGCCAACCACCAGAATCGGCGACTGAAGCTGATCAGAGTGACCGACAGCAAGGCCGCCAGGCCGCCCCACAACCAGGCCCGTCGCAGAGCAGGCACCGTCCCCAGAGCTCCCGCCCACCTGGGGCCGTCCACCTTGGCTTCCAGACTCACATTAAATGCTTTGCTGTAGGCACCAAAATGATGGCTGTAGGTATCATTCTGACCAGGCACCGGCTTAAAGCCTTTACTCAGCATTCTTAGTTCCGGGACCAGGCGGACCGTGACCTGGCTTTCCCCTACTCCATGCCAGGCGCGGCGCAACGGGAAAAGCAGGCGCGACTGATGGGCGCTTCCACTGGAAAAATCCAGTCTGTGCAGCCCGGTGAACTTCAGGTGTCCCTTCTCGTTCGGCAAAACAATGAGATGAAAAACCGAGACCCGAGCCATGGCTTTGCCGGGCGTATTGGGAACCTCAGTCACCAGACGATCCTGGCTGAGCACCTTGCCCTCCCAGGTGACGACGCTTCCCGCGTCGCCGTTAATCAGCATAAATTGCTCATCCACTGCCAGGCCGGTCTGGTTGGCGAGGTCGGCCTCAGCCACCAATGGCACCGTCCCGGGCGTGCTTCGCTGCTGGTAGTCCAACAGAATGGACAGATTGCTAATGACCAGCCGGGAGGGAGGTCGCAGCGGCTGCAGCATCCAGGGTGCCGGCACCTCTTCCGCCCGGGCCAGCAGCGTACACGTCAGAACGATCAGAGCAAGCTTGAATTTCATTCGCGGCCAGGACCTTTCGTTTCGCGCCGGAGGCGACCTGCCGGAAGCCTCCGAAGCGGTGGAGATGCTTTATGAATTCGCCGGCATGTCCGCCAAAGACACTTACAAACTGGTGGTATCGACCATCGTCCCACGACCCATTGCCTGGGTCACCACTCAGAACTCTCAGGGCCAGCTGAATGCCGCCCCCTACTCTTTCTTCAATGCCATGTCCGGGCAACCGCCCATCCTGGTGCTGGGGATCGGCAATCGCGAAAATGGAGAACCCAAAGATACTCTGAAAAATATCCAGGAGACCGGCCAGTTCGTCATCAATCTGGTGAACCAAGAGCTGGCCAGTGCTATGAATGTAACCGCCACACCCTTTCCCTATGGAATCAACGAACTGGAACAGGCCGGGCTCACGACCAGTCCCGCGCAACTGGTGAAGCCACCCAAAATCACGGAAAGCCCGGTGGCTTTCGAGTGCGAACTACTCCAGACCGTGCGGGTTTGCGAAGCCAACACCATTGTGATTGGACGCGCTCTGGCCATGCACATCCAGGATCGCTACCTGCTGGACGCGGCCAAACATTACGTCAATACGCCGGAACTCAAGCTAATCGGTCGCATGCACGGAGCCGGATGGTATACCAACACCAGCGAACTCTTTCAAATCGAGCGCTACACGGTCGAGTCCTGGGAGGCAGCCAAAGACGACCAGACCGGGAACTGATGATCAGGCTGAGGACGATTGCCCGGACGGTCAAGCACCACCGCCTGCCAACCCGCCTCCGAAGCAGCCCGGGCTTCCGCCAGGATGTCGGTCGCGAACAAACCTGTGGAGCCAATCTCAGCAGCAATCTTTCTATAGCTTTCAGGGTCCGCCTTGGCGCCAACTGACGTATCAAAGTAACCATCGAGCAGACCGGTCAGATCTCCCTCGGGAGTGTGGGCGAAAAGCAACTTTTGGGCCAGAACACTACCACTCGAGTAAATATAAGTACGCAACCCACTGGCCTTGCGCGCGCGTAAACAGGGGGCAACATCTCCGAATATCTGACTTTTGAGGGCACCGGAGCGGTATCCCTCCTCCCAAATCAGACCCTGGAGGGCTTTCAGAGGTCCCAGCTTCCGATCCTCGTCCATGAGCGCCAGGGCCACCCTGGCGGCAGCTTCAGCATCCTGCAGGTCTGCCGCCAACTGCGCAACTTCTGCGCGAACACGGGCGTCATTCCAATTCTCGTTCAGAAACGAGGGAAAACGCTGACGAGCAAACGGGAACAGCACTTCATAGACAAAGGAAATGGGCGTGGTGGTGCCTTCAATATCCAACAAATAAACCGAAATCACGCAACACCCACAACCTGAACCACCACCTCGCGCGCCCTGGGACTATCCAGCTCCAGCAAAAAGATCCGCTGCCATCGTCCAATTTGTAATTGGCCGTCCTGGATTGGAACATTGACACTCTGACCAATGAACAACCCCTGACAGTGGGCGTGGCCGTTGGCCTCCATCTCCTCGATCAGGTTCTCGGTCCGAATCGAGAAATCGTCGTGGTCGTAGTGCTCGGTCGGCGAGGCCAACTCATTCAATTTTCGCGCCATATCCTGCAACAGGAGCGGCTCATTCTCCTGAATCACAACTCCCGCCGTGGTGTGGCGAGAAAAAACCAGGACATACCCTTGGCGAACGGGACAGCGCTCCAACTGACGAGCGACCACCTCAGTCAGATCAATAAACTCGGGACCTTGTTGGCTTTGCACAGCGATTCGGCTGCGATAAACCTGGAGCTCCCCCTTCTGGCTTTGAATTGACTCAGACAATTCCCCTCCCCTGGTTGTCGCTTGACGACAAGCCGAATCCATGAAGTTTCACGGCGTACTCGAGGAGAAATTCGAAAATCTCCACGTGGCGCCTGGCCGTCTCGGCGTTTTGTCCCCAGACGTAAATCCCGTGTTGATAGACCAGAACGGCCGGGCATTCGGGACTGACTCCCGCCGCCACGGAATCTGCCAGAGAGCGCATGTCCTGGGAATTGGCCACAATTGGCAAATGAACCCGGTCGTGCAATGTCTTTCCAGCCAGCCCTTTGATCATCTCAATGCCTTCCAACACCACCTGACCGGCGTCCAACCAAAGACGAGAAGCCAGATTATTGGAAATCGAATGCACGTGAAAAACGGCCGAGGCTTCAGTAAGCCGATAAATCTCCTGGTGCACTGTCAGTTCTTCGGAGGCCTTTCCTGAGCGGTCCAATGTCTGACCTCGCTCATCCACCAGCAAAAAATCCTCTGGTTGGAGACGAGACTTATCTTTTCCCGATGGAGTTACCAAAATACGCTGCGGTACCCGATGCAACTGGACAGAGAGATTGCCGCAGGTGCCCATCAGCCAGCCGCGCGAATGAAAAAAGCGGGCGGCATCCACCATGGATTTGGCGGCGGCGCGACCGTCGGGAGAGAGAGACTGCTTCACCCGGCTTTCCGGGAGTGTAAGGGGCTCGGTAAACACATCTCATTCCTTTCTAAAGGGGAGGAAGGCCGAGCTCTTCAAATTCTGTCAGGCTGGCCCACCGGATTTGCAGGCCGCCTCTTCCGAGTTATGACCCGGACGGACGACCCTGCCCACAAAGACAACAGCAGCTCAGACAACAACAGCAGAGCTGGTACACTCGGTGGGAGTTCATGATGGGACGCATCCGGGTGAGGTTAGCACAGGCGTTCGTCAGCGTCAACAGAGTGACAAAAGGCGTCACCGCAGCGAAAGCGACCAGTTTGGTCAGCAAGTGACAGACTTTGTCAGTGACATCGCACCTCCAGGATTTTCTTTTCCGGCCCAGAAGCGCAAACGACTAAGTCCCAGGCCCGGGAGGTAATTTGTCAAAACGGTTCTCACTCTCAGCCATTGGTCATGACCAACCCGGCATTGTCTCAGCTGTCACCGAAGCTCTGTTCAAGGCGGGTTGCAACATCGAAGACTCAGCCATGACTATCCTCTGGGGCCAGTTCGCTATGCTCCTGGTGGTGACACCCAACGAACAGACTCAACTGGACGAGCTACGCGCCGAATTCACCCAGATTGCACAGAAATTACACTTACAGGTCAGCCTGAGCGAACTGGAAGAAGACCACAAACCTGAGACCAAAGAACCGGGAGTCCCATACGTCGTGTCGGTCTACGGGGCCGACCACCCAGGCATCGTCTCACGCACCACTGGTTATCTGGCCGAGCGCAAGATTAATATCACCGATCTGAGCACAAGGGTCATTCAAGCCAAGGGGCCTGTTTACATTATGCTGCTCGAGGTTGAGGCTCCGCGAGCTTTGGGCGAGCAACAACTGAAAGAAGAACTCTTCAGCTTGAGCCAGCAACTCAAAGTAGACATCAGCGTGCGCCGGCTGGAATCGGAGCTCCTGTAAACTTGGTCCAGCCGATTGTGCTCTACCCAGATCCGATCCTGAAGAAGGTCTGTCGACCCGCAGACTGGCGAGATCCGCAGGTGCAACAGGTCGCACAGGACCTAGTCGACACCATGCAGGCCGGTCCTGGAGTCGGGGTAGCCGCTCCGCAAATCGGTCACGACCTGCGGATTTTCGTCGTGGACGTGACCCCCAAGCACCCGGGACACGGCCTGTTGGTCCTGCTCAATCCAGAGATGGTCGGCAAAGAAGGCTCGGTAACCGGACGCGAGGGTTGCCTCTCAATTCCTGACTTCACGGCCAGCGTTCGCCGCTTCAGCAAAATCTTGGTGCAAGCCCAGGACCTTCAAGGCAACCAGCGCATCCTTGAGAGCGAAGGTTTCGAAGCGGTTTGTCTGCAGCATGAACTGGATCACCTGGATGGAATCCTCTTTCTAGACCGGGTCAGCTGCTTGAAGACCGACGTCTTCCGCCGCAAGGGCGTACAACCCCGCTTTGACCCGCAAGAATACCCCCAAGGAGCCCAATCGTGAAACGCCTGATCCTGACATTTGTGGCCGTAACTCTGGCCGAAATCTACGCTTTTCACGTATTCCGCAGCCACCCCATCGCGCGACCAGCCTACTTTCCGGCCTTGCTGACGGCCATCCAATTCTGGATGTCCTACGGAGGAATTGAGTCCGCTCGATGGTTGCTTCGCAAATCTCCTGCCTCTCGTGCCACCGGCCCTGGTTCAGACTGGACCCGCCTCTGGCTCTGGGTTGGACCGCCGGGAGGAGCCCTGATGGTGGC
Organism: bacterium; assembly: GCA_018266105.1. Classification (GTDB taxonomy): domain Bacteria; phylum Vulcanimicrobiota; class Xenobia; order Xenobiales; family JADMJV01; genus JADMJV01. The sequence continues at coordinate 8,581 of JAFEBA010000019.1, read as the reverse complement.
CACCTCCCTGCTGGCCTGGTGGGCCTCCAGCCAGGGACCAAGCTGGATCCCGCCGGCAATTTTACTGGCTCACGCGGCCGGCGGAGGACTGCTGTGGCTGTGTGCCTCACTCGAGATGCTGCCCAACCTGGCTCGCATCCATCCGGCCTCGCGCTCGTTCTGCGGCCAACTGGCCGCGGCCGGCCTGTTCACCCACCTGTGCGGACTCTATTTTTACGCAAAAGTTTACCCGGCCGGCCAGCTTCAGGTAGGCCTGTTTGTGCTGGCGATTTTGCTGACCTACTTTGTTTTTTATTACATCTGGGCCGCCTGCATGATTTGGATGGTTATTTTCCGCTTCTGGACTCCACCCACCCCACCCGACACGAGCGCCGATGGACTCGCCGTCGCCGGATAATCCGGCCAGCGACCACCTTCCAGAACCCGATCCGGCCCCCCAGCCGGCCCCGGCCAAGGATCTCCGCGCCCGCAGTCCCTGGACTCCGCTTCGCAACCCGCTTTTCCGGGCGCTCTGGTTCGCCACCCTGGCCTCCAACCTGGGAACCTGGGTTCATGAAGTCTCCGCCAGCTGGATGATGACCAGCCTGGCGCCCAAGAATCCCTGGATGAATTCACTGGTCCAGGTGGCCAACACCACTCCCATGTTTTTGCTCGCTCTCCCGGCTGGAGCCATCGCCGACGTAGTCGACCGACGCCGATACTTGCTGATCACTCAGGTCTGCATGATGCTGACTGCGCTGGCCATGGCCGCCCTGGCGCTCCAGGACAGACTCAATGCCTACGGCCTGCTGGCGGGCACTGTAATTTTATCGATCGCCTCAGCCCTGAACTCTCCCGCATGGCACGCCGTGCTACCCAGCGTGGTCAACCGCCACAACCTGGCCCCAGCCGTCAACCTGAACGGGCTGGCCATCAGCCTGGCTCGCGCACTGGGGCCGGGATTGGCCGGCATCCTGCTGATCTACCTGAACCCCGCCTGGGGCTTTGCGCTCAATACTTGCTCATTTTTCGGCGTTCTGATCGTACTCTTTCGCTGGAGACCCAAGAGAAAGCGTCAGAAAGTGCGGGCCGAGCGCTTCTTTGGCGCCGTGCGCGTGGGACTCCAGCACGTCCGACACTCACCACGCATGCGAAACGTGTTGGTGCGGGTCGCCCTCTTCGTCTTCGGGAGCAGCGCTCTGTGGGCCCTGCTCCCCCTGCTGGTGCGCACCGTCTATCACCTCAACTCAGAATCCTACGGAGGGATGGTCGGCCTGTTTGGCCTGGGGGCAGCCGTGGCCAGCACCTTCTGGCTGCCCAACATACGCCTGCGGATGTCGGTCAACCAGATGATCGACCTGCACTGGGCAGGATTTGCTCTCATTCTGATCGTGATCAGCCAGACCCGTTGGTTCTGGGTGCCCTTCATCGCAATGTACCTGGGCGGGTGTTGCTGGATGGGCATCCTGGCCAACCTTCACTTCTCGGTTCAATCGGTAGCCCCAGCCTGGGTGCGCTCGCGCGCCATGTCGGTCTACCTGCTGTGCTACTTCGCAGCCGCCTCCTCAGGAAGCGCCACCTGGGGACGAGTGGCCGAAGCCTACGGCCTGCGCGTCGGCATGCTATGGGGAGGAATCATGCTGGGAGTCTCGCTCCTCTCCAGCCCGCTGGCTCCCGTGCGCTCAGGAGAAGACCTCAACCTTCACCCATCCCATCATTGGCCCCACCCGGAGGTCAAATACCCAATTGAACCCGAGCAGGGCCCGGTGCTGGTCACGGTGGAGTATCAAATCGAACCCGAGAATGCCCAGGAGTTCAACTTGCGTATGCAGGCCGTGCGCCAGCAGCGCCTACAGAACGGCGTTCTGCGATGGGGACTATTTGTCGACATCGAGGACCCCAACCTCTTCCGAGAGGTCTATCTCGAAGAAAGCTGGGAAGCACACCTGCGCCAACACGAGCGAGTCACAGCCCATGAACAGGAGGTCGCGGAGTTCGCCTACGCGCTCCACATCGGCCCAGAGAAACCCAAAGTGCATCACCTGCTCCTCTGCGACGACCAGACTTTGGTGCCCGACGAGAACCCACCCAACGCTCAGTTTGACGACTGAACGCCCTAGCGATTGGTCTCATTTGAGTTACTGGCCCAGTCCACGCTGACGCCGTTGCCGTTCTCACGATAAATCACCAAATTGCCGTCGTCCTGCATCAACATGTAGCAATGCGAGAACGCCCCAGACTCCCCGGCCTGCCAGATCACCCGACTGGCGGAGTCAAAGAGGCGAAGAACTCCATCATTGCCCAGCCGAAGATTCACCGCCCCACTGTTGTAGGTGGCCGAGTTCCAGAGAGGCATATAGGGGCTCCGGTCGAGCCGATAGACAACCAGGTTGCCGCTTTGCTGAAAAAGCAGACCGTAGCGACCATTCTGAGAACGCACCCAGGAATTGACCGGTAGATTCACTCCGGCCGCCAGACGCTCGGCCGAAGCAGCATCCGGGCGATTGAAACTCTCCGGCGCCGAAGCCAGCGGTGTCGAGCCTTGAGTGGGGACGGGCGGCCCACCCACCAGTGCCGGAGGCGGCTGAGGAGTCAACATCGGCAGCGGCGCGTTGGCCATTTGGGCCCAAATGTCCGCCATCTTGTCAACCTCCGCCAGCCTGGCTCCTGTGACCGAAGGCCAACAATAGAGGGTGCGAATCGGCCGTAACTCAGGCGCATCCAGTTCCACCAGACAAACAGCCGGCAACTGCCTGGCCGTAACCCCCAACACCTGCCTGGCGAACGCGGCCTCGCGTGGGCGGTCAAAATGCATCGTGGCGACCTTGAGCTGATTGAGGCCGGGAGCAGTGCGCAAAGCCTGGACCCGCTCAAGCAGAGCCTGCTGATCAAAATCAGGAGCGGAAGCACTGCGGCCGATCACCAGTAACATCAACTGACCGGGACGATAGGCGGGAGCGCTATAAGCCAGCGAGAGCAAGGCCAAAAGGAACACGAGACGGAGCCAGGACTTCACCACCAAAACTTCCATCGCGTTCGCCTCTTCCCCTACTCGAGGACTCTTTTAGCATTTTTTCGCAAAGTCACCTTGACAGAAGCAGCAGGAATTAGTACCATACGCAACTAGCTTTCAGACCCGCCTGTGATTATTAACTGCAAACACAAGAACTAAGAGGAAAAGCGAGTTAGACCCCGAGTCTATCTTGCTTTTTGTGTTTACATGTCCTCACGAGTGGGAAGGAAGCAGTGCCCTGCCTGATTTCAGGTGAGGTGTAGAGCCATACGCAGGAAGTTAGAGGAGAAACCCGATGTCCATTCTCCGCAATATCAACCCCGATAACGGGCGTTTGTCATTCGGAAAGATCCCCAAGATTCTGGATCTTCCTTATCTCATCGAGCTGCAACGCGCCTCGTACGAGAACTTTCTTAAGGAGGGGATTCGCGAGACATTCGCTGACATCTCTCCGATCGAAGACTTCACCGGTAACCTGGTGCTCGAGTTCCTCGACTATCAATTAGACCCCCCCACCTATACCACCGAAGAATGCCGTGACCGTGACGCGACTTACGCGCGCCCGCTCAAGGTACGCGTCCGCCTGATTACCAAAGAGGGCGGTGACATCAAAGAGGTCAAAGAGCAAGACATCTTCATGGGTGACTTCCCCTGCATGACCGAACGCGGCACTTTTGTCATCAATGGTGCCGAGCGCGTGATTGTCAGCCAGTTGGTAAGGTCTCCCGGTATCTACTTCACGCAGAATATCGAGCTCAACCAGAAGCGAACTTTTGCGTGCACCGTCATCCCCAATCGTGGCGCCTGGTTGGAATTCGTGGCCGATGCCTCGGACATTATCAGCGTCAGCATTGATAAGGCTCGTAAGGTTCCGGCAACCGTTCTCCTGCGTGCTGTAGGCTTCGGAACCGACGAAGAACTGAGGGCCCTGTTCAATCACGACCCTCTGCTCGAGCCGACCCTGGAAAAGGATGCCTTCTCCTCAACCGAGGAAGCCCTGATCGAGATCTACCGCAAGCAACGTCCTGGCGACCCGCCCTCGGTGGACAGCGCCCAGCAGTTGCTCCAGAACCTGTTCTTCTCGCCCAAGCGCTACAACCTGGCGCTGGTCGGTCGCTACAAGCTCTCGCGCAAACTCGGCCAGATGATCACCTGTCAGAACACGGGCGTGCTGGTCAAGCCCGGTATCCTGGAAGACCCGGACACCGGTGCCACCATCAACTACAACCAGACCCTCATCCGCGAGGACCTGGTGGCAGTGGTGCGCTACATGCTGGCTCTCATGCGCCGCGAACAGCACGAACGTCCCCCGCAAGGTGGCGTTAGCGAAGGCGGTCTGCCGGTCACCAACGACCGCGGCATCTTCTGGCTGGAGCCCTCGGCCGAAACTCAATATCGCACTACTGTGCGCGTTGACGATATCGACCACCTGGGCAACCGCCGTATCCGCGCCGTGGGCGAACTGCTGATGAACCAGTTCCGCGTTGGCTTGCTGCGCCTGGAGCGCGTGGTTCGTGAGCGTATGACGGTGCAGGATCTCGAGACAGTGACGCCTCAAGCCCTGATCAACATCCGCCCGGTAGTGGCGGCCATCAAGGAGTTCTTCGGCTCCTCGCAGCTGTCGCAGTTTATGGACCAGACCAACTCTCTGGCCGAGCTCACCCACAAGCGTCGCTTGTCGGCTCTCGGACCGGGCGGCCTGTCCCGCGAACGCGCCGGCTTCGAAGTGCGCGACGTGCACTACAGCCACTACGGCCGTGTATGCCCGATTGAAACTCCTGAAGGTCCGAACATCGGTCTGATCGGCTCGCTGGCTTCGTACGCTCGCGTCAACCACTTCGGCTTTATGGAAACTCCCTATCGCCGAGTGATTTGCCGCGCCAACGAAGACGTCAAGCACGAAGGCAAGGTGGTCTTCAAGAAGGGCGACATCGTGCCGCGCCGCAAGCGCCACGCGCTCATCCTGGAGGGTGCTGAAGTCAACGTGACCGTGCAGGTGACCGACCAGATCGACTACCTGTCGGCCGACGAGGAAGACGAACACACGATCTGCCAGGCCAACACTCGCCTGAACGAAAAATTCCAGGTCACTGAGGAGCGTGTGGTGGCTCGCGCCAAACACGAAACTCAAATCGTGGCCCGCGAAGACGTGGACTACATGGACATCAGTCCTCAGCAGATCGTGTCCATCGCGACCGCGCTCATCCCCTTCCTGGAGCACGACGACGCAAACCGCGCCTTGATGGGCGCCAACATGCAACGTCAGGCCGTGCCCCTGATTCGCCCTGACGCTCCCCTGGTCGGAACCGGCGTGGAATATCGCGCCGCCAAGGACTCGGGCGCTCTGGTGGTCTCGGCTCATACCGGCGAAGCCGTCTCGGTCAACGCCAATGAAGTCAAGATCAAAGACGAACACGGCGTCATCCACACCTATTCGATGCTGAAGTTCAAGCGCTCCAACGCGGGCACTTGCATCAATCAGCGTCCCGCCGTGAAAGTGGGCGACTGGGTGAAAGCCGGCGACGTGATCGGCGACGGCCAGTCCTCCGTAAACGGTGAATTGGCGCTGGGCCGCAACGTACTCGTAGCATTTATGCCTTTCCAGGGCTACAACTACGAAGACGCCATCCTGCTCTCCGAAGAGATGGTCACGGACGACATCTTCACCTCCATCCACATTGAGGAATACGAGTGCGAAGCTCGCGACACCAAGCTCGGTGCCGAAGAGATCACCCGCGACATCCCCAACGTCGGTGAAGAAGCCCTCAAGGATCTCGACGAACGCGGCATCGTGCGCATCGGCGCCGAAGTTCGCACCGAAGACATCCTGGTCGGCAAGGTCACGCCCAAAGGCGAAACCGAACTCACCGCCGAGGAGCGCCTGCTGCGCGCCATCTTCGGCGAAAAGGCTCGCGACGTCCGCGATACTTCGCTCAAAGTGCCCCACGGCGAAAAAGGCAAGGTCATCGACGTCAAGGTGTTCTCGCGTGAGACCACCGACGAACTCTCTCCCGGCGTCAATCAGCTGGTCCGCGTTTACGTGGCTCAGAAGCGCAAGATTATGCAGGGCGACAAAATGGCCGGCCGCCACGGCAACAAAGGTGTTATCTCCAAGATCCTCCCGGTCTCGGATATGCCCTTCCTGCCCGACGGAACTCCGGTTCAGATCGTGCTCAACCCGCTGGGCGTGCCCTCGCGTATGAACATCGGTCAGATCCTGGAGACCACCGTGGGCGCCGCTGCAGCCTTCCTGATTGATGTCAACGGCGAGCGCATGCGCACCGAAACCCCGGTGTTCGACGCCGCCAACGAAGACGAGGTCTTCGGCCTGCTGCGCCTGGTTAACTTGCAAAAGAACCTGGCTCTGATGGGCTACGACTTCAACACTCAGGAAATGGACTTCATCCTCTCGCAAGAGAAGCTGGCCTCCAAGCTGACCCGCTGGATCAACAGCGGACCCGACGGTGTGCTCATCACCACCGAAGAGTCCATCGAGCTGGTCAACGCCGGTCCCCAGGATAAACTCCAGGACCGCGTGGTCGCCTTCCTGGGCAAACACGCCTACAAGAAGGAAGAACTGGCGGAAGCTTGCAGCGACCCCACCACCTTCCAACGTCTCGAACGCGTCCTCAGCACTCGCCCGATCCCCGTTTCCAAGGAAAAGATCGAGAAGCTGGTGACCTACATCGAGAACTACCATCAGGTTCCTCAGGACGGCAAGAGCGTTGTGCTCGACGGCCGCACCGGAGAAGCCTTCGACTGCCGGGTATCGGTGGGTCAGATCTACATTCTGAAACTCGCTCACCTGGTAGACGACAAAATCCACGCCCGCTCCACCGGCCCCTACTCGCTCATCACCCAGCAGCCGCTGGGNNCAGTTCGGCGGCCAGCGCTTCGGCGAAATGGAAGTTTGGGCCCTGGAGGCGTATGGCGCCGCCTATACCCTGCAGGAACTCCTGACCGTCAAGTCCGACGACGTCATCGGCCGCGTAAAGACTTACGAAGCCATCGTCAAGGGCGAGAACGTGATGGAACCGGGCGTTCCCGAGTCCTTCAAGGTGTTGATCAAAGAACTTCAGAGCCTGTGTCTGGATGTCAAGGTGAAGTCGTTCGACAAGACCGGCACTTTGCGCGAGGTGGAAATCAAGTCGGTGGAAGAATCCGACGTCAAGTCCACCGCTCGCGAACTCGGCCTCGACCTCTCCCAAGAGGCGCTGAGCAGCCTGTAGTCGGGGTGCGGGCTCCGGCCCGCACTTCCGGCTAAACCCGAGCTTTCGCTCAGCGAAAGCGTTACCAGGTCCCTGAAAGGTAGTTTATCCGATGGATGTCAATAATTTTGATGCGTTAGAGATCCGCCTGGCCAGTCCCCGGCAAATCCGAGACTGGTCCTACGGTGAGGTCAAGAAGCCCGAGACCATCAATTACCGCACCCTGAAGCCCGAACGCGACGGTCTGTTCTGCGAGCGCATCTTCGGTCCCATCAAGGACTGGGAATGCCACTGCGGTAAATACAAGCGCATTCGCTTCAAGGGCGTCATTTGCGACAAGTGCGGCGTGGAAGTCACTCGCTCCAAGGTGCGTCGCGAGCGCATGGGCCACATTGAGCTGGCCTCGCCCGTGACCCACATCTGGTATTTCAAGGGCGTTCCCAGCCGTCTGGGTCTGCTCCTGGATATGTCGCCCCGCACCCTGGAGAAGGTGATTTACTTCGCCTCCTACGTGGTCATCGATCCCGGCGACTCTCCGCTCAACAAGCGTCAGTTGCTGACCGAGCTGGAATACCGCGAAAACCGCGAGAAATACGGCAACAGCTTCCGCGCCGGCATGGGCGCCGAAGCCGTCAAGGAGATGCTCTCGGAAATCGAGGTCAACTCCCTGCACGAACAGCTCAAGGAAGACCTCAAAACCTTCCAGGGTCAGAAGCGCACCAAGGCCATCAAGCGTCTGGAAGTGGTGGAAGCTTTCCGCAAGTCCAAGAACAGCCCCGAGTGGATGATCCTGGACGTGATCCCGGTCATCCCGCCCGAGTTGCGCCCGATGGTGCAGCTGGACGGCGGCCGTTTCGCCACCTCCGACTTGAACGACCTCTACCGCCGCGTCATCAATCGAAACAACCGCCTCAAGCGTCTGCTCGATCTCGGAGCTCCTGAGATCATCGTCAAGAACGAAAAGCGCATGCTGCAAGAAGCGGTGGACGCCCTGATCGACAACGGCCGCCGCGGCCGTCCTGTCACCGGGCCCAACAACCGTCCTCTCAAATCCTTGTCGGATATGCTCAAGGGTAAGCAAGGTCGCTTCCGTCAGAACTTGCTCGGTAAGCGAGTTGACTACTCCGGCCGTTCCGTGATCGTGGTCGGTCCCAATCTGAAGCTTCACCAGTGCGGTCTCCCCAAAGAGATGGCTCTGGAGCTCTTCAAGCCCTTCGTCATGAAGAAGTTGGTGGACCGCGGCCTGGTGCACAACATCAAGTCGGCCAAACGCATGGTGGAGCGCGCTCTGCCGGAAGTTTGGGACGTGCTGGAAGAAGTGATCGAAGATCATCCGGTCCTGCTGAACCGTGCCCCAACCCTGCACCGCCTGGGCATCCAG
>JAFEBA010000018.1 GCA_018266105.1 bacterium | reverse complement strand
CAGGCCAACCACCTGGGCGTGACCATTCAGGCCGACATCATCAAGCAAAAGCTGGCCGAGAACAACGGGGGCTTCGAGGCGATCAAGTTTGCCAAGACCAACAAGAAGATGTACTCCGACCTGAGCAGCGATCACCCGATTGATCTGTGCCGCTACCAGGTGGCCAACTGCTACATGGGCCGCGCCGGCCTGATCAACTCGGGCGGCGAGTCCAAGGGAGCGGGCGACCTGGAGCAGGCCGTCAAGACGGCGGTGATCAATAAGCGCGCTGGCGGAACCGGACTGATCTCCGGCCGCAAGGCCTTCCAACGTCCGATGCAGGAAGGCGTGGCCCTGCTGCACGCCATTCAAGACGTGTATCTGGACGAGAAGGTCACCATCGCCTGAACCCGTTCAGGATCAAAGGCCCCCGCTGTGATGGCGGGGGCCTTTTTGTTTTGCGCGAAGGGGACGAGGATGAATGAAATTGGACCAGAGCAAGCGGAGGGACCTCCGGGCTTTACGACAGCTGAAAAGGTGGTTCTCTGGGTTGTGGGCGGTGCAATGGCACTGGGGCTATTCGGGTATTTGTTTGTAATGAGCTGGGTCAATTCGCTGCAAGGGCATAACCTCTAGGCGTGTTAAGCTTCGAGAATTTGGTCAAAACCTACCGAGAAGGCCTGGTGGAACGAAAGGTCTTGAACGGGGCCAGCCTGCGCATTGAGACCGGAGCCTTCGTGGCTTTGCTGGGGCGCAGTGGCTCGGGCAAGTCCACTTTGCTGAACCTGGCGGCCGGGCTGGATCGGGTGGATTCGGGACGAGTTTTCTGCGATGAGGATGAGCTGACGGCGCTTTCGGAATACGATATGACCATGTTCCGACGGCGCAAGCTGGGCTTTATCTTTCAGTTCTTCCATCTTTTCCCGACTTTGACGGTGGCCGAGAACCTGGGATTGGTGCTGGAGCTGGCCGGACGCTCCGGGGACGTGGAAGGGTTGCTGCGCAAGGTGGGACTGTGGGAGCGCCGAGCGACCTATCCTGATAAGCTTTCGGGTGGTGAGCAGCAACGGGTGGCGGTAGCCAGGGCGCTGGTGCACTGCCCGAAGCTAGTGCTGGCAGATGAGCCGACCGGCAATCTGGATCAAGAAAACGGGGCGGCGGTGCTGGATTTGCTGCGTCAGCGGGATCCATCGGTGACGCTGCTGGTAGCCACCCATTCGCAGGAAGTGGCCGCGGCCGCCGACGTGGTGGTGCGCATCGTGGATGGGCAATTGGTGGTCCAGTGAGGTCGCTGCTGGGCTCGTTGCTGTTTTTGATGCTAGTGCCGTTGCTGGCCGAGTGGTATCAGCGCAAGGTGGTGATGAGCGCCCCGGCTCAGCCGTCCTTGAGCGTGCCCGAGTTGCTGGGCGGAGAGGCGGGCAAGGGCTTCGCCTACCCGCGGCCAGGACGTCGCTTTCGCTTTCCCGAGGATCACGGGCCGCATCCGGATTTTCGCAGCGAGTGGTGGTATTTCACGGGCAATCTGGACGATTATGGCTATGAGCTGACGATTTTTCGCCAGGCCACCTTAAGTCCGGCTGACGCGCTGATCGCGCGCACTTCCGAATGGGCCTCCCCCAGCCTGATGATGGGCGATTTCGCGGTCTCGGATGTGGCCGGGCAACGTTTTTATCGCTATGAAAAACTGAGTCGAGCCGCCCTGGGGCTGGCCGGCTCGGGCAGCGGAGCGAAGCTGGCCTGGGTTGAAGACTGGACGGTGGAGTTGAAGGGGCCGGGCCAGTTTCGAGTCCGGGCGGCTCAGGATGAGTGCTCACTGGATCTGCTCCTGACGAGCGAGAAAACTCCTGTTCTTCAGGGCGAGAACGGCTACAGCCGTAAGGGCGACGAGCCGGAGCAGTCGTCCTACTACTACTCTCTGACGCGTTTAAGAAGCGAGGGGACGATCAATGGGCGCGCCGTTCGAGGTCTGTCCTGGATGGACCGGGAGTGGAGCACGCGCTCGTTGAGCTCCAGACTGGCCGGCTGGGATTGGTTTTCTTTGCAGCTGGAAGACGGCAGCGACTTGATGTTCTATCAACTGCGCCAGAAGCAGGGCGGCTCTTCGCCCTGGAGCGCGGGCACCTGGGTTGATGCGGCCGGTCAAACGCGACATTTGAAGCGCGACGATGTGAAGATCGAGGTGCTGGAGCAATGGCGTAGTCCGGTGGACGGCACGCTGTATCCGGCCGGATGGAAACTGCAGCTGCTTCCCCTCAAGCGAGAACTCACGTTGAAACCGCGCCTGGCAGACCAGGAGTTGCGCGGGGCGGTGCGCTACTGGGAAGGCGCGGTGGACGTCAGCGAGGGAGGCCGCGGCTACGTCGAACTGGTCGGGTACGACCGCAAGTAGCCGCAGAAATAAAAAAGCACCGACTTTTCATCGATGCTTTTGTTGGCGTTCCCGGAGGGACTCGAACCCCCAACCTTCTGGTCCGTAGCCAGACGCTCTATCCATTAAGCTACGGGAACATTGCCGCGAGAGAGTGTTTAACACATTCGTGAAAGGGTGTCAAGGTTATCCCACATCCGGGCAAGAAAGCATTCTCTGTGAGCGAGTCCCCCAGCCAACCTGATTTAAGCGAAGAGTCCAGAAATCGGCAGCGCCGCTGGCTGCGGCTTTTGCTGTTGGCCTCGGTGGCCATCCTGTTGGTGGCGGTGGGTGCGGAACTGCCTGAGCAGAACGAACCCTCGCGACGCCCCAATGCGACCGTCACCGCAGGCCCGGACGATCAGTTCATCGCTCCCGGCGAGCGAGTGGGCTTTTTGCGTCTGGGGCTGCATATTTCGAGCGTTGAACAAAGACTGGGTCGCGGCCGGGCCAAGCCCACCCAAACGGCAGTGCTCTATCGCTTTGATTCGGCCGGTTTGACCTGCGGCGTGCAGCACGGTCAGGTGACTTCAGTGCTGGTGACCAATCCCAACCTGCACACGCCTGCGGGAATTCAGGTCGGCAGCGACGCCGACCTGGTGGTGCGTGAACTGGGCGATGATTACGAGTACGAACCCCTGGAGAAAGCTCCGCCCACGCCCAACGGGGCCAAACCCAACGCCTTCACCCTCCACTACTGGAAAGATGGAATCCACGTCAACATGAACGGCGACAAAGTCGAATCCATTCTGGTCATGCCCCCCACCGCCAATTGACCTTTCAGCCCTGTTTCCGCAATGCCCACGTGCAGACGCTGCTAGGTTCGGCCGTGCGCGGTCTGCAACGAGAACTGACAGGTCAGACCGTCTTTCTAACGACTCCGGACGGAGATGAGTTGCCTGCCCTGTGGATTCCTCGGCCCGGCCCGCTGGCGGTGGTGGTGGTGCACGGCGTGGGAGGCAACCATAAGGCCCGTGAGGGAGTCAGCTTGGGTCGCCGCTGGCTGTGGAGGGGGTTGGGTCAGGTTCTGCTGCTCAGCCTGCGTGGGGCCTTCAGGGCGCCCCTGCGACCGAAGCTCTATCACGGCGGCTGCAGCGAGGATCTGGATTCGGTGTATACCTGGCTGCGAGTTCAGGTACCCGCCAGTCAGATTGTGGTGGTCGGATATTCTTTGGGGGCCAACATCACCGTAAAATGGCTGGCTGAGACGCGGCAGGACCTGGCCGCCCTGGCGGGAGCCGTGGTGGTGTCCAATCCGTGGAACCTTCAAAAGTGTTGCAGCCATTTGGAACGCAGCTGGGTCGGACGCTGGTATCGAAGAGCCATGCTGCACACTCTGCGACAGCGGGGATTGGCGGCCGCGGCTCGCTTTCCGGACAGTCTGAGTGCTCAAGATATCCGTAGCAGTCGCACCTTTCAGGACTACGATAGCCGGGTGACGGCGCCCATTCACGGATTTTCGAGCGCGGAGGACTACTACCAGCGTTGCAGCTCCTGGCAGTTTTTGGAAGGGGTGCGCAATCGGCTGGTCTGCCTGGACGCGCTGGATGACCCATTTGTGCCCTCGGGGTCGATTCCGACCAGGGGCCCGGACTGCGTTCGCTTCGAACGCACGGGCCATGGCGGCCACCTGGGCTTTCTGGGCTCAGGAGGCCGCCTGTGGATGGAAGACTTTATTGTAGAGTGTGCCGCGGGCTGGTATTAGCGACGCGGCTTGTCCAGAATGGTCACGCGCACAGTGCGGTAGCCCCACTGGTAGCATTCGCCCAGACTAGGGAACCAGACGTCGATCTTATTGCCGCAAATGGCTCCGCCTGTGTCCAGGGCGGTGGCGTAACCATAGCCCTCGACATAGAGACGAGTTCCAAGCGGGATAATTCGGGGGTCGACCGCGACCGTGCCCCGGCAGACGCCCGTGCCTGAAGCCGTGCGGCCGTAAAGACAGTATGCGGTAGAACCGCAGGTGATGGTGCGGCCACCCTGGGGGGGCAGGTTTAAGTTCGGGTTGAGTCGTCCACTACGGGCAGCCAGGCTGCGGCGCCGGTGCATTTCAGCCTTCCGGTGCACAGCCGGGACAATGGTGGTTTCAGTTTGATGAAGGCTGGTTTCGCTACCCTCGGTAGCATAGGTGTGCTCAGGTTCGGCACAGACGGCGCCGGTGAGAAGAAGGGCGCCCAGAATGATGAGAGATTTGCAATGTTGCAAGGCTCGCGGTCCTTTCGAGTGATCCGCGGGTCCGCAACCCAAAAGTCGAAGCTTAAGGATTACTTGGCAGCTACCGCTACCTCGACCGCTGGAGGCGCGTTTGTCTCAGCCGGGGGTATCTCCTGCCGAACAGGGTGTTCTTTCTGTTCCCATCGTTCCAATCGAGAGATATAAAACAGCACCAGAACACGCAAAATAGCAGCCAGGGGCATGGACAAAAACATGCCCATCACACCGCCCAATTCGGCCCCGGCGCCAAGCGCAATCATCACCACCAGGGGGGGTAGGCCGACCGACTGCCCGATGATGGCGGGCACAATGATGTGACCCTCGGTCCAGTGCACCACCTCCATCATGACCAGCACGAAAACGGCGAAAAGCAGACCCTTGTAAGAGAGAGCGATCAAGAAGGCCGGCACCATTCCCAGAGCAACTCCGACATACGGAATGATATCCACGACCCCCGCGAAGACCCCGATCAAGATTCCGTAGGGAACCCCCAGAATGGTGAGCAGGATCGCAATGGAAACTCCGATGGTCAGGCAAACCAGCAGCTGGCCGCGAATGTAGTTGCCAAGAACCGTGTCGATCTGGGTCAACAGCTCATCCACGTCGGCTTTCCAGCGGCGCGGAAACAGTCGGACAAAACCTTCGCGATAGCGCTGGGCGTCCATCAACACGTAAAAGGAAAAAAGCGGCACCAGAACGGCCGCGGCCAGCCCGGTAAAGGCGGCCTTGGCCCCGGCGAACACGCCCGCGAAGGTCGAGCCGAGCCAATCTGGCGGGTTCTGCTGTATCTCGCGGGCAAGGCGTTCCAACTGCACAGATTCCGGATCGATCTTGGAGAGGGGTTCCTGAAGAAAACTGGGAGCGTTGGTTTGAGCGTAAAGCAGCCAGCTATCCACGCTGTGTTGCATGTTGCCGGCAAAGCCTGTCAGATTGCTGGTGAAGGCGAGAAACTGAACCTGTACGGCCGGAATCACGTATGCCAGCGCCACCGCACCGACCAGCCCGCAAAAGGCATAGACAAGACTGATGGCGGCGATGCGCGGCACCTTGCGGCGTCGATTGAGGTAGGTGACCGCGGGTGAAATCACATAGGCCAGGAGCGTGGCCACGCAGGTAATGAGGGCCACCAGATGCACGGCCCGCAAAAGGCTGAAAAGCGCCCACCCGACCAGACCGAGACAGAGGACGAACCAAAAGATCAAAGCCCTGCGACCAAGCGTCAGGGCGATGAGCAGAACCTGTTTCTTGAGAGCTTCGTTGTCCAACCGAGGCTACTGACCCATGGGCATGACCTGCTGGGCTTCAATGAATCCCTGCGGATTGGTGCTGCCGCTAATCATGACGGTCTGGCCTTCCCGCAACATCGGCATCATCGACTGGGGGTTGACGATCACGTTTTGCGGAATCTGGCTCCCGAAACTCTGCACCACCAGGCTGCGCGTGGCCGGGTCGCAGCGCAGCACGGTGGCCTGCATTTGGATGGGTTGGCCCATCGACATCTGGTTGTTCATGCCCGGGAACATAGGACCGCCCTGATCCTGAGAGCTGGTGCCATTCTCATCCGTGCCGTTGAGCAGCCCTTCCAGACCCGTGCCTTGATTCATCATCGGATTCATCCCGGGCTGGTTCATCATCGGGTTCATGCCGGGTTGATTCATCATCGGATTGTAGCTGTTCATCCCCGGAGTCATGGCCGGGTTGGCGGGCTGGGCGGGATAGGCATTAGGATAAGCATTTTGCATACCGGGCTGCATCATGGGACCGCCCTGCTGCATCATCTGCTGCTGCTGGGCGGCGTAGGCCTCGCGTTGCTGCTGATAAGGGTCGGCGGCGGCAGGCTGTTCCTGCACGCGGCTGGACTGATTCTGAGATGAGGGCGGCGGCGGAACGGGTCCCATCTGGAAGCCCGGAGTGCCTTTGCTGATGCTGGCTACGCCCGGGTCCTGAGCCTTGGGGGCCAGGATATTCGGGATGTTCTCCTGGTTCTGATGCGGGAAGCCACCGTTCACCGCAAAAGCGCCCACGTTCTGAGTCTTGCCCACTTGAGGTGCGTTGGGCGGCTTACCGCCAACGCCACCCGGGCCCACCATGTCGCCCATGCGGGTGTAATAGGGGCTGGGCGCAGCCGTGGCCACATACTTCGAGGACGAACCCCAGTCGCTGAGCAGGTCGACCTTCAGGGGCTTGTCGGTCATGGATCCCACCACTCGCAGCATGACTCGTGAGCCTTTGGGAATCGAGCCCAGGGTGCGGGTGCTGCCCATCCATTCGCAGTGCGAGTTCGGCTGCAACTCGGCCCGCCAGATGGTGCCCGTCTCCGACTTGATCACCACCATGTTCCCGCTGGCCGATTCCAGAGTGCCGGCCACGGTGGGCCTCACGATGTCAGCCAGGGCGCCCATGGCGCAGACCACTCCGAGCGCGAGAGTGAGGGCGGTTTTTCGCATTCAGGACTTCCTCCGTGTGCAGATGGACTGGTTGTCGCCTTCGAAGCCGAAATCTTCCGAGAAATCAGAAGGGAGGGCGCCAAGCTAAGAACGCCCTCCCTCTTTATTCCGTTATGGAGCCGGTGGGGCCTGCTGACCCGGCGGCGGGAATTGAGTTCCGCAGTTGTAGCAGAACCTTGCTCCCGGCTGATTGGGAGCCTGGCACTGCGGACAAGGTTGAGGCGGCGCCTGAGGCGGGGCCCCACCCTGAGGAGGGTAGCCCGGCTGTCCCTGGGGCGGATAACCCTGGCCCTGAGGCGGGTAACCCTGTCCCTGGGGCGGATACCCGGGAGGCGGGTAGCCTGGCGGAGGATACCCGGGCGGCGGATAGCCATAGCCAGGCGGCGGGTAACCGTAACCGGGCGGCGGATATCCCATCTGCTGCCCGACCATCTGACCCATGCCCAGACCGGCGCCCATCTGCATGGCCATGCCTCCCCCACCGGGGTTCTTGGCCATCTCCACCATCGCGTTGGCGGCTTGATACTGCATATAATTGCCCACACCCAGGGCACCCATCTTGGCTCGTAGACGGAAGGCTTCCTGAATCTCCTCAGGGACGGAAACGTCCTGGATGAAGAAATCGATGAGCTCGATACCAAACTTGCCAAAGTCGTTGCGGACCTTGATTTTCATGGCAGAAGCCAGCTCTTGGAGCTCCGAACGGATCTTTGCATAGGACTCGAAGGTCGTGCCAATCAGGTCGTTCAGATGCGTGCGCAGGCTGCCTTTGAGATACTGATTGAGAGCCTGCGAGGTGTAGAGGCGCTGCTGGCCTACCAACGAGTTCAGGAACAGCATCGGTTCGGTGATTCGAATCGAGAAGCTGCCGAAGGCACGCAACTGCACCCATCCCAGGTCGGGATCCTTGAGGTCGATCGGATTGGGAGTGCCCCACTTGAGATCGGTGAAGACTTTCTGGCTGATGAAATAGACTTCGGCCGAGAAGACATTGGAGCCGCCCGTGAAGCCCTTGATGAAACCTTCGATGATGGGTAGGTTGGCGGTGGTCAGGGTGTGGCGCCCGGGCCCAAAGGTGTCCATCGCCTTGCCGTCGCGGAAGAACACGGCCACCTGGCCTTCGCGCACAGTTAACTGGGAGCCGAGCTTGATGTCGCCGGCCCCGTGCTCGGGCCAGCGGAACACCATCACATCCGGATGAGTGTCCGGCCATTCGATGACGTTGATGATTTCTTTGGGTTTACCGAACACTAGCGCACCCCTTTCAACAACCGCTCACGCTCGTCGAGCTTGGAATCCACCGCTCTGACGGCTTTCTCCAGGTCGCCGATGCGAGCTCTCACATTCTCACCTTCCAGGCTGGAGGCCAGGCCCTGAAGGGCTTCCTCTGCGTGCTGGAGCTCGCTGACCAGCGAGAGATCAAACTCGTAAATACGGTTCAATTCGTCCTCATTGACCTGGTTGGCGTCGAAGAATCCTGAGTAGCCGTGGGCGGCGCTCCGCATGCGACCGGCCACGCGGTCGATGATGTTGGTCACATCATCGAGCTTGGTCATGAGCTTCATCTGACCGGCTTCAAGAAGTTGTTCCTGGGAGTCTTGCACTTTGCGCTTGAGCTGCTCCAGGTTCTTGGCCATGTAGTCGCGCTGCAGTTTATCCGCATCACGTCGACGCTCCCGGTCTAGATAGCCCCCGAATCCAGGAATTTTACGCGCCAGGGCTTCCATTTTCCCGGCCAGTCCCAGTTCCGCGGTGTGATCCATGCTGTGTCCCCTTTTCTGGGTTTTGGCGTTGCTTACCAGCAGCCAACCCGACAATAGAATTTCACTATGCGAAAATCAAGTCTAAGAAGTAGCATTCCTTTGTAACCACCCGACACCTTTCGCGAGCAGCAGTAGAGTTCCGGCGTAAATCCAGCCCAGCAGCAGCCCGAAGGCGGCTCCCATCACGCACCGGATGAGCGAAACGGGTAACGGAGTGTGGACATGGGCAAAAGTATCAAAGAGACCGCACTGGCCTGTGGCGCCGATCAGGATCAGCACAGCCGTGACCTCCAACCAGCCCCGGCGCAGAGCCAGAGGAGCCAGCAACATGGCTGGATGAGCCAACAGAAATTCCTTGAAACGCGGGCGCACACCCAAAGTCTTATCCAGCACCATACGCAGAATACGTTCATATTCCATAGACTCGCCCACATCCGTGCCAGCCATGTTGCCGGTTCGCATCGTGTAAATCAGGCCGCCGACGGCCAGGACACCCAGCCCGATGAGTTGGTAAAGCTTGAGCGGCGCTCCGCCGATCTGCAGCCAGTGCTGGCGTTGGTTAGCAGAGAGAGCCCAGAGAGCGGCGATGGCCACCGGCATCAGTACGGTGATCACTTTGACGCCGCGGAAGATATCCAGGCCCAACTTGTAAGTGGTTTCCTGCAGAAAGCAACTGGCGATCCAGGCGCCGGCCAAACTGATGACGCTCATGATCAGCCAGGCATAACTGGAGGACATCAGACAAGCCAGGTCGGTGTTTTTCCTGGCGGCCTCCCGCAACCGCGGAAACTGTGAAATCACGCTCAGGGCCGACAAACAGCAGGCGGTGCCCAATGCCATCAGGGCCATCCACAGATGCTTGTTGGCCAGCCCGGCGTTGAGCCCGGCGAAGAGCACCAGACTGAGGCCAATCAAAGCGGGGGGCACAGCCGAATATTCCAACGCCACCAGCCAGAAAGCCGCGAGACCGGCCAGCGAAAGCAGGGCCACCAGACCCCGATTCAGTTCTACCGCTTGCTTAAAGGTATCGGCCTGACGACCCAGTCGATCTTCCAGTTGGCCGGCGAGATCCTCAAAGAGCTGAGCGTTGGCGTTCTCGAAGCCTTTGTCCGGCGACGGATCGTAAAGATAGGGCCGCAGATAGAGCACGGTCAGATTGCGCTCGCGCGCGGCCAGGCTGTACATCTGAGCAACGCGTTCGGGTTTCAGTTTTTCCTGCTGCACCGGAGGCACCGTGAATACCCGCACCGTGCTCAACTGAGCGTTGCGCACCAGAGTCTCGATGCCCTTTTGCTGGTTGGCCTTGGCCGACTCGATGAAGCCCAACTTCCAGTGGCGCGCCTCGATGGCCTGAGCGGTATTCTTGAGCACATCTTCATCCGAATAGCCAACCACTTCGTTGGAGGAGCCGCCAAAGATGACCCCCTCGGGCTTCTCAGCAGCCAGTCGATCAAAATAGGCCTGAATATCAGGAGGCTGAATCGTGGAGGGCTTGTTCTCCGGCCGCAGCCAGATAGAAAGTTTTTGCTCTCGGGCCTTTCTTAAGGCCCAGGTCGGATAGCAGAGGCCAATGTTGGAGACGCTGCGCAAAGGCAGAGCGATCTCCACGACTTTGGCGCCGCCGATCTTGTTGGCCCGCGAACTGTCCCAGAGACGGGCCTTGCCGGGGAAGGACTGGTTGGCATACTCAACCAGCTTCTGCGCGTTGATCTCCTCGTGGGGAGTCCACTGGACCAGATAGGTGTATTGAGGATTAGGCAGCCTCGGATCCTCAGCGCTACTTCCCTGGCCGGTGTCGGCTCCCAGGGTCACCCCCGAATACACTGTACAGATGCCGTAAGCCTCAAGTTCGTCCACCTTGAGTTCGGTGAAGGCCATACCCTGAACGCCTTTGAACTGGGGCAAAATCTTTTCCCAGTGGTCACCTTCGCCGCTGGCGCGGCTGTAGTCGAGCAGGGCATTATAGTCGATCACCATCTCCACCTGACGGTGGGCCTGCTCTTGCTTCCAGCGCTGGGAATGACCCACACAGGCAGCCAGGAAAGAGATGCAAATGAGGAGTCGGAGCAGATTACGAATCGGTTTCGTCCTCGGCATCGCTTTCGGCCAGATCCGAGTCCACGTCCCGCAGGCGCTTCACCATTTCGTCCTGGCTGCGGCGCTTGATCTCCCTCAGAAGTTCTTCCTGGTTAGGCTGGCCATACTCGTAATAAAGGCGGCTGGTCTCGCCAATCAAGAAGGTGCCGCTGTAGGCCAGCGTGCCCTTGGAAAGCCAACCCAGGCCGGGCACCAGGCTCACTAACAGCCGGGCCACGCGGCGCCAACCGAAAGAACCACCGATGACGGGCCAGAGCTCGCCCATACGATCAAAAAAGTCCAGGCTGCGAAAATGGAGCGCGGCCATCAAAAGACACAGATGGATTTGAGTGGCGGTGATGGCGATCGTTTCACCGGTGGTCGCGAAGAACTTCCAGATGGTGCTCAGCCCGGGAATTGGCGGGGCGGCCAGAGTGGATGCCAGCGCCATGCGCGCGTTGCGGGTGGCGGTACGACGAATCATTTGCCGGGCGTAAGAATAGCGCAGCGAGGAATAGTCCCGTGCCAGGCGGGTGGCCAGCGAAGGAAACGCCCGCGGCAGAATGGCGCGAAATTTGTGACCGGGATTGAGCGGATCGAGAGCCTGAACTTGAGGCAAAGTTCCGGCCGTAAACTCGGGCAGCTTGGTCTCGATGTTCTCTACAATCCACAGACAGGGAATCGAATCCGGAATCTCATCGGCTCGCTCGCGTAAGAGCTCCAAAGAGGGAATGCTGGAACCCAAATGGATGACGCAGGCGCTCACTTTTTCCCATGAATCCTCCTCCACCGGCCATTCCTTCTGAGTGATGGGAATCTCGCTGGCCTGGGGGTGGAGTTCGCCCAACCACTGCAACATTCGCTCGGTGTCGGCGTGCTCGCCCAAAAATACCACTTGGACCGGGGTATCCAGGCGACGCTGAAGCACGTCCAGGGAGTAGCGCGCCCGATAGATACGGTAGAGCAGATCCAATGTATTCATTGATCGTTTGCTTCACAGAGAGGACAGGGTTTCCTGCCCCTGCCTTTTGAAATGGGTTCAAGCGGGGGAGCAGAGAAAAGGCGGCCCCGCTCGGGGCCGCCTTTCTTGAATTAGCCGTTGTTCTTCATGAACTCTTTCATAAAGCCCACCAGAGCTTCCACGCCCTCGTAAGGGAAGGCATTGTAAAGGCTGGCGCGCAGTCCGCCCACATCGCGGTGCCCCTTGAGACCGTCCAGCTTGGCGGCCTTGGCTTCTTTGATGAACTTCTTTTCCAGATCTTCATCGCGCATACGCCAGGTGACATTCATCAACGAGCGACTGTCCTTTTGGGCGTGCGGCTTGTAGTAGCCTCCGCTCTGGTCCATGAAATCATAGAGCAGTCCGGCCTTTTTCTGGTTGAGCTGATGCATCTTGTCCAACCCGCCGATGTCATGAAGCAACCACTTCATCACCAGCGAGAGGATGTAGATGGTGAAGACAGGAGGAGTGTTGTGCATGGACGCACCGGCCACCATCTTCTTGTAGTCCAGCATCGTCGGGAAAGGACCCTCCACCTGACGGTCCAGCATATCCTTGCGAATGATCACCACGGTGGCACCGGCCGGACCCACATTCTTCTGGGCGCCCGCGTAGATCAGGGCAAACTTCTTCATATCCAGAGGACGATGCATGAAATCCGAAGAGGCGTCGCAAACCAGCGGCACCTCGCCGGTATCAGGGTCGTGATGAAACTCGATACCTTCGATGGTCTCGTTTGAGGTCATATGCAAGTAAGCCGCGCCCTGGCTGGCCGTGAATTCGCCCGGACGGGGAACCCGCGAGAACTTCTCGGAGCTACCGTCCCACACGACGTTCACATTGCCGTGTTTCTTGGCTTCGCCCATGGCCTTCTTGGACCAGGCGCCCTGCAGGATGTAGTCAGCCGACTTCTCCTTATTCAGGAAGTTCATAGGCACCATCGAGAACTGGGTGGTGGCGCCTCCCTGCAGGAACAATACAGCGTAGTCGTCCGAGATGCCCAGCAACTTGCGCATATCGGCTTCGGCTCCGCCGATGATGGCTTCAAAGGGTGGGGAGCGATGGCTGATTTCTAAAATCGAAGCGCCTACGCCGGGCAGGCAAAGCAAATGTTCTTGGGCTTCCTGCAGCACCTTGAGGGGCAGCGTGGCGGGGCCGGCCGAGAAGTTAAATACGCGGTCGGAAACGGTGGCTGTGGACATCCGGGCCTCCAAATGTGAGATCTAGGCGGGTGGGGTTCTTGCTGAGAGGCCCTAGATCCTGGGGTTCATCAGCATGATCAGGTCGTTGAGATTGTTTCCGGTCGCCCCCGGCTCCCAACTCCTGCCCAACCACTGAAAGTAACCATAGCTGTCATACTCGGCCAGAAACCGCCCTGGGTCAGGAGCGCTTGCATCCACCCAGGCGCCGGCAGCCGGAGTGGGGCCGTCCGCTCCGTCCGAGGCGGCCGCCAACAGAACATAGGGTTTGTCACGCAACCAGGGGACGGCGCTGGCGGCCAGATGTTGACAGCGCCCTCCTCGACCCGCCCCCTTGACAGACATGGTCACCTCGGCTGGAGCCAGCCAGACCTGCCCGGGAGCGGGGGCCCAGCTCTTTAGTGCTTGTAAAGCCTGATCTAGAGGACTGACCATCGGTTCCAGAATCCGGCAGGTATAGCCATCCAGTTGAGCGGCCACGGCAGCAGCCAGATGGCGACCATCGGCCAGCACTTCAAGAGTGTGCTGAGTCGGCTGCGGATTTCGCCAGGTCAGTCCCGAGCCCACCCATTCTGAACCTTGCAACACATCACTGAGCAACAACGTCCGGCTGGGCGCCTCCAGAAAATTGAGGAGTCCTCCGGCTTTGATGGCGCTATGCTGCGAACGGAGGCGATTCATGGCCACAATATCCAGCCCCCGGCGATACAGCTGAGGCCATTCGGACAGCCAGGCCTCGACATCGTCCCCCTCGGGGGCCACTTCCACCAGGGCCGAAGCCCCGCCACTGATCAGAAACAAAATGGGCTCAGGTCCGGCCACAAAGTCCAGCAGAGCGCGACCGGCCTGATAGGAGCGTTCGCTCAGCAAGGGGTGACTGGACTGGAACCCCTCCCCCGGATAAGGACTGATGACCAATCGCCGAACCTGACCGGGCAAGACTGAGGCCATGCTCTGAGCGGCCTTCCCAATGGCAACTGCCCGGGGTGGACAGTGCCCCAAAGACCGACCCACCAGCAGGGCGGGATCCAGTTCGGCCAGCCCGGCCAGAAAGGCCCGACAGAGAAATTCCCCGTGGTTCATAAAAAAAAGCCCGCCGGAGCGGGCTTCTTTTTCTTCATTCGGACGCTCTTACCAGCGGCCGTCACGGACTCGGTAGTCTGGACGGGGCTGCTCGAAGTGTCCCTGGTCTTTCGAGCTGTAGGTATGCTGCACGTCACGGTAGTTACCGTTCTTGCCGTTGTACCAACGAGCCCAAGCACCATTCATGTACTCGCCATGGTAAGCCTGGCCGACTTCCCAGACGTGTCCCCGGGTATCGATATGCACCGGGATGTTCATGGCCTGACAGGCGGCCTGCATATCCACGAAGGTTCCACCACCGAAACGGGTGGTGGGCAGCTTGCCGCCCAGTGACTCAACCTGCAACTGGAAGGGACTGCCTTTGGGGCTCCCCTGGCTGCTCAGATACCAATTCTTCACATTGTGGCGGCGGGGCAGGCCCAGCGCCTTACCAAAGGACTCTACGTTCACCCAGGGGCGATCGCCGATCATCTGCCAGCGTCCTTCGTAAATTCGTCCGTCAATACGAATCTCTGCGTCATTTCTTTCAAGCCAGCCGGCCGAAGAGGTGCCCGAGAGAGAAGCAAAGAGGGCAGCTCCTGCAAGGACCGAAAATGTAAATCTCTTCACGAGGATAGAGACTCCTTTCACTACACTCACATTTTGTTTGTGTTCGCCAGGGCGTTCGTCAAGGTGGGTGTCATCCCTTCCGGAGCCCTTGTGAAGCTAGAAAAAGAGGATATTTCAAGGATTATTTGAATGGAATTCAAGTTTTGCTGAACCTCCACTTGCTCTCCGACCCCCGTCTTTGCTTTGTCGTTGTGATTTCAGGCCTGGTCTCCATGCTTGGCAGCCTGAACATCGCTTCGCGGCCCGCAGCTGTGATCACAGGCAAAGTCGCTCAGGCCACCACCATCTCTTCGATCTTCTTTATGATCAGCCGGTTGGCCAACATGTTCTACTTGCCACTCATGGCCGGCTTCGTGGGCGAAGCCGTGCGCACCGGCGACACCACCCAGTTGCTACAGCAAATCCAACTGGTGGTGTTTGGATCGGCCATGGGCAGCCTGGCCTCTTTTCTGCTGCTGCCCAACTTCGTTAATTTGTTCTGTTATCTGGTGGAGCAACTGGACCGCCAGGGAATTAAGAGCTTTGTTCGCCCTTCCATCATCGTCAAGGCGGCCGAAAAGTTTGCCGGGCGTTACCCGCTCAAGGCCCGACTGGGAGACCTGGCCGGGATTCCCGTCAGCTTTCTCCTCTTCAATGTCTTTGCCACGGCCGTCTGGACCATCGGAGCTCTCAGCGCCGTCTACTGCAGCGGCGCTAAACCTGAATATAGCAGCACCGCTCTGCTACTCTCCGGGTTGGTAAATGCCTTTGCCGCGATCGCCTTCTCGATCTGGGTGGATCCCCAGGCGGCCATTATCACCACCAAGGTCATCAAACAAGAACGACCGGCCGAACAAGTCTACGCCACCGCTCTTCACCTTGGGCTGGGCAATTTCGTGGGCGGAATGCTGGGTCTGGTGGTATTGCATCTCGGCATCTACATTATTATGAACGCGACGGTGGCCATCGGCGCCGGAGGGGCCCAGATGGCGGGCGGAATCTGGATGATTGTGGCCCTGAACGCGGCCCTGACGGTACTGGCTTCAACCACCTACGCCTCTCGCGTTTCGGCCGTGGTCACCCGCAACGTGGCCGTAGCCCTGGCCGTCTACAATCTGTTTTTCCTGGTTACGCGCCTCTCTCAGCAGTTCTATAGCCCCCTGCTGGGCTCTACCGCCGATCACCTGGTCAAAGAACACCAGGTCGAACAGTTGGAAGCTCTCTTCCGCTGGGTTCTGGCCGGTGCCAGCCTGGGCTCGTTCCTGGGACTGCTGCTCCTGCCCACCTTCGTAGAGGTGATCAACAAGGCTATTGCGCAAATCGATCGGCATCAGTCCGTTCCCAAAGTGCTGGGATTGTGCTTGGTGCCCGCCAACTGGCCGGCCATCGCGTCTTGCCTGCGGCCGCCCGGACTGCTGGGAGTGGGCCTGAGCGACTTGAAACAACTGCCGGGCTTCTTCTTGATCGGAAACGTGGTGGTGCTGTCCATCCACTCGATGGGAACGATGGCGGCCATCTGCGCGGGGGCCCAGTTGCACGACAACCCCGGAGCGGCACGCTCGGCAACTTTACTTTCCAGCGTGGTCAATGGTGTGGCCACCATCATGTTAAGCCTGGTCGTCGACCCCACCCTGGCTCGCATCACTGACCAGTGCGTGGACGGCAAACGGCTCAACACCCACGTGCGGGCCGCAGCTGTATTCCTGCTGCTGGGAATGTTGCTGGGGACCCTGGTTTCGCAGTTGATCTTTACGCCGGCCATCTGGTTTATCAAATTCTGCGCGGTCGATCTGATCAATGTTCTGCGGGCAGTAAAGTAGTCCACGAGGAAATCCCAGCCGGCTGCAAAACAGAGAGACAACTTTGAGTTCTGACGGCGACATAGGTGGTTTTCATTGTTAAGCCTGGCTGAAGCGAGTTCGTTTGACTCGTTCAGCGGTGGCTCGCTGGTCGGCGTCGTGTTTTTTTTCCTGGCGGTCAACGGATTCTTCGTTTCCCTTGAGTTCGCTCTGGTGGCTCTGCGCGAGACCAAGATTGATGAACTGGTGCGCGAAGGCGTGCGCGGAGCTCAGGCGGTCAAACACGGCAAACAGAACGTGGACGACTACGTGGCAGCCTCCCAATTAGGGATCACCATCGCCTCCCTGGTTCTGGGCGCGGCCGGTGAAGCGCTTTTCCGCAAGCCCTTGAGCGCGGCTGGCATGACTTCACCGGTAGCCCTGACTCTGTTGAGCCTGGCTTTGATGACCATGCTGCATGTGGTGGTTGGCGAACAGGTGCCCAAAATGTTGGCCATCCAGTTTCCGACTCGAGTGGCGCTGGCGGCCGCTCCTCTGACAGCAGCCTTTCTGCGTCTCTGTCGCCCGGGCATCTGGTTCCTCTCCAAGATGACGCAGATGATTCTGCGCCTGCTGGGCGTGCGCGCCACTGAGGGCGGCCACGGCCATACCGCCCAGATCTATTCAGAGGAAGAAATTCAGGCTCTGCTGGGCTTGCGCGAAGCCGCCGGTCTTTCGGAACAGGCCGAAAGCGTGATGGTCTCGCGCGTCTTCAGCTTCTTCGATATGGTGGCCACCCAGGTAATGGTGCCGCGCACCGAGATGGTCTGCGTGGGCTCAGACTCCACCCTGCGCGACCTGGCCGCCCTGGCTTCGGAGGAACGCCACGAGCGGTACCCGGTCTTCGGCGAAAATCTTGATGACATCAAAGGCGTCGTACTGCTGAAGGACGTCATTTCGGCGATCAACATGCAACGCGGACTGGATGCCCCGGTAACCACCGTTATGCGTGAGGTCTTTGCGGTGCCGGGCAGCATCCCGGTTTCTAAACTGATGCGCGAGATGAAGAAGCACCGCACGCGTCTGGCCCTGGTACTGGACGAGTTCGGCGGAACCGCGGGCATGGTGACCTACGGCGATCTGCTGGAACGCATCGTGGGCGAGGTCGAAGAGTCCACCACACCGGTTGAGGACGAAGACATCCGCTCCCTGGGCGACAACCTCTATTCAGTCTCTGGCCTGGTGCTGATTTCGGATGTGGAAGATCACTTCAACGTGGAAATCGATGACGAGCACAACGACACGATTGGCGGCACGGTATTTTCACACCTGGGACGCAAACCCCAGGTTGGCGATGTGGTCGAGGCCTTCGGACTGCGGCTGGAAGTCGAGTCCATGGACGGCCTGCGCATCGACCGCTTGAAGGTTCTCAAGCACATGCGCACTCCCGAGGACGAACTGCAGGAATCTCAAGAAGCCAGAGGCTGATTCGTTTTCAGGGACTGCATCAGCTCCTGCGCCTGCTCGAAGCTGAGGTCCGGGTTGGCTCCCATCAAAATACTGATGGGACCACGCACGCTGCACTGGGCTTTGAATCCGCCGGGAGGGCTGTAGGCCGGTTGTAGCCACGGCGGGACCATATTCGCGGTAGGAATCAGAGAACTCACCGGTCACTCTTCTTTCCGTCGCTTCACACTCTGTATTTCTATTCTAGGGGTCGAACCGACTTCGACCAGGGGGTAAATGGAACAACTTGGTTGCCGATGTAAACAGGCTGTTAACTTTCGGACGCGAAGCGCCGCGCTATGAATTCCATCGCTGAAGAGATTGCCCGTTTTGACCTGACCCTGCCCATGGCCGCCTCACCCACTCCCCCCTCCAGCTGGTATCTGCGCGAGGACATTTTGGAGGCGGAGAAAGAGCGAGTGCTGCTGCGCAGTTGGCAGCCGGTATGCCGAGTAGAGCAACTGGAGCAGCCGGGTGCTTTCGTATCCGGTTGTTTCCTGGACCAACCCTGGGTGGTAACCCGGGACGGTTCGGAGCTGCGCGCTTTCTACAATGTCTGCCGGCATCACGCCGCCCTGGTGGCCGAGGGCTCAGGTTGCGCGGCCCAGCTCACCTGCCCCTATCACGGCTGGGTGTATGACCTGGATGGCCGGCTGCGCAAAGCGCCCCGACTGGGCGCAGTCAAGGAGTTCAAGCGTGAAGACTACGGTCTGAAGCCAATCGCCATGGAGGTCTGGGGCCCCTGGGTCTGGCTGCGCTTCTCCGGTTCGGGCGAATCGCTGGCCTCGCAGATCGCCCCCCTGGCCTCGCGTGTTTCACTGGAAGGCCTGCGTTTTGTCACTTCCCGCAGTTACGAATTGGAATGCAACTGGAAAGTCTACGTAGACAACTACCTGGATGGAGGCTACCACGTGGAGGTAGCCCATCAGGCCCTGGCCGCTCAACTGGACCTGGATGCCTACCGCACCAGCGTGGAGGGCTCATTGGTGCTGCAAGAGTGCGGCGCATCATCCGAGCGTCTGGGCAACCAGGCCGTTTACGGCTGGCTGTATCCCAACTGGATGTTCAACCGCTATGGACCGATCCTGGACACCAATTGGGTCATTCCGCTGGGACCCAACCGCTGTCTGACCGTGTTTGAATACTTCTTCGACTCCTCTTGCCAGGACGAATTTATTCAGTCCAGCCTGGAAGCCAGCCATGTGGTGCAACTGGAGGACGTGGGCATCTGTGAGTCGGTGCAGCGCGGACTGCGATCCCAAGGCTACGATGTGGGCCGCTACGCGCCCTCGCTGGAGATTGGCGAGTATTCTTTTCACCATTGGCTGGCTCGGGACTTGTCCCAGTCCTGACCTTCGTTGGGCGAACATGGGCCGTCCACTCCAAAAAAGAGAGCCCAATCCCTGAGGGATTGGGCTCTCTTTTGGAGTTCCGGGCTAAATTAATTTAGCACTCGGAGTAGCCGCAGCTGTAGCAGGTCTGGCAGCCTTCGATGGCCTGGAAACTGACGTTACCGCAACTGGGGCAGATGTCGGCCGAGACCTGGGTTTTGGGGGCGTGGTGGTGCACCGGAGGAGCTTCCTGGTATTCGCCGGAGTCGGCGCTTTCCAGGTACTGCTCTTCCAGGGCCTGAGCCAGAGCGTCGGGCAGCGATCGAACGCGGTTCTTGCCGAAGCCGAGTGAGCGCGGGCCACCGATGCCGGAAAGCTGATTGATGATCTCATTGACCCGCTCCTTGGGAGAAAGCGGTGAGTTGAAGCGCAGAACCAGCGAAGCCATACGACCCAGAGCCTCGGCCATAGCCTTGATGTCCGAACCACCCTTGCCGATGTCCACGAACACCTCGAAAGGACGGCCTTCGGCGTCGTCGTTCATAGTGATGTGGGCGGTGCCGGCGGGCGTGTTCTTGGAGACGGTGACACCGTAACGCTTGTAGGGGCGCGGACGGATCTTGGGCTCGTGCTTGGGCTCCATATGCACGACCGGGGCGGGGGCCGCGGCCACAGGGGCCGGGGCGGCGGCGGCGGGGGTTTCCTCCAGCTTGAGGTTCAGCACCTGCTCATCGCGCGATTGGTCGCGGTAGATGGTGCCACCTTTGCAGCCCAGCTTATACATCAGCTCATAAAGTTCGCGAGTCTGCTCGACCGTGAAATCGGAGGGGCAGTTACAGGTCTTGGAGATGGCCGAATCCACCCAGCGCTGGATGGCAGCCTGCACGCGTACGTGTTGTTCGGGAGAGAGATCCATCGCGCTGACAAAGAAATCAGGCAGCTCCTGACCGGGGTGTGCGTCCTGCCACTCCTGAACCACCTTGACCTTCTCCTCGTGAACGCCCAGGCGTCCCTTGCGGAAGTAGCTCCAGAAGAAGAAGGGCTCGATACCGGTGCTGGTGCCAATCATGGTGCCGACCGTTCCGGTGGGCGCCTGAGTCAACAGAGTCACGTTGCGGATGCCTTTGGCGCGCACGGCCTCGCGCACGTCTTCCGGCATGCCTCGCATGAAGCCACTGTTGAGGAACTTGTCGGCGTCGAAGCGTTCGAAGGAACCCTTCTCGGCGGCGATATCGCAGGAGGCCATATAGGACTCGTGGGCGATGAACTTGTAGAGGTTGTCCAGGAACTTGAGCGACTCATCCGACCCATAGCGAATGTTCAGGCGAATGAGCATCTCGGCCAGGCCAACCGTGCCCAGGCCCACGCGGCGCTCGGACTTCTGTTGGGTTTCGTTTTGGTCGAAGAAGTAGGGTGTGGCGTCGATGACGTTGTCCAGGAAGCGAGTGGCTGTGCGCACGCCTCTGGCAAGGTCATCCCACTGGACTTCTCCGTCGGCGACGAAACGCGACAGATTGATATGGCCCAGATTACACACCGACCACTGGGGCAGAGGCTGCTCACCGCAGGGATTGGTGCAGATCAGGTCGCCCTGGTCGTAGTAGTAAGAGTTCGAATTATTGTTGGCGCGGTCGACGAACCAGAGTCCGGGTTCGGCCGAAGCCCAGGCGCTGCCGATGATCTGATTCCAGACTTCTCGGGCTTTCACGGTCTTGTGCACGATGGTCTGGCCGCCGCGCTCAACCCATTTGGTCATGTTGCCCGACCAGCCGGTGGCGTAGTTGGGGTCATTGGTGTCGGGGAAGCGCAGTTCCCAATCGGCGTCGGCTTCAACGGCGGCCATGAAGTCGTCGGTGATTCCCACCGAGATATTGGCGTTGGTGATCTTGCCCATTTCACGCTTGGCGTTGATGAACTCCATCACGTCTGGATGCCAGACATTGAGAATCAGCATCAAAGCGCCGCGGCGCGAGCCGCCCTGCTCGATCAGGCCGGTGACGAAAGAGTAGAGGCCGCCCCAACTGACAGAACCGGAAGAACGGCCATTGACGCCTTTGACGTAGGCGAATCGGGGACGCAAGGTGGAGAGGTTGATGCCCACACCGCCGCCGCGCGACATAATCTCGGCCATCTGCGAGAGGGTATTGAAAATGCCGTCGCGAGAGTCAACCGGGCTGGGGATGACGTAGCAGTTATAAAAGGTCAACTGCTGGTCGGAACCGCAAGCGGTCCAGATACGGCCCCCGGGCGAAAACTTCCATTCGTCCAGCAACCAGCGGAACTCAGCTTCCCAACGCTCGCGCAGCTCGGGCTTTTCCACCGCGGCAGCACCGCGGGCCACTCGGTCCATCATCTGCTCGACGCGGGTTTCGACCGGCTTGTCGACGTGCTCCAGAGCACAGGTGATGATGCTCTCATCGCGCAGTTGTACGGTGACGTCGGCGCCGTTGCGGGACAAAACCGTGCCGATTTCGCGCTGGCCAGATTTTTGATCCACCACCGCAACGACCGTGTCGCCCTCTTTCAAGGAACGCTTGGTTCCGTCTTTAAGGGCATAGCGATCCAAAAAGATCTTCTCTCCCAGTGGGGTTAGTTGGTTACCTGATTTACTTACTTCTTTGCTCAACATCGCGGGGGTGGACAAACCTCTCTCCTTCCAGTACTCGGGTCTTGAGGACTTTTCAAAACTTTGAGTGCTGAGTGTAGGTGGGTTGAGTTTCGAAAGTCAACCCCGAAAACTACATCTAGTAGCCACTACAAGTTCTACCCACTACAGATTGTGGATAACCCTGGAAAGCCGTTCCCATCAGGGTTCAGCCTTGTGGAAAAAGTTTCACGAGTTTTCCCCAAGGATTTTGGGGGGGGAGGGCGGCGAAGGGCCAGGACGGGTGAATCGTGACCTCGAGCAGCTAATCCAGGATCTACGGGCCGAAGCGGCTCTGGATTCGGCCGGAAATTTCACCCTGGACGCGGCCAGAGCACGCGAAAAGCTGGCCCAGCGCCAGCAGCGCGAAGCCGGACTATGGCTGGTGAAGTTGATTCAGGGCTCTCACATGTGGGGAGCCAACAGCCTGCAACTACGCCAGGAGCGCATGTGCGCCCGAGCCCACTTTCATTTCAGCAGCGAATTTGATGTGCGACCCTGGTTGGCCAGGCTGCACGACATCGAAATGCTGGCTGACCCACTCTACGGGCCCCTGGCCACCGCCTTCCAGGCGGCTCTGGCGGACGGTTGCTCAGCCGTGGAGGTGGGCCCGCTGCTGTGCGATGCCAACGGAATCAAGGGAGACTGGCACAACTACTCGGGCCAGCGCGAGCTCAGTCTGTGCTTCCGCTATTTGCGCAAGCTGCCCTGGTGGAATGTTTGGCTGCAAATGCGACCTCCTCAGCGTTCGGCCGAGAACTTCCTGGCCGCCCAGCGTAAAGGAGGCCTGGCCCTGCCCAAAGTGGACATGGACCGATTCCCCATCAGCCGCCAGGGCACTCTGGAGAAGGTGGTTGGGGCGGATTCCAATTTGGTGCGCCTGGAGCGCGTCTGGCTCTCGTCCGATCCGGCTCGAGAGTTGATGCTCTATCCTCAGGTGGAACGGCGCCGGGCCAGCATCGAAGAAGTCAATGGCCAGGTCAGTTGGACTCATTCGCTGGGGGCTTACCAGGCCGTCCGCCAATGGCGTCACGAACAACTACCTCAGCTGCCTCAACCCACTTCTTTGCAGACTCAGGTCTGGTTCGAACACTTGCAAAAAGAGGGCCTGCTCACTCCCCCCCCCTTTCTCAAGGTCAGGCCCTGGCCGTGCGCGGTCTGATTTGCTGGAACACCGACAGCCATCTACCGGCCTGTATCCTGCCGGTCAAATACGGAATTCAATTGGAAGCGGTGCCCTTTACCTCGCTGCCACCGGGCGTCACAATCTGGCTTTCCAGCTCGCGCTGGCGCACCGACATCCACCAGAAGAAGGTCGTTCACGACGATGTCTATCGGCAACTTTGCAACTGGTGCAGTGAACAGTTCGACAGCCTGCTGGAGGATTCGGTTGACCTGTTGAACGCGCCCGATACGGTCAGCCGCCTGATCGGCCCGTTGCGAACCACGCTGGGCAACGCCAAGGTACGGCCTGGAGCGGTGCTACGGACTATTCCGTTTCCGAAGGCTTAGGCTTCTCGGGCAGGGGATCCTCGACCAGGCGGCGCTTTTTGCTCCAGGGATATTTGCGTTTGGGCCGATGCACCACGCCTGGAATGGGATCCTCGGCCGGCTCGGCGGCTGGCTTCTTCTTTTTCTCCTGTTTGACGGCCTTGGCCTGGCCGGGGCCGTCCACGCAAAGGCAGCAGTCCCAACTGGAGGAGCATTTACAGGAGTCGCAACAGTCCGGATCGCAGCAATCGCAAATCTCGCAGCACTCGACTCCTTCACAGGGGCCGCACTCGCAAGAATTGCAGGCGGCGCAGGCGTCGCAGAAACTGAGATCGCAAGCGTTGCAATCACAGGCATGACAACCAGCACAGTCACAACCGCCGCAGTCGCAGCCCGCGCAGTCACAACCACTGCAATCGCATCCGCTACAGTCGCAGCCATCACAGCCCCCGCAGTCGCAGCTGTCGCAGGCGACGGCAGCCTGAGGCTGCAGAGCGGCAGCCGTCAGGCCGGCTCCGATCCAGCAGGCACGACCGCTGAAGCGGGCTTCATCTGGCTTGAACTCGCGCAACGTCAGGCTGCGCAAACGATGAAGCTGCTCTTCGAGCAGCGGGCGGCGGTGGCCGAGCGGCAAATGGTTGAGGGCTCGGCGAGCATGCTGTAAAGCGTGCAGAAGCTGCCCGCCCAGTTCCTCGTCGGCGATGGGAAAGCGCAGCAAAGCATTGAAGGCACCGTGCTTTCGGTCGCGACCCTGGTCACTCCAGGCATCGTAGAGGTAAATCCACAGTCCCAGAGCCCGACCCAGTTCTTCCAGGGCAGCCCTGGTCTCGGGCTGGTGCGTGTAGTCGGCCAAAAATCCAAACAAACTGGCCAGCATGGACTGGGTGGGGAGGGCCAGAGCCGGCAATGATCGAGCCTCCACCTCGACGGCGCGTTGCCAGGCCCCCAGGCCCTCGATGGCGTCGCGAGGAAAGTGGAGCTCGTCCAGGATCGGGCCGGCCTTCTTCCAGCTTGAGTGCAAGGGCATGAAAGCCCAGCTGACCCAGGGGCGATCGCCATCGTGCCGGTCGTCCTCGACCTTGGCCCCGGCCAGAGCCAGCGTTAAGGCCGCCACCAATTTGCGAGTGCGGGGCGTCAACTGCAGAACCGGGACCTTTCTCAAGAAGAGAGCGGTGCAGGGTTTGCGTTCGATTTCTTCAGTTTTCTCCAGAGCCGCCAGAGTAATTAAAAAGAAGGTCGTATCGTAGTTGGTGAGCAGCGAGGCGAACTTGCCGCCGAAGCCGTCCAGACTGTGACAGAGGGCGCAAAAATGGCTCTGATACAGCTCTTTTTGCTGGGGGGTGAATCGATCTTTGGGGGGCCTCAGAGAACCGAACACGGCCGCTGCCTTCGCCGAGGGCCGGGAGGAGTCCCTGGGCCGGCTGGGAAAACCTGACGACTATCCTTCACTTTGGAGCTTTCCATGGCAAATCCGCGTATCTCGATGAAGACTTCGAAAGGCGAAATGATCATCGAACTGTTTCAAGACGCCGCTCCCAACACCGTCAAGAATTTCCTTGATCTCACCAATAAAGGTTTCTATAACGGGCTGAGTTTCCACCGCGTCATCCCCAACTTCATGATCCAGGGTGGTTGCCCTCACGGCACCGGCACGGGCGGCCCCGGCTACAAGATTAACTGCGAAATCAACCCCAACAAGCACCAGCGCGGCAGCCTCTCGATGGCTCACGCCGGCCCCAACACAGGTGGCAGCCAGTTCTTCATCTGCCATTCCGCTCAGCCTCACCTCGACGGTGTCCACACGGTCTTCGGTAAGGTGATCGAAGGCGTAGAAGTCGTCGACAAAGTCCAGAAAGACGACAAAATCGAAGAAGTCCGCCAGCTCAGCGTAGCCGGCTAAACTTCTAAAAAAGGGGCCGGTCCGAACTGGGCCGGCCCTTTTTTCAGTTATGGCGAAGAAGAAAGCGACGGTTAAAGCCGCGGGCACAGCCCTGGAGATGCTGGTCAGCCAGTTCTCCCAGCCACTGGCCTGTCTGCGTGAACTGGTGCAAAACGCCATCGATGCCGGCACCAATCAGGTGGACGTCAGCCTGGAGGCGGAGGGCGAAAGTTTGCGCCTGAGCGTCAGCGATACTGGCGAGGGCATGACTGAACACATCATCGAAACTCAGCTGACCCGGCTGTTTGCTTCTTCCAAAGAGGGAGATCTCACCAAAGTCGGCAAGTTCGGAATCGGTTTCGTGTCCGTCTTCGCACTGGATCCGCAGGCCGTCGTAGTGGATACCGGGCGCCAGGGCGAAAGCTGGCGGGTGCTGTTCAAGCCGGACCGAACCTATGAGTTACTGCGTCTGCCCCACACTGTGGAAGGCACCACCGTCCATCTCTACCTGCTGCGCAAACGCTTCGAACTGGAAGAACTGCGTAAGAAAGTGCGCCAGACGCTGAGTTTCTGGTGCCGCCATTGTCGCGTGCAGATCCTGGTCGACGGCCAGAGTATCAGCCAGAAATTCGAACTGGACGTGCCCGTACAGGTCTATCACGAGGAACCCGGCGCGCGCCTGGTCGTGGGCCTGTCTCAACGGGCCGCTTGCTTTTACGGCTACTACAACCAGGGTTTGACTCTGCTCGAGGGTCCGGACTCTCCGTTGCCCCATATCACTTTTAAAATCGACTCTCGTTATTTTGAACACACGCTGACTCGCGACAACGTGATTCATAACAAAGATTATGACAAAGGGATGGCCTTGCTGGACCGGGTCTTGCGAGGAAAATATCGAGAGACTCTTTATGAGCATTTGCGCACCCATAGGACCGGCTTTGAACTGCTAGAACCGCTTGCAACTCTTGGGATGTCCTCCAGTGAGGCACCTTTATACCCGGATCATCAGGGTCATTTTTATAGCCTCAACGAGTTGCGCTTCGCCCAGTTCAGTTACCAGGACGAACCAGACCAGCTCTCGGAGGTCGTGCACGACCCCTCCCACCGACGTTTGGTGCTCAATCTGAACGAAGAAAGCCGCAGATGGTTGCAGTCTCAGCAACTTCGGGTGCTATCGACGGAAGAGCGCTGGGGTCTGTGCGAGGCAAGGGAAGGCTATGAGGAACTGCTGGCTCTGGCCGGCAAGCTGGGCAAGGGACTGGCCCTGAGGTCGCTACGTCCGGTGCGCTGGCTGTGGGGTTCTCCGCGGAAACTGTTGACGCTGGGCCCCCGACTCGGCCTGATCGACTGGGAAGAACCGGACGGGGACACGCCGCTCTGGCTGTTGGACGTGGAGCATCCTCGCTTCGCCCAACTCCAGCAGCTGTGGAACTGGAATCAGTTGCTGGCAGCTCAGGTGCTCTTGCAGCATTTTCTGCTCACCCTGCCCGAAAAAGAACGCTTGAAGCACAATCAGAAGCTAGCGGCCTCGGTGCTGGAGGCTTTGAGGTGACCGGATTCTTGGACCGTTTGCGCGGGCCCGGCAGGCTGCATAAGCAAGGCGAATTTACCCTGGACGTGGAGCAAGCTGGCAACAAGCTGGCTCGCTTCCAGTTTCGCGACCAGCGGGACTTTCTCTACCATATGGTAGCCGGGCTCTTTCGCCTTGGCGCGCTCGGTGTAAATATTTCGGTCAAAAACGGGCTTCTGCAGATTTCAGTGGTCGATCTGGTGTTGCCATTCAATCTTCTGGAAACGCTGGCCAGTGCGTTACTGGATCAAAGCTCCCCTCAGCGGCGTCTGGCGGCGGCCGCAGGCTCCCTCTTGAGCCACGATCTGGTGCGCTTTGACTGGGTGGGGACCGGTAAGGAGCAAATTTACGACTATCTTACCGGCAGCGGCAAGAACTGGGAAGCGGTGAGGCTGGAGGCAATCCGCCTTGAAGGTCTGCCCACCAGTCTTTTGGACCAGGCCTGCGGGGAACTGGAGAAACGCGCTGCCTATTGCCGACTGCCGTTGACTTTGCAGAACCGACCGCTGGGAAACCCTCCCCAACTGGGTTCGCTAGGGCCCTACGCGGCTTACTATGCCTGTCGGACCGGTCAGGCCAGCCAGCTGGAACTGGTGGTAGACGAGATGGTCACTCCCCCAAAATCGATGGTTACCGAGATTCCCTGGCACGGCATTTGCTATGGCGACTTCGGATTGGATGCTTCGCTCACCCAAGTGGTCGAAGACGAACGCTACCAAAGCGTGCTCAGGGCCATTCCGAGCACCTATTCGGAATGCCTGGTCAGAACACTGGATGACCCGCCCCGAGAACTGCTGGGCAAACTGCTCTCCGGCCCACCACCAGCCTGGGCCAGCCCTGAACTGTGGAAGCGACTCCTTCAGGCTCCACTTTTCAAGGACCAGCGCGATGAGAAGTGGTCGCTGGCCAGGCTCTCCAGTCGGGAAGGCCCGATCTATTTCTCGGGAAACCGGGCTCCCCAGGATCTGCCTGAAGTGATTTTGCTGGAAACTTCGACCGTCATGCGAAGCTGTTTGCAGAGCCAGCTGGGAAGCCGCTGCCAGATGGCGGGAGAGCTTCTGCTGCGCCAGCTGCGCCGGCGCCTCAATCAACAAGAATGGGCGCGCCGGAAGCTCCAGGGGCTGAGCCTGCCGCAGCGCAACTGGCTGGCCCAGCAAAGCTTCGAACAAGGTCAAGCCAACTGGCGAATTGGAATTCCCGATGACTGGGCGGTCGCTGGGGGGACGGTCACGATTTTGCACCAGGGCCGGGAGGTGGTGACACGGCAACTGGACCATCCCGAAATTACCTTTGTGATTGTGGCTGAAGTCGGCGAGTCTCAAATCAACGAGATCTGGGACGACCTGACCGACACCGCCTGGAAGGACCTTGAGCCGCGCTGGATGCACGGAGTGGAGGAAGTCCTCAAGGCCATGTCCTCAGAGCGAGCTCCCGAAGGGGCGTTGCGCACTTACCTGGTCGAGCATCTCAGTCGCTCGGATCGACCCCAGGACAGCTATTTCAGCAAGACCCTGCTCTTTCAGGACTGGAATGACCGGATGTATTCATTACACTCGCTGCTCAGTCTGGGCCCGGGCCAGGTGCTGGGAGTGGTGGAGCCTAAGCAGGAGCCGGTTGAGGA
Organism: bacterium; assembly: GCA_018266105.1. Taxonomy (GTDB): domain Bacteria; phylum Vulcanimicrobiota; class Xenobia; order Xenobiales; family JADMJV01; genus JADMJV01. The sequence goes on along the minus strand of JAFEBA010000018.1, from coordinate 130,001 downwards.
CTGGGTGCCGCTGGGAGTCTATGTGCGAGACAGTGGCTGGGAACTTCGGCTGCTGAAGAAGATCCGCAGTCTGAAGGTGCTGGAACTCAGGTTCCTGCTGAAAGACCTGGCAAAAGCCAGGGGGTCCTGCCAGGAGCGCCAGGAACTGCGTCCTGCCTTTGGACAGGGCATCATTCACTGTTTTGTCAAAGGGGTCGAACTCGAACCCGTTAAGGTCGATTCCGCGATCAGCTATGAGGCCTGGGTGTGCCGCGACGACCTCAACTTTCAGATACGCCAGGATAACGCGCTGATGGGCCTGGCTCGCTTTCGGGTCACACCCGGCCCCAAGGCTCAAAAAATGGCTCAGGAGTTGACTCAACGAGCGGGCCAGCTGCCTCTGCCCAGGGACTTAGACCCAACCTGGTACGAGTTCCTTCGCCAGGCCAATTTGCGCAATCTGGGGTGGACCGACAAGCCTTGTTGGCCTACCTTGCGGCAAGGACTGGTCAGCCTGGAACGTCTGCTGGAGTGGCCAGAGATCCGCTGGACCAGCGGATCTGGAGATTCCGAGTATCCCGAACAGCCCTTGCTGATCAACCTGGATGGGATCGAGCAGAAAACCCTTCAACAACTCTACGGTGGCCAATGGAAGTGCGAAGATGACTGGTTCACTGAAAATCAACGGATCCGAGAATTACTGCAGCAACCAGAGTGGAAGCCGAGCTTCGCGGAAGTGCTGCACTCATGCCCCAACTTCTGGCTCAGACCCAGCCCGGAGCCGGGAGTGGTGTTCTGGCTCTACCGCGGGAGGCTGATCGAGCAAGAATCCGACTTCCTGCCGGCTGGGGTGGCGGCGGCGGTGGAATGCCAGGACTTAGAGCAGCGCTGCCGCGAGGGGCTGCACGAAAAGGCGGGTCAGCTGATCTTGCAGTGGCTGTCTCAGCCCCGGCCTAAAGCTGTTTTTGAAATTCGCAACTGGAGAGACTGGGAAAACCTGAACCCCGAAATCCCTGCGGCCCTGCAGCGCCAACCCTGGTTTCGCACAAATTGTGGCTACTTGAGCTGGGAAGAATTGCTGCAGAAGCCCGCTCTTTACAGGGTGGCTGAACTCAGCTCGGACTTACCCGCCGAGAGCGTTTTTGTCGGCGAAAGCGGCAATCCCAGCAGCCTGATCGACCGGCTACTGGCGGCCCATCCCAATGGCCATTCGCTGCATCAGAGCGGCGAATTCATCGCCCTGAGCAAACGACTGAGCCGGCAACGCGAATTGCTGGAGGAGCAGTCACGCCTGTTGCAGCGATTGAAACATAAGATCTGCCTACCTTGGGGAGAGCTGGCCCTGGATCCTGACGGCAGTAAAGAATGCTGGCTGGTGCTGGAAGACCGCGCCTTGCCGGTGGGAAATCTCCCGAATGGTCTCGTGGGTTGCCTGCGCACGAGCGAATTCAAACTGCGCCGGCAGGAGCAGCGCACTCTGGCCGACTTGAGCCAGGGATTTCGGCGCCAGCTCTACCAGGAACTGGCTCCCCTCCTCCAGGCCCGTTTAGGCTGTGGTCGCCTGAACCGCAAAGAGCTGGAATGCTACGCTGAAATCTTGCTGCAAGAAACCGGCCAGCTGGGCGGGATGCGCTGGATTCCCTGCGCTGACGGAAGCTTGACCAGCCTGGCCCATTTGAAGCTGGAAACCCAGGAACAGGGCAAGCTTCTATACTGGCCCCGGACCTATGCTTTCTGCCACGGGGGTGAACGCCTCACCCCCATTCTGAATTCACCTTTGCTGCTGGAGCTGGTGGGCCGCTTTTGTGGCAAGCGGCCGGAGCTGCTGGCCCCGCCCCTGCTCTATCAGGACGTGCACGCCCCCTCGCTGAAAGGGGTCGGGCGATTCCTGAGTCGCTGGGGTCAGGCTGTCGAGAATCGACTGCGCGACGGCCTGATCGGCCTGGAGACACGCCGGGCCCTCCTGTTTGAATCCTTAAAACAGCCGCTCCCCACCCCACCTGCCCCCCCCCAACCGTCGGCACCGGAAAGCCGCGTGCAACTGAAGGCCCTGCGCCGCCAGGCCTCCCAACTCCTGACCGGGGCGGCTCGTAAAGAAATGCTGCGTCTGTTGGAAAAGGCCGAAGTTGGACGCTGTCAGGGGCTGTGGGAACTCAGCGAGACGCGGCTCATCCTCTCAGAATCGGCTCTGAAGCCCTACTTCACCGGTCCCGAACCGCCGGTGGCTGTAACCTTGAGTCTGCTGATTTCTCTGGTCAGCGCCGTCAACACGGCCAGAGTCGACTTCACGGACGAAATGGAAGAGAAATTTCTGGCAAACCTGACGGCCGAAGTGGTAGGGTCGTGGGCCACAAGCGGGAACGCCGAATGAGGTGAAGTCTCGAGGCCTCAAAGCGTTATTCGGCTATCTTTGGAACTATCGTTGGCAAACCGGTCTGGGCGTGCTGGGCCTGCTGCTGGCCGACTGCGCCCAGTTAGGCATCCCCTTCCTCAGTCAACGCGTGATCGACAACCTGCGCGAGGGTCCCGACCGTTTGATCATCGCTTTGATCGTGGTGCTGGCCTTTGTGGCTTACGCTGCCCGCTGTCTGTGGCGCTACTGTCTGTTTGGGGTGGCCCGCCGCTGCGACATCGAAATTCGTCGCCAGATCTATCATCGCGCCATTCACCTGGATCTCAATTACCACTCTCAGTCCTCGATCGGTCACATGATGGCCCTGGCCACCAGCGACGTGGCGGCCGTGCGGATGGCGCTGGCCTTTGCGCTCATGTCCGCGTTCGACGCCGTCATCTATAGCGTTCTCAGTATCAGCGCTTTGCTGAGCATCGATACCCGCCTGGCCCTGATCACGTTGCTGCCCTTCCCGTTGCTGGGAATTCTGATGCGCTATCTGCTTAAGTGGAACTACCAGACCTGGGACCGGGTGCAGCAAAACTTTGATGAGTTGACCGAGAAAGCGCGCGAGAGCATCTCAGGGATGCGCGTATTGCGCACGCTGGTCCAGGATGAGGGAGACGCGGCTGAGTTTAGACGACTGACCGCAGAACAGTATCGCCGCTTCATGACTTTTGTGAAGGTGGACGGCGTTTACTCCCCCACCATCCTATTTCTCTCGGGTATCAGCTCGGCACTGCTGCTGGCGGTGGGTGGTCAGCACGTCGTCGACGGACAGTTGAGTGTGGGAGAATTTGCCGCTTTTGCCTCCTTCCTGGGCCAACTCAGCTGGCCAATGGTGGCGGCGGGTTGGACGCTTTCACTGGTGCAGCGAGCAACCGCCTCTATGGATCGGATTTTAACGCTGCTGGATGAAGTGCCCGAGCCAGTCCAGCCCTTCTTAGAAGGCGGCTTCAGCGGCGGCCTGGAGATCCGCGATCTGACCTTTAGCTATCCGGGCGGAGTGAAACCTGCTCTACGTCAGCTTTCTGCGCGTGTGGAGCCGGGGGGCAGCCTGGGCCTGGTGGGTGAAGTGGGTTCAGGCAAATCAACCCTGACGCGACTGCTGCAACGGCTCTACAATCCGCCCCAAGGAAGCATCTTTTTGGACGGCCGGGACGTGTTGGAGATCAACCTGGAGCAACTGCGCCAGCAGTTTGCCTGGGTGGAACAGGAGTCATTCCTCTTCTCGGCCACCATCGCCGAAAATCTGCGCCTGGGCGGGGCCCGGGAGGGATTGGAAGAGGCCGCCCGCATGGCCGACCTGCATCAGGAGGTTCTAAGCTTCCCGGATGGCTACGAGACTCTTTTGGGAGAACGTGGAGTGACCTTGTCGGGCGGCCAAAGGCAACGCCTCTGCCTGGCCCGGGCGCTGCTCAAGCCGGCGCCGGTGCTGTTGCTGGACGACACTCTGTCGGCCGTTGACGCGGACACCGAGCAGCGCATTCTCAAGGCACTGAGCGAGTTACGCGGGCGTCAAACATTGCTGATTATTTCTCATCGCGTCAGCTCCGTGCGCGACTGCGACGAGATTTTGGTGCTGGAAGAAGGCGCGGTGGTGCAGCGCGGCCGCCACCAGGAGCTGCTGGCTCAAGACGGGCTGTATAAGCGATTGTATGAGCTGCAAACCCAATGATTGATGACAATATTCAGACCCGACTGACCCAGCGTCAGGCCCTTTTCTACTTTGGTCGGGTCATGAAGGAAGCCCGGGGCCTGGGCTGGCTGATCGGGCTGTGCTTGCTAGGCTCGCTGCTGGAAGCGGGTGTGGAGGTGCGACTGCCTCAGGTCATGGCTTCGGGCATTGACCAGTTCATGGTTTCACGGGCCCCCGAAGGTGTGCGCATGCAGGGGCTGATGCAGCTGGGGGCGGTTTATCTGGCACTGGTGCTGCTGGCCTCGGTGCTGGGCTTCGCGCTGGCCATGGGCTTCAACCAGGTGGGCCAGCGAGTGGTGGAGCGCCTGCGCAATCACCTGTTTGCTCACCTGCACCATCTGCCCATCGGCTATTTTGACGGCAATCCGGTCGGTCGTCTGGTGACCCGCGTAGCCAATGACACGGGCACTCTCAGCGACTTCTTCACCGGCGTGGTGGCCAACCTGCTCTGCGATTTGCTCAAGCTCTTGGTGTTGCTGGGAGCGCTCTTTTGGGCCTCACCCAGCCTCACTTTGAGCGTGCTGGTGTTAGCCCCACCGGCGCTGCTGGCTTCAGTGGCCTTCCAGCGAGCCAACACCCGAGTCAACCGCGACATTCGGCGTCTGCTGGCTCAGCTCAACGCCTTTATCCAGGAGAACCTGCAGGGCCTGGCCACTCTCAAGTCCTTCACGGCCGAAGGCAAGATGCAGGCCGAATTTGACCGCCAGAATCGAGAATATTTGGGCGTGGAGATGCGCCTGGTTTATCTCTACATGCTGTTTCGGCCGCTCTTTGGAACCATCTCGATGATTTCGCTGGCGATCATACTCTGGGTCGGGGGTGGTCAGGTCAGCCGCGGTCAGATGTCCCTGGGGACGCTGGTGATGTTCGTCTTCTATTTGAAGATGTTGTTCGCTCCCTTAGACGATCTGGCCGAGCGCTTCAATGTGCTGCAGTCGGCGGCTGTCGCCGCCGAGCGACTCTTCCTGATCCTGGACGCTGAGCCCGAGCCGCAGTCTGGAGTGGAGTTGTCGACCTGCAAGGGGCGGATCGAGTTCAAAGGCGTGCACTTCGCCTACGATCCGCAGAAACCAGTGCTACAGGGCATCTCCTTTGTCCTGGAACCGGGCCAGAAGCTGGCCCTGGTGGGCGCCACCGGCTCGGGTAAGACCACGGTGACGGCTCTGCTGCAGCGGCTGTATCCGCTGCAGCAGGGCGAGATTTTGCTGGACGGACAGGACATCCGCTCGATTCAGGTGGATTCGCTGCGACGGCAATTTGGCATAATCCAGCAAGAGTTATTCCTGTTTCGGGCCTCCTTGCGCCACAACGTGACTCTATATCGCCAGGTCAGTGAGGAGTCTTTGCGAGAGGCACTGCGCGTCTCTCGGGCATCGCGGGTGGTGGAGGCCCATCCCGAAGGACTGGAGCGAAAGCTGGGCGAGCGGGGCAATCAGCTTTCCCAAGGCGAGCGCCAGTTGGTCTCATTCGCGCGCGCTCTGGTGGACGACCCGCCAGTGCTGATCATGGATGAAGCCACCGCCAGCATCGATAGCTTGACCGAAGAGGCCATCCAAGAAGCGCTGACCGAGGTCTTGCAAGGGCGCACCGCGATCCTGGTGGCCCACCGCCTTTCCACGATCCAGTCCTGTGACCAGATCTTGCTCCTGGAGCATGGCAAGATTATCGAACGAGGCACTCATCGGGAACTTATGGAGCTGGACGGCGCTTATGCCAACCTGGTGCGACACCAATTGGAAAAAGCTTGATCTGGACCTTTACCTTTCTGGGTTTGCTGATCAGCCTGAGCCATCCGCGCATTGTGGAGATCAAGGCTCTGGGTGTGCTCTTGAACGCCCCGGGGATGATGCTGCTTGGTTCTGTCTTTGGCTACAGCCTGGCCCGCACGTTCTGGGGCCGGGTCTTGAGCTGGCTGCTCACAGTGGCCATGTTAGAACCTCTGCGCCGCTGGATTCGAGTGGCTCCCAAACCCGGGCGCCGCGCCGTCTTGCTGGGAGGCGGAGTGGCCATGGGAGGGCTGGCCGTGGGCGGCTACGGCAGCCTCTACGAGCGCAAGCACTTTGTGCTGGAACAATTCGCGCTGAGTCTGCCCGACCTGCCCCTGGAACTGGAAGGGCTGCGGGTGGTGCTGATGGCCGACTGGCACTGCGGACCCAGTTGCCGACCCGACGACCTGTTCCCCGCGATCCAATTGGCAAATTCTTGCCGACCGGACCTGGTGTTGCTACCAGGCGATTTTGTCTCTCGCTCGTCCCGCTATTTTCACGAGGCTGCCGAGCTGGCCTCACAATTGCGCCCGACTCTCCCCGGTGGCCTGCTGGTCAGTTGGGGCAATCACGACCACTGGGAGGGCCTGGATATCGGCAGGGCCGAGCTACAGAGGGCCGGCTGCCAGATCTTGACCAACCGCAGCCTGCTGTTGAAGCCCGACCGTAGCCTGGACAGCCAGGGAAGTCGAGGCCTGTGGTTATGCGGGCTGGATGATTTGTGGGCCGGCCACCCCGACCTGCTGGGAACCCTGGCTCCACTATCCAACTGCCCTCGTCTGGTGATGTCCCACAATCCGGACCTGGCCGAGGAACAGGCAGGACCGCGTGTGGACCTGATGCTCTCGGGCCACACCCACGGCGGTCAGATCTGGGTGCCCACTCTCGGCACACCGGTTCTTCCGAGTCGTTATGGACAGAAATACGCTTCGGGTTGGGTCGAAGGGCCTCACTACCCCGTGTATGTGACCCGAGGAGTGGGTACTTCGGCCAGCCTGCCAGTGCGTCTGGGCGTGCCGCCTGAAGTGACCCTGTTCGTGCTCCGACGCGGAGCGCGGGGCCTGGTACGGGTTTGAGAAGACGGGTCTACCTGGTTCTCTGGGGAAGCGCCTTGCTGGCCTGCCTGGCCAAGCTCCCCATCCTGCCCGGTCCGGTCAAGCTGATTTTTTGGGTGAGCTGCATTCTAGTCAACTCACCTGGTGTTCTGCTGATCGGGCAGCTGGTCGGCTACCTTTGGGTGCGCACCATTCCGGGTTACCTGGGGGCGGCACTGATTTCAATGTTGTTCTGGGAACCGCTGATTCGCTGGTTAGAGCGCCCGATATCTCGTTCGCGGCGGGTTTTTCTGGTTGGCGGCGCGGGCTTCGCGCTGGGCGGCTACAGCATGGCGGTGGAGCGAGTCAACTACCAGATCCGTTCGTTTAAGCTCTACATCCCTGACCTGCCCAAAGGCCTGGAGGGCAGGCGGGTCGTTCTAATGGCCGATCTGCACTGCGGACCGGTCAACCGGCCCTCCAGCCTGGCTCCGGCCCTCAAGCTGGCCAATGAATGCCGACCTGACCTGATCCTGTTGCCCGGAGACTTTGTGCATTATTCTTCGAGCTATTTTGGGGAGTCGGCGGAGTGGTTGTCCGGCTTGCGCCCCAGCATTCCGGGCAACGTGATTATGAGCTGGGGCAACCACGACCACTGGAATGGCATCGAGAAGGCCAGGGCAGCCATTGGAAGCGTGCCCGGCCACATCCTCTGCCAGCAGCGGTTGCTGCTGCAGCCGGACGGCTCGCTCAGCGACGAGGGACCCGATGGTCTGTGGTTGTGCGGCCTGGACGATTTGTGGGAAGGCCAGCCCGACCTGGCGGGGATCCTCCGCGACCTTCCCGCCCGTCAACCGCGCCTGGTGCTCTGCCATAACCCGGATGTAGCCGAAGAGCAAAACGGTGGGCGCGTTGATTTGATGGTTTCTGGCCACACTCATGGCGGTCAGGTTAGCTTACCCGGGGTAGGAGCCCCGATCGTACCCTCGCGCTACGGCCAGAAGTACGTTTGCGGCTGGGTCATGGGGCCCGGGGGCTACCCGGTCTACGTAACTCGCGGCCTGGGGGTTGGCGCGGTGCCCATTCGACTGGGAGTGCGTCCCGAAATCACGGTCTTCGAACTGCATCGCAATGAAAAGACGGGCCAGACGGTACTGGTTTAGGGGTTGACTACCGGGGGCGCCTGCCCTTATATTGGGCCAGCCAAAACTAGGCTGGGTAGCTCAGTGGCAGAGCAGGGGACTCATAAGCCCTTGGTCGGGAGTTCAAATCTCCCCCCAGCCACCACAGGAAAAGCACGGGAAACCGGGCTTTTTTTGTTTTCACGATTTACCCAGCACCACTCGATGGTCGCTCAGAACCCGATTGAGCACCTCAGCTGGCGCCCCCGTGGTGAGGAACTTGCAACTGGCAGCTCCGGAATTAAAGTCGACCTTCTCACCGGGCTTCAGCTTCCAGCAATAGACCTGCAGGCATTGGTAGCATATAATGAAGGCCACCCGGTCGATCACCATCCCGTGATGAGGATTGAAGCAGCCCGCCTCGAGCTTGTCACGCTTTTGCTCGATCCCCAGCCTCACCGCCCCGGCCACCGTCTCCCGCTCTTTTCCGGTCAACCGCACCGAGCCCAAGACCTTGTTCTCGCAGCCAGGACCCGGCTCACCCGGCTGAATGGAATAGAGCACGACCGGCGAGTTCCCAAGTAACGCCGAGAACACCTCAGCCTCATCCGGCGCTCCCGGATCGGTGTGAAGTGCCAAAGCCCCGGTTGGCCTGCCCTGAGAGGCGAACCACACCCCGACCAGGGCGCACGCGACCACCACCAGCAACAAAATCTTCCGCATGGCCCTGGTTTCCCCAGCAGCAAAGACGAGCCTCCCTCAAATCATGGCCAGCAGCCCAATGATTCGACCCTGAGGATCGCCGATGAGCCACCTGGGAAATCACCGATGAATCGATCCCTCCGGCAGCCGGAACCAACCCTGTCCTTCGACCTTGACGTAGCAGTGGCCACCCTCATTCCTGACCTCACCTAAAGCAGCACTGGTTCCCGCCTTGAGGCTGCCCAAGGTTCCCCGAGAGCCGGGCTGAGGGTAGATGACCACCGGTCGGCCGAGTTTCAACTGCACCGGCGTCATTCGGCTCGGGTCCCCGCTCATCCGGGCGGACTGAACCCGGCCCTCCCGGTCGTAGACCTCAAACAGACACAACAGCTCGGTGTCCGGGGCCAGTTCGTCCAGGGTGACCGGCAGACGGCGCCTCCACACCCAGGGCTTCCCCTGATGCACGCGATAGTCCGTACCATACCAAAACGGACCGCTGCGACTGTTGGTCAGAAGCGTCCGGTCCTTAGGAGAGAACTCGGGATTGCAAACCGCCCAGTCCCCGGGAACAGGCTCAAGAGTCTGCCGCCGGAGCCGGTACACCTGGTAAAAAACGTTGACCCCTCCATAGCCGATGCCGGTCGGCACTGCGATGTCCTTGCAGCCGTCAAAATCAAAATCCTCAACCAGCACCTCCCCACGAGCCTGCGGGTTGGTCTCGGAGGCCACCGACTCCAAAGGCAGGCTCTGCTTCCTGCCTGCGATCGTCACTTCCAGCACCTCCCGACCTTGAAAGCGGAGTTCGACTCGGTTGCGCGGGTCCAGCTGGACCTGTCGCTGAAAAGGCTGATCCAGCCTGAAGCGCAGGGGGCTGGCCAAAAGGGCGGCACTCATGGTACCGGTGATGAAAGCGAAACGGAGAGCATAAACCATCTGGCCCAGTTTCGACCGGCTCGACACTCACCTGCCAGAACGGTAGCAGGGGGAGCTTCCTGAGGCCGGGAACCCCCTGGCATGGCCGGCCGACTTCTGATCGTAGACGATAGCGCCCTCAATCGTCACCTGGTAACCGCACTCATGCGCAGCATGGGAGTCGAGGTGCGGGAAGCCGACAGTGGCGCGGCGGCCCTGGCTAAACTGCGGGAAGAGCCCGTCGACCTCATCCTTTCCGACATCCGGATGCCCGGCATGGACGGACTGGCCTTCCTGGCCAAGGTCAAGGCCGAGACCTCTCTGGCCCAGATCCCCATCATCATGGTCTCCTCCCTGGACGACCGCGACGCCGAGTTGCGCAGCCTCGAGGCCGGCGCCCAGGACTACATCCACAAGCCCTACGAACCCAGCCTCCTCAAAATTCGCGTCAACGCCTGGCTCGAACGCAAGCGCCAGAGCGAAGAGCTGGCCAGCCAGCTGGCCGCCCTGGAAAAGAGCAATGCGGAACTTCAGACCACTGCAAGAAAACAGGCCAGCAACCTGCTGCTCGACCCCACCAACGGCTGGCTGACTCGGCGCGCCGGTCTCACCAGTCTGCAGAAACTCACCGCCGCGGCTGAACGCTTCCACCAACCCCTCTCCTGCCTGCTGGTGCAGCTCAACCCGGAGCCCGCCACCATCCAGGTCGCCAGCGACGTCATCAACGCCTCCTTGCGCGCCAGTGACTGGGCCAGCCGCTACGACGCCCAACAACTGCTGGTGATGTGCCCCAATACCGCCATTGATCAGGCCCTCAACCTGGCTCGACGCTGGCTGGGATTGCTCGAAGCGCGCCTGCAGAACCTTAGCCCCCAGGCCCGCAAAATCTCCATCGGGCTCAGCCAATGGTCCACCGGCTGCGATCTCATCAACGACCTGGACCGGGCCCTGCGCGAAGCCGCCAGTCAACCCGGCAGCCAGTGTCAGGTTTCGCGCCCGCCCGACCCCAGCCAGCCACCGCCACGCTGGTCGCCTACTTAGGCTTCTTGCCCGAAGACTTCTTCAGCGAAATATTCATGGTCACCTGACCCATCGGGTTCATCCACATCTTGCCCCGCCAGGGCAGATACCCCCGAGCGTTCACCTGAATGCGATGAGAACCCAGACCCAATGCTAGAGGTTTGCCGCTCTCATAAGCCTGAGGTGAAGCCTGATCGATCTGCACCTCCACCCGGTCGGGCACGCAAAACAAGGTCACCTTACCAGGCCGAGTCAGGCCCCAGCCCATACCCAGCAACAGCAACAATCCCAGAATCAACGGGATCTTGCTGCCCGACCGCCGGCGCACCGGCTCTGGCTCGGCGGGCTTGGGCTTGGGCAGCGGCCGATTGAGCATCACCGGAGGGCGCTCCCGGGCGGCCGGCGCCGGGGCCGGAGCCGGTTCGGGTTCCGGCTCCACCACTTCCGGCTTGGGCGGCAACACTTCCAAAAATCCGGCCCGGTGCGGCACCAGCTGAAAGTCACCGCCCACGCTCTTGGAGGTCTCTTCGCACACCCTCAAGTTGCTCGGACAACTCTCGCGCAGCCAGCCGTGGGCCTGTTCCACAATCGGACAGGCAAAATCACCCAGCTCCGGCCGGGTGCGCGCAAAACTCGGGTCGGGAGAAAACTCGCCCGTCACCAGAGCCACCCTCAAATCCGCGAACTTCTCATTGGCGTGCAGATTGCGGGCGCAGGCCAGAGCCGACTCCGGGTCGCCAAACACGGCTACGATGGAATCCGCCAGAAACTGACTGGTCTCCGCGCCCGCACGTCGAAACAGCAGATCCAAAGCCGAACGTGTGCCGTCCTCCATCACTTCGGGCAAGCTCGACATCAAAACGGAAGCGCGCGTCGTGGAGACCGCCTCGGTCGCCTCCGTCTCGCCCAGTACATCCAGCAACTGCTGGGCCATCTGATTGGCCGTGGGCCGCTCCTCGCGGTTGCGCGACATGCCCGCCATCACCGCATCCGCCAGAGCCGTTGGAATCTCCGGATTGACCTGATCGGGTCGATCATACTGATTCAACATTACCGACTTCAGGGTGTTGGTAATGGAATCGCCGCGGAAGGGATGGATGTGAGTCAAAAGCTCATAAAGCACCACCGCCGTGGCATACACATCCACCCGCGAATCCGTTTCGCCTCCATCGAACGCTTCCGGGGCCATGTACTCGGGCGTGCCAATCAGTGCGCCGGCGCTGGTCAGCCGGGTGCCGTCCTGCATATAGGCTACGCCAAAATCCGTCACCACCACATCGCCGCGCTGGTCCAGCAGAATATTGGCCGGCTTGATGTCGCGATGCACCACCCCCTGGGCGTGGGCAAAGCGCAAAGCCTGCAAAATCTGCACCGCCAGCCGGGTGGATTGACGCCAATCCGGAAACTGGCGGTTCTTGATCAGCGACTGCAGGTCCTGACCTGTACCCAGCTCCATCACGATATAGTGAAGCCCGTTGATTTCGCCGTTATCCAGCACCTGAATGATGTGCGGATGGCGCAATGAGTAGGCGATCTCGGCCTCGCGTCGGAAGCGCTTGACGACCTCGGTATCGCGCGAATACTCGCTGCTTAAGACCTTGATGGCGAGAGCCGGGCCGTCGTCCTTGCGACCATAATAAACCGTGCCGGTTGCCCCAGAACCCAGCTCTTTCTCAAGGGTGTAGGGACCCAATTTCTCCAGTGCGGCCACCCAACTCGATTCACCGAGCCCCTTCCGGGTCCTGGCCAGTGGTTGAAATTTGCCCTAGTCGCGGGCTCCGGCCGACAATAAGGTCAACCCGCACAGCTTATAAAGCACGCGCGCCCCCACATTGCCATCCCATTCGTCCCCGTCCGGCCCCGGCGCCACTTCATTCAGATCAAAGCCCACCAGGCGCTTGCCGGCCCGATGCAGGGTCTTGAGCAAATAGATGGCCTCGTGAAAGCGCAGCCCGCCCGCCACCGGAGTGCCCGTATGCGGACACAGTGCAGGCTCAAGACCATCGATATCAAACGAGACATACACATTTTCAGGCAGCAAGGAGACGATCTCCTCGCACAGACTGTGCCAGCTCTCCCCCTGGCAGAGCCGCTCTTTCAAAGCAAAGTCAAAGAAGGTCCGCACCTTAGGATGAGAAGTGGCCAGACGATACTCACTATCGCAATAATCCCGAACCCCCACCTGGACCAGCCGATTGATGCGAGTCTCCAGCAAGTTGTACATGATCGAAGCGTGGGAATGGGTAAAACCTTCGTAAGCCTGACGCAGATCGGCGTGAGCGTCGATCTGCAGCACACCCAGACCCGGATACTCCTCCAACAATGCCTCCACCGCCCCATAGGGAGTGGAATGCTCGCCCCCCACCAGTCCCACCAGCTTGCCCTGAGAGCGCCAGTGGCGCACTCGCCGCGTCACCCAGGCGTTCAACTGAGCCGACAGCTCATTCACGCGCTCCAATCCCGCACAGAACTGGCCTCCTGAGGCAATGATGGGAGCCGAAAGCCGGCAGGCCTCGGTATTGGCCGCCACCACGGCCGGGTCCTCGGATTCCATGAACAGCCCGAACTCCCAGGGTCGGGCCAGACCCAGCTGGCCTAACTCGGCATCAAACAAATCCAGCTGCGGACTGGCCTGCAAGATGGCCTGCGGTCCCCGGGCCGTGCCCTTGCCATAACTGGTCGTAGCCTCCCAAGGCACAGGAATCAAAATCAGCGAGGACTCCTCGGCGCTCAAGGGCAATCCGAAAATGCCCTCACTGCCTCCCGCCCCGTTCGGATCATATTTGGAAAGATCGGTCTTCTTCAGCATGAGCCCGGACTACGCCAGCAGGCCCCTCCCGCCTGCCTTGCGAAGGGCCGGCCCATGGAAAAGGAACAAGACGAGACTTTGCTCAACCTCATCAACAACTACCAGGTCAGCAGCAATCTGCAGCAAGAAGTTCTGGCCAACATTCGGCGAATCGCCGACTCGGCCAGCAGCGTGACCGACACCGAGACCAAGCTCACGGCTGGCGAAGCCACCATTCTCTGGGCCATCTCGCAGCAACTGGACGTCATGCACTCCCAACTTACCCAGCTTGAGCAACTGAACCTGGCCATCCTCAAGCACCTGCTGCAAAAAGAACAAGCCACCTAAAGCCTTGCGCTGGCTGCTGGTCTGCCTGCTGGCACTGCCGGCCTGGTGCCAACCGCTGGCCTATGTCTGGCGCTTCGGCGGCCCTCCGGGCTATGCCCCGGTCCAGGATAGCAAGAGATTCGTCGTGTACGCCGACGACACGCTCTGGGCAGGGTCACTGCAGGGTGAGCTGCTCTGGAAGCGACGCCTGGAAACCATCTATCAAGCCCCTGTGCTGGTGGATGGATGCGTCATCCTGCGCACTCCCAGCGGCCTCACCGCTCTCAATGCCGAGGATGGCCAGACCCTCTGGAACTCCTCGGCCCACTCCGAGTACCAACTGGTGCAGGGCCAGTTGTGGGCGCGCAATCAGCAGACGCTGGAACGCCTCAACCCCCATGACGGCACGATCACTTTCAGTATTCCCAAGGTTGAGCGCTGGTTGCGCAGCGACCCGTTGCTGGTCTGGCAGGAAAACCAGCTGCGCCGCCTTGACCCCAAAACCGGCCTGCCCCTCTGGAGCCTCTCCACCAAAGTCTACGTCAGCGCCGACTACCTCTACCTCGATAAAAAATACTGGGATTTCAACGGCAAGCCCATCGCCAGCCCGCCCCAGAGCCACTTCCAGCCCCTGCCCAAAGCACCCGAATCCGGCTATGCCCGGGGTCCCAAGGGCTGGGGCCTGGGAGCCAGCGGCTGGCTCTACCACAACGGCCGCAAGCTGAAGCATCTGGCCTGTGGAGCCCATGACTATAACTTGGTGGGTTGGGGCGGCGACCAGCCTCAACCGCGCGTACTCTACCTGGCTCAACCCAGCCTCTCCGAACCCCAGGTTGCTTCGCTGCTTGCGCCCGGCCGCCACACCTTCGCAGCCGAGGGCAGCAACCTGGGTGTGGTGCGCCTCAGCCTTCAGCACCGCGGCAAAACCATCTGGAGTGCCGAGAAGCCCACCCCCAGCCAAGGCTGGAGCAACGCCAGCGCCGAGGCCGTGATCAAAGAACCCGGCGCCTACCAACTGGTCGTTGAAGCGGCCGGCCGCAAGCGCCAGACCGACTTCCAGGTCACTCGCCTGGGCAGCGTCTGCAAATACTCAGCCCAGCAAGTGGACGTTTTTGTCTTCGATTACCTCAGCGGTCGCCCGGCCCCCAACATTCCCGTGAGCCTGCTGGGCCAGAACCAGAAGACTGATCCCCACGGGCTGGCCCACTTCCGCCTCAACCTCTCCTCCAGCGCCAAAATCAGCGTGCAAGGAGTGGAGCAAGAATTACGCTTCGAGAATCCGCCTGCGCTCGGTCAGATTTACCTGCGCAGCGATCGGCCCCTCTACCGTCCCGGCCACACCGTGGAATTCTATGCCCTGGTGGCTCCCCAGAGCCGCCGTAAGGTCAGCCTGCAGCTGCGCGACCCCTCCGACAACCTGCTGCAAACTCTGCAACTGGAAAGTGACGCCAACGGCCTCCTCTCCGGCAGTTTGCCCCTCTCCCCCGAAGCTCCCCTCGGGCGCTACCGCCTGTTGGCCCAATGCCCCGAGCTCAATATCAACCAGTCCCTGCCCCTGGACGTTCAGGCATACCGCAAGCCCCCTTTCGAATTGAAGCTCTCCACGCCCGAGCCGCTCTACCTCCAGGGTCAGAGCGTTCCCCTACAAATCTCCTCCCAGTACTTCTTTGGTGGACCCGTGGCTCACGCCAAGATCAAAGTCCAGGTCAATGCCGACCGCATCTGGGACGAACCGGCCCCGCCCGAAGACTACGAGCCCAATACCCACGAGGCCGGTTGGTATTCCGAAAGCCTCTGGGAAGGCGAAGTCGAGACCGACGAGCAGGGCAAGGCTGTAGTGAAAATCCCCACTCGCAAGAATAGTTATGACCAGCGCCTGCACATCCAGGCCTCGGCCGTGGGAGCCGAAGGACAGCCGGTGGAAGCCGCCAGCCAGGTGACCCTGGCCGCCGCCCGCTTTGGCATTTATATCCAGCCCATCGGCTGGGTGCACGATATCGGCGAGAGCTTCCAGGTCCGCGTCCACACCGTGGACCGTATGGGCCAGCCCCATTCCGCGCCCTTCCGGCTCCGAGCCGGAGGCCAGCAGTGGAAAGGCAGCACCAATGCCCAGGGCCAGGCGGTGGTCACCATCAAGCTCTCCGAGTGGGGCTACCTGGATCTGCTCGCCAGCAGTCAGGACGAGCACGGACGCAAAACCGAGGATGTCAGCTATGTCTGGATCACCGGCGCTGGCGGAAATGCCTGGCGAGAGCTGGAATTAGTGCCGGCCCGCCACAAAGTCAAGCCCGGCTCCAGCCTCAAAGTCTTACTGCTCGGCTCCCATCCTGGACCCGTCTGGCTGACGGTGGAAGGCAAGCGCGTGCTCTGGCAAAGCGTGGTCCAACTCAAAGACCACAGCCAGACTTTCAAGATTCCCATCCAGCCGGACTGGGAGGGTAGACTGGAAATTCACGCCCACAGCGGCGACAGCAGCACCTCCAGCAGCTTCACCGTGGACAACCAGCCCGGTCGCCTGGGCCTGCAGCTCAGCCCCGACCGGCCCGATTACCGCCCTGGCAAGACCGCCCGTCTGACCATCCAGGCCAGTCAACCCGCCGCACTGGTGCTCTCGCTTGTGGACGACGCCCTCTACAGTCTTCGCCCCGAGTACGCGGCCGATCTCTATCAGGCTCTGCATGCCTCTCGCCACGACGTGGAAGAAGTTCAGTTGCTGCCCCAGAAAGGTCGCGCCGCTGGCTTCCAGACCATCCAGCCCCCGATCCAGGTGCGCAGCCAATTCAAAGACACCGCCTTCTGGAAGGTTGGAGTGCTGACCGACGACCAGGGCCGAGCCGAGATCAGCCTGCCCCTGCCGGAAAACCTTACCCGCTGGCGCGGAATCGTGCAGGGAGTCAGCCTGCCACCATCCGAGCTCAGGGTGGGCCAGGCTCAAACCAGCCTGCTTACCAAACTACCCGTGTCGGTTCGTACGATTGTGCCCCGCTTCGCGGTCGAAGGCGACCAATTTCAGGCACGAGCCCTGGTCAACAACCAGCTGGCCCAGCCCATCCAGGCCCAAACCGAAATTCAAAAGCAGCCGGCCGGTCAAGCCGAAGTCCCCGCCCAGGCTACCCGGACCTTCAGCAAAATCCTTGAAGCGCCGGCCTATACAGACAAGCCCCTGGAAGTGACCAGCCAGGTGAGAGCCGAGCCCGAGGCCGACGCCGAGCGCAAAGAGATTCCGCTGCTGCCCTTCGGCTCTCGCCACAAGGAATTCCTCAGCACCCAGAATGGTGAATTCGAAGTCCAGGCACCCGCCGAGGTGCGTCAGCCGCGCCTGCAGCTTCGCCTCAATCCCAGCCTGATCAGCCTGATCGAAAGCAGTCTGGATTACCTGGCCGACTACCCCTACGGCTGCGCCGAACAGACCATGTCCCGCTTCGGCCCCACTCTGGTCGCAGTCAAAGCCGCGCAAAAACTGGGCCTCACCATCCACAAACCGGTCGACGCCATGGTGGCGGCCGGCCTGCAAAAACTCTATGGCTACCAGCATGACGACGGCGGCTGGGGCTGGTGGACTTACGATGACACCCACCCCTATATGACCGGCTATGTGCTGGCCGGACTCAGCCAGGCCCGCGATCTGGGCTACGCAGTGGATACGGAGGTCGTCACCCGCGGCATCGCCTGCACTCAGCGGCTGTTCAGCCAGGAAATCGACCCCGAAGTTCGCGCCTATCTCACCTGGTCGCTGACTCAGGCCGGCCAGACCCCGGAACTCAAAGACGATCCCAAACTCAGCCTCTACGCCCAGGCTCTGCTCTTGCAGTCGGCTGTCAAGCAGAATCAAACGGCTCTTGCTCAAACCCTGGCCGCCCGCCTCAAAGCCGCCGGCCTCCAGGACGCCTCGGCCTCCCAGCAGCATCCCCACCTCACCGGGCCCGAACAGCCGCCCTGGCTGCACTGGCAGGCACGCAGTCTCAGTTCCCATGGATTCCTGGACGATGACCTGGAAGCTTCGTGCCAGATCCTAAGAGGCCTTATGGCCCTCGACCCTCAGGACCCACAAGTCAACCAGGGTCTGGGCTGGATTCTGAGCGCCCGCCGTGGTCAGGCCTGGAAGACCACCAAGGACACTGCCCAGGTGGTGTATCTGCTCAGCGATCTGCTGGCCAGTTCCAGCTCGCCCCTGCAAGAACCCGTTCTCAGCCTGGACGGCGCCCCCCAAAGCCTGGAAAACACCGGAGAACAGCTGCGCGTCATCCCCATGACGCCAGGCCAGAAACTCAAAGTCAACCTCTCCGGCGTGCACAGCGCCAGTTTGCAACTGGACTGGGTCGATCCGCCCTTCTCCAGCCAACTCCCGGCCGAAGCCTCCAGCGAATTCAGCCTGCAGCGCAGCTACTACAAAGGACGCCAACGCCTTTTCGCCCCCCTGCACCTCAAGCCTCAGGAAGAAGTGACGGTTCAGCTCGACCTCATCTGCGAAAAGCCGCTACAGTATGTCATGCTGCAAGACTATCGCGCCGCCGGAATGGAAGCCGTCTCGGCCAACCAGAACTCCCGCAACTATGCACAGCGTGAGGATCGTGACGATCGCACCGTCTTCTTCTTCACCTCACTCAGCGCCGGCCGACACAGCCTGCGCTACACCCAACGCGCCGAAACACCTGGAAGCTTCCGAGTATTGCCCGCCCAGGCCGAACTCATGTACCAACCCGACCTGCGTGCTCGCGGCGGCAGCGATCAGGTGGAAATCAGCGCACCCGAGCCGGAACCCCGATAGCAACCACGCCCTCAGGCAGATCACGCACCACCGCGGCGCCCGCCCCCACCACCGTGCCAGCTCCAATTGTACGACCCGGAATGACGCTACAGCCCGTGCCCAACATCGCCCCCTGCCCCACCCGCACCGTTCCAGCCAGATGACTGCCCGGGCAAAGGTGGGCATGATCCTCGATCACTCCGTCGTGGTCCACGCTGCAGCTGGTGTTCAAAATGCAATTGCGGCCGATGCGCGTATCCACATTGACCACCACCCCGGCCATCACCACCGTGCCCTGGCCCACCGTCACCGACTCATCCAGTACTGCCGAAGGGTCGATCAGAGTGGCCAGGGGCAAATTCCATCCCAACAGCTGCTCAAAGACCGCTCGCCGGCGTCGATTGTCGCCCAGACTCACGAAATACAACCAGTCCGGCTCCCCCACCCGCAACGGCCCCAGCACTGGAAATCCCAGCACCGAGCCTTGGGCGAAATCGTCGAAAAAACCCACCACTTCAAAGCCGGCCCGCTGGGCCACCCGGGCCACCACCTTGCCGTGGCCGCCCGCACCGATCAAGGCTACTTTCATCCAGCAGGGCTTGTCTCCATCGGGCAAAAAAACCTGCGCCGATGCGACTACTGTTGCTGCTCATGCTGCTCTGCGACCCCACCCCGCCCGAACTGCGCCTGCCCGACCGCTGGGGCAATCTGCTGGATTTGCGCGACTTCCGCGGCCACCCCACCTTGGTGGCCTTTTTCGCCTACTGGTGCGACACCTGGAAGCCTCTTCAGAGCGATTTACAAAAGCTAAGGTCCGAGCTCGGCGATCGGGCTCCCCAAATGATCTGGGTAGCGGTGGACGGTCGCCAGCGCGAAGAGACCCGCCAGATCATGGGCCAGCTGCCCTTTCCCGTGGTCACCGACTTCAACGGTCAGACCTGCGCCCGCTTCCAGGTCACCGTGGTGCCCACCCTGGTCCTGCTCGACCCTCAAGGCATGATCCAGTGCCGCTACCAGGGCTACCCCGGTTCCGCCACCCTGCTGCGCCACTACCGCGGGCAGCCCGGCAACCCCGCCCAGATTCCCGGCTACCTGCTGCAAGAAGAATCAGAACTCTGGCGTCGCTTGCTGAAAGAACGCAGCCAGCGGGGCCTACCTCCGCTGGAGCTCCATACCGGGCTCACCGACGTGGCCCGCGAATACGTACAGCGCCTCAAGGAAAGCGGCAACCTCAACCACCAGGGCAGCGACAGCCCGGCCGACCGCGTCCATCGGGCCGGCCTCTCTCCCAATCAAACGGGGGAAATCTTGCTGCAGGGCCCGGACTCCAGAGCCGCCTTGAGCGCCCTTCTGGCCAGCCCCACCCATAAGCAATTGCTGCTGCACAGCCACTTCCGTCGGGCCGGCCTGGGAGCGATTCGCGAGGGCTCCCACTGGCTCTACTGCCTGCTTCTGATCAGCGCTGATTGAGCAGAGCCGGAGCCTGCTTCATCATCACGTTGAGCTGCTGACGCCAGTTGTCGTACTGGCGGCCCACCAGGCCCACTAACAGCTTGGAATCAGACCGAGTGGCGATCTCCATCTCAGCGCAGACCAGAAATTCACCCTGGCGCTCCCACTCCATCAGACGCCACTCCAACACCTGTCCTTTTTGCACCCAGCCTGAGTGCACCAGACGCGTGGCCGAACGATACTTGACATCCCGCTGAGACTGGTCCCAGGTGCGCGTGTAGGAAAGTTCATAAGCTCTCAAGTCCTTACAGGCCACCTTACGCAGCCACAGCCGACGATCACAGGTTTCCGGATTGTCGCCATCCCTCAAGAAGGCCAGCACCCTCGCACCCGGCTGGGAACTGCGGTCGATCAGATAGAAGTCTTCACCATCAAATCGCCACACCGGAGCCGGCGAACCCACCAGCATCATCAACAACAATAGCATCACGCGCATAGCCCGTGCGCTTCCGCGCGCTTGAGAATTATCCTTTAGGAAATTGAATCTTATTCAAAAAGCTAATCTTCACCCCAGAAAGGGGTCTTCTGACCATATCGGGAGCCCAGTCCCCAGCTAAGCGAACCCAGGCCGACATCGAACACCAGGGGAACCAGAACGCCGCTCTGGCCGCTCGAATAGTGTGTGCCCAGCGCGAAGCCGGTAAAAAGAGGGCTGACTTCCATCAACAACGAGCGCTCCCCACCGAGAAGGAGACCACTCAAGACCACCACCGCCAGAGTGCAGCCCGAGATCAAGGCAGCCAGAGAAGGACGTTCAACAAAGCGGAGAGACAGTGCCAGAGACCAGGAGGTCCAGGCAATAATGGAGCAACTGCTGATCAGCATCAAGGTGGCCCAATGACTCAAATAATCGGCATTCGGCGTCAGCAGACTCATTTCCAAAAGCAGCAAAGGTGAGAGCATCCAGCACTGGCGCAAGCTTCTTCCCGCCAGGCTCTTCAACAGCGTGCCCCAGACTTTCTCGCAAGCATTGGAAGTCACGCCACGCTGGCTGGCCAAAACGCACCAGAAAGTCAAATGAGCCGACAGGCTGAGCGGCAAAATCTTGAAGAATTGTTGGCCTTCCAAAAACACCGGTGCCCCGACCAGAGCCAAATACAAGAGCAGGCTCCAGCTCCAGAGGCCGTGGGCGGTTGGGGCCTCTTCTTGTTCCAGCCGCCTGGGGCGCTCTGGAATCAAAAGGTAGAGCAGCAATCCCGCCGTCCAGTGAGCGGCCAGGGCTCCCCAGTTTCGGCCAGCGAAAGCCCAGGGACTGAACCATAGAGAAGGCCCGAGTTCTCTTGTCAGCATGGGAGCAAGCAGACTGGCCGCCCCCCACAAAATCAGCCATCCATAGACCGTCTGAGCTGCGCGATAGCCCTCTTGCCTGAGTCCGGCCCAGGCGCCCAGGCTCGTGTAAAAACAGGCCAGCCCGCCCAAAAATCCAGCCCAGGCCGTTCCCTCTTCCGCCGACCGGTGGGCCAGGAGCCAGGGCACGACCAGAGCCATCTCCAGCCAGGACAGGCCCAACGCCGGCAGCAAGGAGCGACGGGCATTGTCTCGCTGAGCCGTGCGAGCCACCCCCAACCCCCTGGAGCCACAGCGCGCGCAGAGAAAGCCTAGATAAAACTGAAGCGCCCACCACCAGTCAGCCGGTTCGGAGAGAGGAACGGCATAGAGCAGGCCAGGCACCACCAGAGAGATCAACAGGGAAAGCAGCCGTCTCATCAGCCGCCCTGGAAGCCAGCCCGAGCCAACACATAGTCGCGAATCTCTCCACCCCAATCGCTCACCGCCACGATCTTCAAATCCAGCTCTACATTGGTCAGGTAGTGGAGCCGCAGAATGTCTCCTTGAGCCAGCTCAGGCACCAGCCCCGCGAAGGAAAAGCCCATCCCCTCCAGGTCCTGCACACAGCTCACCACGGCCGGATGGCCCAAAGGCAGCTCCGCGTATATGTAGGGAATCCCATTGGCCAGCAGGCGCCGCAAATGGGAGCGAATCAGGCTATCCAGATTGCCTCCAAAGCGAACCACCCGCAGAGCGGCTTCCCCCCAGGCCTGGTCCAGATGAACCTCCACCTGGGCCTCGGCCTCGGCGGCCAGGACCTCAGGCAAGGCCCCAAACTCTCGATTCAGACCAACCCTTGCATAGATCCTCTCCAGCATGGCAGCGTGGCCCGACGGCAAAAAGACCTGGCGCCTGGGTTCCGGATTGAGACGCAAATAGCACAACATACACGACTGCCGCGCCGGCAAAGAATCCTCAATGCCCTTGAACTTCAAATTGGAGGGCAGGTCGCCCAGCATCAGACCGGTCTCAATAGCCCCGGACGCCATCACCGCTTTCTGAGAATAGGGATGCACCGCCACGGCCTCGCTGACCATCCCCAAACGACCCTGGTCGCGCACCAGCTCAATCAAAAAGGCTCGCAATCGATCGAACAAATGGCGCCCACGATAACGAGGATCCACCACCGCGTCGGTGGACTCGCCCACTGGATCATGGGCCGCATCCAGCCAGTAGCACAGGTGCCCGATCACTTCCTGGCTGGGGTTCACGGCCACCACCGAGGTGACCAGTCCTTCATGCCACAACCGAAGCAACTTCTGAGGTTGATAAAGATACTCGCTCCCGTAACTGCGACCATAGCAGCGGTAAACACAGCGCGCGATGGGAACCGCATCCTCGTCTCCCGCCAGACGTAAGGTGATGGGTTCATCGGCCGGGGCTGCCGCGGGCGTGGCTTCGGAGGGAAGTGGGTGCTCCGTCTGACTCTCAGGCAGCTTGAACAGCAACTCCAAACGCTTACCCTGACGCCCCAATCGCACCAGGCGCACCTCATCCACCAGCTCGCGCAAGTGAGAATGCAGTTGAGAAATCTCAAAGGGGAGCCCCTGGTCCACCACCCCCAGCTTGAGAGCGCCCGGTTCTCGGGTGATCTCCACTTGATATTGCACCGGCTCACCCGGCTCATAGGCGTGCCGAATCACATTACCGCAGCAAATTTCCAGGGCTTCCACCAACTTGCCCCGACCATCCGGAGCCAGTCCCAAAGCCACTGCACAATCGCCCATATAAGCAGCCGTCGGGGCGACCCAGATGGGGTCCCCACTATCAATATAAACCTTCATTGGCAGCGCTTCTCCAGCCCATCCTCAGTCCCTGGAGCGGCCAGACCCCAAAGGGGTCTGATTGTTGAATTAGCGCTGATAAACCTGAATCACGATGGGGTCCATCGGAGTCTCGCGGCGGCCGCCCAACACCTGCACCGTCACCTCCAGATTCATCCCCCGCGACACCCAGCTCGGGCATTCCACCGGAATGGAGTAATTGCCGTTGGGATCGGCCGTTCCCTGAAACTCCACCAACTGGTTCTTATTGGGCAAAGGCTTGACCGTGACGCGCACATTCTTGCCTGCCGGCGCCTGACCCATGACCTGAAAGCCTCGACCCACCATCGTGTTGTTAACGGGAGCCTCAACCGAGAAGTTCAGGCCGCCACCCGAACTGGGAGCCGCCTGCCCCTGAGCCTGGAAAGGCCAATCATATCGATAAACTTGACCCGATACAAAGGTCACTTCCACACTCACCTGATGCTTACCCGGAGTCAAATCGCTGGCCAGGTCGATGGCCATGTTATTTCCGGCTACGCCCGTGCGACTGGTCTGCTCCACCCCGTCGATCCAGGTGCGGGCCCGCTGCAAATTCTGGGAGAAATCAGCAGTAATGCGAGGCCGCAAAGTCTGGATGGTTTCGCCCATAGCCGGATTGACGCGGGTCACCTTGCCGGGATCGCCACCGCCCGGATTATTGTTATTGTTATTGGGATTGCCCACCTTGAAGGACCAGCTGTGAATATACTTCAAACCGTTCACAAAGGTGGCCTCAACCATCACTCGATGGGTTCCGGGAGCCAGATCATTGCCCACCTGAATGGCCAGATTGCCGCCGCTTACGCCCGTCCATCCGGTCACCTCCTTGCCGTCCAAAAAGGCTCTTCCGGAACGTAGATTCTGGGTAAAATCGACCGTAATGCGCGGCCGGGAATTCTGTATCACTTCGTCCGCGGACGGATTGAGCCGAGAAATTTTGTCGTTGACTATGCCGTTGGGATTATTGATATTGGAGTTATTCGGCCCCAAAACCTTAAAGGTCCAGCTTTTGCTAATGGGCTGATTGAGGAAATTGCGAGCCTGCACCTGCACCGTATGAGGGCCGAAGCCGAGGTCGTGATTGAGTAAAATGCTGATGATGCTGCCATTTTTATTGCAGGCCACGGTCAAATCTTGACCGTCCAACCAGAGCCGCATGTCCCGAACCGATTGATGAAAGTCGTAACCCACGTTGGGGCGTCGATTCTGACTGCTCGAATTATTGGCTGGGAACTGAGCCCAGGCCGGCACGGCGAGGGCAAAGGCCAGCAGAACCGAAAAGCGTCGAGACATAAAACCTCCGTTTGCGGCCGAATGAAAAGCAGCCACTATGAAATCATCCTTCCTTCTCAGTGTCTCATCCCCCCTGCGCAAACACTGGTATATTTTCCCCATAGCTCGCATTCGTTCTTACCATTACTCTCCCAAGGGGCGCCTCTCAGGCTGAACCGTCCCCTCCTCTCGCCCTGTTCAGCCCCTTAAAGTTGACCACCTGGCGCCGCACAGAGGAGAACTGTCTCTTGAATCGCTACCCGCTCTGGCTGGATGAAAGCAAACGCGTTCGGGTCTGGTAAAAAATAGAGAAAGGAGGAAACCAAAATGAAGAATCTGATCTTGAGTCTGGCCTTCCTGGCCATGAGCGGCTCGGCCGTGGCCGAAGCTCCCGGCGCCCCCAAGGTCGGCGAAAAAATCACATCCTGGAAAGACCAATAGCCCTGGCCCCTTAGAGGGCTTTGGGCCATTCGGTAGCAAGAGCTCTTACCCACTCCAGTCTAAGCGATTTCTACCGGTAGTATTTGCAGTCCGGCCCTAGTATGAATTGAAGGTGCCCCCCTTCAAGGAAACGGACCCGCCTGGAGAACCATCCGGACCTCAACTTACTCGAGAACGGCGGTCCCCATGACCTTGAAATCCACCCTGACCACCCTCGGCTTAAGCGCGCTCCTCAGCCTGCCGAGCCTGGCTGGTAACGGAACCTTCCAAACCAAAGAGGGCCGGCGCTTCGTCAACTTGACCATCGCCTTTAAAGGCGCTATCAGCGACGCCAACATCAATCGCTGGAAGGACCATTTCACCACAGCCAACGAGAGGCTCTACCGTGCCACCGCCGGCCAGTTGCAGTTTGGCGACATTCGCTTCGGACGTGACACTTTCACCGAGCGCCGGGCCGATATCGTGATCTCCCAGACCGGTCACGCCCATGTCACCGGCGACGTGGTTGGCTCTTCCATGGGTACAAAAGAACAGCTCAAAATCTTTACCGCCGACGACCTGGACGGGCCCCAGACCACCGTCCACGAGTTTGGTCATTACGCCTTCGGCCTGTGGGACGAGTATAAAGGCTCGCTTTATGGGGTGCAAAACGGCGTCTACCGCCTCTTAGGTCCCGCCACGGAAGAATCGAATACCGTCTTTTGCGTCAGTAAGGGCGAGAATCCCAACCTGGCCAGCATCATGTGGGACAGCAACAAAGTCGAGATCGCCCACTTTTGTATGGGGGCCAACCACCGCAAAGAGATCAGCATCGGCAACGGCCAGGTGGTGCGCAGCTTTCAGCAGGAAAAGGAAGGCCGCGACTGCTGGGCTTCGATCGCCGAATACGCCGGTCTGACCGCCCCCACCGAACCGCCCACCTTCAACGAGAAGCCGCCCGCCCCGCCCAATTTCAAGGAACTCAGCGGCGACGCCGTGACCGTCTACTTGATCCAAAGCACCAGCGGACTGACCCTGGGCACCACCAAAGTTGCCATTACGGACGGGATCAGTCGGCTCCGCGGACCCAAAGCCGGACGTCCCACCGGGGACTTCGCCGGAGTCATGACCTATAACTCGGACGGAGTCGATACCAACCTGAGCATCCGTGAATTCCGCACCGCAGCTCAGCGCTCGGCCGCCAACACCCTGGTCAAGGCCATTCCCGCCAGCAACGTGCCCGACTGCGACGCGGCCGTGGCCCTGAGGGCCGCTCGCGACGCTATCAATACCGAAGAAGCCAAATACGCCACCGGCTTTGCCGCCAAAACCATCGTGCTCTTTTCGGACAACCGCGGAACCGACGGAATCGACGATGCTTTGATCGAGGAACTGAAGCAATCCAACATCGGAGTCAATGTGTTGGAACTCTTCGTTTCCCAGGACGACCGTCTGAAGAATCTCTCGGCGCGTACCCTGGGCCGCCACGCGCCTTCCAAGTTCAAGCGGCCGGCGGTCAAAGTGCTGGCCAAGGTGGAAACGGACGCCGTTGAGACCAACCAGGCCCAGAACGACGTGGGCGCAGGAATGGTCGGACAGTTTCGTATCGATGGATTCGAAGGCGATATCGATTCCACCACCCCTCAGACTCAGCAAGTGGCCATTGACTCCTTTGTCAACAGCGTAACCTTCGAGTTGAGCACGGTCTTCAATCCGGAGGCGGCCTCGGCCAACCCGCTAGAACTTGAGATACGAGACCCATCGGGAAATCTGGTCGACCTGGTCAATCCTCCCGCCAACGTGGAGGTCACCGTCTCGGAGGTGGACGCCAAGACCGTGACCATCCAGAGCCCGGCCGTGGGCAACTGGACCTGCAAGGTCAGCGCCCCTGGAGATCCCACCCGCTACGCTCTGGACATCTTTGGCGAAGGGGACGCCCTGCTGTCGGGCAACAAGGCCGACGCCATCAAGGGCCAGTTTCCGGCCGCCACACCGATTCGGGTGACCCTGGGCACGGCCCAGAATATCATGGGGGCACAGGTCGACGGCAAGGTTTTTCGGCCGGACGGCAGCGAGTTGCCCATCACTCTCTTTGATGACGGTGACGCCGCTCACGGCGACCAGCTGGCCAACGACGGCATCTACAGTGTGCTTTTCAATGACTATGTGGGACCCGGAGACTACCTGGTCTCGATTCAAGCCAAAAGTACGTCCAACACTCAATTCACCACCGTCAACTTCCGCGGAGACGCGGCCGGGGGCTTTACTCCGGGTCCCACCGGACCCTGCCCGGCCTTTCAGCGCGAACTGAACATGGTGATCAGCTGCCTGGGCAACACCGGCACGGGCAGCGGCCTGCTACCGCTGGCCAATTTTGAGGTGCTCTCGGGCGGCGGTGGAAGCGTCACCTTGCGCTGGCGCAATCCCAATCCCGGCGGAACCGAGGTGGTGGTGCAGCGCTCCTTCAAAGTCGGCCAGTGGGCTGACCTGATCACATTGCCGGCCGGAGCGACCGAGTACACTGACCTGAACCCGGGCACAACCAATGTTTTCTACCGCGTGCTGGCCAAATCGGCCACGGGACGCTCCTTGCCCAGCGACTTCCAGCAACTGGACCTGGCTCTGGTGGCCAAAGCCTTCCAGGAGGCGGCCGCCGCCGGCGGAATCGGCGCCAGCGGGTTCTCTTTAGGCAACGGTGACTCGGGAGGCTTTTGTTTTATCGCCACGGCCGCCTACGGCAGCTACCTCGATCCCCACGTCAATAGTCTGCGGCGCTTTCGCGACCAGCAATTGCGACCGTTGCCGGGAGGTCCCGAGCTGATCTCCGCTTACTACCAGGTCTCACCCGCGCTGGCCAACTATCTGGTCCTCCACCCCTGGACCAAAGTTCCCACCCGGGCCGCACTCACAGTGGTGGTGGCAGCCGTGGAATACCCGTGGGCTGCAGGCGTATTGACGCTGGGCGGGGTCCTGGCCTACCGTCGCCGTCGCCGACAGGTCCGTGCTGCCGAACCAAACAAGTAAACCATTCAGAGCCCAGGGAGGTCGGTCACGGTTCAATCGCCGTCATCACTCGTCCAGCCCGGCCTGACTGGCCCGGATGACCGTCGGGGGCCCGCTCCAGCACGCCATTTCGGTAATAGCGTCCCCCCCGGCCACCCGCACCTGGCTGGCCCTCAGACACATCGACCTCCAGGTACTGGCGCCAGGGCGCGTCTCGGGTCGACACCTCTACCGTCCCGCCCCAGCCCGCCGAGCCACCGGCCTGGCCTCGGGCCGCTGCTGGTTCCTCGAACTCGGTCCCATCCTGACCCTTGCCCCCATCACCGCCTCGAACCGATAGCAGAAAGCGCTTCCGGGAACTCAAGTAAAGAAAATGGAGCTGAATTTCCCGGTCCCAAATCCAGAGATTCATTCCGGCCTCATCTTTGGCCAGGCGCACCCGGACCTGCCCCCCATTAGTACCGTTCTTTCCGGGAGAACCAGCGCGCCCGTCCGAGCGATACTCAAACTTCTCGGCCACCGTAAAGTGCGCCACCAGTTGGCCGCCCACCACCGGAGTGACCCGCCAGGTGTACTGACCGCCCGGCCTCACCCCAACCTGCCAGCTTTGTGATTCGACCACCTGGCTCTGCACCGTCACCCCCCCGTCTAACAGCTCCACCCGGAACTTTCGCCCGGGCAGGTGCCAGCGTAAAGTAACCACCTTCTCTTCGGTGAGCAAAATACTCTGGTCGGGTGGATAATTCGGGACCGCCAGCAACAGGAGAAAGAGCAGCTTGACCAAGCAAAATGGTTTTCGCCTCCGAGCCCGACCGACCTCGAAAACTGAACCTCCTGACATTATTTTCTCATTTTAAGAAAAGTGAAACCCTCGAGAACCGTCCTCGGCATGGCGAAGACGACAAGGCGGGAAGCCAGCCCAGAAGGGAGGAAGAAACACTCCGATGCGGCCTTTGACCCTTGGCACCCTGATTCTCAGGCTGGGCGTCCTCTTTTGCTGCTGTTTGTTGTTGGAGATCGTGTCTCTGGCCGCAGGTGCCAAAGAATCACCGTGGTCAGTCACGGCCAGCGCCCTGACCCCCAGAACCGGCCCCTTTCCCATCCGCATCTCTGTCCTGGTGATCAACTACGGGCGCCAGCCCACTCCCCCAGGCACGCTCGTGCTGGAGATGACCCCCGTCATTCCCTACGGCACCCGACCCAAGACAGAAGGCCCGCACGTCTGGGACCCCGTCCACATCGAAGAAGAGGTCCCGGTCCTGCAGCCCGGGGAAAGCCACAACCTGGTGGTGCCCACTGCCTATTTTGCCGCCACCCAACAGATCGACCGCCGAACCTCTTTCCAGGCCAACAACCTGGGCCCCACCATCACCACCCTGACCCAGGTCAATTTCCGAGCATGGGTTCAAGCAACCCCTCGCGAAGAACCCTAGAGCTGATGCAAGTAAAAGTCCCAGGTCTTCACGTTGCGATCATTGTGCCAGGAAAAACGCAGCGAACGCTGCTCGATCGTTCGAATCCCGCCTGCCCGCAGCGGGTGCGTCACCGTCACCACCCGTGTCCCCGCGCGGCAGCTCCCCAGGCGGGCCCCGAGCTGATCCGCCAGCCACTGCGAAACGGCCGTGGAACAACAATAGAGCACGTCAAACGCACCTAGCTCGGCTTCCAGCAGATCCTGTTCAGCGAAATCGGCATTCCCTACCCCTAGCGCCAGGCCGGCCGCCTTGGCGAACTGAATGGCGGCCGGTGACAGATCCACCCCCGCGGCCCGCTGGCACTGGCTGGCCGCCAGCAGCACCAGAGCTCCGCAGCCACAACCCAGATCAAGAAAAGACTCCCAACGCTTCAACCCGGCCCACTCGAGCAACGTAACCCCGACCGGCAGAGGAGTCTCCCCATAGGAGAGAGCCTGAATCGCCGGATGCACGGGCTTGTCTGGAAAATAGGTCGGCAGCACTTCTTCCAGAATCGAGAGCTCCGCCGTCTGGTGCGTATCGTGGTTCTGGTAGTATCTACGCAGTTCCTCGAGAAACATCGACCGCGAATATTTCCAACCTTTCCCGTCCCAGCCCTGTCTCTCGACGCCTCTGAAAGCAATTCACGACCGATAGCCCTCGTTGACTGGCAAGGCCCGCCTGGGTAGCGTTGCGAAGGCCCTTCCATGCTCAAACGCTTCCTGCTTCTCGGACTCCTTACCGGCCTGCCCGTCTCGGCTGCTCCCCGCATCTCCCAGTTGCCCTTCATTGGCCCACCGGCCCTGATTGCCATCGAGAAAGACGTGCTCAGCGCCGCTGTGGAACTGGATCCGGGGCTGGCTTCGCAGGCCGGGCTGCCAGATGAGGCTGGCCGTGTGCCCAGTTTCGCGCCCGCCCAGGTTGCCCGGCTCAAGGCTCGCCTGAGCTACGACCTGGAGAAACTGCGCATCCTGGACTGGCAGACTCTTTCCACGGATGAACAGATCGACGCCCGCTGGACCTACGCCAACGCCGAGCTGATCTTACGCCAGATCGAGGTGGAGAGGGTCTACCTCCATCGCCCCGCGGCCTGGTTAGAAGCCACCGCCAACAATCTGATCAGTTTGCTCACCTACTCACCCGATCGCCTGGACATTCAGGCTCAAGTGCTGGAGGGCATCCCCGCCATGCTGACCGAGTTAGAGCAGGTCTGCTCTCAGCCCACTCGGCGCGACCTGGACACCGCCCGGGGGGTGGTGGAAGGCCTGCTGGTGATCTGTCGAGACCGGGACTCCACCGACACCCGCTTGCTGAACGCCCGCCGCCAGGCCGCCACCGCCCTGGAGGCCTACCAACGACAACTTCAGAGCCTCCAGTCCGACCAGGAATACCAGGTCATTGGGCCCGAGAACTATGCCTGGCGCTACGACCACGCCCTGCTGCTGGAGCAAAATCCCCAAGAATTGATGGCCACCGCCTATTCCGAACTCAAACGTGTGGACCAGCGACTGTCCGAATTGCCGGCTCCCCCTCCCCAGTCCGCCACCGCCCGAGAAGAACAACTGGCTCGCGACCTCACCCAGCAGTCCTTGCTGGCTCTCTATGACGAAATCGAAGTACACCATCGCCAGGCCCTGGAGAAATCAGGAGTGGTCAGCCTTGGAACGGACGTCGGGCCGATCCACGCCCGCCCCACCCCAGAGGCCATGATTCCCCTGACCGGCGACGGCGGCAGCATGAACCCGCCCCCTCCTTTCGGCCAAAGCAATGTGGGCTATTGGAATGTCGAGCACTTTCGCCCGGACTGGGACGAGAAACAACGCCTGCGTCAGGTGCAAAGCGCCACCCGCTATTTGGACAATGGTATGGGGCCATACTCCGCCCACGAAGGAGTGCCCGGCCACCATTTACAGCTCTCCCGTGTGCGCCTGAATCGCGACCCCGTGCGCACCCTGCTGCCTGATTCGGTCATGATGGAAGGCTGGGCGCTTTACTCTGAGGAAATGTTCTCGCAAACCGGCGGCCTCGGCTCCGGCGCCGAGGCCGAACGCAGTATGCTGCAGAGCTATCGCTCCCGCATCAAACGCGTTGTCTACGACGTCATGGTGGAAACCGGCCAGTGGAACCTCCAGCAGGGCGCCGACTTCCGCCACCAAATCTCCCCCGGCAAAATCGACGAAGACTTGCTGCGCACCATCCAATGGCCCACTCAGCTGGTCTGCTACTTTGCCGGCAAACAACAAATCCTGAAACTCCGGCAGGACTGCCGCCAGGCCTGGGGCTCACACTACAGCGACCGCCGCTTCCACGACGAGTTGCTGGCGGTCGGCAGCATCCCCTTGGTTCTGGTGCGAGCCAAAGTGCTGGGTCAGCCCGTTCCCAAACTTCCCGTGCCACAGGCAGACAGCTCATGCTCCCCGGGCGTATTGGATATGATCACGGCTTCCGTGCCGCCTCACCCCGCGGACTGGCAATAAACGAGAGCGGGGTTAAGGCGCCAGAGCGGTATCATCCTGTGCCAAGAATTCCTGAAAATCCGCCATCCTGGCGGCTCCGGCGAACTCATCGAAGGTCCCCTTTTCCAAAATCTCCCGGATCGCCCGCATCATCGCTCCCCAGGCCGTTCGCGCCAGCGCCCCGCCCACGCTGATGCGTCGAACCCCCAGCGAGGCCAGTTGCGCTACGGTGAATCCCGGCGCGCTCACCAACACGTTGACAGGCTTGGGAGCGCAGGCTTCCACCACGGCTTGCACCTCAGCCAGGGTCTTTAACCCAGGCGCATACAAACAGTCAGCCCCAGCCGCGGAGAACGCCTGCAAACGCCGCACCGTCTCAGCCAGATCGGCCTTACCGATCAGCAGTCCTTCGCTGCGCGCGACGAGCACCACCCCAGTTCCCTCCAGCGCCTGAGAAGCGGCCGCCACCCGGGCGACCGCCTCCTCGAAAGCATAGAGCTGACCACCTGCATTGTCTTCCAACGAAATCCCGGCCGCACCCAAATCGGCGCAGCGCCTCACGTTCTCGGCAACACCAGCACCGAAACCATCCTCAAAGTCGACATTGACGGGCAGCTTGGTGGCCCGCACCAGCTCTGCGGCGTGGGCCAAAGTCTCCTCCAGGCTGGCGACCCCATCCAGCTGGCCGCGTGCAAAGGCGAATCCGGCGCTGGTGGTGGCGAGTGCCTTGAAGCCAGCATGCTCCAAATAACGAGCCGTCCCGACGTCCCACGGGTTGGGCAACACAAAGCAGCCGGATTGATGTAATTCCTGAAAAGCCTGGCGTTTTTCTACGATGCTCATGGTAAGCGCTTCCCCCAAATCAAACGTTCCGCCTGCCTCTAACCCAACCCCCGGCCTGAGATGCAATCGGGCCAGAAACTCACGGAAGCCGGCTTCGACCTCAGCCCGCTTGCGCGAGACGGCCCGCCCCCAGGCGCGAGTCCAGGATTAGCCAATCGAAAAGGGAATACTTGAAAATGCTTCACGCACCGCTTTCCGTTCTTTTGGCTTTGAGCCTGTCTGCCGCGGTTTTGGCCGCTGAGAATCCGGATTGGACGACTTCGCTCGAGCCGTTTCAGATCGCTGACCACCTTTACTATGTCGGTTCGCGCGACCTGGCCAGCTATCTGGTGACCACTTCCGAGGGCAATATTCTCATCAACGCCAATTTGGCCAGTTCGCCGCCGCAGATCAAGGCCAGCGTGGAGAAGTTGGGGTTTCGCTGGCAGGACACGAAGCTGTTTCTCAACAGTCAGGCCCACTGGGACCATGTGGCCGGTGCCGCTCAGGTGTTGCGGGAAACGAAAGCTCAAAATCTGGTCATGACCGAGGACGCAGAGGTGATGCGCACTGGCGGAAAGTCGGACTTTGCGGCGGGTAGCGACGGGATTCTGGCCTACGAGCCGGCACCCGTGGACCGGGAACTGCACGACGAGGAGGTGGTTTGGCTGGGGGGGATGGAACTGACGGCGCACAAGACCGCCGGTCACACCCGTGGCTGCACCACCTGGACTCTGCGAACGACTCAGGAGGGCAAGGAGCGCGCGGTGGTGATTGTGGGCGGGCTGGCGTACCTGAGCCAGTATCGTCTGGTGGACAAGCCGGGTCAGCCCGCCTCGTATCCGGGCATTGCCGAAGATTTTCGGCGCACTTTTGGCGAGATGCCCTCCTACGATTGTGATATCTTTCTGGGTGCCCACGGGATGTACTTCGACATGCTGGCCAAGTTGAACCGCCTACCGAAGGAAGGGCCAAAGGTGTGGGTGGATCGAGATGGCTACCTGCGGCTGCTGGAGAAGACCCGCCAGGCCTTTGAGGCCGAAGTGGAGCGCCAGAGTCGCTAAAAGGGCCCCCGGCTTGACGGCCTGGCAACAAATTTCCGCCCCTTGGAAACAATTCTGTAATTTGTTTTCTGACTGACTGACATGGATTCTGCCTATCCTGAACGAGCACACTCATTCAAGGAGCCGTTGACCATGCCCATTCGTCGCCGCTACGCCAACTCTTCACAGCCCGTTCAGTATCAACGTCAGGTGACGTCCCCCAGTCAACCAGTTGTTCGCCCCGCAACCCCCCCGGCCGCGACGCCCGGCGACCGCGCCACTGTAGCCCCATCCGAGCCCGGCGGCGCTAGCCAGGGGGTTCAAGGGTTGATCAATGGTTTCGGGAGTTGGGCGGGCGGTTCCAACTTGGGAGAGCTGCTGAAAGCCAGCAAGGGAGTCCAGTTGACCCCGGAGGAACGTGCGCAGGTTCAGCAGGCGGCAGGGGTGATGCAGCGTCTGGCCGGTGCGGACGGTCTGTGGAACCGTGGCGACCTGCAAAACAATGTGTCCCAGCTTGAACGCAGCGGCGACCTGGGTCGGGCCGTCAGTTCCGAGATCAGTCGGCGTTGGGGACAGGAACTAAGCCAACGCGGAATCATTGGCCGGGCGCTGGTCAACGGACACATGCGAAACAACTACGATAAGTATCAGAGCCAGGGAATGAACCAGGCTCGCGGGATGGCCCGGCAAGAACTGAGCAAAGGCCTGGATGGGGCCGGGACCAAGGATAGCGCAGGTCACCAGGCCGACAAGACCACCCCCGAGGGACTGAAGAAGTCGGGCGAGCCGATTTCGCGAGCCGAAATGGAACAGATGCAGAAGACCATGGACATGCTCAAACAGAAATCGGCCCAACAAGGCCTACCCGAGGTCTCATTCCCGAACGGCGTGCCCGCGCAGTTCTTGAAGGACGTGGCCGAGGGCAAAAGCCCTCAGCAGGCACTCAAAGACGCGGGCGCGCTCCTGAAATTGAAAAACGGCCAGACCTTGGAAATGAACAAACTACCCAACATGGGCGGCGACAAGGCGGCCGAAGCGGCCAACAAGGCGATTCAGCAGGTCGGCGACGTCTTCAAGGGTTTCTTCGGCGGCAAAGGCAGCGAGGCTGCCACGGAAAACAAAGCAGCCGAAGGTTCCCTAGAGGGGGCCGGGAAAAGCGGGCCGGAGGTTTCCAAGAGCGAAACAAGTCAAAACCCCGACACCAAGGACCCTGGCGCAGCTGAACGGACGCCGGAGGTGAGCCAACCTGAAGGTCCGGCCGAGGGAGGCCCAACCGAAGCTGCGAACGAGGGGGCCCCAGCCGAGGCCTCGACCGAGGGCGACCCATCCGAGCCACCTCCCCCCCCTGCCGGGGGCGAATAGGCCACCACACGGGGTCAGCTGATGCTTTTTTCGACCGCCCGGTCAAGGCGGATTGAAACCGAATTTCTGCCTTCACGTCAATCTTGGCCAAAGTTTAAGGCCAGAATCAAGCCGCATTCCTGACCGAGACCCCCTCAGAGTTTATCCTTGGACCCAGGCCAACCCGCCCCGATCGAGTCACCTCCCTGGCCTCCGCCGTTACCGGGAGCAAAATCAGCATTTGACTGAGGAACTGTGACCAGCGTTTGAGCCAGCGGGAGGGTCCATCCAGCCCCAGTTGAACCGTGGAGCGAGATGAACATTGGTGAAGCAATTGAACTCTTCGAGCTCCAACTCCCCGCCCTGGAACTGGCCTGCCTGCAACTCAAAGAACGTCTGGAGAATGCTCTACAGGAAGCCAATATTCAATTCCATTCCATTTCCTGGCGCTTAAAGTCGCCCCACAGCCTGCGTCTCAAACTGGCCCGCCCCGACAAAACCTACGCCAGCATCTGGGACGTAACCGACCTGGTTGGGCTGCGCGTGACCACCTACTTCGAAGATACTATCGCCGAAGTGGCGCGTATTATCGAGAACCGTTTCGCGGTCGACTTCAGGCACACCCAGGATCGTCTCGCCGCCGAGGATTATCGAGTCTTTGGCTACCGCTCACTTCACTATGTTTGCGGACTCGATCAGTCCTCCACTTTGCCGCCCCTCTTCCGATTTGAAATTCAAATCAGGACCATCTTGCAGCATGCCTGGGCCGAAATTGAGCACGATTTGGGCTATAAGGCCAGTGACAGTACTCCCGATACCATCCGACGCCGATTCATTCGCATCGCGGGTTTGCTGGAATTAGCGGACGAAGAGTTTGTCTCCATCCGACGAGACCTGCGGACCTATGAAAACTCTGTCAGCGCCTGCGCTCAAGACACCAGTGCCGAATTCCCCCTGGACCGCCTATCCCTGCAGGGCCTGGTCCAGGCATTCGCCGTTTTGGAAATCGACCGCCAAATCTCTCAGCTTTTGCAACGCCCACTCTCTATGGCGGTCTTTTTTCCCGAGTATCTGCTTAAAATGCTGCGTCTGGCAGGCTTTCGCACCACCCGCGAGGTCTATGCTGCCCTGCAGGAACAGGGGCCCCACCTGCTGACCTTGATCGCCCCTTATTTTGAATTCACCCGCACAGTATGGCATCTCAATTCCAGTGATTTTGAAAGCATCCCCAGGGGATACTGTCTCTTCTTTCTCTCGCATAGTGTCATTCTCCAGAGCAGCATCTTGGAGCGCAACAAAGTGGCCAAGCTGGCCCAGTTCTACCGCGAACTCGACTACCCCAACGACGAGGACTCAGCTCTCGAGGTGGCCGAGAAGCTCATCGAAACTCTAGCGCGATCGGATTGGGCCAGTGCTTGATCACCCTGATCCAGCGCGAGAGCCTGAAGGCATCCCAACCTGGGCTAAGTGCTTCGAAGATACAGCCCAAAAAGGTAGAAGACTGCCGATACGGCAATGGTCCCGATGAAGCAACCGCCCAGGCTGATGTCCTTATTCAAAAAACCCAGCCGCTCTTTGGTCGTTCTGGGAGCCGGATTGTAGTAGATATTCAGCTCTGCGGATTTGGCGCGCCGAACCTTCAAAGTTCCAGCCTTTGGCTGAAACTGAAAGTAGGCAATCCCCAATTTCTGCGCGATCTCGGCGGCCCGATTGGACGGGATGAGAGCACTATACGATGAAACCCGGACGATCCGTCCCGACTGGGTAATCAGTGCCAGAGCGTATTCCCAGTAACGATTGCTCTGCTTATCCTCCGACCAGGTGGAAAGCACGGCGGTGGAATGCAGCTGAGCGAAGTCGGCGATGCGAAACCTGTAGGCTCGCCCAAAGATCGTCCGAACCAGTTCTAACTGCTGGGACCTTGAGTTGAGCACGTAGCGCACGTCGTAGCTAGCTTTAAGCCAATAGCCCACAGCCCATACCGTCAGCATGATCAAAAAGAACTTTGCCACGGGAAAGTCTGGCCAAAATGGGGGACGGCCGTTTTTCCCATAACTCACCATCGAGAACCAGGTGACAAGAAAGATCAGGCCCATACACCAGGGACTACCCAGGAACCAGAACAGGCCCTCCAGCGGAGACTCGTAGTCGAGATCGATGCTGTCATTTTCTTGAGTCATAGGACTCGTAGCTTCGGTTTGCTGATCGGCACTTCCTTATGCAGAAATCTCCAGATTTTGTAGCCGGGACGGACCCACGCACCGACAACCTCCCAGCAGCTATTTTCCAGCGCCCTCATCCCAGTGCCAACGCGGCCTGCATAAAACCAGGAATGCAGCTGGCCATTTGCAAGTAGATCGCATGAACTTCCCGAATTTACTCAAGAGTGTGCTGCTGGTGGCGTTCTCAGCGCTCGCAGCCAGCCCAGAAGACCTGACCGTGGTCTTCACTCCCAAGGATTCAGACGAAGTTGCTAAGGGTTCGTTGATTGTGTTGGCTTCCCCCAAACCATTCTCGACCCAGTGGGCAGGCCTCATGGTTGCTTATAGCGGGCGGATGCTGGCCAGGGAGGTCGACCTGAAACCAGGTCAGTCTTTGACTTTGAATCTGGCCAATCTTCCCATCCAATACAAGTACGTCGGCGTTCTGTTGGACACCAACCACAACTTCATGTGGCGTGGCATGCCGGACCCGGGAGAATTTACCAGTGGGCGCGTGGTCGAGCGGTCGGGCTCAAATTTCTATCTTCGCCTCAACCAGAAAAAGCAGCCTTCCCAACGGACCGTGCCAGACTGGATGGAAGAGCATTGCCTGACCAGCAACTTGGTTCAGGGCCAGCAGAAAATGCTGGTCGGTCTGCCTCCCGGATACTCCAGCAGTCAGCAAAGCTACCCCGTGGTCTTTGTCTCGCACGGATTCAATGGCGATCGCTGGAGTTATCTGCAGCGCTTCCAGTCCTGGAGAAAGTGGATGGGGCAGCATCCCATGATCCTGGTCAGCCTGGATAGTTACGGAGAATACGGTCACCACCTTTTCCTCGACTCCCCTGCCAACGGGCCCCGGCTGCAAATGCTACGCGAGGAAATCATTCCCTACATCGAGCGAACCTTCCGCAGCAACGGGCGCCGCGTGCTCTACGGCCACTCCAGCGGAGGATGGACGGTGGTCTCGCTGCTACGCCGAGCCCCCGACCTCTTCGCCGGGGGCGTGGCCAGCGCGCCCGACCCGCTGACCCTGGACGAGTGGTGGCGGGGAGACCAGAACAACCTTTATCACGGCAGTTCCGGACCGCGCTGCTTTGCTCCCTCGCTCAACCTCAGCATGCGCCGCTTCGTGGAATGTGAACGGGAAAGCGATTCCTACGGCCAGTTTTCCGGCTTCCTGGCTCCCTTCTCGCAACTCTCGTCCCAAAAGGGCTGGTTGCGATTTCAGACCCCATTCGATCTCGAAAGCGGCGACCTGCGCCCCGAGGTTTGGGAGCAGTGGCGGGACAACGACCTCCTGCGCTGGGCCCAGACCCACCCCGAGCAGGCAAGCCAGTGCTGGCACAATAAACTCCAATTGATGGTTGGGGACGCCGATGAATTCGNNGCCTGGGCATAGCCCACGGCTACACCGAAGTAGAAGGGGCGGGACATTTCGACCTGGACGCTCCGCAAGACGACGGGGGATGGCTGTGGCGACAACTCGAGCAGCTGGCCCGAGGCGACACAGAATAAGCGACCACCAGGCGCCCACCAAGCGTCCAGCAGACACCCATTCCTGCCCGCACAATCTGAGGAGCGATTGGATAGGATGGAAGATGCACATGAAAAAAATTCTACTCTTGCTGGCCCTGGGCGCCTCGGCCTGGGCCAAACCCGCCGAAGTTCAGTTCCCCTTGCCTGAAGTAGTGGAAGGTCAGGCCGAAGCGGACCGGGACGGGTTGCGCCAGGCCATCCAGAACTACTGGCAGGCCTACCTTGATGAGGATAGCCCTCGTCTGCTGGCCTCCCTTCAACCCGATGTCACTCGGATGTGCAAACAGGCGGGACCGGCTCAACACGGACGAGACCAGGTGGCCAGGCAAATAACCGACGAGTGGTCTGCCTTTGAACGCAAGCAAGGCAAGATCGCCACTTGTTTCCGCATTCGCCAGGCCAGTCTTCATCGACAGGGCAAGAGCGCTTATGCCAGCTACTGGCTAGAATCCAAGGGGGGCGATCGTTGGGATTACTCTGACCAGGCGCTGATCTTCCAAACTCTGGTTCACACCCGGGAAGGATGGCAGATCTCCCACCAAATCGAGAGCTGGAGTCTCGACTATGACCTGGACCAGCAGAGCCCGGGCACGCCCACCCTCGAGTTCGACTACGTCTACCCGGTCGCTCACCTGCCGCGAGCTCTGAAGTACTACCAACCTGTTATGGGCCAGCCGGAATGGGTCAATGACCGCGCGGCCAGCTTCAATCTGGGTGGACCGCGCTTCCAACTCCGAGTCGACCCGCTGGAGGGCAAGGCCAGTTGCCGTCCAGGCTTCCCCTCCGGCTATGCCGTCTTCTATGTGTCTGACCTGATGACTCTGCAACAACGCCTGAAGCGCACCAACACTCCATTTCTTTTGGGCACTCAGACCCGACCGCTCTACCAGGGCCCGGACCCTTATCTGGTGGTGGCCGACCCCTCCGGTAATCTGGCGGTGCTGATGGAAAGACGATTTGTGAAAGCCAAAGACGGGCTACCCCCGCAAGTGAATGGCTTTGAGGGAAAGAACCCCTATGAGCAGGCGGCGGGACGGGTGGCCCGCGCCTGGATGGCGACCTCCGAGCAGCAACTGCAAGCCCTGGTCCGGCCAGACTGCCGCTGGTTCGACGACCGGCGCACCCGCGTGCTGGGTCAGCAAAAAGACCGGTCGGCCACCCTGGAGGTGCTGAAGTCGGCCTACTGGACGCGCTACGATCGGGGTCCCCAAGGAGTGGAAGCTCGACTCAGCGCGCGCGATATCCGCGTCTCTCCCCAGCCGGATGGAGCCCTGGTCACCTACCAGGCCCGGCTGACCGGCCTCGGGCGCCATCCCTTCGGCGAATCCTTTCTGGTTGTCCAGCGCTTTGATCGCCAGCTGCGGCTGGCCGAAAGCTACATGGTCGCCAACGACAAACCTTCAGGGCTGGTGCGCGACCTGGACTACACCGGCTATCCAGTAACCGACCTGAAATCGGCAGGCGACTTCTATTCCAAGCTTCTCCAGTTGGAGCGCTATGAAGACACTGATTACCTGGGTTGGTGGAGCAACTTTGCCGTCTTTGGAATCTACAAGGCGAGGTTGTCGGAAGATGAGCTTCCCCTCAGCGGTCGGTCCAACGGTTATGCCAGCTTTTGGGTGGCCTCGGCTGAGCAGGCGCTACGCCATGCTCAGAAACACGGAGGCCGCTTCCCCGTCATTCCAGCCATCAACAGCAGTTCAGGAATCAGCCGGGAACCCGGTTATCGCCAGCTTTATACCACAGACAGTGAATGCAATGGCCTGCTCTTCACCGAGTATCGCCGCTAGGAGCGATTGACATCAGCGAGTCCGCCGCCGACTCTTGAGTCTCAGCGGCTCAGGCGGGATAGACTTTATTTGCCGCCGGCCGCTTTGAGCGACCCCCCTTTAGCGCTGGCGGCCCGCAGAGCCGGCGCTCCCTTGCCAGGAGCCTGGCGCAAGGAGCCCCCGCCTTTGCCAGCGGCGGCGTTCAGGCTGACCGGGTTCATCCCGGCCGGGGCATTGGCTGCTGGGGCTGAGGCTCCCGGTGCCAACAGTTGCATGAGGGCGAGGATGGCCTCCATTTCGCTCATCAGCTGCGAACCGTAATTTAGGCCGGCGGATCCACTCGGGCTGAAGGAAAGGGCGCCGGCCTGTCCGATTCCCTGATAGGGGGAAGTGGTGAAGACTTGCGGGGAATGAAATCCTGATCCGATGGTCGCCAAAGGGGTGCCTCCAGACAAATGGTCTTTTCAGGATAACGAAATCAAAGCGAGTCTACAAGGTCTCGTGAAAAACTTCCCCATCATTCTCCAGGCGCTCGGCCAGGCCCTGAAAGCCGGCGGCTGCCTCGCGAACGAGCTCCAGGGCTTGCTGCCGTTGCACTTCATCCCGAGCCGACAAGGCCGCGTCCAGGCCCTGCAGACCCTGGTAGAGGCTCCCCAGGTGCTGCAGAAAATCTTGGCGAGACTGCTCCTCCTGGGGCAGGCTACGAGGAGCGCGGTGGCGAGCATGCACAGCCTCCAGCCCCTCCAAAACGTAGCGCAAGTTGGCCTGAAGTCGGGCTTCGTAGGGCTGAGAGAGAAGGTTTTCCACCAGAGCAACCAGAGTCTGGGTATCCATCCTTTGAGGTTGGCCAGAGCTTCAGCCAGAACCTCCCAGGAATTCCAGCAGCCGGGGCGTGGGAGCGGCCCAATCGCCAGCAGGTGGGGCCGGCCTCAAGCCAGGAAAAGCTCTCCTCAAGGCGCCTAGATCGTTGTGCGAAAGCACTTCTTGCAGCAATTCAAGGACTCCCTGGCGCGACGGGCCCGGAGAAGCGCCCATGGCCACTTTGTAAAGAACGCGCTGGTCGCGCAAGACGGGGACGATGGATTCGTGGCGATGACCGATGAAGCCGAAACTTGCGCCACGACCCAGGGGCAGTCTTCGACGCCGGGCTTCCCGCTCGATGGCGGCGGCCACATAGTGAGGATGCAGGCAATGCAAGACCACGAACGGAGCCCCGTAGCGACCGGGGTAGGCCACTCTTTGCAACAATCCGCCGGGCCTGAGCCGGGAGGCCAGCCAGGCGTTGTTTTCCAGCACGGCCTCGGCGTGTCCGTCTCCCGGGCGGAGCAGCCACTCTGGACTCAGCCGGGTGCAACCCGGCCGGGTATGGAGC
This sequence comes from bacterium, assembly GCA_018266105.1. Classification (GTDB taxonomy): domain Bacteria; phylum Vulcanimicrobiota; class Xenobia; order Xenobiales; family JADMJV01; genus JADMJV01. The sequence continues at coordinate 88,176 of JAFEBA010000018.1, read as the reverse complement.
AAATCCCGCAAACGTTCCAATCCGTGGCGCACGGCCCGCACGACGGACTCGGGCCCGGCCAGCAGCACGGCGCCACAATTCTCCATTTCCTGGCCGCGCTGGTCCAGTTTCAGGGCCGAGAAGACACGCACCAGCAGCCGAGGGCGCCGCTGCCCCAGCAACGCACTCAGTCGGCAGCGTTGGCCCGTCAGGGTGGTGTCCAGGACCACCACTTCGGCCGATTCCGGCACCTCTGCGTCCCAAGCTGTGAGCTCCCAATCATAGCCAACCGACTCCAACCAGGTCACATCAAAAGGCGGATCGTGACGTAGAAGCTGGCGCAAAAATGCCGTTTCAAAGTAAGCGGCTCGGGACTGGATCCGCGGCATCAACAGGGACAGCGCGGATAAAGCCGCCATAGCGCTGGAGAAAAGCATCGGTTGAATCTCCCAGCCCGAAATGGGCTCCTCGTAGGCCAAAAGGCGACTTTCGAGCTCCGCCAGCGGAACGGGATGGCTGGCATCGGCCTGTCGAAGCGTGCGCAGACGCCACTTTGCCAGAGCGCCAAGATAGGCGGCCTCATCGCCCTGATATTCAGGGGCTGCCGGCCAGCGGGCTGGCTGTGGACGCGGAGGATTCACGAAGGTGGAAGCCTGGCTGGCCGCGCAACTCTCCCAAAGCTGAGTATAGCTCAGGCTGACCCCCAGCACAGAACGCACGCGGCGGGCCAGCTCGGCAGCCATCGCCGTGGTTGAAAGCCCGGCCCCGTCCCGTCTGGGTGCGAAAAAGGTCAGGCTGAAGGGTTGACACTCAACCAGTTGCTGCTCTGCCTGAACCAGCACCACCAGCCAGTTCCGCAGACAGGTGAAGTCCGGCGGCGCGTCCAGAACGACGGCCGCTTCGGTCCGCTCCGCCAGACTCAGGTCCGCCCCCAGCAAGAACAGCTCGGCGCGCCCGTGGGCCAGACTGCTTTCCACGGTCTGGGGGCTGGCAGCCCAGGACCAGCGACCAGGAGCAAGGCATTCGAAGAGCGGCTCGAGAGCTCCGTATTCCGGGTTGTTCCAACAGCGCAGGCTGAGGGGCCGCTCAATCAGGTCCCTAACGGTCGCCAGCAGCACCGCGAAAGCCCCGCCCCAGCCAGAGCAGACGACTTTCTCGGCTTCCCATCCTGGCGGAGCCTGGACTGATTCCAGCGGTTGCAGCCAGAGGCTGCGCTCATAGGTATAAAGGGCCCGCCCGCCGGGGAGGGGCTTGCGCTGGCGGTAAAGAGGGGAGCGCAACAACCGACGCGAGGCGGCCAGAGCTCGAGCGTAACGCTGAAAATCCATGGCGCTGGATTCGGCGTGGGAGGACCTGCAGCCCTGGCGGGGGAACCCCGGGCCCATGCGCTTGAGTTCCGAACCCTTTCATCGGTTAGACGCCCTGCTGGCCCGCCGTTTCGAGAGTCTTTTTCCAGACGGTCTGGATTGGGATTCGCGAGGAGTCGAATGTCTGATTCAGGCCGGATTCGGCCCTTCCCTCAATCCTTTGCTCAAGCAACTGGGCGCGGACCTCCCTTCCTTAAGAGGGGCTTATCTGGCCCAGGCCTCGTTGCAGGGCGCGATTCTCCCGGGATGCGACCTCACCGGCGCCCATCTGGAGGAAGCCAATCTGGAAGATGCCAACTTGTGCCGCTCTGATCTCCAGGCCGCCAACTTCCATGAAGCCCGGCTCATTTGGACCAATCTTCGTTTCTGTAACCTCCAGGGAGCCAATTTAAGCCTCTGCGCCTGGGTGAACGGACTCTTTGACGGCGCCGACCTGACCGGCGCCAACCTTGAGAACTCTTCTCTGCTGCGAGCTGTGGCCAGTGGAGCCATCCTGGCCCAGGCCAATTTGCGCCAGGTTGATTTGAGCTGGTCGAACCTGGTGCAGGCCGATTTTCAATCGGCCGACTTGCGCAATGCCAACCTGCGGGGAGCGAACTTGCGCTCAGCCAATCTCAGCGGAGCCGACCTGAGCGGAGCCAACCTGGCCGACGCAATTCTGACCGACGTCAAACTGGAAGGCGCCATTCTCCCCGAGGGATGGATGGATCTCTGCCTGGCCCAGCCCTGACCCCTCTCAGGTCACACGAGCCTGTGGATGCCCCACGCCCACGGGGCCCATCAGAGAACGGGTGGTCTCGGTGGCCGTGTGATGAGCCTGGTTGACCATGCCTTCCGTCTTGCCTCCGTAAGAAGCGTTGAAGGTGGCCAGAGGCAGGCCCGCCTTGTGATTGGCGATCATCTTCTTGACCGCCTCATCGATCGGCTCCCCGATCTTTTCGGCCAGGGCAATCTGACGGTTCAGACCCAGGATCCAGTGCACACTGGAGATGGGCACCTGGGCCCCATTGCGCGACAGCAGCGAAAGCAGGTGGATGAAGCAATCCATGCGGTCTTCCCGGTCCAGGATTGGCTTAAGCATCTCGGATGTGATGACTTTCTTGCCCTCAAAGTAGCGCTCGTTCAGGCGGCGTGCCGCCAGCCAGCCCCAGTCGGCCTTGCCGATCACCGTGAGCAGATCCAGTCCGCCCACCCGATCTTCGTTGGATAGGGGCACCGCCTGGCCAAAGTCAAGGATGGTCACCGTCTTGGAGTCTTTGTCGATCAGCACCTGTCCGTCGTGAAAGTCGGGATTGGCGAAAAGCGGCCGAGGCTTCCAGTTTCCGGTGGAGTCCACCCCGCGCAAAACTCCGAATTCGGCCGAGGCCATGGCCTCCATGGCCTCGGTGTAAAGGTCCTTGTTCTCGTTGTAGATCTTGCGCGCCGTCTTGCCTTTGGCTTCTTCCATAAAGAGCCCCAGGTGCTCCACCTTGAAAGCATCGATGCTGCGCACTTGCCATCCGTTCTTCTCGTGTCGGTAGGTTTCGAAGGCCTGCTTCTGCACGGCCATGGCCTGGTCTTTCTGAAACTCCAGCGCCACCGACTCGCGGATGATGCCCAGCAGCCCCAGGATATAGCCATATTTCTCCCGATCTTCCGGGGTCTGGGTCATGTAACCGATCAGCTTATCGAATCGATTGAAATCGTAGCGAGTCGACTCTTCGATATCCTGCCGACCCAAAGAAACCACCTCGCGTTTGCCGGTGGACTCATTGGTGTAGCGGATGGCCACATTGACCGAACCGCTACCCAGCACCCGGTCGATCTTCAGATCCTGAGGCCACTCGTCCCCAAAACGGTTCTGCACCAGTTTGAGCACCTGATAGTAGTTGAGAGGCATGGAGGCATCTTGAGCGCTCTCGAACGCCTCTTTGAAGTCCTTGAACTCACTGGTGAAAGCCAGATACTGCTTCATCTTGATGCCGGGCACGCCGTAGGCATCAAAAAGACGGGTCAGGATGGTGGCTTCGTCCAGTTTGCCCGGGTTCGGGTTGTTCTGGCCCTCCTTGGGCTCCTTGGGTTTCTGGCCCATGATGTACGCTACCGCCAACGTGTCCGCTTCTCCGTGGGAGTAGAGCACGCCGCGGGCAATCTTCTCGCCCAAATCGCGGTTCTGGGGGGAGAGGTCCTTGAGAAAATGATTGATGACGGCCTCTCTGCCCTCGTCCGTGCGTAACAGCCCGGAAGGACCCGCCAAGAAACTATTGGCCACCAGAACTCGCGTGTTGCCGTCGGCCTCGAGAAGGTCGTGGCGGGTGGTCTGGATGGCTTCCTGCAGAGGCGCGTAGTCCTGATCTTCCGAAGCCGCTTCCAGGTAAGCCGGCATCTTGTCGCGCCGTCCCATCAGATACTCGATGGTGGCCAACTGATCGGCCGGGGACTTTTCCCGAGCCACGGCCACCAAGCCCGACAGAGCTCGGGCATTACGCCGATAGACATCGGTGGTGTCGGTCACGCCCCGCACCACCTTGGGGAACACCGTATCGACGTTGCTGGGCTGGAGTTTGGCCTGGTCCGCCACCTGGTCGCGAAACTCCACGTAGGCCAGAGGATACTTTTCGATTAATTCGTAGCGTTCTTCAATCGAGGAGACCGAAGCACCGAGAGAAACGGGATCCGCCCCTGGCGCGCACTGGGTGCCGAGAAGCTTGAGCAGCAGCTCGGAACTCTGCTCCGCGCTCAACAGGTCGAGCACATTCTCCTTGGCCAGCCATTCCTGGAGTGGCTCATTCTCCAGCCTCTCGAGGCGGCCAAAGAGGTTATCGCCCAGCTTGCGACGGGTGTCATCGCGAGACTGCAAGGAGCCCTTGGAAAATTCGTAACTGCGGTTGAAGAAGTCGTACCAGCTCTCGAGCGACTCGATCTTGTCTTGGGCGGCGACCAGGCCATCCATCAAGAATGCGCCGGCGTCGGTTCCCGGGTGCTCTTTCTCCTCCGCATTGTAGAGGGAAGTGGTCACCTGGTAGCGTTCCAGGGCTCCCTCCGCGCCTTCGAGAATCTTTTGGAAGGTGGCCACGGGCAAGCCCTTGACCAGTGCCTGGCTCACCTCGGGGTTGTGTCCCAACAGAGCCATTCGGCTCAATACGTCGCGACTCTCGATCGTCGAAAGGGGCATGACCACGTCGCGCAGACGGAGTTGACCGTCGTAGTATCGGGAGCGAGCCTTTTCGTAGTCGACCTGATACTGATAGTCCTCACGCTTGGGAATAAATTCCCCGGCCTTGACCCTCTCGTTCAGCACCTTGAGGGTTGGAGTTTCCGTATCCGGAAGCTCCTCCGGCTTCAACTGATAAGCATAAATCAAAGCCTCGCGCATGCCGGCTGCATTCTGGCTGCGGTCCGGGCGCTTGAGCTCTTCGGCCACGGCCTCAATGCCCGAGGCCGCCAGAGTACGGGCCGCTTCACCCAACCAGGTGGGTCGCTCGCCGTTGGAACGCACGCGCCGGGCAGGCAGCATGTGACGGACCAGATGAGTGATCCCCTCCCGGGTCTGACCCGAGCTCTTCATCCCCTCCACAAAGCGCCGTTCGATGCCTTCGGGATAGGCTCTCGACTCACGGTCGTTGTCGGCAAAGTTGGGCTGATTGCTGGAAATGTTGGCGATATCGATGAGTTGCCGCCGCAGATTCTGATCAAAATCCGGGGTAAACTCTTTCCAGGACTCGGACTCACCCAGTGAGACCAAAAAGGAGTTGAGCTTTCTGGGTTCCTGAAGGGGCAGCTGTAGCCTCACCCGGGCCCGCTGTTCGCGAGACTCCGCCGCCAGTTCAGCCAGGTTATTGCCAACCTGGCGGATGCGTGCCTTGAAGGCGGGATCAGGCGACTCCAGGCCAAATAAGCGGTTCGCGTATTCGGTGGCCCGAGAAAGCCCGGAATAGGCGCTCTCTTGCAGCATGGTGGTGTAGTCAAAGCCGGACAGGGCCTCCAGGGCGGCCTCGTTCATCTCTTTGGCCAGAGGCCAGGTCTCTCGATCGCCTTCGTAATTCATATCGATGAGGCCGGTCAGATTGTAAGGATTCACTTCGTTGCCGGTCTTGTTCAGATAGCCTCGGGTGGCGGCTCGGGCCAAACCCGGCAGCGTGCCCGCGGCCATGTCCTGAAAATTGTGCTTGAAAAGCACTCCGTCCAGGAAACTGTAGTGAAGAGTCTCCTCCTCTTCACCGTAAGTGGGATTCTTGAGGCTATCGATAAAGCTTTCGGCGTTCCAGTCCTTGCCGTATTTGGCCATGAAGCCGTGAAGCTTACGGTTGGCTTCAGCGCTAAAGCCTTCCTCAGGCAGGGCGCTACGGCGCAGGCTGAGCATCAAGCGCAGCATTCCATTCACCTTTTGCTGAGCTGTCTTACCGCTCAACCCGTCCAGGTGCTCGGCCGCCGCCACCAGGGCTTCCTCTTTATCCTGACGGTCGCCATCCTCCAAGGTCAGGGCCTCATAGTCGGGAGGGGCATCGTTCCAGCCCGGCAGCATCCAATTGGGGGTGCCGTCGGTGGCCAGGCGTTCGGCCAGGCTGCGGTAGTTGGCTTTGAACTTCTCCAGGTCATCGACCGGCTTGCTATATTGAGGGCGCGCCTCGACCTTAAGGATAGCGGGCATGGGCGTCATCTCCCGGTTGACGCTACTCTCTCCTCGGCGTACGTAGTTCTCGACTTCGGCCTCGACCGCTCCCACCCGGATCCCCTCGGCCTCGTGATTATGAGCGGCAGCCGTGAGGGCGCGATCCAGGTCGGCTTCGGGATAGTCGATGGGATTCCGGGCATAAAGTCGATTCAGGGCGTGAAAGGCCGCCCGCGGATTGAACCCGGCCTCCGCCATCCGCTTGATGGCGGCCTGATCGGCGGCCACCTGCATGTCGCGGGAATCCACAAAGGACCGGGTGCTCGGACTGACGTTCTTTTCGTTCTTCGGATCTTGCTTGTCAAAGTCCAGTGCGCGCTCGATCTGCTGGGAAAGCACGAAAGCCAGCTCGTCTTCCGTCTCCAGCGTTCGCAGCATTCCCGCATCCACGACCAGGCGATAGATGGCCTTTTCGTCGTGGCTCTCGGGGATCTCCAGCCAGTCGCGAATCGGCCAGCGGCGCGGGCCCTGCACCGATTTCCAGTCGTCTTCCATTTTCTTGCTGTCTTCGATGGCGGCCTGAGCCACATCCCCGCTGAACAGCTCGACCCGGAGATCGATCTCGCCTTTACTGATATCGGGTCCGGCCAGTCGCTTGACCAGATCGACCAGGTAGTTGCGAGCCTGGCTCATAGCCGGCGCAACCTCGCCCAGCGGCGGCGTGGTCAGCACTCCCAGCTCGTCACGTAAACGTCTCTGCCAGCGGTCAAGCTCTCTCTTGGCGGCCCAATCAAGCTCATCCTGAGGCTCCCGGGTTGGAGAAGGGGGCTGGGGTTTGGCGCCAATGGCCGTTGCCACGGGGGTCGGCTGCGCAGTCCGCTGGTTGATTTTCATAACCTTCCCAGTCTACGACAAGGCAAAGAAAAGATCCTTAAAGCGTTGCTGAAACAGCTCCCGAGTTTGATCAACAAACGAGGCCAAAAGTTTACTTGAATGAGGCCCACAAGGTCTTGGATTTTTCCAGGCCTCAGCCCTGACTGCTTAGACTGGAGAAAACAAGAGCAGAGGGTAACATGTCCATCCATCAAATCGCATCAGCTCGTCCCGCAGCAGGGCTACGCTGTTCCCAGGCAGGCGCTCGTCAGAGTCCAGAGCTCAACCCCGGCCCGGAGTCCGGAGGCGATGAGGTCTCACTCAAGGTGACCCCATCCATGATGAATGCGGTCGAGTTCCAGACAGAACTTGCTAAATATGCCCAAGCGGGGATCCGCTTCGATGTAGAGATGGTGCCGGAGGGATCATTCACTCTGCCGACACCTCCAGACCACGCTACGAAGCTGCAGACAATGAATGCGACTGCGACCAGACCCGCTGGTGTCCAAAAACTCATCCAATGCACGGGAGCCGCCGGCGCCGCTTTGGGGTCGGCCCTTTGCGCCGGTTTAGGAGCGCTTGGAGGTGCCTTTGTGGTCGACACCATTGTCGATAAAATTGGTCCAACCACCTACCAGCTCGCCCACCAAGGGGCACTGAATCTACTGGTCAGTGGTCTCCTCGATTCGTCTGTGCTGACCAAGTTCTGCATCCTGGCCAGCGGAGTGGCCTGCGGGGTGGGTGGGGCCATCCTGGGTCAGGCCCTGGGAAAGATCGTAGCCAGTGCAATCGCCGACCCTGATTCGCTGGCCGGCAAAGTCCGCCCCAAACTCAACAGCTTGGTCAGCACAGTGAACAAACCGGACCCCGCCTTACTGAGCTGCCAGGTCGGAATCCTGACCGGGGCGGTGGGTGGCTACATAGCTGGCGGTACTCTTGGAGCGCTGGCGGTTGGAACGGCCGGAGCGGTTGGAGCCTACCAAACCACAAAGTGGCTGAGCAAAACCGCCAGCTCCCTGCTGGCTCCCTAGCCTTGCTGAGCGGTCCCCTACATTGGACCGCGCACACCGACTCAAGTTCAGCTCCAGCGCAGGCGGCGGATCGGGACAGGGGCGCACATCTCTTCGGTCCGTTCTTGCAGCCGCATCATCTGCCGGAAAGCCATACGCGTCTTGGCTCGGCGTCGGGCACGTTCGCTCCGACTCGTCTTGGCCGGGGCGATATCAAAGAGCTGCATCATGCCCTGGCACTCGTGGAGCAGCACATGGCAATGCAGCAGCGCCATTCCGTCAAAAGTGCGAAAGCGGTGGCGAATGCGCACGCTGCCGTTGCGAGGCACCAGCACGGTATCGTGCCAGCGCGGCTGAGCCAGATCCACGCCATTGATCGACATCAACTGAAAGGGATTTACATGAATATGAAAGGGGTGATCTTCGGGGCTGGTGTTGGAAATAATCCATTCCTCCGCCTCCCCCACCGTCATCTGCTGGTCCACCCGATTGGGATCAAAGAAATTCCCATCCATCCCGAACTGGCCAATCGGAAATCCTGGGGCGGGCGGCAGCACCTCGAAAGTCAAATTGCGGATGCGCCGAATTTCTCCATCCGTGATGGGCGCCAGGTTGACCGCCGGCAAAACACTGGGAATCGTAGACGGAACGGGAAGTTGGGCACTCACCACATTGAGCAAGAAGAATGGCTGAGCCGGCAAAGGCCCAAACCCCTGATCGTATGGAGCCGCCTGAAACTGGTAAGTCCCTGGTGCTCCGGCGCGAATCAGCACATCCGCCCGTCCGCCGGCGGAAAGATGGAGCTTGTTGGTGACTTCAGGTTGGGGCAGCGTCAAACCATCGTATGCCACCACCATCAGTTCGTGCCCTTCCAGCACCAGTTCACGCTCAAAGAAGGCGGAGCCGTTCACAAGGCGCAGCCGGTGAACCTCCCCCTGGGGCAAGGTCATGTTCGGCTGAGTCTTCCCGTTCACGACCGCCAGAGTGGTGGTCGTCCCCAGAAAAACAGCCGGATTGGCCAGTGACGGCACGCGGCCGCTACTGTCCACGTGAAAATCGGAGAGGACGACGACCGATTCTGCGATGCCCAGAGCCGCCAACTGTTGGTCGAGCGGCCCCTCCACCAGGATTGCTCCCAACATTCCTGACATGATTTGTACCCCGGCGGCGCCGTGAGCGTGAGGGTGATACCAAAAAGTGCCGCCCGGATGATCAGCCGGGATCTGAATTTCATACTGAAACTGCTGTCCCGGCTCCACCGCGATCAACACATTGTCTTGCGGGCTTTTGGGCGAAACATGGAGCCCGTGGGTGTGCAGATTGGTGGTATTGAAATGATGGGGAATATTGCGATTGACGATCGGGTCGTCATTCGGTTGCAACTGATTATTCAGACGGATGCGCAAAACATCTCCCGGTTTAACCCGAAATGTCGGACCGACCGGGAGACCGTTATAAGTTCGCGTTGTTAGCACACTCTTGCCCACCGTATTCTCGGCCATCACCACATTCAAATCTAGCTCGAGCACTCCCTTACTGGACACGACTTCCCCAGGTTGAGGCAGCAATCTGCGCTGCGGGCTCAGTTCGGAAGGAATCACCGGATTGGCCGGTGCGCTAAGAATATCATTGCTGGAATTTTGACCGCAGCCGGCCAAAAAGGAGCCCACAGCCAGGCTTTGAAGAATAAAATCGCGTCTTTTCATGGCTCGACCAATTTATTAAATCAGGGCCAACACCTGCACTTTTAGAGGCCCAAATTGGACAAAAGGATGCGACTGAAGCAACCGCTAGAATATGCTGAGGCTTAAACGAAGCGCGACCTCAGAGCTCAAGGCGGTCTCAAGATTTTAACACAGAAGAAACATGTTGGCCTGGTTCATCACCTTTCCACCACCTCCAAACATCTACTCTCAGCGAAACAGATAGAAACAGTTTTCGGAGGCAGTGAGCATGAAGGTCACCCATTTCAATCAAGCCAACAGAATTCAAACTTTGGGTCGCGGTCCCAATTTAGGCAAGCCCGCTCCAGACGGCAGCAAAGACCAGGTTTCGCTCAACTCCAAAGAGCCCGGGGAATCACGACCTCCTTCAGGCTGGGTGCGAGCCGGCAAAGCCGTGGCCTATGGGGCCGTAACCGCCCTGGCGATCGGGTTGGCCAGCCGGGTCTCTCCCTACCTGGGGGCAGTGGTGGGTAGTATGGCTGGTGGATTGGCCGGTATGAGCCTTGGCCTGGTCGGTGCTGGCGCATTGCTGGACAAGGCTCCCGACCACGGGCCAGGAACCACCGGAGGATACGCGGGCCTGGCTCTGGCTTTAGGAGCCGGGGTGGTGGGCGGAGCGGCCGGCCTGGCGGGCGGCATCGCCATGCCCTTCCTTTGTTCTCCTGAGGTCACCGGCGCGGTCTTAGGCGCAGCCACGATGGCCACTCAGTGGAAGTTTGGCGAGTAAAGCCTCAGCCCCCCTAACCCTGGAGCCCGCAAGGGCCCCCTCGCCTCCTTCGCGAAAAAGCCCGAATGGAGCAGGTGGGGCGTCTTTTCATCACAGGTCAACCCGAGGCCATCCTTTGCCGCTGGGAGGTCGTTGGAGCGGCTTTGCAGCTTCAGGAGCGCGCCTTTGAAGGCCGCACCTGGACACTGGAGTTGCAGCGCGCCCGGCTGAGCCTGGGAGGCTTCAACGAAGACCAGATCGTGCTGCAAACAGAAGGAATGACCTTCTATGCTGGCCGGCCCGAACTGGAAAAGCCTCTGCGTGCGCTGGGCCTGATGCACATTCACCAGGCTCTCGGTCGCGAAGCCAGCCGGGTGCGCCACAATGTGCGCATGTCCTACGTTTGGGCCGGGATGCTGTTTCTTCTGCTGGCCCTCTCTGGACTGTTCGGCTGGTGGGTCACCGACCGTATGGTGGATGCGGCCGCCGCCATGACGCCCGTCTCCTGGGATATTGAGCTGGGTCGAACCTGCTACAAAAGTCTCGGATTTGCAGCTCGCGAAAATCACGACCCCCGCCTGGTCAGGCCCTTACAGAATCTGGCCGACCAGCTGACCCGGCCCTACCAGGACCAGGGGCTGGCTTTCGAAATCCACCTGATCAATGACCCCCAGGTGAACGCCTTCGCCCTGCCGGGAGGCCAAATCATCGTTTGCACCGGACTGCTCGAGAACGCCGAAGGCGCCGACGAGCTGGTCGGGGTGCTGGCTCACGAGGTGCAACATGTGGTGCAGCGCCACGGCGTCCGCTCGATCTATTCCCAATTGCGCTGGCAGCTGGCTTTGACCGTGCTGGTGGGGGACAGCTCGCAGCTACACGCTCAGTTGCTGAGTTCGGCAACCTTTCTGGCCGGTCTATCCTACAGCCGCGACCATGAATCCGAAGCGGACCGCCAGGGGCTGGCACTGCTGGCTCAATTGCAATGGTCGCAACAAGGCCTTCTGAAATTTTTTCAGAGACTGGACAAACAGCAAGGAGAAATGGAGAAGCACCTAAAGTATTTATCCACACATCCAGCCTCGGCCGAACGAAAAGCCGCGTTGGAAAAAATGCTCTCGCCCGTGTCGGCCGAAAAATCCATCCCCTTGGACTGGTCGGCCCTGCGGAGCGCCTTAGGGAGGGGAAGCCAGGATGTCAGTCCAGGTCGTCAGTAACCCTGATTTCGGACATCTAGAAATCGTGTTGGACCAGGGCCAGACGATTTTGTGTGAATCCGGAGCCATGGCCGCCATGGATTCCGATTTACAACTCGACACCAAGATGATGGGAGGCTTCCTGCCTGCGCTCTGGCGCAAGGTGGTTGCCGGCGAGAGTCTGCTCTCCGGTGTCTACACCGCCAAACGGGCTGGTTCACGGCTCTGGTTATCGCCCCCCATCCCCGGCCAGGTCATCGCCTATTCACTGCAAGACAAGCCCCTGATGTTGACCTCCGGTTCCTTCCTGGCCTGTGAAGAAGGCGTCCAGCTGGGCACCAAGTTCGGCGGATTGAGGGCCATGTTCTCCGGCGAAGGCATGTTCTTTATCGAGGCCCGTGGTCGCGGCTCGCTCTGGTTCAACTCCTACGGAGCCGTGATCGAACATGAAGTCAACGGCGAGTTCATTGTCGATACCGGTCACGTGGTGGCCTGGGAGCCCTCGCTGCAATGGACCGTCACCGGAATGGGCAACCTCTTCAGCACGCTCTTCTCGGGCGAAGGGCTGGTGCTCCGCTTCAGCGGAAGCGGTAAAGTCTGGTTGCAAACCCGCTCGATGAGTGGCCTGGCCGGATGGCTGGCCGGATATTGTAGGTAAACATGAAAGCAAGTGTGATCGGCACGGACTCTTTCCAGAGCCTGCACGTAGAACTTTCTCCAGGTGAGCGTTTTTACAGTGAGGCCGGTAAAATGGTGCGCTGCAGCTCCGGAGTCGATATCGAAGTCACCCTTCAGAAGAAGGGTGGTGGCTTCATGGGCGCCCTGAAACGATTGTTGAGCAGCGACAGCTTCTTCTACTCTCGCTACACCGCTCAAGGCACGGGAACTTCCGAAGTGGTCATCGCGCCCACCATGATGGGCAACGTGCGCGTTCTGGAGCTCAAGGGTGACGAAACCTGGATCACCAGCGGCGGTTCCTATCTGGCCAGCGGCCCGGAAATCACCTCCGAAGCCAAGTGGCAGGGATTGGGAGCAGGTCTGCTCAGCGGTGAGAGCCTGATGTTCGTTCACAATCGTGGAATCGGCTTTCTGGCCGTCGAGGCTTTCGGAACCATTCACGAAGTGGATGTGAACGGCGAGTTTGTGGTCGATACCGGCCATCTGGTGGCCTTCGAGAGCAGTCTTTCCTTTACCGTCGGCAAAGTTGGAGGCTCCTGGATCAAGAGCTTCTTCAGTGGCGAAGGCTTCGTGATGAACTTCAAGGGCACCGGCAAATTGCTGATGCAGTCACATAACGGAAGCAGCTTCGGGGGGTTGCTCGGCCCGCTGCTGCCCAAGCGAAGGAGTTAGGTCATGAATTATCAGATCCTGGCACCCGGGACATTTTCAGCCCTGCAAGTTAGCCTCGACCCTGGCGACAAGATTCTCACCGAAGCCGGCACCATGGCCTGGATGGACCCTTCCATTCAGGTGAAAACCTCAAGCGGTGGACTGATGGCCGGCTTGCGCCGAGCCGTGCTCCGTGGCGACAGCTTTTTCCAAAACGAATACACCAGCACTGCTCAGGGAGGCAAGATCACCCTTGTGGCCGGGCAGCCGGGTGAAATCAAGGCGATGGAACTGCGGGGAGCTCCAGTCATCTTGGAGCGTGGCGCCTACCTGGCTCACACTCCTGGCGTAAGCGTGGACGCCAAATTCAATGGGCTCAAAGGCTTTTTTGCCGAGGGTCTGTTTGTCGTCTACGCCACGGGCGAAGGAACCTTATTTTACAACGCCTACGGTGACATCCTTGAGGTCGACGTCCAGGGCGACTATATCGTGGACAACGGATACGCCGTCGCCTGGGAAAGCTCCCTCAATTATACCGTAACCCGAACCGGTCGAAAGATTCGTACCTTCCTGTTTGGCGACGGACTGGTCATCCGCTTTTCCGGCCACGGAAAAGTCTGGGTTCAGTCGCGTAGCGCCTTCAGTCTGGCCAACTTTATGCATCCATTCCGCGCGATCGAGTCCAAAAACTCTTAGTCCTCTATTTGGTAATTTTTAAGGCGTCCGCCCTACTGTGCGGGTGTGAGTATTTCAGCGACAGCCACCAGACCCTCCGGATTCAACCTGCCCTCTTCGGCCATCCGCCAGTGGGAGGCTGAACGTGCGCCCAGTCCTCACACTCACATAGACTCCTTTGAAGGCAGCCGTCTCCATCCGCTGACCAATGCTGATTCATATCCCGGGCTGCGCAACATTGCCAACCAGACCACGATGCAGAAACTCGACCCCACACGCGGAGGGGACCCGCTGCTGGGCGGCATCCTGATCTCCGGTCCCATCCTGGGAATCGCCGGCGCCAGTCTACTGATGCTGGCCAAAGATGGCGCTTTTAAGGCCAACTTGATTTCTCAAGGGGAAATCAAAGAGCTTCCCACCAAGGTGAGTGACACCTACGGTTACACCTGCGACATTCAAATGCCCGATGGCGGCTCGCTCGGTTTTCGGCGCGGCCTGCACGGCTCAGCTAGCCTCGGAATCTGGTCGCAAAAAGGCGAGACCAAGCTGGAGGCTTCCTATTTCGACATCCACCAACAACAGCCCCGTCTTAACGCCATTCTAGTTTCATCCGAGCGCGAAGAATTGGGTCAAAAAACCACGCAATTGCTGACTCTGAAATACATTGACAACCAACTCCCCAGCGTCAAAATTGTGCAGCACCGAGAGCTGGTTGGAGAACCCGACTCGGCCCTCACCCAGGAGCTGAACAACTCCATGAGCCTGGCCACGACTGAAGGCGGCTACGTCAGCCCCCCCACACACCAGGAAATGTATCAGGTTGCCCACGGTTTGATGGGCAAACTGGATTCCTACCTGTCGGTCCGGTAGAATCGCCGCAACAGGAAAGCCATGCGCCTCCCTCAGATCGTCCTTACGCTGTGTCTCACTGCTGCACCCCTTCCCGCTCAGCCCCTGCGCATCGAAGTGCGCACCAGCTTGCCCGAATGCGTTCTGTATCTCATGGAGTGCCTGGAGCACAATCCCCACCAGTCCACCCTTTTGCCCGCCGCATTTACGGCCTTGCATCCTCCGGCTGAACAAGAAGCGGCTTTAATCGAATACCGCAAACTCAATTCCGAACAAGTCGATCGCGATGTGCTCGAACGCATGGCGGTCGAATCCCAGGACGGAGAAGAGTTTCTCCAGCGCACCCGCACCTATCTAGATGCCTCCTTACAAGATCGCCTGCGTCAGGCTCTGGCCTACTTTGAACCCGCCTACCGCGACAGCCTCTGGCTATCCAGCCTGACCCGACTTCAGGAACAAAAGACTGAGATCGAGGAGGCACTCGAGAGCAGCCAGATGATCCCGGAATTGGAAAAAGTCCGGACCCTGTTGGATAGTCGCTGGAGTCCACAGGACCCTTTTGAAATCGCGCTCATTCCGATTCCGGCGCGTGGGGCCAAGGGAGTGGTCAGCTTCGCCCATTCCATCGGCTACCTTCAAGTCCTGGAAATGCTCGAGGGCGATCAGGTCAATCATCGCCTCGGCGTACTCTTCCACGAAATCGTCCATTCCTTGTGGCATTCCCAAAACCCCGAGACCCGACGACGTCTAAGGTCGGCTTTCAGCGGCCTGGAGGGCCGCCTGGCCTGGCAAGAACTCAACGAGGGTCTGGCCACCGCTCTGGGCAACGGCCTCTTTCAGAGCAAACTCGACCACAAGCTCCCAAACCACCCCTGGTATGCAGATTCGACCATCGATTCCTACGCCGCCGAGCTGGAGCCGATCGTGGAGAGCCGAATCCAACAGCAACGACCTTTGGACGAAGACTTTGCGCGTGAAGCCCAGACCGCGTTCATTCGATGCTTTCCGCAGGCCGCCAGCGACACCCGCCTGCTCTTCCGTCACGTCACCTCAAGTCAGAACGGTCTCCAGGATTGGCTGACCCGTCAGACCCGAGTTTCCAGTTGGAGCGACGCCAAGGGCTCGGTCGAAACGGCCCTTCTTCTAGAATTCAGCAGCCAACATCCGCTGGCCGAGCGCGGGGCGCTGTGCCAGCGCCTGGGGGACTATTGGAAGGTCACCGTAGTGGGCCCCGACCCCGAGGCCTGGAAGGCCATCTTGAAACAACTTCTGGCCCGTCCGCAAATGAGCGAAGGCTGGCTTCGGCCCTGAACTCGAGGCTCGCTTCCTATGTCTCACGAATTCGCCGTCTGCGCCTACTGCTTAAATCATTTTTTCTGGAAAGAGACGGATCTACCCGGAGTCGAGCGGGCCAATCAAGACCGCCGTCTCCGTGCGGGTTGGACCAAGCAGGCGACCGACTGGGTCTGTCCGGCCTGCGAGGCTGCCGGTGTGGCTATACGCGCCTGCCCTCAGAACCAAGTATGGGAAACCTTCCGCTGGCCAGCCCTTTCCTTCGAAGACTTTGCCGGCGTCTGCGGCCTGTGTCGCCAGAGTTTCGTCTTCAGCGCCCAGGAGCAACAGCACTTTTATGAGCAAGCAGCCATCCCCCTGGAAGTCGTCCCCAACAACTGCTCCGCCTGCCGCGAACTCGTGCGTCTTCAGAAAGCAGCTCAGGCTCGTCTGAGCGAGCGACTCCAGAATCCGAGCAGTGCCCAGGACTACGAAGACATCGGGGAAATCTATGCTGGCGCCCAACGCTTTCGCAAATCCGTCGAAGCCCTGAGCCGAGCCCGCAATCTGCACTCCGACCCCCTCCAGAAAGAACGTCTGCGGCAGCGCCTGGTCCAACTCGAAGGACTGCCCGACTCTCGGCAACCCTGGCCCCCAGAATCTTCATCCAGCAACCCACACTTCTACACCCAACAACGACGACGTCGCGCCGACGCGGTCCACGAGAAACGCGTGCAACTCGGAGACCGCTGGGTGTTGCCCCGCCCAGGTGACACCCAACCGCGAAAGGGAACGTAGTTTGCTAGTTCCTCATCAGCGCGTCAGTGG
This sequence comes from bacterium, assembly GCA_018266105.1. Taxonomy (GTDB): domain Bacteria; phylum Vulcanimicrobiota; class Xenobia; order Xenobiales; family JADMJV01; genus JADMJV01. Next base: position 71,780 of record JAFEBA010000018.1, on the reverse strand, counting down.
CGATATCCAACTGCAGGTCCGGGCTCTGGGTTGAACTCGGCTGCACCGTGTGCACCCGAAGCGTAAGGCGCTTCGTGGAGGCGGGTTGATCCGGCTCAAACGACGTGATGCGACGCCCGAGCAGCTTCCCGCCCACGCAATAGGTAGACAACGGCCGCTGCCCCGACAGCGAAATGAAGCGCTCGATCGGCTGCGGAGTCCTGCGTTCGAACGAACCCGGGAGCAACGGCACGTCGACCATCCGCACTTCCTGCTTGACGGGGTCGTGATAGAACACGAGATAGCGCTCCCAGCGCTCATCCCCCAGCGTGTCGGTCACAAAATTCCCCGAGTCGTTCATAGGACTCAAAAAGCTCACGGCCCGACCGGGAATGATGCTCACGCTAAAGACCGTCGAGCGCTCCGCCTCGCGGCTGACTTGAGCCAGCACATTCTGAGTATTGTGTAACAGTTCGTAGCGATCATCGGTTTTTCGCCAGGCCTTGCCACCCGAAAAAAAGACCGCGAACAATCCGGCCAGCAGCATCATGAGCAAGCCCATGGCCACAACCAGGTCCAACAGATTCATCCCCCGTCGCTCGTGCCTGGTTGCAATCACTAGGTCGTCGAAAACCCCGGGTATAAGTAAGTCTCAAAAACTGCGCGACCGTGCCGACTGTTGACCACTTCCACCACCACCACTTTCAAAGTCGCGCCCTTGGTGCCCACTCGCACCTGAAGAAAATGGTCCTTGCCGTTGGCCGTCACCTTGGGGTAAGGGGCGGGCGGGAACCCATCCGCATTGGGCGGGTCATTGCGGGAGCCATCGAACACGAACGTCCCCTCGGGTACACTGTCGTAGCCCAACTCGTGAACCCGCTCTAGAAAATCTCGACCCACCTGAGAGGCCACCGCCATATCCACAGACTGAGCGTTGAGTTCGATCGCCCCCATGAAACCCGATACAATGGCCAGAATGGCCACGGCCACAATGCCAAAAGCCATGATGACCTCGGCCACCGTAACGGCCAGACACTTCTTCTTTAACGGGAAGCCCATGTGCGCACCCGTACCGGCCCCCGAATTCGCAGAGCGTTGTCGCCGTCTTCGAAAAACTCCTCGACGAAGGTCAGGTTGGCTCCCTTCCGCATCACCAATTGACCGGGCTTGAAAGTCTCCGAAGGATCAAGAGGATTCGGTTGGACATCAGTTCGACCGCGGCCATCCACCATGATCGCGCCCAGCGTGGTCACGCTGTTGGCGGCGAAGACATGGCCATTGGTATAAATCACTCCCTGAAAGTAAGAGCTGCCGGCTTTTGCATAGCTTACATTGGAAACCTGTAAGGTCAACTTGCTCAGAGCATCCACTCGTGAGGAATTGACCACAGCTGCAAAGGCCCCCGGCATCACCCGCGGGCGATTGAAAAACTGATTGGCCACGGTGGCATCCGTCCCGGCCGTGTTGGCTCCGAAGAAGTCCTTGTAGCCACCCAGCTTGCGAATCATGAAGTCTCGAGAGGGGCCCTGACTTTGGGCAGACAGCTTCTCTTGCAGTTTGCCCAAGTAGTTGCCTCCCACCAGGGCATCCTCAGGATTGACCACGGGAATGGGAAGCTCGGCGCTATCCGGATAGTAAGCCAGCTTGCGAGCCTGCACGTCCAGCGGCCCGCCGGCTCCCACAATCGTGGCCGGGTCACCGTTCTGCAGCAAATCCTGAGTGTCTCCCAGAGCCTGCTTGGTGGCATCCCAGAGCACCCGAACCTCCGGGTCGCTCTGTGCAAAAGCCTCCATGTATTCCTCTCCGTTGAAACCCAGCAGATTCACCCCCTGCTTGGACATCACCGCTGCTTTCTCGCTCGATTGCAGAGTGGCATCCCCCTTAAAGGTCACCTTGCCCGAAGCCCAGATGGCCCCCTGGCCAGAAATCCCGCCATTGATGGTCAGGTCACCGTCCACGAACAATTCCCCGCCGTCCAGGGCCAGATCCCCATTAACGCTCAAGTTGCCGGACTTATGATACTTACCCGCCGGCAAGGTGGTGGTCCCGGCTGTTTGAATAGTGGGAGCGGGATCGCCCGCGTGCAGGCTGACCTGCCGGTCGATATCGCCCACTCCTGGAAACTGCTTCTGGGCCGCCGCCCGCTCAAAGGCACCCACGTCGTAACGACTGGCGTCCGAGCCGAAATCGATGCCCACGCCCACCGGACGAGAATCGGCCGAGCTCACCTTACCCGTGACCACGGCCTTATCGGTGGCATTGGATGGTTCCCAGGTCACACTGGCTGTGCCCGAACCGCGGGAATTAGAGTGAATTCCCGCAGCCACGCGTTCATAGCCCTGTAGACTGTGAATGCCGTCGATGGTGACCGCCCCCTTGAGCTCGATGTTGCCGGAGGTCATCAAAGGGTACTCCACATTGATCACGCCCGAGCTGTTGATGATGGCTTCCAGTTGGCGCTGGGCTGCTCCCACTCGGGCCGTCACCACAATCAGAGCCGAGCCTTTTGGGACCACCCTTCCACGTGGTCCCGGCCGGGCGGTGTTGCCGATAATGTTATTGATCGAAGCATCATCCGGCACCTGGCCCCCGCCGCTGAAGAACTTCACCCAGTATTTGCCAGGGCGGTTCTGCATCGGCTCGCCGTTGAAGCCCTCCTGCCAGCTCCCGTCGATCTCCAGATGGGACATGACGTCGGCCAGGCCAGACTCAGCCACGTACATAGCCGCCACATTGTCGTGATAGCCCCGCGTCAGATAGTCTTGAGTGGTTACCGCCCTGACCAGGGAGACCAGCATCATCAATAGCACCACCGACATCATCAGGGTGGTGATCAAAGCGATCGCTCGCCGGTTCTGTTTAGAGTTCAATTCGTCCCCGCTGTCCGGTGTGTTAAAGCATAGTGTAGCATACTCCGGCCGACTTGGCTTCACAGGTTCAGACCACAATGAAGTCGAAAACCTTCCCATGCTCGCGATCCAATTCGGTCAGCGCCTGGCCGAGGTCATGCCCCAACGCCTGAGCCCGACCACAGCCGCGGCCGCTCCGCCTGAGGCCGCCCCAACTGCCGACCAGTTGGAATTCAGTGGCAAAGCCGGCACCCCCAGCTGGTTGCCCCAACTGGCCCGTTGGCAGACCCAATTTGGCACCCAAGGCTGCGGACTGCTGGTCGGATTGGCCGAACAGGTCGGGCAAGAACTGGTCACTCCTCAGCAGGAATCCAAATGGGCTTCGCGGGTGGCTTTCGCCAATTCCACTTACGAAAGCAGCATCAACCCCCGACTGGAATCCATCTGTAAGAAACTGGCTGATGCCTCCACTCTGGGCGACCTCAAGCTCAGTCCCATCCTCGAGGAGCGCAGCGCCATCAACGCCCAGGCCCAGGGCGGAGGACTGATCAATATCACCATGGGGATGGTGGAACTCTTCGACCAGGCCGGCGGCCCCACTCAGCCCCAGCAGCAGCCGGCCCGGGCTCTCCACGACTATATGCGTGAGCACGGCCTGCAAAGCGAAGACCTTCTGGCTGCGGTGCTGGCCCACGAGGTGGCTCACATCGAGCATCGAGACATTGCCGCCAGTTGGGGTCAACAGGTCCTCACCGAACAGCTGGGAATGTGCGGAACCCAGGGACCCGGCCACACTCTGCTGATGGAGCTACCCGAGGCCCTGCAGAACTCCAACTGGGAAAAGGAATTCAGGGCCGACCAGAGGGGCTCACAGCTACTCGAAAAAGCCGGCTACCCCAAGCAAAACCTCAAGCACATGCTGGTGGCTCTGCAGATGATCGAAACGGCCTTCAACAAACCGGCCACCGACCAGGATCACCCGCCTCTGAGCCAGCGACTCGCTCGAGCCGAGAATTTCTAGCCTTGGACGAACTCTCCGAGCTCGATCGCCTGCTCTCCGACCAGTTGGATGAAGCCCGGCTAGACTCGGCCGGCTCCTTTACCATCGCCGGCGAGAAGGCCCTGGAAAAACTGGCCGCCTTTCAGCTGCCGCGAGAAAACGCCTGGGCCTGCAAACTCGTGCAGTCGGCTGTGGTGGGAGGCGCACACAGTCTCAGCGTGCGCCAGACCAATGGCGAAAACGTCTTCGTCTTCGAGAAACCTTCGCTCAAGTGGACTCTGAGCCAGGTTGAAGCTGCCTTCTACGATCCCCAGGTCAGCTCCGACCTGGCCCTCGACCATTTCAAGCGCGGCCTCTGGCCGACGGCCATCAAAAACAAACGTCCTTTCCGCCTGGCCCTACCGGGAGTCTCAGAAATTCTCTTCTGGGACGGCAGCAAGCTGCGACGACGTGCGGCTCCTCCCGGCCCGAATCTAGAACTTGCGATCTCCAATCGCAACTGCCTGGCCGGACCGCTGAACATCAAGGCTGCTCTGGATGCCGGCCAGGTCAACACCGACTTGCGCAAAGAATTACGCGAACACTGCTTCACCTGCCCTATCCCACTGACGGTGGCGGGTCAGCGCCTGGATTCGCTGCTCGGCTGTCCCATGCACGGCTTCAGCCCCATCAGCTATCCCATTCGCCTGGCTCTCGGCCCTGCCGATCTGCCCGAACTGCCGGTGGCCCAACTCACCGCTGGCGGCTACAAGCCGGTCAACCCGGGAACATCCAAACTCAACAATGTCTATCAACCGCTTGCTCAGGTCCCTCCCCAGGTCAACCTGGCTGTGCTGGTGGCGGTCACGATGGAACCCCAATCCGTGGGTGAGCTCCCCCTGCGCCGCCCCTGCGCCATCAGCTGGGTGCGCGACGGCATCGTGATCAAACGCGAGCAACTGGACAACCACTTCCGATGTGTCTCGCTGGGCCTGTTCGTCAACGCCGAAGGGCTGGCCGTCGACCTGACCGGATTCGAACCCATCAAATCTCCAGAAATGGAGAGGCGACGCGAAATTGCCTGCCGAGCCGCCTGCCCGAGCCTGCGCGCCATGAACTTCGCCGGCACCGGCTACATCCGAGGAGTGCTGCGTCGCATTTACGGCATCGGCGCCGCCATCACCACTTTTGGCGCCTACCTGGCCTTCAACGCTCCCGACCCCATCGGTGCCGAAATCATCGCCAGCAGCGGTATCGTCGGCAGCGTGCTCTCCACAATGCTGGTCGGAGTCAGCTCCGAAGGCATGTTGGAGCGCTCTTTGCACACCGAGTTTCAGGAAATGAAAAGGACCTGGCTCAATCGCTGGGCTTCTTCCAACCGCTAAACCAGCATCGAATCGATGGCGCCAAACCGACCACCTGGCACCTCATAGCGAGCTTCGGCCCGCACGTAATGCACGGGAATGCCGTGCTGGCGAGCGTAAACGGCCTCCTGACCGGCGATTTCCCCTCCGCCCACAGCCACCACCGCTTTCAGGCGAGGGCTCTGGCCCCCGATAAAATCCTCACCCAGGTAGGCCGCCGTCGGACCCACCGGCTTGCCTTCCACGAAACCGCCCCAAACGATCTTACCGTCCGCCCCTAAGGTGGTGGGCACGTAATGGACCAGATCGATCTGCTTGTCCACTCCACCCCACTCCTTGACCTTATCGCTTTGAATAGCCAGCGCCGGCACGGCCCGTTGCTCTTGCAGATGGCGCACCAAATGGGCTACGTCGGGCGCGTCCTGCTTGTAGGCATCACCGCCAAAGACGGCCAGCCACCGGCCTTTGCCGTATTGAGCATCAAACTGGTCGGCCAGCTGATCCAGAGCCAGCTTGGCCCCGGCCGGATCCTTGTACTGACCCTTGTTGCCAAAACCCAGCACCAGCACAGCTCCGCGGAAGCGGTCCACCGCCCGCAGCGTATCCTTCCAGTCGCCCATCTCGCCTGACCTCTTCACCGGCCGGGCAGACGGGGCGGCACTGAGCTCGACCGAATCCACCACCTCGGCCGGACCGGCCGCGGCCGGGGCTGCCTGGGCATAGGCCTGCAGGGTGGCTTGCGAAGTCAAGGGCAACGGGCCGCTTCCAATCTCCATCCGGACTACTTCAACTTCTCGGCCACAACCGCCTTGAGGTTGCCGTACAGCTGACGAGCCGCCACCGCCTCCGCCCGAGCATTGCCGGACATGGCCGGCCCGCGATCAGGATCATAGTTGACCGACTTGCCCTTAAAATAGTCGTTGCCGCGAACTTCCATGTCGATCACGAACACCGTATTGCAGGTCCACTTGTCCTGACTATCCACCAGCTTGAGAACCGTTTCTTTGGCCTCAGGATGAGCACTGCTCCGAAACTGCTGAATCTTCTTACGCTCGCCTTCGTAGAGGGACTTCAGCTCGGCATACTTGGCCCGAGCTGTATCCAGGTCTCGAGTGGTGTATCCGACCTTCTTCTCCAGCAGCCGATCCAGGGTGCGCACATCTGCCTCGACCCCCTTGAGGTCTTCCACGATCAGGCTGTAAACATTGGTTTCCGGGTCCGCCCAGAGCGGAGCCGACAGCAGTAACAATAAAACCGGAACAAATCTCATCTTTCCCCCAACTTTAGCAGCTACTTCAGCTCGACCGCATCCAACAACTGGCGCAGCTCCGCCTCTCGGAGCGGAAACTGGTCGGCCAGACACCAGGCGTGGACCTGATACAGATCCTGGCCCCGCACAATCACCAGCACCAGCCTCTCCAGTTCTAGATCCTCCAGCTTCTGGTGGAAGCGCAGCATCTTGCCCAACCGATGGTCCTGTCGCGAAACCGGCTCGGACCCCGTCACCTTGACCACGGCATCGGTGTAGGCTTGCAGGCTGACTCCGGCCTCACTGGTCTCGGGCAGCACGGCAAAATGCAGGTCTTTGGCGGGGTGAACCAGCCAGAAATCAAAGAGATCGTTCTCCTTCTTGACTTCTTCGGCTTTCATCTGCTCCCAGCCTGGAGCACTGACCTTCACCAAAAGCTTGGAATTGCTGCACTGAACCCGCCCGTCGGCCGGCAGTGGCTGGGTCTGGCCGCGATAGGCGATCAACCCCGGGCCCACATTGAGCACCAGTGCCGCCAGGCCACCCACGGCCAGCGTGCCACAGACCAAAATTCCGCCCAAAATGACTCGGGGCTTACCCGCTCCCTCTTTCAGCAGAGCCAGCATCCCCAACGACCACACCCCCTGGGCGATGGCCTCGGGAGCCCCACCCATCAAAGCCATGGCCGGAACCCCGAGCAGCAAGCCCAGCCAGGCCCGCAGTTGCGCAAAACCCAAACCGGAGCGATTGCCTGAGGCCAGCATCAATCCCAGGACGATATCCAGAATACCGGAGCCACCGTGGCCCTTGCTATTTGGCAGGGTGACCATCAACACAAAGTTCAAACCCGCCATCACCAGCAAGGCCACGCCCGCCAAGCGAATCGTGGTGGGCAACGGACCGGCCGGGCCGGGTTTGAGAGGGGGGGAAGTATCAGAACCTAAAGGTGCGCTTTCCATCTCTCAGGATTCGACCGAGCCGCCAGAGCGCCTTCGAGAGCCAGCCCCTAAAATAGCTCCAGCTGCACCGGCTGGTCGTCACCGCTTAAATCAGCGACTCCCATTCCCAACAGGCGTACGGGCTGTCCCACCAGCCGCAGCCGCTCCTGCAACACCCCCCAGGCCACCTCGGCCAAAAGCGCTCCGGGACGCAGACGCAGCGAGCGCGTCTCGGTTCTGAAATCCGGCCAGCGCAGCTTGACCACGACCAGCCCCGCCCGTAGGCGCTGACGCACCAACCGCTCTTGCAACCGCAGCGCCTGACGCTCCAGCACCGCACGCAACTCCTCTACATCCTCGCAGTCGCGCTCAAAGGTGTGCTCACAAGACAGGGACTTGGCCTCGAAATCCGTCTCCACCGGGCGATCGTCCCGGCCCCAGGCCATGCGGTGCAAATCCCCCCCCGAACGACCGACGATTCGGGTCAGCTCTTCCACCGAGGAGTGAGCTACCTGCTCGATCGTGACCAGGCCGTGGTTGCGCAATTTGCTGGCAGAAACTGGCCCCACCCCCCAAAGCTCTGAAACCGGTAGCGGCCATAAAAACCCCAGCACCGACTCTTCAGAAACCAGCAAAAGCCCGTCCGGCTTGGCCTTGCCCGAAGCCACCTTGGCCACATATTTGTTGGGACCGACTCCGGCCGAGGCCGGCAACTGAAACAGTCTGCGAATGCGAGAGCGAATCTCGGCAACAACTCGCCCCGGCCCGTCCAGGTGATTCAAATCCAGGTAAGCTTCGTCCAGCGCCAGGGGCTCCACTCGCGAGGTATACTCGGCGAACAGCTGGCGCAGCCCCTGAGAGATCTCCGAATACACCGAAAAGCGCGGTGGTGCTACCACCAGCTCGGGGCACAGACGCAACGCCTTAGCGATGGGCATGGCCGAAAAGACGCCATAGCGACGGGCCTCGTAGGAAGCCGCCGCCACCACTCCGCGCGGACCATGATAGCCCACGACCAAAGGCTTGCCCCTCCAGCGCGGGTGATCCCGCAGCTCCACCGAGGCGTAAAAAGCGTCCATATCGATATGCGCAATCATGAAAAAAAGCCCCCACCCGAGGGCGGAGGCTTTTTTCGACCCGAAGGTCGGACTCTACTGAGCGCTCTGCAGCTTGCGCACGTGCAGCACAATCTGGGCGATTTCCTCGGGAGTCAGCTTATAGCCGAAGGGCGGCATATTGTTCTTACCACAATAGATGTTGTAGTAGAAGTAGCCGTCCGGCTTGCTGGCATTCGGGTAGGCCGTCTTGGTGCCGATGGCGGGGGGCTTGGGCAGGCAGACTTCACCTACTTTGCCGGGCTTTTCGCCTTTGTCACCGTGACACAGAGCGCAGTTGGTTGCAAACAGTTGCTCGCCGCGCTTAAGGTTCTCTTCGGTAGCCTTGACCGGGTTGACCCAGCCGGCAATACTCGCTTCGACCTCAGCCTGGCGGTTCTTCAGTTCGTACATCTTGGGGTATTGACCCTCAGCCTTGAGCTTGCCCTCGGCTTCGTTCATGACCTTCATCGTATCGGCGGCGCCGGGGTCCTTGGCGCCAGCCTGGCGCATGGCCCGTGCCAGCGAGGCGCGGTAGTCATAGAATAGCTTCTCGTCGCCAGCCACACCCTGCAGACCGATGGTGGGAGGCGCGGGCACAACCTGCTCGGCCGCGCTGGGCATCCGCACGCTCAGCGGCGGGGCCAGTTCGGCCGCAGCCTCGGTGCTCTTGATGACGTCCTGCTTACGCATATTGAACTGGGCGCAGCCCGTCAACATCCCCAGCAAGGCGAACATGAAGGCGTAAGAGACGATCGAGCGGGCTCCCTTGCCCTCCAGCAGTTTGGTGGCCCGGTCGGCGGAGCGTCCGCCCACAACCAGAGCCACGTAACCGATGGCGACCGGCATGTCCTCTTCCAGCGGCGGAACCAGCTGGCGAAACTTGAAGGTTTCCAAGAAGAACATAAAGGTGGTGGTCAGGATGGCGGTGATCATACCGCACTCGTAGGTGACCAGCATGGTGATTGGAATCGGAATCAACGGATGGCCGTTGGTCACCGAAACCGGCGCCCACTCATACTGAGTGAAGGTCACGAAGGAGAAGCCGCAGAGCACGGCCACGGCCCACATAAAACGCACGACTGCACGCATGTTGTAGGGACCGCTGCGATGCGGAGGGATGGGATGCTCAGGCAGCGGATAGGGGCTCCGGATTTCAATTTCTTGGGGGTCCAGACCCTCATCCACCAGATGCTTGTGAGCAGCTAGCGCGGTGAAGTGTTCTTCGAATTCAGCACAGACTCTCATCGTTTACTCACCCGACTGGAAGTAGGCAACGTTGACGCCGGCTACTTCGCGCTCAATTTGACGTGACTTGGTCTCGGCCAGCTCCCAGTAAGGGAGAATCGGGAAGATGCGACAGAAGGTCGTCAGTCCACCGATAACCCAGCCGAAAGTTCCGCACACGATGGCGAACTCGGTGGGGCTGATCGAGTAAGGCAGAATGTTGTAGTTGAGTTTGTTGTAGATCTCGAGGCCCGGGATGATGATGACCACGCGCTCGAGATACATACAGATGTTGACGATGATGGACAGGATAAACATCGGGATGATGCTGCGGCGGAACTCTTGGAAGGCCAGGCACATCAGCGGCACCACGAAGTTACCGATGACGAGCATCCACCAGTGAGGAGCGTAAGCACCAAAGGCGTTGTAGTAGAGGTAGTCCATCTTGTCCGCCTTGTGGGCGTAGTAAGCAGGCAGGAAGTCGTTGAAGAACAGGTAGGCCCAGGCCAGACCCAGCACCAGCCAGACGCGGCCCAGCATATCGAAGTGAACCTGGGTGATCAGCAGTCGGAAGGAGGGGTAGGTCCAGATCAGGATGCACAGCATCGTGAACACGGCGGCCGTTCCCGAGTAGAGAGCGCCGACGAAGAAGATGGGACCGAAGACCTCAGAGTGCCATCCGGGCACCACCTGCATTGCGAAGTCCCAAGAAACGATGGTGTGCACCGAGATAACCACCGGGAGAATGATGACCGAGTAGAGCGCGGCGGCTTCCTTGACTCGTTTCCATTCCTCGGCGGTGCCGCGCCAGCCCCAGCTCATCAGCGTGTACAGCGTGCGCAGCCAGCCTTTCATACGCGGGCGCGCGATGCCCAGGTCGGGCACCGTGGTGACATACAGGAAGATGACCGAACCGGTCAGGTAGGTCGAAATCGCGAATACGTCCCACACCAACATCGATTTGAAGTTGGGCCACAGCAGACGGTGGTTGGGGAACGGTAAACAGTAGTAGGCTGCTTCCGTGCGGCCGACGTGAATCAGCGGGAACGAGGCGGCGGCCGGCAGGGTGAACAGAGTGATCACCTCGGCCACGCGGGTTACGGCTGATTTCCATTCAGCGCCGCACAGTCGCAAGAGGGCTGAAATCAGCGCTCCGGCGTGAGCTACACCAATCCAGAAAACGAATGTGATGATGAAGTAGCCCCAGTAAACGGGGATGTGCAGCCCGGTCACCCAGAAGCCGCAGAAGACCTGACGGGCAAATGCGAAACCGGCGGTGAGCACCAGCAGGATACAGAAGGCAATCACCAGATTGCTCCGCCATCCCGAGCGCCCGATGGGCTCGAAAGCGGCGTTGTAGATTTCCGGGATGGAAATCTCCGCCGCGCGGAAGTTCAGATTCTCGTGGCTCATTCGCCCAGGGCCTCCGCGTTCTTCTCCGGACGCAGATAGATCACGTTAGGAGCGGTGTGATATTCGACATGCCCGATGTAGTAAGTACGGTTGGACTCGTGCTTCACCAGCTTGCTGATGGTGCTCTCCTCATCGTTGAGGTCGCCAAACACCAGCGCGCCCGAGGGGCAGCTCTGCACGCAGGCCGTGCGCAGCTCACCATCGGCGTAGGGGCGCTTGCTCACCTTGACGTCCAGGTCAGCGCGGCGGATGCGCTGGACGCACATCGTGCACTTCTCCATCACGCCTTCGTTACGCACCGACACGTCGGGATTGAGCAGCAACTCCATTGAGGGCGGCCACTTGGGCTGCACGAAGTTATACATACGCACGTGATACGGACAGTTGTTGGCGCACAGTCGAGTGCCCACGCAACGGTTGTAAATCTGTGCATTCAGACCATCGTGGGTACCCACGGCGGCGAACACGGGGCAGACGGATTCGCAAGGAGCCGAGCCGCAGTGCTGGCACAGCATCGGAACGAACATCGTCTGAATGTCAGGATACTCGCCGTGGAACATGCGCTCAATGCGGATCCAGTCCATCATGCGCCCCATGGCGCTCGCCTCCGCACCTACGGTGGCTATATTATTTTCGGAACGACAGGCAACAACACAGGCTTTACAGCCCGTGCAGCGGTCTGCGTCCACTACCATCCCCCACTGAACTACGCCCCAAGGGGGCTTTGTATCAGCCATACTCTCTCCTTTTCGAGCGCTTTCAGTTACTGAAACGGCAGAATCTCGCGCGGCAGTTCAAACACGCGGATATCCATCGCTGTAATCATGTCAACTTTGTTTTCAGGATCCTTGGCTACCTCAACCTTGGCGCCAACCCACTGGGGTTCACCCGCCTTGGTCATCTCAGCCTTGATCTTGGTGAGCGGATTGATACCGCCCTTACTATAGTTGGCGTTGGTGTAGCCATAGCGGCCAAACACCTTGCTGCCCAGACCGTAGTTCAGGTTCGACCAACCCGAGTAATCCGGATTCTCAGCCCCAACCGGCACGCCGATAAAGTCTTCGTGCATCGAGGCCGACGGCAGGGCTGGACCCACAATCGCCTTCTCGACGCCGGGCACCGTGACGCGCACCACGTCGTGACGCTTGACCTTCAGCTTGTCGGCCAGGGTCTGGCTCATCTCGATGTAGCCGCCCCAGACCGAGGTAGTCATGGGGTCGGGCAACTCCTGCATCCAGGGCCGGTTGCCAAGACTACCGTCGCGCAGAGCCAGAGTGGCGATGGGCACCAGCACGGGCCCCTCCACAAAGGTCTCCGTCCAGGCGGTCACGCTGGCCGGCTCCAATCCCTCGTAGGGGTTGACGCCTGCCGGTGGCTTACCGGGATCAGCCACGAGTTTGGGCGGAGTGGCCACGCGATGCTTGTAGATATCCGAGGCCAGAGATTCTTCCTTATAGGAACCGCCACGAGCCAGCAGGGCTTCCCAGCGGGTCTGGTCAGCGTCGCCTTTGATCAAGTCGTGGAAGGTCTTGCCCTTGGAGGCGCCATCGGCGGCTCCATTGGGAATCACGCCCAGACCAATGGGGTCGCCCACCTTGATGGCCGTCAGGATGTCGCCCAGCGAGCGGGCGTTCTCCCAGTGCGGCCGGATGGCCGGCTGCTGCACATTGTAGATATCCAGCCCGGCGCCGGTGATGCGCTGGTCGCCAAATTCTTCAACCCAATTCAGGATAGGCACCACCGCTTTGGCCAGCTTGCTGGTCTCGCTGGCAAAGGTGGAGAACACCACCAGATTGCCGCCCTTGGCCAGCTGAGCTTTGGCGTCGATGGAGGCCGGCATCAAATTGACCACATCCAGATCGAAAATCCAGGTCGCCAGACAGTTGGTGCTGTCCAGATGCTTCATCGCCTCGGCCGTATTTACGATCAGGCCCTTGGGCACGCCGCCCTTAACGCCCAGAACGTTCTCCGGCTCGAAGGTCTCGATGCTGCCGGTCAACAGCTTCTGCAGCGAGTGAATGATATAGAGCGAGTCTACCCCATTGATGTAGTTACCGGCATCGCTGTCGGCTACGATCAAGGGCTTCTTGGCTTTCAGAAGCTGGGCGGCCAGACGCTCGATCAGCGAAGCCTCCAGGCCCGAAGCCTCGGCCGCCTTCTCCAGCGACACGCTCTTGGCCCAGGCGGGCCAGACAGATCCGCCCTTCTTGGCGGCGATGATATTGCCCACGGCCAGCGCCACCCAGCCCTCAGCACCCGGACGGGTGGGCAGCCAGCGGTCGGAGTTGCCTGCGGTCATATTGATGCGCGAGGAAACAGACACCAGAGTGCCGCGGTCACGACCGCGTCCCTGACGGAACTCACCGTAACCCCACCCGGAGCGCACGATGTTGTGACCCAGGGCCAGCAAGTCGCCACCGAAGGTGACGGCATAGTCGGCGTCTTCAAAACGATAGAAGGGCAACTCGGCCTTGCCGGTCAGAGCCTTCATCACCTGGCGCTCAGCCAGACGACTGGGGTAATCCAGCAACCAGATTTTACCTTTGGTCTCTTTGGCCAACTCGATCAACAGCCCACCCAACGTGCCGCCCAGTGAGCGAACCACAAACAAAGGCTGCTTGTCGGTGAGATTGGACTTATCCAGAGTGCTCTTGAAGAACTCACCCCAGTCCCGCGACAGAACCTTGCCGGAACCATCGGTGATGTCGTTCAGGCGACTGGGGTGATAGGTCACCTGCAGTCCAGACTGACCGCGGGCGCAAAGCCGGCCCCGGCTGAGCGGGTGCTCAGGCAAACCCTCCAACTTGATGGCGCGACCATCGGTCGTCTTGACGGCTACGCCGCAGCCCCCGATACATTCACCGCAAGTGGTGGCCCAATAAAGAGGTTGAGCCGGAATCGCATATTCCGGCATCACATACTGCGAGACGACCCCGTGCTCGACATTGCGCTGACAGGCCGTGAGCGAAACTGCCGCCCCGGTCATCAGACCGCATTTAATAAAGTTACGACGTGTAAGTGACACTGAATCCTCCGCCTAGTAGTGACAAACCGTGCAATCGACGGGAGCATTTTTCTGACGATGACAGCCGACGCACCAGCCCATATGGGGAACCTGGTTCATCTGCACCACCGGCATATTCTCCACCTTGCCGTGGCACTCGGTGCACTGCAAACCAGCATTGATGTGCGCCTTGTGAGGGAATTTGACATGCTCGGGCATGTCATAAACCTTGTACCACTTGATCTCTTTCTTGGTCTCGACGTAGTCCTTGAGCAGACGTTGCACGTCGGGACGCTCAATCACCGGCGCACCAAACTGACCCTTATCGGTCAGATTCTGGTGACAGGCCCAGCAATCCGACACCGACGGAACGCCGGCCATATAGCCTTTATCCGTTCCGCGGTGACAATACTTACAATCGATGCCGCGGTCACCGGCATGATACTTGTGATTAAACGGGAAAGGCTGCGCTTTCACCCGCCAGCTATACTGATAGACCCCGATAAACGTGGCCATCAAGATGATAGGGGCAATCAAAACGATGCTCCTGATACTGGCCAATAGTTTCTGCTCTGGTGCCATTCTGTCTCGACTCCTACGATCGGCGCTCATTCCCCCGGCGCCGTAGACTTTGTGAAAAATTTCTCAAAGGCCCTTTTACAAGGTGCCCTTGACTCCTTCCGACCTGAACCACAAGTAAATCTCGAGTGTTTTACTCGGATTAACCATGGTTTTTTACACTCCCGGGAAGCACATTTTCAGAGGCTGGAGGGCCTCGTCAAACTCTTCCTCGGTCAACAATTTCAACTCCAGACAAACCTGCTTAAGGTTCTTCTTCTCTTTGTGGCCTTGCTTGGCGACCTTGGCCGCCATGTCGTAGCCAATCTTCGGCGCCAGCGCCGTCACCAACATCAGCGAGTCGCGAACATAGCCCGCGATGACCTCTTCGTCGGCCTCGATACCCACAGCACAATGGTCGGCAAAGGAGCGACAAGTATCGCTCAGCAGGCGAACACTATGTAAAAAGTTGTGGATGATGACCGGCTTGAACACATTCAACTCAAAATTGCCCTGCGATCCCGCAAAACCGATGGCCGCGTCATTGCCCATCACCTGCACGGCCACCATGGTCATGGCTTCAGATTGAGTGGGATTCACTTTTCCCGGCATAATCGATGAACCCGGTTCATTTTCAGGCAACACGAGTTCACCCAGACCACAGCGAGGACCCGAAGCCAACCAGCGAATGTCGTTGGCGATCTTCATCAACGAACATGCCAGTGTCTTCAGCGCCCCGCTGGCCATCACCAGCGCATCGTGGGAGGCCAGACCGGCAAACTTGTTGGGCGCGGTCACAAAGGCGAATCCGCTAATCTTGGCAATCCGCTCGGCGACCTTGACGGCGAAATCCGGGTGCGAGTTGAGACCCGTACCGACCGCCGTCCCCCCGGCCGCCAGCTCATACAGATGAGGCAGAACCATCTCGATGCGCTGCAGATCCTGGTCCAACATGGCCACGTAGCCGCCAAATTCCTGACCCATCGTCAGCGGCACCGCATCCTGCAGATGAGTACGCCCAATCTTGACAATGTGCTCGAATTTCTGCTGACGCGAAGCCAACACATCACGCAGATGCTTGATGGCGGGAACCAACTGCTTGTGCAGCACCTCCACCGCTGCGATGTGCATCGCGGTGGGGAAGGTATCATTGGAGGACTGAGACATGTTGACATGATCATTGGGATGAACGGGCTTCTTGGAGCCCATCTGTCCGCCCGCCAGCTCGATGGCCCGGTTGGAGATCACCTCATTGGTGTTCATGTTGGTCTGTGTGCCCGAGCCCGTCTGCCAGATGCGCAGCGGAAAGTGCTCATCCAACTTATTCTCGATCACCTCATTGGCGGCCTGAACGATCAAATCGCGCAGCTCCGGCTTCAACAGCCCCAGCTCCGCATTCACCTCAGCCGCCGAACGCTTAAGAATCCCGAAGGCCCGAATCAATACCGGCGGCATCTTGTCCTCGCCGATGGCAAAATACTTCAAAGAACGCTGGGTCTGAGCACCCCAGTAACGATCGTTGGCGACCTCAATCGTCCCCATCGTATCGGATTCCTGACGCACCTGAGCGGTCTCAACACTCATCATCTCTATACCTCCAGAGGCGCGCCGCTTCTTTCACCCCCACGGATGTTCCTACGTCGGGACCAGCCCGAATTCAGCCCTGGACCTGGAGCCCAAACCTCAGCGCAACACACCAAATAAAGAGGAGCTTGAATTAGTGTCGAGTATACTCTAACCCATGATGACTACTATCGATGAATCGATCCTCAATCATTTTGGCAATGAATACCACGGCATTCCGCTCGCCCTCAAAGCCCTGGGAGAACAACAATGGCTGGTGGTCCTGCACGCCCGACCGGCCGCCCGCCTGCGGCTCTCGGCTGAAAGCGACTACACCAAGCAGCTCGACAAAATGGGCATCTCCGACGAGACCAAAGTTGGCGACCCCCACCTGGACGACAACTACGTCATCCGCGCTGAGACGCCCGAAGCCAAAGAAATGCTGGCCAACCCAGATGTGCGCAAAGCCCTGGCCAGCTTAGACCCCTTCCTGGAACTGGAGCTCACTCACAAAGAGTACCGCCTCATCAAAGACGGCCTCCAACCCACCCCCCAGGCCCTCGAGACTCTGCTCGAGGAGCTGCACAACCTCATCAAAGCCACCCAGGCCCCGGAGGGGTCCTTCGAGTAGAAAGCGAACGCGGCGGGCATGACCCACCCGTACTCTCTCAAAAAGAGCCTGGCCCACCTCGGCCTGGCTCTTTTGCTTTCCATTGCCGCAACCGCCGAACCCTCGCAGAGCGGCCTGGACCTCAACAACCTCGACCGGAGCGCAAATCCCGCCCAGGACTTCTTCCAATACGCCAACGGCGGCTGGCTCAAAGCCAACCCCATTCCCTCTGACAAACCCCGCTGGGGCACCTTCAACAAGCTGCTGGAAGAAAATCAGGACAAACTTCACACCATCCTGGAAGAACAAGCCAAAAACCCCAGCGACGCCGAGGGCAAAAAGCTGGGCTACTTCTACACCAGCGGCATGACCGAAGCCGGCCAGGCGGCCGGCATCAACCTGGTCAAACAAGAGCTGGACGAACTGGCCAAAACCAAAGACCTTCAAGGCTGGTTAACCCAACGCCACCGGCAGGCGTGCCACCCCTACTTCAGCTTCGGCTCGGCCCAGGATTCAAAAGACAGCAGTCTGGTCATCGGCCAGCTCAACCAGGGCGGCCTGGGCCTGCCCGAATCCGAGTACTACACCCGGACGGACGAAAAATCACAAAAAATCCGGGAACAGTATCAGGCCTTCCTGGTGGAGGTCTTTAAAAAATGGGGAGACGACGCCGCCACGGCCGAGAAGAAGGCTAAGCAGGTCTTTGAACTTGAGACCCGCCTGGCCCGGGCCAGCATGACGCTGGTCCAGCAGCGCGACCCCAAGGCCACCTACCATCCCGTCAGCGTGGCCCAACTGGCCAAAGAAGCGCCCGGCCTGGACTGGCCGCGCTACTTCAAAGAACTCGGCGCTCCCGCTCTGAAGTCGGTCAACATCTCCTCGCCCAAGTTCTTCAAACTGCTTGGCGCCATCCTCAAAACCACCCCGCTGGAGGCCCAGCGAGCCTACCTGCAATGGAACGTGCTGCGCAAATCTGCCGACTACCTGACTGAAGACTGGGCTCAGCTTTTCTTTGGCTTCTACGGCAAGACACTGACCGGCGCCCAGGAGATCACCACTCGCTGGCGCCGGGTAGTCAAAGAAATCGACGGGGACATGGGTGACGCCCTCGGCCACAAGTACGTGGACCGCCACTTCCCTCCGGCCGCCAAGGCCAAAGTGGAAGATATGCTCAAAAACATCCGCGGTGCTCTCAAGAACACCATCAACGAGCTGGAGTGGATGACGCCCGAAACCAAAAAGGCGGCCCAGGAAAAGCTTGCCTCCTTCCACCAGAAGATCGGCTACCCTGAGCGCTGGCGCAATTACGCCAGCCTGAGCATCAGCCCGGGTAACTACCTGGCCAATGTCCAGCACGCCGATGCCTTCGAAGTCCAGCGCGACCTCAAGAAAATCGGCAAACCCATGGACCACAATGAATGGTACATGACTCCACCCACCGTCAACGCCTATTACGATCCCCAAAACAACGAAATCGTGTTCCCCGCCGGCATCCTGCAGCCCCCGTTCTTCTCCATGGAAGCGGACGACTCGGTCAACTACGGCGCACTGGGCGTGGTCATTGGCCACGAAATCACCCACGGTTTCGACGATCAGGGTGCTCAGTTTGACCCCAAAGGCAACCTTCGCAACTGGTGGAAACCCGAGGACCTCAAGAAATTCCAGGCTCTCTCCAAAGCCATCGTGGATCAGTTCAGCGGCTATGAAGTGGCGCCAGGACTGCACATCCAGGGCAAACTGGTGGTGGGCGAAAGCATCGCCGACCTCGGCGGGCTCAAGCTCGCCTGGGAAGCCTACCAGGCTTCCCAAGCTGGCAAAACTCCAAAAACGCTCGACGGCTTCACACCCGAGCAGCGCTTTTTCCTGGCCTACGCTCGCATCTGGGCCATGAATATGCGGGACGAGTACGTGCGCCTCCAGGTCAACACCGATCCCCACCCCAACCCGCGCTTCCGCGTCAACGGGCCGCTTTCCAACATGCCGGAATTCCAAAAGGCCTTCCAGATCCCGGAGAACTCGCCCATGGTGCGCAACCCGCGCAATCGCGTATGGTAAATCCGCCCGACTGGCTGCTCGACAGCCTGCCTTACGCCGTGCTGGTGCTGGACTCTCAGCATTATGTGCAAAGGTCCAACCCCGAGGCGCGCCGCTTCTTTGGCAGCCAGGCGGAGAAGGGCAGCCACTTCAGTCATCACCTCCCCTCGGGCCAGCATCGCCTGCCCAGCCCGGAAGCCGGTTCGGCCGGCTGGGTGGTGGATGTGGTGGAGGCTCCCTCCAACCAGCGCCTGTACATCTTCCGAGAAGACGCCCAGGTAGCCTGGGTGTCCGAAGACACGGAACGAATGGCGTTTGAGGACCCGCTCACCGGTCTCCCCAACTGGAACATTTTGGCCCAATTTGTCGAACACAGCTGCAGCCAGTCCCAGCGCTACATGCGCTCCTCGGCTCTGCTGCGCGTTGATCTGGACCACCTGCGCCACGTCAATTCCGAACTCGGGCGCAGTTCCGGCGACGAAGTCCTGATTCAGGCGGCCCAACGCCTGCAAAACAACGTGCGCAGCTCCGACATCGTGGGCCGTTTAGAAGGCGACAAATTCCTGGTGTTGCTCACCGAACTCACGGCCGACCGCGGCGGAACCAGCACCCGCGGCAGTGACTCCGGTCACCTGCCCGTGCGCGGTCGAGCGGCCGTTGTGGCCAACCGCTTGATCGCCGCCTTCCGCCAGCCCTTCACCGTGGCCGAAGCCCAGGTCAAATGCTCCGCCTCCATCGGCGTGGCCGTCTGCCCTGAAGACGCCCGCCTCACCAACGAGTGGATGGAGGTGGCCGAACTCGCTCTCAAGCGCGCTAAAGAGAACGGCGGCGACAGCTGCGAGCTTTACGCCGAAGCCCTCAAACAAAGCCACCAGCTCAAAAAAGAACGGCACGCCGCCCTGGAAGAAGCACTGCGCGGCGACTCCCTCAGTTTTCGCTGGCTGCCCGTACTCGGGCCCGAGCCGCTCGAGCACTACTGGCCGGATTGGCCCGGTCAGCAGCTTGAAGGACCGGAAGTACTCGACTTGGTGGACTCAGCAGGGGTCCAGGGCCTCTGGGCCCGATGGGAGAAAACCTACCTGGAGAACCAGAGAGGGGAAGCCACCCGCCTGGCGCCGCTGGCTTCAGCCTGGCTCAACCCAGGGGTGGACACAAGCTTCTTGCTGCAGCCCGGCTGGCTCTGGGAAGTGGACGAAGGCCTGCTGCATCACCGCTACCGGCTGGAAAGTCTGTTGCATCTCCAGGAGCGAGGGCTCCACTGGATTCTCAAATGCAGCTCGCGCGGACTGCAGAGCCTGGCCGTGCTGGGCAAACTCCAGCCGAAGATGCTGAAAATTCCCGTTCCCGCCAAGCCCAGTTTCGAACACGACCGTCTCATCACCGCCTCAGCACAGGTGGCCGAGGCCTTCAAAATCGAACTGCTGGTCTCGTTGCCGAAGGAGGCCGAGCCACCTCTGGTGGGCAAACTTCAGCCTCGCTGGCTGGTGCGCACGCCCTAGCTGGCCGTGATCTTAAAGCCCTCGGTGCTCTCTTTCAGGCCCACCTTGCCCGTGTCCCACTTGTAAGGAGCCTCTATATGATGGGTTACCTTGGAGCCACTTTCCCAAATCCAGGACTTTAAGGTGACCAGACCCTTGCAGGCCGACAGGCGCTGATGATCAAACGCCCAGGAACCGTCTTCCTGATGCTGCCAGCCCTGATGCGGGGCCAGTCCGGTCAACAAAAAGTCCTTGACGCGCTGATCCTGAATGGAAGGAATAAAATCATCGCCCGGCTGCGAAAAAGACGGATCCACCGCGCCGTCCGAGTGGATCTCGTCCACCGACGGGTGGCCCGCGAAATTCCCGTGGAACACCGTTCCATAAGGGATGCCAGTCCAGCCTGATAGCTTCATACCCGCCACTCTATGCCAAAGCCCCGGAGCAGATCTGAACGTCAGGTTAACTTCCGAAACCAGCTTCCCAACCAGTGCCAGAAGGCCGGCGGAATTCGAGGCAAGGCCGCGCCTCCGGGCAAATCGTAAAACTCTCCCTCGCGAATGGCCACGTATTCCAGCAATGAACCGAGCTCTCCGTCGTCCAGCCAGACGCCATGATCGGGACAGGCATCCAGAATCACCTGGCTGTCACCGCCGTATTCATAGCGGCGCATCAGCCGGGCGCAACGGGGACAGTGCACCGGGGCCTCCAGGGCCACACCGTGCTCTTCCCCCACCAGACTCACGCCCAGCGGAGTGCCCACGATTTGCTCCCCGTCCAGTATGCGCTCCAGGTTCTTGCCGTCAAACCAGCAGCCTTCGCAACCCCGGCAAACATGGGCCAGGCCACGCCCGACCTTAACCTCGCGCAGCTCCCCGGGGCAGCGGGGACAGTTCAACGCAAGAGGCGGCCGGCGCGAGCCAGCTCGCTGATCTGGGCCGCATCCGTGGGAATATAGACCAGATTGCCCTGGACATACTCGCACTCCAACTGACGACAAAGTGACAGTTGGGCCGCGTTTTCCACGCCCACCGCCACAGGACGCACGCGCAACACGCGGGCCAGAGCCATAGCCGCCGCCGTCACGTTCAGCGCGGCCGCATTGGAGGCCGAATGGAACAGGAACTTGCGGTCGACTTTGATCAAGGTGGTCAGTTCGCTGTGAATGCGCTCCAGCGAGGAGAAGCCGGAGCCGAAGCGGTCCAAGGCCACTCGCACACCCGCCTGACGAAGCGCCAGCAAAATCGTCTGCACCCGCTGAATATCCAGCATCTGCACCGACTCGGGAATCTCCAGCACAAAGTTGTGGGCCGGAGCGCCCGTGGTTTCCAGCGCTCGCCGAATCGTATCCACCAGATCGGCCTGCAAGAACTGACGCGTGGACAGGTTCACGGTCACGAACAAATCCAGACCCTGACGCGACCATTCGTAAAGCTGTTGAGCGGCCTGCAGAATCACCCAGCGGCCAAGTGGCACCATAACTCCGGCTTCGTCCGCGACTTCCAGGAAGTAGTCGGGCGTCAGTACACCGTAGGACGGATGAGCCCAGCGCAGCAGAGACTCTACACCCTTGATGGCGCCCGTAGCCAGGTGCACGATCGGCTGATACAGCAGCTGGAACTGCCGCGCCTCCACTGCCTTGCGCAGCTCCGCCTCCAGGGTCGCCCGGGCCTCGTGGCGCTTCTGCAATTCATCCGTGTAGAACTGAACTTGATTGCGGCCCAATTCCTTCGCCCGGCGCATCGCCTCATAAGCGTGGGCCATCATCTTGTCGCCGTCCTCAGCATCGCTGGGGAATTGCGATACGCCCACCGAGGCCGTCACCACAACCGGCTGGTTGCCGGCGATCATCGGTGGCGCCAGCACTTCCTGGATGCGCTTGAGCACGATGGAAATGGACTGAGGGGCATCAGCCTCGCCGGCCACCTCGCTCAGCAAGATCAGGAAATCGTCTTCGCCCTTGCGGCACAGCACATCCGAAGTGCGCACCACCTTCTGCAGACGCTCGCCCACTTGACGCAGGACTTCGTCGCCCGCCTCCGGCCCCAAGGCCTCGTTGATGGCCTGGAAACGGTCCACGTCCACGTGCACCAGCGCGCACTTCCGATCATAGCGCTCCACCTGCTTCAAGGAGAAGCCCAGATAGCGCTTCAACAGATTCAGATTGGGCAGCTTGGTCAGATTATCTTCAAAGGCCAGCTGCTCGGTCTGCTTATCCGCGCCCTCGCCGGTCGGAGCCACCGCCTGCTGCTGCTGCAGACTGTTCAATTGTGCCTGCAGAGCTTCGACCTCAGCGGTGGTGTCGGCCGCCCGAGCCGTATCCAGCTCGGCCTGCAACCGAGAAACCTCGGCCTCCAGCTCAATCATTCGAGCGCCATCGGCGGAGGGCTCGGGGGTGAGCTGCTGCAGTCGCAACAGCTCCGACTCTAGCTCCATCAGCTTGGGCTGAGCCTCGGCCAGGGCCTCCTGTGAAGCCGCCAGGGCCAGCTCCAACTCAGCAATTCGCGGATCGGGTGTACTCGACCCGGCCAGAGCCGCCGACAGTTCTGACTTCAAACGCGCCACTTCTGGCTCAAAATGACTGGCCTGCTCCAACAGATCTTCCAGCTCAGTCACGCGCTCATCCGCGTCCGTCTTGTACTGCGTGAAGGCCGCTTCCAGTTCGCTGAGCTGCACTGCGGCGCCCTGAGCTTGACTCAAAGCCGCTTCCAGCTCGGCCACCCGAGCATCCACCTCGGCCGTGGCTG
This sequence comes from bacterium, assembly GCA_018266105.1. Taxonomy (GTDB): domain Bacteria; phylum Vulcanimicrobiota; class Xenobia; order Xenobiales; family JADMJV01; genus JADMJV01. The sequence goes on along the minus strand of JAFEBA010000018.1, from coordinate 48,694 downwards.
GGGCCGCTGAACTGGATTCTTGCAGAGCGGCTTCCAACTCGGCCACCCGAGCCTCGGCTGCCGCACGGGCCGCCTGAGCGCTGGCCAGAGCCGCCTCCTGCTCGGCCACCAGATTCTCGGCCTCGGCCAGCAACTGCTCCTGCTCGGCCAGTTTTGGATCGGGTGCCTGGGCACTGGCCAGAGCCGTCTGCGCATCTGAGAGAGCCAGCTCCAACTCCATGACGCGAGCTTCCATCACCTCCAGCTGAGGGTCCGGGGCTTGAGCATCAGCCAGAGCCGCTTCCAACTCGCTCACCCGCGCTTGCAGCTCGACCAAACGGGCTTCCTGAGCCTGCAGTTCCGGATTGGGGCCCTGAGCCGCCTGTAAAGCCGCCTCCAGCTCGGAGACTCGTTCCTCGGCCGCAATCCGGGCCTCGGCGTCCTCGAGCGCTTGTGGACTCGGGCTCTGGGCCTCGGCCAGCAACGCTTCCAGCTCGGTGACGCGAGCCTGATGGGCTTCTTCCAGCTCCTTCAAACGCGAAGACTGCTCGTCGGCTGCGCCGCGAAGCAAAAAGACTTCCGTCTCTAGCTTGTCGGCCTGCTCCATCCGCTCCAGCATCTCGTCCAGCTGCTCTTGCAACAGCCGGGCCTTCTCCTCGCCCGCAGCCAGATTGGCCTTGAGCGCCTCCAGCTCGGCCGAAGGCTTTTTGGCCTCCTCAACCGCATCCAGACTCTCGTTGAGCTGACTTTCCAAATCGCTCAGGGCGGCAGCCTGGGCCTCGGCCTCGGCCGTCTTCTCCTCCAGCTGATCGCGCACTTTCTGCAGCTCGCTCTCGGCCTCGTCCAGATGGCGCGACAGCTCGTCGCGTTCCTTCTCGACCGAAACCAGGTGCTGCTGCACATCGTCCAGGTCGCCGCTGACCGCCTGCAGCGATTCCAGCTCCTTGCGCACCTGCGCCAGAGCTTCCTCAGCCGTGGCCGCTTTGCTCTCGCTGGCACTCAACTGCAGAGCCAGATCGGCGTTTTTCTCGTTGAGATCGGCCGACTCCAGCTGCAATTCAGCCAGCTGCTCCTCCAACTGAGCCGCCAGTGTCTTGTCCTGACCCTCAGCCTGTCGAAGGCTCTCCAGCTCCGAACGCAACTGCCCTGCTTCAGCCTGGGCCTCGCCCAGCTGTCCTTGAGTTTCGCTAACATGGGCCTGGGCCTCGGCCAGCTGGGCCTGAATATCTTGAATCTGGGCCTGTGCCTGCAGCAGAGCGGTCTGAGCCTCATTCACCTGACTCTGCGACTCGGCCCAATTCTCCTGAGCCGTGGCCAGCTCAACCTGGACCGTCGTGCACTCGTCCTGAGAGGCGCTCAGTTGACCGGTCAATTGACTGATCTGCTCTTGAGCCGCCTGCAGTTCGGCCTGCAGCCCCTCGGCCGCGCCGCTCTGCGCGGCACGCAGCTGATCCAGCTCGGCGGTCAGCTCTTCCAGGCGGCCCAGTAGCTCGGCCTGAGCCTCCGCATGCTGGGATTGGGTCAACTGAGCCGCAGCGTCCTGATCAGCCGCCTGCTGCTGAGCCGTCTCCAGCTCGGCCCGAGCTTCCAGCCACTTCTCTTCCAGCTCAGAGCGCTCCACCTCCAGGAAGTCCACCCGCTCCTGGGTTTCGCGCAGCTGCTCCTGAAGCTTCTCCAGCTCGCCCGGCTCTACCGTCTCGGCGGCCTGGGCTTCCTGCCAGTTCTGCCGCTCTTCGCGCAGCTGCTCCAACTCGGTGATCACCTGCAGGTGAACACCTTCCAACTCCTCGATCTCGCTCTCGCGGGTGGACCACTGGGCCTGCTTTTCGTCCCAAGCCGACAACCGGGTACGAGCCGACTCCAGCTCCTCGGTTAGAATCTCAACCTGCTCGGCCAGGTCGGCGATCTTGGACTCGGCCCCGCTCTGCTCGCGCGCCTTCCGCTCGGCGGCCAGATCGGCCCGAGCCTGAGCCAGCTCGGCCTGTGCCTGCTCCAGCTGCTCCTCGACATGGCGCACGCTGTCCTGGACATCCTCCAGATGGCGCTCGGTCTCGCGCGACTGCGATTCCGCCTCCTCCATCAGTTGCTCGGCTTCGCGAGCCCGCTGCTCGGAGAGGTCCACACGACTCTCCACAGCGCGCAATTCTTGTTCGACCTGCTCCATGCGCTGCTGGGCGGCGGCCAACTCGGCCTTCAGCTCCTGCTCGTGTTCACGCAGAGCCTGCAGCTCGCTGCTGCCGCTGGACGCCTCATCCAGCAAGGCTTCGGCCGCCTGAGCCCGCTCCTCAGCCTTAGCCAGCTGCTCCTTGAGAGCGGCCAGCTCCTTGGCGTCGCCGCCACCCGCCGCCTTGGCGGCCTTGCGCGCCTCCTGAAGCAGCGCCTGCAACTGACTGACCTGCTCTTCGGCCTCACGGGCCCGCTCTTCGGCCGCCTCCAGACGCCATTCCGTGGAAAAGGAGGCTGAATTCCCGCTAATCTCGGTCAAAACCAGCATGCTGGCTTCCTGACCCTGCCAGCTCAAGGTGGAAACCTTGCGATTCAGGTCCAGCGTACGCATGGGCCCCTCTTCCAACTCCTCAGGAAAAGGCTCGGCCAGCAGCTTCTCACGCTTCTTCTTGAGCAGCTTTTCAGCGCTGCGGTTGGCCCACAAGACCTGACGAGTCTCCGTCTCCACCACCAACAACCCGTTCGGGTCCTGGTCCAGGACGGCCTCAAAGTCAGTCAACTCTTCTTCCTCCACGGCCACGGCGGATTCGCCGCCCCCGTCAGTAGGATCGTTCGTTTTGCGCTTTTTGCGTGCCATGAGGGCGCGATTCTTCATGGGTAGGAAGCGGGCCTTCTCCAACCCCAGGGAGAATCTGACCCAATGCACCGAGCTCTGCTGCTCACCTGGCTGCTCTACCGGACCTGCTCGGGCCAAACCCTGGGCCAAGAAAAAGAAATGCGAAGCGTGCTGGACAATCTTTTTCGGGGCCGGCCCGCCGCCCAGCAACAAATCGACTGGTCTGCGCTAGAAGTCCGCAAAGCCCCTGACCTGCCCCACTACGGCCAGCTCAGCGCCACCCAACAAGCCGCCTTCCGCAAGGCTTTCCTGGTGACCATGGCCGGCCAGCACCCTCAACTGCAAGGACTCAGGCCGCGGCGCCAGGGCAGCCACTACTTCCTGGGCCGCTTCCGTTTCCGCAAAGACCCCTCAGGATTCAAGCTGACCGGAATCCTCTAAAGGCCGGCCACCGCCTCGCGGTGATCGTAGCAATAATCCCAAAGGGCGTCGTAAAGATTATTCCCGTCATCCAGCAGCTCCTGAGTGGCCTGGGCCAGCTCCTCTTGAGTTGGATTGGTGCGCGCCAGCACCTCATTGGTGATGCGTAACGTGTCCTCACACTCGATTTGCTGCAGATATCCCAACAGCTCCTGACGGGCGGGTGGCTCCCAATCCGCCAGAAAGCGCTCAAAGCCGCCCTGCCGAATCACCTCATCAAAGTCCAGAACACAAGGCAGCATACGGTTGCCCTTAGGAGCCAGAGCCAGCGCCAGGCCCTTGACTAAAGAATCCCGGGTGTAGGCGCCGTCCATCTCCAACAGATCGGTCGCGCTCTGACCGTTGTATTGCAGCGGTTGCAGCGGCGCCGAGTAGAAGAGTCGACCAAAGAACGAAGTGCGCGGTCGATAGAACGAAGTGGTGCGAATAAAGTGGCTTCGTCCCACGTGGCAGTGGCGACCGCGAGCCTCACAAACCAGCGGGAGAGCCAGTAGCAATAGACAAAGAAGGCACCTCATGGGCCCAGTCTAGCAGAGCCTTAGCCCTTCTGTATACGACGTCTCTCCATCTGAACACAGCCCAGCAGGGCTTCCTCAGGATCCAGCCGCAACAGGCTCAGGCCAAACTTCTCGCGGATCTCCTCTGGATTCACCCAACCCCACTCAAACCACTGACCAAAGTGCCCCCCCAGAGCCAGCACCTCCGGCCGAACCACCTGCAGACGCTGCGCCACCAGCGCCAGCAGCGCTTCCTGAAAAGGCCGGGGGCGTTCATTGCGCCAGGCCGCCGCTCGCAGCCAGGCTTCGCCGTCTCGACCCTTGTATTCCCAGTTGGCCGCGCGCCCCAGGCGCGCTTGAAGTTCCTCGCGGCTCCAGCTGCGACCGTTCTCAAAGTAGGCCTCGCCCAGCCCCGAACCCGCGATCAGCGCATAGGCGGAAGAAAACTTGTGAATTAAAGCCGCCCCTTCCAGAGCAGCGCGCGCATCGCTATGCAGACAGGGCAACCCCTCCAGCGGCACCAACTCGGCCAGACGCGGCACCAAGTCGGGAATGGCCGGACCATAGCGTGCCGCCACCGTGCCCAGGCCGTCGGCCGAGGGTGCCCCGGCCCAGGCCAATCCCACCCGAAAAGGCGGAGTCCAGCCCGCCGCCTCGCCCACCGAACGAATCAAACGGGCTGCCTGTGCCACCCGCGAGGGCCCCTGGGAGGAGTCGAAATTTTCCACCGCCACCGGACCACAGAGACGGGCAGTTCCGGAAAAGCAAATAGGTGCCACCCGGATTCGAGTGGCACCCGCATCAATGGCGAGCCAGTTTTGCGGCTCTAACTCAGTTGACTCAGCACCCATTGTCGATTGTGAAACGCAAACCACGCCTTACCCACTTCTTGGGTGCCGCGAAACAGTTCGCAGACCACGGCCGAATGGCTCACCTCGTGTGCTTCACCCAACCGCAACCGTCCCCACGGACCCGATATAATCGGCTTCATCCTCTGGAAGAAGCGGGTGGACCCTTCCAACTGCAGGCGGCGTTGCATCATCGCCCGCAAATTCGGATGGATCGTCTCCCACAGACACGTCGGCTGCTCCGTCAAGATAGCTCGACAGTACGTGTCCCAAGTTGAACGCGGCGTTCGTAAATCAACTATCGGGGCAAACCGGAACATTTCCGTCATCCCCATTGCCAGGGCCTGCGCCATGCACGAGCTCCAATCAGTGAAGACACTCTTGCGTCTTCTGTGGCCCGATATTATGACAAATTTCCGCTCAACTTATGAACAAGTTGTTAACGCGCCGCCAAGTCATTCACATCCCGTTTACAAATTCAACCTCCCGTTAACAAACTCAATTCCAGTCCAAGAACGCCAGAGCTTCGTAACCGTGCTCTTCTGCTGCCACAATCGGGGCCAGGCGCACACAACAAAGCTCGCCTCAGACGCCGGGACAGAGCAAGCCTTTTCGCTACGCCAGTTCGGGGGCGGCGTGGGGCTCGCTGCGCCGGGGAAGTTCGGGCACCTCCAGCTCCGGGCTGGCAAAGCAGGGCGGCTCCCCCAATCCCAGATGATCATAGACCAACCGGCGCAGATATTGACTCACACCACCGCCGCGTCCGCGTTCGGCCGGCTCGCTGCGCTGCTGGATCAGGTTCATCACGTGAGGCTCCAGCCTCACCATAGCGTAAGGGTTTCCACGTCTGGCCAACGCTGTTCTGCTCCTTTGCTGCTTTGCAGCTTGAATTAGGTTCAACAAAAGACTCTCCTTTCGGAACCCTGCAAAAAGTATCAAGCCCGGTGGTGCATACGCACCATTCAATCCACCGGTCCCAAGGGCGATAATTGAGTTGTGAGCTTGCGCAAATTCAGTCAGCAGAATCTGACCTGCCCGCGAGACTACATGCGCTCGGTCGGCCTGGACGGACTTCGCCCACTGGTGATCGCGGCTGCCTTCTATTTTGCTTTCGCCACCGTGGTGGTGGTCATGACCGCTCCACAGCGATTTCTCTACCTGCTGGTCGCCCAAAAAATCACGTTCATCCTGGGGGCGATTTTCTTTGCCCGCCATCTCAGCGCCCGTCGCTTCCCCGTGCAACGCTTTGATCTATATGCCTCGGTCCTGCTGGTGGCCTGTCTCATCTCCGGCTTATGCACGGCGGCGGCTGGTCTCAGCGGGCCTTTCGGCGTCTATTGCACCGTCATGCTCCTGGGCGTGGCCTTTGCTGAAATCTCCTGGAAACGGTCCATCTTGAGCTGGGTCCTGGTCTGGCTGTGCTGGCTGGCCGTTTTCCACTCCCTACCCTTTAGCGAACTGCTGGCCGAAGTCACCAAGTTGGTCGGCATTCAACTGGTGGCCATCACCGCCATGGCTCTGCGGTTACGCATCTCGGTGCGCCAGTTCAACCTGGTGCGCGACCTGGGTGCGGCTCTGGAGGAATCCGAAACCATGCGCCGCACCCTGGATTCCCGGGTCGAGCAACGCACCGCCGAACTACACGCCGCCCACCAGGACCAGCAGAAACTCCAAGATCAGCTGACCCAGTCCCAAAAAATGGAGTCGCTCGGCCGCCTGGCCGGCGGCGTGGCCCACGACTTCAACAACCTGCTCACCGTGATCATGGGCAACCTGGAACTCATCCGCACCTGTACCCCGGAGCAATCCGAGTCGAGTGAATACATCGACGACGCTGAATCGGCCGCCAAACGTGCAGCCGAGGTAACCGGACACCTGCTGGCCTTCAGCCGCAAAGAAGTGCTCAAGATGCGGCCCATCAAGCTCCAAAAACTGCTGCAAGACTCTCTCAAGATGGTGCACCGCCTGATTGGAGAGGACATCCAGTTGATCAGCCATCTCAACTGCCCCAACGCCCAGGTCGAAGGCGACAACATGCGCTTGCAACAGGTGCTGCTCAACCTGGTGGTCAATGCCCGCGACGCCATGCCCTCCGGCGGCAAACTCACCATCAGCCTGGACTACGGCCAGCCCGACGAACTGGTCTGGACCGTTTCCGACACCGGCTGCGGAATGAGCAAAGCCACGGCGGCGCGCATCTTTGAACCCTTCTACACCACCAAGCCCCTGGGAGAAGGCACCGGTCTCGGCCTCTCAACCGTCCACGGCATCGTAAGCATGCACTCCGGCAAAATCTCCGTCAGCTCCCGACCCGGCCAAGGCTCAACCTTCACCCTCAGCCTGCCTTGCCTCAACCCCAACGGCTCAGAATCCCTGAGCGGCTCCAATCAGCCGCTCCCCAAAACCGCCTCCGGACGACTGCTGCTGGTCGAAGACGACGACCAGGTTCGCGCTCTCACCAGCCGCCTTTTGCGCCTTTTCGGATATGACGTCCAGGCCTTCGCCAACGGGAACAAAGCCCTCAGCTGGCTCTCCGAACACAGGCCCTGCGACCTGCTCATCACCGACGCCGTCATGCCCGAAATGGACGGCGGCCGCCTGGCCCAATCCGCCCAAGAACTCCGCCCCGAACTCCCCGTTCTCTTCATCTCGGGCTATACCGACGACCGCCTCGCCCCCTTCGGCATCGACCGCGGTGAAGCCAACTTCCTGGCCAAACCTTTCACCCCCGCCCAGCTCCAAAACCAGGTCGCCGGAATCCTCAAAAATTGCTCCCACAGCGGGCCTTGACCTGAAGGGGGAAAATCATTAGTATGGCGTGGTCAACTCGTTGGCCAGTAGCCAAGTGGTAAGGCACCGCTCTTTGGAAGCGGCATTCGTTGGTTCGATCCCAACCTGGCCAGGTCTTTTACATCGTCATATTGCCCAGTAGCCAAGTGGTAAGGCAACGGTCTCTGAATCCGTCATTCGTAGGTTCGATCCCTACCTGGGCAGCCACCATCAAAAGACCAGTCAACGGGTCGAAAAGCCTCCCCAGGGGAGGCTTTTTTGTTTCCCCCTCGCTCCCGTAGCAGCCAGGCTTTTGCACGTTATCCTTCGAACCCGCCCGTATGCTGAAGTATTTACTCTGTCTGGCCCTGACCGTCTCTGCATTCGCCGACGGCAGGTTAACCTGGTGCGACAGCTTTAAGGTGAAGGACAAGGATTCGCCCACGGATGTGGTCAGCTATGCTCTGGGTGCGGGCACGCCGCACTCGGGAAACACCTACCAGCTCAATTCAATCAACGGAAATCGGCTGCTTTTTTGGATCGACTTCAATCCTCCGCTCAGCCTGGATCGCAGTGACGGCATCCATGTCTCCTGGGTCCAGCAAAAAGAAGATGGTTCCGAGGTTGAGCTTCAGAACCAACGTATCGGTGGCAGTATGGATTCCAAGTCCCTGGCCTTCGCCTTCATTCCCTACGCGGTGCCCGGCCGCTATTGGATGAGAATTATCCGGGCCTCCAATGGAAGTCACCTAGCCACCCCCCTGGAAATCACAATCACCCAGTAGGCACAAGGAGTTCAAAAACGGTTCTGCTCCGTAGGGCGGGTGCGCCTCTGCGAGCGAATGTCGATTAGCACCGCCCTCGTTCGACCACTTCGCATCAACCCGATTGTGAAGGAGAACGATATGGACTACATCGACGGATTCGTGGTGCCCGTGCCCACCGCCCAGAAGGAAGAATACCGCCAACTGGCCCAAACCGCCGCCGCCATCTTCAAAGAATATGGCGCCCTGGGCGTGGTGGAAGCCTGGGGAGAGGACGTGCCGCCGGGCCAGCGGACATCTTTCCCCCTGGCTGTGCAGTTGGAACCCCAAGAGAACGTTGTCTTTTCCTGGGTTCGCTGGCCCTCCAAAAGCGTGCGCGATGAAGGAATGAAGAAGTTCATGGAGGATGAGCGCATGAAGTGCATGCCGATGCCTTTTGACGGGAATCGAATGATCTACGGCGGCTTCCAAATTTTGGTGGAACTCTAAACTGCTCGACTCCCGGAGGCGGTAGAGAGGGCCCGGGAAAAACTCATGGTTGCGTCGAATCGAGACGAACCATGAGCAACGCTGGCGAAGTGATCGACCTGGACTACGACAGTCCGCTGGAGCAAGTCTTTGGGTTTCTGGGCTCGGCCCCGAGCATGGCATTCACCACTTTTGGAATCTGGTTTCTCTTTGTTTGTCCAGGCAAAAACGGACGCCCTCCCATCTGGGCTGATTTTCCTCTGATGCCGTTCATTGCGGCCATGACCTGCATCTGGGCCGTCGGTTACTGGCTCAAAGTCAACTACGACGTGCGCTACCAGCTGAATCCCCACACCCAACAGCTGGAAATTGTGCGCAACATTTTCGGAAAGGTCTTTAAGACCCGCGTCTGCGAATTCTCCAAACTCTACGCAGCCGGGGTCATGAGCCACTGGTGGGACAGCAAGGCCGGCCGACAATGGCTTTACGCCGTCTGCCTGGTGACCAAATCCGCCCAGATGGTGCGCGTTTCGTCCTTCGACCCGATCCCTCCATTGGAAAGGTCCAAAGAGATCGCCAGTACGCTCGGACTTGATCACTTCGACTGCGGCGTGCAGGTGGGCACCATGGTTGCCACTCTCGGTCCCGATGGAAAAGTCTCAATCGGATGTGCTCCAGCCTCCCCACGCGATCCGGCCTCAGCCGGCAATCTGGATGGGTGCTTCAAATTCTTTGGCGTCTTCCTCGCCCTCATGGGTTGCGCCATCCTAGGCGGCGTCTTCTACTTGTGGGTGACCCAAACCTGAAGCGCTGACACAACTTATTCACCATCCAGTTACAAATCGCTAACCTGCGAAGGTTATCGCCCAGGTCCCGCCCCAACCTCGAAGTTACTTTGATGCCAGAGAAACTCGAGGAGGCACAAAGAATGTTTGTCAGCAACACGGTTCCGGTCTACGGCAATACCCCGGTGGTCTGGATTCCATCTATACTCAGCGCCCAGCCCGCACCGCAGGTGTCACCCATTCTACCTCAGGCCCTGATGATCGACAGCCAGACCGTGATGCTGCAAATCGCCGACCAGCTGGCCGCCCTGCTCGCCGGTCTGATGAACCCGGTTCCCAACGCCGCCATCCCCCAGGCCAAAACGCAGGCGGCTGTGACGGAAGTCGCCCCTCAGCGCGAAACCAGGCCCGAGTCACCCGGGCCGATTGATCACAGCACCGGCCTGCACGGACGCTCGCTGGGACACCTGGGCGAATGGGGTGTGCAAGACGAACAAATGCTTGACAAAGCCATCCAGGGGGTGGCCAACGGTCACGGTAGCGAACGCGAACAGGCAGGATTTGACGCGATTTTCAGCCAGTTCGGACAGAATAACATTGGCAATTGCGTCTCCACCGGAGTCATCAAGGCCGCACTCGACCACTTCGAGGGCGAAGTCTTCGACCACGTCAGCAAAGACAGCGACGGCTACAAGGTGCGCCTGCGCAATGGCTCGAGCGTCCACATCTCCCACGCCGAACTGCGCCAGGCCGGTCACGCCACCAACTACGACGGCAAGCCTTCCGAGGTCAAATCCATGGCCACCCTTTGCTACGCAGTCATCGCCAAGCGCGAGGCCCGCAGTCGCCACATCAGTCTGGCTGACGCGTTCCAGGATATGGGCGACGGCTACAGCGCCAGTAGCGCCGTTAAATACCTGGGCCTGGAAGGCCACGTCAAAGCCATCAAGGCCTCCGAGATCAACAAATACGACGGAGTCTACGCCCACGGCGGCCACCACGTGGTCTATGTCGACCAAAATCACACCGACCACTATGGCCGAGCCCAGAAATTCAACAACACCAATACCATCGGCGACAAGCTGGACGGACTCTGGGCTTTTGTCGGCTAGTCGATGCGAAGGCACAGTCAGCTCCAGGTTTCTTGTGCTGAGCCCACGCCTTTGCTAAACTCTACAACCGTGAAAGCATCACTCAGAAACCTTGCGGCGGGCCTCCTCGTCCTGGCCTGTCTGGCCAGCGTCCAGGCTCAACCCTCCACCAGACCCCTCTTCAACCCGGCCGAGGCCGAGGAGCTGTTAGCGCCGGGCGAAGCCAGCCTGACGGGGCGCATCTTCACCGTCACCAATGGTCGCAAAGCCCTCATCTCGTTCTTCGAGAAACGCAAGTATGGCAACAACCTCGTGGTCTATCTGCTACCCATGACCGGTCACGTCAAGGCCGTCACCGAGGGGGTTGCCGACGACCAGCTGTTCTACGTGGTGTTGAGCAAGTTGGACCCACAGGCCGAAGGCTGGTCGGCGCGCGTGATGACGGATGAAGAAGGAAACTTTCGCTTCCGGGCTCTCAAGCCCGGCAAGTATCTGCTGATGGCCACCATCCCCTACAAAACGGAAGTCTACAATCACGAATACCAGGGGGAAATGACCACTACAACCTACCTCAATAACGTGCCCATCGGATTCTCAAGCGAAAGCATCTACAAAGACGGGCCCAGTCGCGAGATCGACCTGGACCACTACATCGTACGAATGGTCACGGTGGAGGCCGACCAGCCCGTGACCGACCTGGGGACCTTCGATTGAAACGCCTGACTCTTTTCGCATTTCTGCTCAGCGGGAAACTGGCCCTGGCGGCTCCCGAAGGCGTGACCACCTGGCATCTGGTCTTCGGCGCTGGCGAAGCCCCCAACCGCATCCTGATTACGGCCGATCCGAAGATTCAGCAACTGCCTGACGGCACCAGCCGACTCAGGGTGATCGAACAATTCGAGAATCACCCTCAGAACGTGGACTTTTATGTCTTCACCATGGACTTCAACACCCAGTCGAAGGAGCTACGCACCTACAAAGCCTACCGTATCTTTAAGGACGGAAGACTGGAGACAGAAGAAAAGCCCTCCAATTGGATGGCCGTGCCCAACAACTGGATGAGGATTTGCTACGAAATCTGCGCCAACCCCAACTACTTCAAAGAACACAAAGACACCGCCCCGGCTCTGGGAAAAATGTGTCGCCCGGTCGACGTGGTCGACCTCAACCGACGGATACTCTGGGAGTTCAAGCCTCCTAAATAAGGCCACGAAGGCCTGAAGGTAAAGGGACGATGCAGCGCAGAACAGGTTCCCATGAAGAAATTTCTGTTGCTGTGTATGCTGGCCCCCACCTGCGGTTGGGCCGATTCTCCCCTCACCTCCACCGATTTCTGGACCTCCTACAAAGACGTCCCCGAAGTGGTGATGGCACACGACATTGAGCGCCTCAACACTCGTTTGGGAATCTACCTGACCTCCAAAGCCCCCATCGACAAAAAGGCGGCCGTCATCAACGCCCTGAGCTGGAACATCAACAACAAAGAGAACGCCAAACTCTTCCTGGAGATCCTCGCACAGAAATACAAGACCACCGACCCGGCTGAAATCCAGAAGCGCCTCAATCCTGAAGAGCGCTTCTGCCTGGCCTACCTCACCGCGCTGGACGACTACAATCACGTGGACGGAGCCCTGGCCCTGGCTCAACAGGCCCGCCGCAAGCTCGGCCCCAGCTTCACCGTAGCCATCGTCACCGAACTCATTGAAGCGCAAAAGAACTTTGGGGGCCGCACCTCGCTGTGGAGCTACGTGGCCCCGGTCTTCGCCGACAAGCAGCTCAAACAAGATCTCCGGCCGGCCGGGCGCAAAGTCATCTTCGACTATATGGCCCTGTATAAAAAGTAGACTCTACTCGTCTTCCCAGATGATGAAGCCCTGAATGAGGCGCCGCCAATAAAGCAGTTCCTCATCTTCGTCATTGCCCGCGATCAGGACCGCATCTGAGCGGTCCAGGCGATCCCGATCGCGGCGCCCAAGCTGGCGAGCCGCATCTTCAGGGCTCAGCACCACCCGCTCCACCACCGCCGAAGTCATGTAGCTGATGGAATAAGGCCCGGTCAGTCCAGGGTTCTCATACTCCAGCAGTAACACATCATTGAGAGCCGGAAGATCGGCCACCGAAAACAAACTCGACAACTGCACCTGAGCCTGAGCCGATTGTTGTGTGACTTGCTGGAACTGAGCCGCCGTCAAATCATCTCGAGTCCGAATCATCTGAGCCGAGCTGCTGGCCGGAGGCGGCTGGCTGTAGATCAGCACATCCCCGGAAGGATGAACGATCTGCACGTCGCTGCTCTGAGGAAATGCATAAAACAGGTTGGCGGCCCGATTGCCAAGGGTGGTGTTGTTGGGACCCGTCACATTGAAGCGCACCTGAGCCCCGGAACCGGTGGCGAAGACCAGTGCGCTCACCAAACCCGCTTCGGGCACATCCACCGGACCCGAGATATTGGCCGCTGTCACGTTCAGCAAACTGCTGGCCACAATGGCCGGCGTGCTGTCTGTGCGGGCGTCCAGCAAACGGCCCGGGGTAGACAAGTTCACCTGATTGCCCACCAGCTGGTCGGTGATGTTCAACCCCGCCCCACCGGTGGCCACTACCGTCAGCTGACCGCCCGAAACCACCCGGTTCAGCTGAGGCGAAAAGGGACTGGCAAAGGCAAGGCTGGAAGCCGGGTCGGTGGCGGAAATGGTACTGTTGGCCGACATGATTGGACGTGAGGTGGTGGACACAAAATTGAAGCGGCTGGCTCCGTCCGCTCTGACCACTGTGTTGGCGTCAAAGGCAAAAAAGGCATTGGAGGTCCAGCTGACCTGGTTGTTGGAGCCGCCCACCAGCACTGTTCCCAAGGTCACTTCAATGTTGCGCGCGCTGGAATTCAAGGTCCAGTCCACCTGACTGGCCTGGAGCGTCAGGTCGTGTAAAAACACGCCTCCGCCGGAGGTGGTGTAGAGCAAGGGCTGACCAGCCAGACCCACCTGTCCGCTAAGAGTCAAATCTCCCAGGGCCGTGGCGGTGGCGTTGACTACCGGCACGTTGGCTGTGCCCTCCAAGGATACATTCTGCGCGCCCGCGTCAAAACGCGAGGCGGTGATGCTACTGCCGGGCTGCACCACCACATTGGTGGCCGCCATCATGCTCACATTGCCAGCGCCATTGATGTTGATAGACCCATCATTGCGCTGCACCACAAAGCTGGCCGGCGCATTGAAGTTCAGTTGGGCCGGGCCTTGAGCATTGATGCGGGTTTGCTGACCGATGTAAACCTCATTGCCCCCGGCCGTGGCGTTCAGCCGATTGCTGGTCGAACCGTTTAAATTCAGGGTGGAATTGTCGGCAAAGCTCAGATTGGCACCGGTGGAAGTCATATCCAGGCGGGCGTTCTGGCCCACCACCTCGACCTGACGATTGGCGAACACGGTCACCACGCCCGTATCCGCCAGGGCCGTGATCAGCGTGTCGCTGGCGGCCTGGCCCAGCGTCCCGCCCAAAAACTGAATGAAGCTGCCCGCGTGCAGATTCACATTTGGGACTTCCAAACTGGTCAGCGAGCTCTTGTCGACCGAATTGATAGCCAGTGTGGATCCCGCATTGGGCTCGCTGATGCGACTGCCCGTCACCATATTCACATTGGCCCCGCTCACCATCACCTGGCTGAGTACATTGCTGGTCGCCAGATTGGCGTTACTGTCCAGAAAGGCATTGCCACCCGGGGCCGCCAGAGTCACATTGTTGGAGTTGCTGCCCAGCACGTTCAGCCGCGAATCTGGCTCCAAACCCACGTCCGGAATAGCGGCGGGTTTGGCCGTAAAGGTCACATTTACATCCGTACCCACCACATTGGTGATATTCCCGGTGGCGATGCGCACGCTGGGAGCCGTCACGTTGACCAGGGTGGGCAAGCCCGCCACCCCCACCGTGCCTCCATCAAAACGCGCGAACGTGCCGGCATTGACATGCACGGTTGGGACCGTCAGCTCGCGCACATCCACGGCCCCGGTGGCGTTGGCCGTAAAAACTGCTGCCGAATCGGTCATATTGACCGAAGTGCCGGGCTGCATCACGATATTTCGCCCCGCGTCCAGGCGCAACTGCGTATTGCGGTCGATGTTGATGGGAACCTCGACCGAAATATCCTGATCCGCCTGCAGCAGGACCCCGCCCGTCACGTTCAAGGCGCTGGCCTGCACATCCACGTCCACTCCTGGCGAAGTGCTCAGGGTAACATCCGGCCCGATGCCGGTATCGCGAATAAAAATGTTATTCGGATCCAACAACAGGACCCCACCCGTGGCCAGCTCTGGAGCCCGCGTCAGACTCACCCTGGCCCCGCTCAGCTCCACAAAGTCAGCCTGCAAAAGCCCCATGGAGACAGCCGATCCCGCCGAGAAAATGCGAAGGTCCGAGCCGCTCACCAGGCTGTCGGCATCCAGCAAAGTGGCCTGACTGGAATCCATACGCACTTCTTGGGCACGAATCTCACCCTGATGCAGTAATAGCCCCTCGGCCCCGGCCAACCGAATTCCCTGGGGTGTCTCCACAATCGATTCGGCCTGCTTGGATAGACTCACCACGTGAGCCAGCGCGTCGCTCATCTGGTTCTGCGACAAAAGCACCGTTTCCGGCGGGCCCGAACTCTGTCCTCGAAAACCGTCCGGCATGACCACCGTCAACAAACCGCGCGCGTCCAACGTCAGACTGGCCTGGCGGGTTGCCCCCAAGACCACCTGACCCCCCTGGGCAACCAACAAGCCTTGATTGTCCACCACCGGCGAAACCAGCGCCAGAAAACCCCCGTCGGCCACGCGAATTTCACCCTGGTTGACCACCGCCCGCATGGGCGTATTGGGATCCCACTGCAAATTATAGCGTCCCTGTAGAAAGTCCGAATCCGTAATGGAGAGCGTGGAGGCCAGGAAACTGCCGGTATCCACCACGCTTCCAGGTCCAAATAAAATTCCGTTGGGATTGATTAAAAGCACCCGGCCGTTGGCCTGCAGCTGCCCTAAAATCTGACTCGGCTCCGGCCCCACGACCCGATTCAGCACGGCCGCAGCCGAATTGGGCTGGAGAAACTGCACCAACTGATGAGCATCGATGCTAAACGAATTCCAGTTGATAATTCCGCTGGGGCTGGACTGTAAAATCTGCAGAATGTTGGCCGAGGGCTGGGTCATCTGAAGATTGCCCTGGATCACCTGCCCGCCCTCAGGTAAAGCCCAGGCCGCGGCGCCACAAAGCAGGGCGGCCAGAAGAGTCTTTCTCATGGCCCAACCTTCGACTTAGCCGACCACGCCACCCGCCGGCAGGCCGCTGGCGGCCGAATCCCCGTTACGAGCCACCAGTGTGGCTCCTTCAGGGAGAAAAACTCGATACTGTGAACGATAATTGGTCACTTGGGGCCGAATGCGGTCGCTGACCTCGCGACCATCCCCCAGAGCCACCGAAATGTGGCCGTTGCGATGACCCGCCTTGACGTTCCGATTCCACACCACCACCGCGCCGGCGGGCAGATCGGCCAGCTCATCGCGGGGGACTCGCACTTCCTGGAAATGCGGATTGCGGGCCAGCTGATTGGCGGCCAGATAAGCGGGCTTGCCGGTCAACTCAATGCCTTCGGCCGCCAGGCCTTCTTTCACGAAATGATAGCAACGCTGCCGACTCAAATCTTGATTGCAGGCGGCTGCCTCCAAAGTGGATTGGGCCAGCCTTGGTCCCAATCCGCTCAAACTGACCGAGTCGCCCGGCTCACTGACCGGTCCCGCATCTCCGCCTTCGGCCGCCTGATTGGCGGGTAGGGCCGACCAGTTGGGATTCCAGACCGGAGCGAAAGGAGTGAGGGTAGCGACAGCCATCGGTTCAGCTTAGAGACCGGCCGTGAGCAAAACGCAAATCGCCCTCGAAGAATGTTAGCGTGATGTTAAACTCGAAGGGACACCCATGAGACCAAATCGCGCCTTGCTGGCCGGTGCCACCTTCGGACTGGTGCTCTCGCTAATCATCACGCGGGGAGCCGGCATTTTGTTGATGACCGGGGTCAGCGCCGCGCTCGCCTACTTGCTGGCCTTGATCGTGCAAGAACCCTGAAAGCGCCGGGCCAGCTCCACCTCGATCTGCTCCACGCACTGTTCGGTCGAATTCAGACCCGTATTGACCATCAGGTCATAGTGAAAAAAGGGCGCGATTCTGACCACCGCCCTCATCCGCTGCAGATACTGGCCGATGGGTAGGTCCTCGCCCTTCAGCTCGCGCTGATAAGCCGCGCAGGCGCGCAGATCGCGCTCCAACTGTTCCGGCGCGAGAGTGTCGATGCCGGCCTCCCCCTGACTGGGCGGATACATCGAAAAATACATTTCCAGGGGCAGGGCCAGATCGCGGTGCTCATAGGCGTAGACCGACTGATTGCGGCGCTTCACGTGCTCCAGCAGACTGCTCAGCGGGCAGTAGACCACCACATGGAAGCTACGGTAGCCCAGGCAGCGCTGGTGCCACTGCTCCACCTGCTCGGGCTTCCACAAGGTGTCGTCCAGCAAAATGAAATCATAGCCCTGACGAGCAGCCAGCTCGATCTGCCGACGCGTCTCCTGACCGATCAAGTCGCAACCCTGGCGGCGAAACTCCCGACGCAGACTGGCCTCGGTGAGGGCCGGCAGATGAGCCCGAAAATCCATTAAATCCACCAGGTCGTGCAGCGGTTTCTTGGGCCTCAGCCCACGCCGCTTGAGAATCTCGGCATAGGCCAGGAAAACCAGCCGCTCTTCGCTCAAAAAGGTGGCATGGCGCAAGCTCTTCTCCAGAGCCCGTCCAATTGAAGACTTCCCCGCCGAACCGGTGCCGTTGAGCAACAACAGCACCGGCGGCAGATCGCGCGCCAGCGCTGGAACCGTCAAAAAGAGGACGATCAGCAGCCAAAGCATGGCCGGGCGCATTGTATAATTTCACCACGAACCCCTTCCAAGACAGCTGCAAGGCCCTGCGCCACCTGAACGAATATGGTGAATCTCATCGTATCGGATCATCCAAACGGATTAACAAGAATTCGCCATTTTTGCCAAATGAGGCGAATCTCGTCAGAATAGACGAGGGAACTGCGCTGCATGCGATGGAACCCACAATCCGTCAAAATCGTTCGGGGGTAGAACCGCTTGATCCGCGCCATCCTGATAGAAGACCAGAGTCTGGTGCGTGCCAGCCTGGCCAGTATCCTCACCCCTCTGGGTGTGGACCTGGTGGCTGAAACCAGTTACGGGGCCGAGGCGCTCGATTTGATCGAACGCCATCGGCCCGATCTTTTGATCCTGGACCTGGCCCTGCCGGACATGGACGGGGTCCAGGTGCTGCGTTCCTTGCGCCTTCAGGGCTGGGCCGTGCCCACTCTGGTGGTGACGGGCGCGGCCACCGCCTTCCGTCTCAAAAGCTCGGTGGAGGCGGGTGCCAACGGCTTCCTATCCAAGAACGCCAGCCCCGAAGAACTGATGGAAGCCGTGCGTCTGGTGGTTGGCGGGGGCCGCTATATCACTCCCGGCATCGCCCGCGAGTGCACCGGTCACATCACCTCCCGCCAGCAGCGCATTCTGGAGGGGGTGGTTTACGGCCTGACCAACGATCAGATCGCCGCCCACCTGCACATCTCGCGCGGCACCGTCAAAATGGAAATTAACGCCCTCTTTCAGACTCTGGGCTGCGCCGACCGCACCCACCTGGCCTGCGAAGCTGCCATCCAGGGCCTGGTGACCCAACCCCGGGAAAGACATCCGCTCTTCAAGGACGCCATATGAACCCACCGAGGTGCCTCACCCGGGTGGTGCTGGCCGACGAACATCGCCTCTTCAGGGCCGGCCTGGCACGGCTGCTCACCGGCCAGGGTTTTTCGGTGGTGGCCGAAACCGATTCCGGCAGCCACTGCCTGGAGCTGATCCAAAGCCTGCAGCCCTCGCTGCTGCTGCTTTCCCTCAATTTGATGGACCAATCCGGGCTGGAAGTCCTGCACAGCCTGCGCCAGTTGGACCAGCAACTGCCGGTGCTGGCCCTGACACCCAACTGGAGCCAGCTCAGCTACCACAGCCTCATGCGCGCCGGTGCCAGCGCCATGATCAGCAAAGAAAACGACGCCCACCAACTGATGGCCGCCATTCAGGCCGTGGTCAGCCAGCCCGCACCCATGCGCAGCACGCGTCGCAAAGAACGCTACATCTCGTTGCGTCAGATGCGCATCTTGCGCGGCATGACCCAGGGCCAAACCAACCAGGAAATCGCCGCCCACCTGCACTACTCGTGCAGCACCATCAAAGCGGAACTACGCGAACTCTTCCAGACTTTTGGCACCCTGGACCGAAGCCAATTGATCAACAGCGCCGCCCAACAGGGTCTTGTCCCAATCATGCCCAACCCGGTAAAAATCTTTTAACAAACGCTCGAATCAAATCACCTTTTTGCCACCTGCCCCCGCTACACTACAGCCTACACAAATAGAACACAGACACACATCGTTTCGGAGGCAGTATGAAAATCCAACTTCCCGCACCTGTACAAAACGCATTCGATCGGTTTCGCAAAACCGGCAGCCTGGGCGAAGGAGCTGAGAAGCACGGCCCGGAGATGGAGCTGATGCAGTTCATCTCGTTGCGCGACAACCTGGAAGAAGTCCAGCGCATCAGCGGCCTGGACAACAAGCCGGGCATGGACGATGACCCGGCCGAAGGCAGTCTCAAACTCACCGCGGCGGCCCTCCAGGGCAAGCCCTACCAGAGCCTGGAGGCCTGCGGCGACGGTCCCGAGACCGTGTTGATTCACAAAACCGGTGGTGACAAGCAGTCCTTTGAGATGGCCACCGTCTTCAACGGCGCGCCCGCCTACCTCAACGCCATCCACGACAATGGCCAGTGGATGATCGGATCCAATATGCTGGTCATGGTGGACGGCCAGCCCCAGACCGACGACTTCGGTATCCCCAAATGCACCGGTGAATTCCTGGTGGCCCGATAGACCCGATCCCCCAGGCTGACGCAAAGCCCCGGAAACGGGGCTTTTTTGTTGCGCCCGCGCGCCCCGCGCGCTTAAGCTCTGGCCCAGTCTGCCGACTTGAACAGTATGGTCATCCCAAATGGAATTGAGCGGGTCTTCCAACCCGAAGAAGTGATTGTCAGCAAGACCGATCCCAAAGGCATTATCACTTACGCCAACCGCGTCTTCTGCAAAATCGCCGCCTACCCAGAGCACGAACTGCTGGGCAAACCTCACAACATCATCCGCCACCCCGACATGCCTCGAGGCGCCTTCAAACTCCTTTGGGACCGATTGGCCGCGGGCCACGAAGTCTTCGCGATCGTGCTCAACCTGGCCAAGGACGGCTGCCACTACTGGGTGCTGGCCCATGTCTCCCCCAGTTACGCCGCTGACGGAAGGCTGGTGGGCTACCACAGCAACCGCCGCCTGCCTCCGCGCCAGATGATCGAGGCCCTCAAGCCCATTTACAAACAAATGCTGGACCTGGAAGCCACCTTCAGCAACCCCAAAAAGGCGGCCGAGGCCTCCTGCCAACATCTTCTGGGATTGCTGGCCAGCCTCGGAACCGAGTACGACCGCTTCTTTTTTGAAACTCTCAACCAAATTCTGGACCGGGAAGCCCTGGTGGCTCGCTGACCTCTTACAAATCTACCAGGGGGCCAAGTCGGTCGAAAATACCAGGCCGACAGATCAACTCGAGGGCATAACCAGAGTATGAGACAACCCGCTCGTTCCGAACTGGCCCAAAAGGCGCATCAACTCAACAACCTGCTCAGCGTCATCCAAGGCTATGCCGATCTGCTGCTGCTCGACCTGGACCCGAATGATGACCGGGCCGAACTGCTACGCGAAATCCTGCGCGCCTCCGACCAGGCCAGTCAACTCACCGCCAGCCTGCCCCGCTGCTCGCGAGAAGTCAATCCCCTGCCGGAAGCCTGCTAACAACGGACTGTTTACAACAGTTTACCTGCTGGCAACATCCACTGTCGCTTTTTTATATCTGCTTGGCTCTCCAGAGGCCACTCAGCCGCTAACCTGAGGCCATGGCGGTCATCAACACAGAACAGCGAACCTCTCCGGTCCAGCGCCTCCAGGCCACTCAGAGCGCCGGCTTCAATCCCTTCGAAAGATTGCGCCAGGCGGCCAACGAAGCGCTGGGCGGACTGGTTGGCACGGCTCCCACCGCTCCGGTGGTGCCCCCCTACGACAAGAAAGTGACCCAGGCCCGGCTGGACGATTTTCGCAACAGCATGCGCTCGACCTACACCATTCCGTCCGATACTCCCGGCGAGGCCCCACGCACCGTCAAAGTCTTTCCCCAGTTCCAAATGGAAGGCGGCCTCAGTGACCCTGAGGGAAAAGAACCCTCTAAGGGCCGGATCAACACCATGGCGAAGGTCGGCGAGGCCTTACCGGAAATCAAACAGAACCCGGCCCTGCGCTCGGCCGCCTCGGCCGCTGGCATGGGCCGAGCCACTCCCGAACAACTCAAGTTGGTCACCCAGGCCCTCATCGACGCAGGCAAGCTCCCACCCGCCAGCGGCGACCATACCACCGATTCGGCCCGCGTTCGCAAGCTCCAATGGGAGTTCGGTCTGGGCAGCGACTGCGCCGGCTACGTGGCCCAGGCGGCCAGCAAAGCCGCCGGCCGCGACCTGGGCCTGGGCGGAGTCAACCGCAACGGCGATTCCCTGCAGCAAAGCCTCTCGCCTGAACAGTTCAGCCGCGTGCCGCAACAGGCGGGCAAACCGATCCGGGCCCGAGCCGGAGATATCATCCGTCTCACTGACCCTAGCCCCGGTGAAGCCGGCCACTGGGTCTCGGTCTACGACCACACCACCATGAGCGCCGACAAAGTGGCCAAGCTGCACAATTCCAAAAACGAATTCTGGCAGGGGTCCGGCCACAATGCCGAGGTGCATGTCTACACCCTCGACTCCTCCTGGGGCGCCGGCGGCGACTGGAAAACCCGCAGCGCCCAGAACGAAGTGGGTGGGGTGGACCGACGCAAGTGGGTCTACAACGCCGCCAATGACCGCTGGGGCACCTACGATGACCGGGCCAAGAACCCGACCATTGAGTATTCCGAAATTGGTCCCTACAACCACCTGCCGGATGTCAAAGTCTATCGACCCAAAAGCGCGGAGGCCCAGTGAACTTCGAACTCTTCAAGCAAATGGCTCGCCGAAACCAGTTTCTGGCCAACCCCAGCGGCCAACTCGACCTGACCGTGGACGAACGGGTCCAGAGCAATGGTCCTAAACCAATGCGGGCCAAGGTTATGGAACTGCGCCAGCGAGTGGAAAGCGCCGTGGCCTACGGAGACATCAGCGACGACTTGCTCAACTTTTGCGAACGCTTCCTGGACGGCATCTGGCGTGTGGCCGACCAGCTCCACGCCCTGGGTGACAGCCCCGTCATCGCCGCCTCGGCCAAGGTCTATGTGGAACTGGCCGGGACCGTGGACACCCTGCTGGGGCAACTGGAAGCCGGGGGTGCCGCCTTCGCCAACGCCACCCTCGAGCTGATCGAAGACCACGCCCAGCGCGTGGACCAGTTGCTGGAGGAATGCCAGGCCGCTTGATCCGCGTCATAGTTCTTTGACCCCCCCCTCGGCCAGGATTAACATGTGCTCAGGCGACTCGTGCTGCTGTGGTTCTGGTTGGCTTGGACCTGGGCGGCCGCGGCCGACCCCTGGTGGTTGCCCTCCTTGGGCATGCCCACCGATTCCGACATCCAGACCGCCTGGAAGAACCGTCAGCCCACCCTATCCCAAGAAATCGGGGAATCCCTGACGGTCTCTGAGCTGCAACTGCGCAAGCTGCACGACCCTCGCATACCTGACCCGGTCCAAGCCAGCGCCGTGGTGGCCTGCCTGAAAGTGCGGTGCCAGCAGCCGCCCACCACCCGCTACGGCTTTTGCCGACTTAACTCCATGGGGAAAGTCTGGAACTTCGGATCCTTCCAGTGGACCAATCCCGAGCGCGTCACCCAGCAGGGACCCTTTCCGGTCGAACAGGCCTTCGCCAGCGCTCAGGAACGCGACGACTATCTGACCCACCTCTTTCCCGGCTGCCGGCCGGGTTTTCCGGGTCAGTCCTCGCTTCCCGACTGGACGCTGGTGGTCGGAGCCGGCGCTCTAGGAGCAGCGGCCGTGGTGGCCATCGCCCGGCGACAGCTCAAGACCCGCCAAAACCCAAAGAACGATCCCCCACGCTACGCCCTACAGTTGAGCTCCGATTCGCTGCAGCTGGCGCCCGGACAAAGCACCGGGCTTACCATTACGGCCTGGAGGATTGACCTTGCAGCCGGACCTGTGGCCGCGCCCGATGCTTTGATCTCCATTCAGGCCCCGCCCGGTCTGCAAGCTCAACCGGCCCAGGGCCAGGGCAGCCTGACCTGTCAGGTGCTGCTGACAGGCCAACAAAAGCCCCCCCCACTTCAGATCACGGCCGTGGCCGGTCTGGCCCGGACCAGCGCCCAGGTTCAGGTGACCCTGACTCCACCCCAGCTGGTGCTCAGCGCCTGGGTCCGCGGCCACCCCAGTCAAGACGTGCTCTATCGCCAGGGCTGGGATTTTGCCGAGATCATCGCCTGCTTTCATCAGCCCGGCCAACCAGACCATCCAATCGAACCTGGATTTCCAATTCATGCGGGTAACACCACCCTGCAATTTAAGCCCCCCGCTCTGGAGCTCAAGGAGTTTCTCCAGCAAGGCCCCGGTCAATTGACCCTGCGGGTCGCCCCACTGGACCTGGAAACCTTTCTGGGCCCGGACCTGGCCGACCACGACGGCTGCATCCAGGCCACCCTCAAAATCGGCGCTGCCGACGGTCAGATCTATACCGCCACTGTGTCCTATCGCGTCCGACCGCAACTGGAGATGATCCTCCAGGGCTGGCCTGACCCCTGCCAACGCTTTTATCGCAATCTGACTTTGGAAGGCTTCGAGCTGGTGACCGACGGCGAGGATCAGCTCCAGCTGGCCCTGGCCTGCTGCCGCAGCGACAAGCCTGGAACGCGAGAGATCGGACTGATCCAGCTGGTGCGACCCGAGTGGTGGAGTTGGGAATGGAAACTGCAGGGCGAGGCCCTGCCGGGATTTGACTGGCTGCCCCCGCAAAGCCTGGAGGAAGGCGGGCAACTGCTCACCTTTCTTACCCCCAAACCCCTGCTGGACGCCCCCGAGCGCCGCTCTCAAGAACTCATCCTGCATCTGCAGGTGGAAACCTCGGCCAGCGCTCCCGCCAACTACCTTAAGCAGCCTCTGCTGCGCGACCAGCCTCTCAAACCACGCTTCCTGGACCTGCGCTGCTGGCTGGTGCCCGGCCTGAAACGCGCCACCAGCGAAGCCTGGTGCCTGCTCTTCCTGCACGGTGACTCCAGCCAGACTCTGGCCGACAGCAAACTCCGGCTGGAGATCCAGACGAGCGGAACGGCCCGCCTGGACCCGCCCATCAATCAGGCCAGAACCGGACCCGATGGGTCCTGCCAGTTCGTTCTCACCTACACAGGCCTGGATTGGAGCAACTACGACCAAACCGTCTTCCAATTAGCCCTCAAAGTGGAAAGCCCGAACCAACAAGAGAGCCCGGCGCTGACGCTCAGCCTGGAGGTGGCCGCCAACCTCAGCCGCCTGCTGCAAGACCTGATGGCTGAGGAAGGCCAGCTAAAGCTGACGAATCCATGTTTTGGAAACGGCCCTTATCTGCAAACCCTGCAAACCGCCTCGGCCGTCGGCCTGGCCCTGCTGCACCTGGTGCCGGCCTTGCGCGGACCGCTCTGGAACGTAACCCTCGCTCTTTCCGGCCACGACACCAACCAACCCCAGGACCGCTTCTACCGCCTCTTCGTCTGCTCCGAACTGCGCAATCGCATCTGCAAATGGCTCTGCTCCCGACGCCACTACCGGGCCGGAAGCCCCGACCGGATCGGTGTGGTCAGCAGCATGAACGCCATCGAGTTTGAAAACTACCGGCTTGGCTTCATCCACGCCTGGAGCGGCATTTTCCTCTCGGGCATGGACCCCATGCAGGACCCACGGGGTCTGGACCCTTGGTGGGAACAGCACTGGCGGGAGGACCAGTATCTGCACCCCGATGGACTCTACAGCAACGAAAGAGAACGGCGCTTTCTCCTGCGCTGGAAATACTGGTTGACGGCCAGCGGACGCGGCGCCCATGTGGTGTTGCGCACCCTGCTGGCGAGTCTGGGCTTTTCGGTGGCCCCCGGATTGGACCTGATTTCAGAACTTCTGACCCGACAACTGGAGGGAGTGGAGCTGGATACCGGCCCCGACTATCGCTACGATCCATCCGTGGGCTACCGCTACTATCAACCCGAGGAGGGCATCTCCGAATCTCACGCCCTTTACGGCTACCTGCCGCGACAGCGATTCTTGGAGGACTGGCGTGAACAGCACCCAACCCCTTGAAAGCCAACCGCGTCAAGTCAGCCCCCAACAGGCCCGGGCCCTGGATGCAT
Organism: bacterium; assembly: GCA_018266105.1. Lineage (GTDB taxonomy): Bacteria > Vulcanimicrobiota > Xenobia > Xenobiales > JADMJV01 > JADMJV01. Next base: position 23,741 of record JAFEBA010000018.1, on the reverse strand, counting down.
TCTGTCGGGGCCTGGAGCAGGCGAACGCCCTCTCTATCCGAGAGGGTTTGTTGGTTCTGGCCCAGCTGGTGGGCGTCTCCGCCTCCCAGGGCTCGCACTGGCAGGGCCGTTGGACGCCCTGCCCTTTTGAACCTGGCGGAATTCTGGCTTTGCACAACAGTCAGGGAGAGGATCACCTCAGCCTCAGCCAGGACGCCAGGGGGGCCTTCTTCTGCGGCACCTGGAGCGGTTGCGGCGGTGAGCGAATCTTTGAACTCAGCTCCAGCAACGAGCTGCAGCTTCTTCAGGGAGCCCAGAGCTGGCTGGTCAGACTGGAGCCGCTGGAGCTGGCCTGGGCCCGTCCGGGCGCAAGCGCCCCACACTGTCACCACTGCGCCCGCACCGTCGAGCCACAAAGCCGCTACTGCATTCACTGCGGCACCCCACTGGAGCGCCTGTGTCCTGGTTGCAGAGCCAGGCTGGAGCCTGACCACCGCTTCTGCGGCCGATGCGGCGCTCCAGCTCCCAGGTCCTAAATAGCCTCCCGGCTGCAGGAAGAGCGGAGCGCCTGTACGAAAGGTGTTGGATATCCCGTTAAAACCAAGCCATCTCCCAGGGTGCCTGGCTTTGCCGAAATGAGGTTGCCCATGCATTCATTCCAACCTGAGGACCCCACCCGCCGAGCCGCTCGCAGGCTTCCCTCCGATCAGCTCCCCGGCTGGCGGCGCTACATGCCGGTCAAATTGAACCCCAAGGCGCACGTGCACACGCTCTGGGTGGTTCAAGCCGCTTCCAAAGCTCGCAGGTCGGGCCGAACTCTTCAGGGCTGAGGCTGCTTTCCCGGCCAGTCCCAGCTCTTGCTCCAGCTGGTCGAGGAGTTAATCGACCTTTTTGAACCGGCCGCGATCGTGGCCCTGATTGAGCAGGCCGTGCCTCGACTCTTCGGAGCGGTCTGATCCGACTGGCTTCGGATGGCCCGCCTGGTGGTGGAAGAAGGCCTGCCCCACGGAGACATGAGCCTGGGGCAGTGGACCATATCTGGGGCTCTGCGTCCCGCCTTCCACGTGGGCGGCGATTGCTTCAACTGCCTCATCAACGAAGACATCCTCTGCTTCTTGCTGCTGGACGCGGTCGGCCACGGCGTGGGCTCGGCCCTGCTGGCGGCCAGCCCCGTCCGTTTAGCCGCCGGCGTCCATGGGGTGGGTATCCCGCACCACTTCGAAATTGGGCCAGATGGTCTCAGCCAGATGCAAGAAGCTATCCCGGCGCCGATGGGCCTTTTCACAGGGGAGACCGGGTTCCCGGCCAAAGAGGCCCGGACGGGGGCGCCGAAAGACTTCCAGCGCCAGATCCTCGCCCTTCAAATGCTTACCGAACTTCCACTTAATAATACCGTCGGGCGTTTTCAGCTCAATCACGTCGCGTCCTCTTCCAAAATCATTCTTCGAGGCTGTTAGAATTAACAATGTTGCGAAGACCGCGAGCGACGAGATCTCCAGTTTATCATCTTGGCCCTCACAAAACAACCCGTGCCCTAAAAAATGTTTCCAAAGGGTGCTTTGGGCACCGCAGGCGGGTTCCCAAAGGCCGTCGAAGCGGGCTCAGTGAGCTGGACCGACGTCGTAACCCTTTGGAGAGACGAGGCCCGTTGGGACTGGCTGTTTGAATCCCTTGGCTGGATGCCCCCCGAAGCCGCCTCCACCGCTCTCCAGGCCCTTCAAACCGGCTCCTTTTGCCCCCCCAGCCTGGCCGCCCGCCAGCAGCTTGAGGCCGGCCGACTGGATCGCCTGAGCCCCTGGGGCCGCCCACCCTGGCAGCGCCTTCTCCAAAGCGGGGCCGACCGACTGATCATCCATCAACTCGAGCACCACTACTCCGAGATCTTGGACTGCCTCAGCCATCCAACCCCCGAGCGCGACCGAATGCTGAGCCACAGCGCCAGCCCCGACTGTCCAGCCCAGCTGGCCCAGCTGGTGCAGGACCTGGGCTGGCTACCGGCGGAAGGCCAGCCCGGCTGGGCAGAGAGCTGCCTGCTTTCTGGGCGCCCCCTGCCCCCCGCCCGCCTGCTGGACTACCTGGGCCAGCCCAACTGGCGCGAGCTGGCCTGCCGCCAGCTGGTCGGGCTCCCTTTTCAAGTCGCCCTGAGCCTGCTCTTGCGCGCCAAAATCAACGAATGGGATCGAATTCCGAAGCCGCCTGGACGTCTGGCCGCCGGCCTGCTGGAACTGGCTCGCCACTATCCGGAATACCACTCCCAGATCCTGGCCGCCCTGGCCGGCGAACCCGGCTCCATTCTCTGGCTCTGGGCCCAAACTCGCCAGCCCCAACTGCGTCGCCACTGGCTCAAGCGCGGCTGGACCACCCACCAACCCGGCCTGCGGGTGCTGCTGGCTCTGGCCCAAGGTCAAAGTCTGCAAGACTTTCCCAGCGAGGAACTCCAGGAGCTGCAGCACGACGGCCAGTTCTCCCGGCCTGTCCAAGAGGAACTCCAGCGCCGAGGCCTGGACGACCCGCTGGCCAACAACCCGGAAGTGAGCTGGCAGGCTCTGCGCTCCCTGCCGGCGGGACAGGCTTCTGAGCAATTGCTGAAACTGGCCGAAAGCGGCTGGCAACCTCGCCACAATCGGCCCCTCTTTCATCGCCTGCTCAAGCTGCTCGACGGCGCTCCCATCCGATGCTTTGTGCCCCGATGGGACAGCCTCATGGAAACCCCGGCCCACTCCTTACAGCTCAGCCCCCAATCCGACCGGCTGCTGCTCTGGAATGAGAAACGCTTGCAAATCTGGAGCTACCCCGAACTGTGCCTGCTGGGAGAGTGCAAGACGGACTCAGAACCTCAACAAATCTGGTTTCTCCCTCAAGGCCTTTTGCTGCGTCACCACGGCCAGCTCAGCTGCTGCGACGCCCGCGGTCGCACCCTCTGGAGTCAGGCCATCGCCGAAGGCCCGCTGGCGCTCTCCCCCTGCGCCACCCGCCTGGCTCACGCCCACGGCCAGCAGTTGCGGGTGCTCTGCCTGCGCCGCAACCAGCCCGCCCTGCTAGGCTCCACCGACCTTCCCGAGCCCGTTATTTCAAGAGGACCCGTATTCGTAGGCAGCTGGGCTCGCCAGACTCTGGCCTGGAGTCCGGACGGCCGCTGGCTGGCGACCACCCACAAAGAGAAAATCCAGATCTGGGAAGCCGATACCCTGGGCCAGCTCTGCCAGGCCGAACAGGACGGTCAGGTTAGCTGGGTCGGCTTTCACGACGGTTATCTGGCGGCCGGCTGCCTGGACCGCCTGGGCAGCACCATTCTGCTGGGCCTGCACGCCACGGTCAGCCTGTTTGATCCCCAGACCGGAGATTGCGTCCATCGCTTTTGCAACCTCTCGGCCGTGCGCCGGGTGGTGCAGGACGGCCCGCGTCTGATCGTGCAGGGCAGCCAGGCTCTCTACAGCCTGCAGGAAGGCCGCGAACTCGGCCGCCTGGAGGCCGAAGACCTCCAATTGGAAGAAGCCCGCCACGGCTACGCTCGGGTCACCATCGGCCAGCAAGCCTGGCTGCTGGACGCGCTCCGGCCCGAGCGGCTGGGCCGCCTTCCCGAGACCTGCGTGCTCGCCCCCGACCGGCTGCTGGCCTTGCAAGACGGCCAGCTGCAGTTCTCGCCGCTGCAAGACTCGTCTCCCCCGCAGCCCGACCAATATCTCCCCGAGCGCCTGCGGGCCTGGCTCAAGGCCCTCCAGGAGCAGTCATGAGCGACTGGCACCGCGACCTTGGTCAACTGCTGCAACTGGCCGGCCAGACCCGAGAGGCAGCCGCCTGGCTGGCTGCGCCTGAATATGAGGACGCCTATGAACTGTGCGCCCAGCGCCTCTGGACCCCAAGCGGCGATTTCACCTGGCAGCTCAGCCTGGAGGATGACTACGCCCTGACCGGCAACCTGCTCTGGGACCTGCCCGAAGCCACCCCGGTGGAGCTGGATTTCCAACGCGGCTGGCTGACCGGCCCCGACCGCATGCTGGCCACCCGAGACCAACACTGGCAGCTCTGGGACCTCAGTCGCCACCGCCCCCACCGCCGCTTTGCGGCCAGCCCTGAGATCAAATACCTGTCCGAGGTGTGGGCGATCGGCCAGCGGCTGGCCATCTGGCAAAATGATAACATCCTCTTCTTTGACCTCGGCAGCGGCCAGCTGGTCTGGCAATCCCGGGGCTACAAGATCATGGGCCAGCTGCCCGAATCCGAAGCGGTGGTGGTTAGCCGTTTCAAAAGCCCCTCCGGCCTCTATCGGCTGCAGGATGGCCTGGAGCTGGCGCCCCTGCCCGAGGACCTCACCGCCTTCGCCCGCGGTGCAGCCGGCTACGTTCTTGGGTGCCCTCAGAGCAACTGGACCTACCACGCCTGGGAGGACGGCCGCGTGCTGGCCCGAGCCCAGGAGGTGGCCGGCCCATCCCCCTCCTGGCTGCACCTGCCCGGACAACAACAACTCCTGGTTGCTTCCGGCTCCAAGCTCACGCGCTGGTCGCTGGAAGACGGCAGCCTGATGCAAGATTTTGGAGCCTGCCTGCGCACCCACTCCGGACAAAATCTCACCGCCAGCCGTGACGGACGGCTGGTGCTGGCCGTCTGCCAAGAGGGTCTGGCCGTCTACTCCAGCGCCAGCGGCCGGCTGCTGCAGTTTTTCCGGTCCCCCAACGAGGGCCACTGCCGGGTGGCGGTCAGCCCCAACGACCGCTGGTTGGTGTGCTGCCTGGGCAATGAAGTTCACTTTTACCAACGCCTGCGCCGCAACTCTCCGTCGGGCGATGCGGCCGGTCTGCTGCAGGCCTGCTGGCCGCGGGTGCGCCCCTACCGCAGTCAGTGCCTCTTTGCCCTCAGTCGTCGGCATCCTGAACTTCGCTCTTTGAGTTCCGACTGCCAGCCCTACCGGGACCATCGCCAATGGGTCTGGGCCGCCGTGAGCCAGCGCCGCTGGCACGATCTGGCTCATTTTCCACCCGGACGAATTTGGCCGGGGCTGCTGGAATGCCCCGACGATGAACCCCTGCTTGAACTGCTTTCCCAAGAACTGCCGCCGGCCTGGTGCCAAAACCTGGCACTGCTGCTCGTCGACCAGCCTCGTCCCGGTCTGGTGGCCGGCCTGCGCCGCCACCCCTGGCCTGAAGCCTGGCTGCCGCTGCTGGACTGGCTGGAAGGCAAACCGGCTGGCGACCTGCGACCTCTGCTGGAACAACTCCAGCCCGAGCAGGCCCGACGCCTGCGCCAGCAGCTGGTGCAGCGACAGCAACTGTCACTCATCAACCGCTGGGAGAATCCTCAGGTCGGCTCTTTTTCACCCTCGGACTGGGCCGAGCTGCTCAGCCGGATCCAACCTCAGCAACTGCGCAGCATACTGCCGCGCCTGCCGTTGCGCCGCTCGCTGCCGCTGCTCAAGGATCTGCCCGGCCCTTGGGAGGACCTGCTGGAGCCCGCTTTGCGCGCCCTGCAACCCGAGCTGCTGGCCGAAATCAGGCCCGAGCGGCACCGGCAGAACATCGCCCTTTGCCCGGGCCGAGTGGATTTCGCAATCATTGGCGCGCGCGCCAGCCGCCTCTTCTTCGAGCGCCAATGGCGGGACTGGCCGGATCTGGTGGCCCTGGCCGCCGACCCCCGCGGCCCGGGACTGGTGCTGGCCACCCGCACCCGTGTGCAGTATTGGGACGCCGCCCTGACCGAAATGCTCTGGTCCACTCGCCTGAAGCATCCCCATCAGCACATCCAGTTCTATTTTCCACCCAACGGCTGGATTGCGGTTCTCAGCGGCCCCTCCCATGAAGACCGGTGCCTGGCTCTGCACCATCGAGAGGACGGTCGGTCCGGCTGGTGTCGGAAGCTCAAACACCCGGGCGGCGACCTGCAAATCGACCAGCGCGGGGCCTTCTTCGAGTACCGCTGGCTGGACTGGGAAGATGGCAAACCCCGTCCGATCCAAAACCGCAATTCGGAATGGACGCTGCGAGGCCAACCCACCCATCTCTACGTGCGCCACCAGGCCTGCTCACCGTCCGGCAACTGGTGGGCGGCCGCCAGCTCCTACGGCGAGGTAGTGCTCAGCCAGGCCCCCGATCAGGTCTGTCGTTCCTACCGAGCCCCCGAAGCCACCGGTAACATCAGCCTGCTACTCGAGGACCAACACAGCCTGCTGGGCTGCAATGGAGACTTCTGGGAAGCCCGGAGCGGCGAGCTGCTGTTAAGCCTGCGCGATTCCTGGCTCCAGGAGTATGCCTACGAAGGTCGGCGCAGCCGGCTGGCAGTGGCCAGCAACGAAGAGCTGACCATCTGGCGTCTGATCGACCCCAGGCCGCTGCAGCAGATCTCCCCCGACCAGCTGCAGCAACGTCTGAACTGGGCCTATCCCCCGGACGAAAAGGCTCTCTGGACCCTGGCCGCCCGGCTTCGCGAGGAACTCAGATGAGCATCGTAACCGACCAGCGCTTCCGGCTCCAGCGCCAGCAAAGCCGCGTTCGCATGTGGGCACTGCTGGATTTTCGTGAAGGCGTGGAGATTCTGGAAGGCCGCTTAGGCCACATGCATCTGCAGAAACGCGAGCAATGGTCGGTCGAACTGGAACTGCAGGCGGGTCCCCAACTGCTGCAACTGCGTTACCGCGACGCTCAGGAGCAAGAACAACTGGAAGAGCTGGTCCTGACCGTGCCCCTGGCCCAGTTTGCCACCCCGCCACGCCAGGCCACCCTGCCCTGGCAGCGCCCCCTGCTGCCAGTGCACTGCCAGCAGGTGAGCCAGTTGCAGGTGCGCCTGCAGCGTCTCAACCGCGAGCAGGTGGACCCCTTTTATGACGGCACCGAGAATCAGGAAGACTTTCTACTGCAGCAATGGGAGCATTGCTTCCAGCTCAACCAGCCCGAGGGCCTGGTGCAAGTTGATCTCTCGCCCGCCTTGCCCCACCCCCACGGATTCGTGGCCGTGGAACTGGCGGCCGAGGGCGGCTGGCGCCAGAGTCTGCTGCTGGACGTCAGCAATCTGGGGCTCAGCTACTACCATCTGCCCCGCCGCCGCTTCCTGGTGGCCACCCACCTGAGTGAGGCCCGGCCCTGTGCCGGATTGGTCTTCCCCAGCGGAGAGAGCGACGCCTCGGGGATGCTGGACCACCTGAATCAAATCGGGCGCTCATGGATCGGTCTGGGTGATGGCGAAGCCCCTCAGCTGGGGCGCCTGGGGGAGATGGAAGTGCTGGTTCAGAACGCCGAGCCGCCCCAGGCCAGCTGGCAGCGCGGCCGCTTCTTTCTGCTTCAGACCCACCTGAACGAAAGCCAGGAGCTGGTGGTGGCCGGCTGGCTGCGCCGCCAGAACAGTCCGGCCTCCCCGCTGGAACCCGCCTATGCCCCTTATCTGGAAGCGACCTGCTGGGGCCAGACGATGCGCCAGCCCCTCAGCCCCGATGGCGGCTTTCTCTTTCGCTGGCCGTGGCAGGCGCGCAGCCTGAAACTCAGCCTGGTGGCTCCCGGCCCGGAAGGCGAAGACTACCGACTGGAACTGGGCGCAAAGGCCAGCCCGCAGCGCTATTCCCCGCCCGAAAGTCCCACCCCCAGCTGCGCTCTGGAGCTGCCCGAAGGCCAACTGCAACCCGGCCAGACCCTCAACCTGCGCCTGGGCCTCCAGAGCTGGCCCGCCCATGTCCTGCTCGGCCTGTGGCGCGGCTCCCTGCTGCAACTCCAGAACCGCCGCGTAGACGAGCCCTGGAGCCACTGGAGCTTTCCCATCCAGCCGGGCATGGAGCCCGCCGTTCTGGTGCGAGCCGATGCTTTCTGCGCTCAGGGTCACTTCCAGGCCCAGGCCCTGCTCGGCCTGTCTGATGAACACCGCCGCCTCCAGCTGACCCTCAGCCTGCCCGCCCCCGGGCAACTCCGGGTGCAGGTTCATCCCCCGGTCCCGGCAGAGCTTCTGGTCCTGCTTGAACAAGACCTTGGGGAAAGCCCCGACCCCCTCTCCACCTTCCTGCCCCAACCCGAGTGCTGGCTGACACTCACCAGCAACCTCGACCGACTGCCCGGCCGCCAGCCTCACAGCCCACCCGAACCCGCGCATCCACCCGACCCTCCCCCGCTCAACCCGGGTCTCTACCTCGGCCTCCACCAGAGCGACGCACAGGGCTACCTCAGCCTCGAGCTGCCCATTCCCCCAAGCTCCGAACCCTACCGATTGCGCGTCCACGCCAGCGCCCTTTCCGACCGCTTCGGCAGCGCCGCCCACCGCTTCTAAGGGGGGCCAACGCCGGCCTTCGGCACCCAGTGGCCGCGACCTCGGGCGTCCTCCACGGCATCTTGGGCTGAGGCATAAGCGGCCTTCTCGGGATCAAGCTTGCGTCCCAACAGGCTGAGCCGTTCAAACTCCCCCAGATCCCCCTGCAAAGCTGCCAGCCGCGCCAGGGCCTTGCAATTGTGAGCCGTCGACCTGTGACAAAGGCTGACCTGAATCGCCTTTTCCAGCATCGGCCTGGCCTCGGCCAGATGACCACGGGCGGCCAGCACCTCCGCTCGGGTGCCCAGATTATTGGATAACTCCGAAAACAACTCCAGGCACTCGGCGGAGAGACGGTCGGCCTGCTCGAGATCCCCGGACATATACTGAGACCAGGCCAGCATGTTCAACTCCACGCTGCGCTGCTCCGGGGTCATCGTGACATCCGGCTCCAACAATTCGGGTAAGATCGCGAGAGCTTCCTCCCAACGCTCCAACTCGCCCAGCAGAAACATCCGATGCAACTTTTGTGCCCGGTCAGGCTCCAGCACCGCTTCATCCAGGAAGAGAAGCTCGGCCTCGTGATTGCCAAAATCCCGGTAAATGCCGGCCTGAAGCAGGGTGAGCGTTTCAAGCAATTTGGGCGAAGCCTGCTTGCCGGCGCGCAGCGCATCGAGCGCGGCTCTACCATCTGAGGGCAGTTGACCGTGACTTCCGGCGACCGAATAGCGCGGCCACAGGTTATTGATGGCCATGGCCAGATTGACGTAAAAGAAGGTTAAGGCTGGCTGCAATCCCTGGCACCAGGCTTGACTCAGATTCAGTCCAGGAAGTCCGTCCAGGCTCTTCCACATCAGCCAGGCCATGAAGAGGTTCGCTCCCGGACCGGCTAACGAGTAGAGCACGGAACGCCAACGTCGGGCTCGAGTCCGAGGCGCTAGAGACATCACCATGCCGCCTACAGGCTGGGCCTGCAGATAAATCCAGATGGGCCCCAATTTGAAGCCCTTCCGCAAATCGCCGCTCCCCAGGTGTAGAGACACCACTCGGTAGCCTGCAATCACTCCAGCCAGCAGGTGGCCCAATTCATGCACAAAGGTCGCCACTCCGGTCAGTAAAATTGACAAACCCAAATTCGCCAGTACGAGTCCAATCGGCTGGTAGAGCTGCATATAGAAGGCAGAGGTAAGGGTTAGGAAAAGCAAGAGCAAAAGGTAATTTCGACCGGGAATGCTTAACACTTTGCGTTCACAAACTCGGCACAGGCCTGACTCAGAATCTAGCATTGCGGGAATTTCAGGTTCAGTTCGGCATCGGGCGCATCGCTCTGGATCGAACTTCCAGCCTCGGACTCGACTGAACAAATCCACCGTCTGCGTCAAGAATAATAGCCCCATCAGTGAAAAGAAGGGCCCCAGCAAATCATCCATACCCATTGCAAGATAAGTGATTGTGCCGAAAATATGCACCATCCGTTGACCCGACAGATCGGGCGGTGTTTCGGCCGGAGAGCGAGGGTCCGAAAACTGACTCCAGTCCACCCGGTCTTCCTCAAATCCTTTGTCTCGAAGCCAGCGTCCGGCCGCACCCGTCTTCTCGCGCGCCAAGCCTCGCAACAGGTGCTGGGTCTCCAGCATCCTTGAAGATTTGGCCAGGAACTCGGCGCTCACCCAGGCACCCTTCATGCTTGTGCTCAGGATGCCTGAGTCACCCTCATCCACAGGCTCAGGTAAATCCAAAAACAAGAGCTCGGCATGCTGAAGCACTTTCCAGGCCCCGCAATTTCCACGAGTGCGCAACTCACGCAGCAAGGCCAGGGTGGTCACTGGCTTCTGGTCCTGCCCAAATTGCCGACCTAATTGCTCCAGGATTGTTTTCAAAATGGGGCTCAGTTCGGACATCAGCCAATCATTCTACATTCTTGCGGCAAAACTTGCAGAATTCGACCTTCACAGACTCTTCACAAAACCCCCATGAACCTTCGTGAAAGCCATGCTAAACTCACACCTATGAAAAAGCTCATCATCTTCCTCACCCTCTGCCAGCTGGCCAGCGCACAGACAACCCTCGACACCAACGGCGACGGCCAGATCGACCAGGCTGAATGGCAGGCCGCCAGCGCCCAGCTCAAAGCCAAATACGACACCAACGGCGACGGCCAGCTCGATGAGGCCGAAAAGGAAGCCGCCCGTCAGGCGCTCCGCTCGCGGCTAGACACCAACAAAGATGGAAAAGTCGACCAGCAGGAACGGCAGAATATTCGGGCCCGCTTGCAAAACCGCCGAGGTCAGCGCACACCCTGAACCTTCAAAGAGCGCGACAAAAAATGTCGCTCCAGGCGGTATTCTGAGTAGACCATGATCCACACACGCCTGCTCGGCCTCTGGCTGACCGTACAACTGGCGGTGCCCGCTCAGCCGCTGCTACCTGCTCGGGTGCTGTCGGTCACCGACGGCGACACCGTCAAACTACAGACCCAACAGGGCATTCAGAAAGTGCGGCTGGACAGCATTGATGCTCCCGAAAAGCGCCAGCCAGGCGGTCCAGAATCCCGCCAGGCCCTGCGCCAGCTCATTCCCAACGGCGCTCAGGTCCATCTGCTTCCTTTGGGACAGGATCGCTACGGGCGCATACTTGGGCAGCTCTACCTGCCCGACGGGACCAACCTCAATGTGCGTCAAGTCCGCGACGGCCAGGCCTGGGTCTTCACGCGTTACTGTCGAGCGCCCGAATACTGGATGCCCATTCAGGCGGAAGCTCAGCAGCGCCATCGCGGCCTCTGGGCCCAATCCGACCCCATCCCCCCTTGGGTCTTCCGCCACCCGAAGAAAAACTAAGGGCGCTCGTAGTCCAGCAGCCGGCGGTCCCCCAGCCGGCCCATCTGGGCCGCGGCCCAGTCCCCCAGCTCCGGATTGCTCTGCGAGCTGCGCTCGCGATCCCAAATATCGTAAAGGGCCGTTTTCACGCTGGCCAGGTCCTGCTCGGCCAGTCGCTCCAGGCGCTGCTCCGGTTCTCCGTAGCACTCCTCTACCGAACGCTGCAGCCGCTGCTGCAGTCGTTCTTCCTCCCGCCCGGCCGCAATGCACGAGTAAGGGTCGCCATCATCGTAGTCGAGAACCTTCTCAGTGGGTTGCGGTCGCTGAGGTTTCTGTCGCATCCCGAAACCTTCCGCACAAATAGACCCAAGCCTGCCGCCACCAGGACTGCCAGCACTCAGCGTGAACCGCACCGAATGATTCAACTTTATGAGTATCTTCTCAGTTTCCAATCCGACGCTCAGGTCGTTCAGCTCGACCTCATTAGTGGCTGGAGCTACCAGGGCCTCCAGCTCAATCAACTACCTGCCTCAGCCACAATCAGCCTGAGTAGTTCCAGCTTCCGGGTCCAATTGCCAGCCCCAGGTCAGCTTGAGGGCAACCTATTGCTGGCTGAAGACCGCAGCATCGGGAATCCCTTGATGCTCACCACAACTCGCCAGCAGGGCAATCACCTGAGCCTGCGAGAGCCACTCCAGACAAGCACTTTCATCGGCACGGGCATCAATGACCGGTTCACCGCTCCTCAGGACCAGCTGAACTTGCTGATGGCACTCAGCCAGCCAGGCCGGGGCTTGAGCCGGCCCGGGCCTGACGAACTCAAGCCGGAAGCCAACCCCCGCTACTTCGAAACCCGGATCGACATTGTGCTGGAGGATGCCCTGAATCTCGATTGGAAGGTGCCGGACGCGCTGCTGCTGTTCGATTTCCAACAGTCGAGTTTCGAAAGCTCGCTCAGCGCCCTGCAGCTCATGCCCCACCAGCTTCAATTCACCGGACAACTGCGAGCTGTCCTCAGTCTGACCGTGCTCTGCCCCCAGGCCAACCTCAATATCCAGGCCAGCCTGGGGAATGGAAGAGCTCGTTTGCGCACGGCCCTGGACGAAGTCGTGCTCGAACCCGGTTCCACTCAAGCCCAGACCCTGACCCTTCGCAGCGAAACTTAAAATAGAACGACAACTCGGGAGGGTTTATGGTAGCGCCTTGCCAGTTGCGGACTCCTGCTCAGCCTGTTGGGTGGAAGAAAATGAAACGGGGGGAATCATAGCCTCAATCGCAAACTGGGGCGGATGAAAAAACTGGTCTTCCTTCTCGCCACCACCCTCCTGATCGCACAAGGAGGCTGGTCCAAGCCGGCCCCCGCCACCCTCAAAGACGGCACCCCGCTGGTGCTGACCACCAAAGAGAAAATGGTCTCCGGGGAGATCCCCGAGGGAACCAAGATCAAGTATCGGGTTGAGCGGGACGTGCTGGACGCCCAGGGACGCATTCTGGTTGCGTCTGGCTCCACGGCTTACGGCAAGGTGATCAAATCGGAAGGCAGCGGATTCTTTGGCCGGGCCGGAGCGCTCAACATTTCCGTGGACAATGTGGACGCGGCCGACGGTTCGCTGGTGCCTTTGCGGGCCGTGCGCGACGAAACCGGCGACGACCAGGAAACCGGGGTCATCGTGGGCGGCGTGCTGCTCTCGGTCTTCTTCGTCTTTATGGAGGGCGATGACGTGACCATCGACCAGGGAACCCTGATCACCGCCTTTGTCGACCGCGACAGCCCGGTGGCCAAGCCCGGGGCGCCCAAAATCAGCGCCGCCGAGCTCAAACAGCCCCGCAGCCTGACCATCACCTCTCCCACGGCCGACGCCAGGGTGCAGAAAGAGGACAAAATGGTGGTGCAGACCACCCTCACTCCCGACGATCCCGACGCCATTGCCCGGCTCTACCTGGACGGCAAGCTGCTCAGGACTCAGCGCGGCGGGGTTTCCCGGATCGAATGGGATCCCCGCCCCTATGAAAAGCTGACCCAGGAAGGCAATCACACCCTGGAAGCCGAGGTGACCGGAAGCAAAGGCATTCTGGTGCGCTCCGCCCCGGTCAGGTTCTTCCTGAAAGACTGAAGCCCAGAGCGGCGACCGTAGGAAGTCGGCTGAGATCCGCGGGTCTCTCGCATAACTTCCTGGCGCCGGCTGGGGCGGAGCCAGAAGTAAAAGTGCTGTTGAAAGCGAAGCAAAGGGGATGGTTCTCGAACCACCCCCTCCGATAGAGTTCGATGGTGTACGCTATGAAGCCCCCTGGACAGAAGGGGGTCGGCTGGTCGCGCGCGAGGCCAACAGCGGAAAATTGCTCTGGGACTACATTATCCCCGAATGGGCCGAGCCCGGCAGCGCGATTGCACCCATGATTCTCGAGCTGGATATCCGGGGCGGTCAGCTCTACCTGGCTGATGCTCACGGTCGTGAATTTTCCATGGATGTCTCCACTCGCGAGGTCAAACCCTGGCGCGATGAGGGGGAGCCGGTTTGCGAAAGGGATTTGGAAGTCTACACGGCGGTGCTCAGACATCTGAAGCTCACCTACAACCGCACGGATTGGGTGGTGCTGGGCAAAGTCCAGTTTTTCCCTGAAGCGACGGGCTTGGAGGTGGAGGCGATGGGTAGTCCTGAAATTGAGCTCTCTCTTTCGGAGGGGCTACCCGGCCAGCTCTACGCCCAGTTAACCCCCGACCCGACCCCCGAGCAATGGCCCCGAACGCTATCTTTCACACGGGTCGCCTATGACCCAGTCAGCGGGGCTGCCCTGGTAGGGGCTTATTGCGCCACCGATCTGGGTCGAGCCCGCTTCCTGGTCGACGCTGACCGCACCGGGGTACAGCTCCTCCCCTGAGGTCCGTCCCCAAGACCGATCTCCAACGTTAATTGCCGAGCCCGGTATCGCAAGACCCACACAAAAGTGTTCAAGAACTGGTCGAGCTTTCTCCCCGCTCAACACCTTTCTATCACCTCGACCAGGTATGCTCTCACACAGTCCCAAGCCTTTGGAAAAACGAAGGAGAGCAGAACCCACCATGAAGATGAACCGAATCGGACAAACGGCCCCAGTTTTTAACTCCCGGCCCACCGACCAGACCCGGGCCGGGGCCCAGACCGAGACTGGCCCCAGCGACGGCCTCACCCTCTCCGGCGCCGACTGGCAGTGGGGTGACCCTCTCAGTGCCCTGCCCGCCCGCAAGGAGTCCAACCCGCTCCCGGCCGGTTGGACCTGGGGGGATCCCCTGAGCGCACTTCCAGAAAAGGCCGACCCCCCCGCGCCGGTGCCGGCCCCAAAAACGACCCCGCTCGAAGCTCCGTCCACACCCTCGGGCTGGCACTGGGGCGATCCACTGCCCTCCTGGTAATCGCCCTTCAGCCAGCGCTCAGCAACTGCTCGATACCCAAACCGGGACCCTGAGCCAGGGACCTGGCCTCCGCCCAAGAAGCTGTTCCCATCCGGATTTTGTGTATTGCACTGCTCGCCTTAAGAGCACTCACGGCCGGGGCCTGGTCAGACGACCTCTCCGACCTGGCTGGCGGCCAACAGATTCTCGGCGCCCGTACAGCCGGGGAAGCATCCTGACCAGGCTTCGGCCCAGCCTGGCTATTGGCCTCAACTTCTACTGACACCCCAATTTCTAAATCAAGTCGAATCATTGGCTCTAAAAGCAGATCAGGCCCAACGGCTCAAATTGAAAGGGGGGCTACAAACACCTACCGCCTTCCTCAGCGACCCCGGGCGATGACGCCCTTCAGCACTTTGCCCACAAAGCCACCCGGGCGCTCCCGGGCCAGGAGAGTGTGAACCTGGCCTTTCACCTCGTCTCCACGCCCCAACTGCTGGCCCAACTTGAGGGCGGCAAAATAAGCGGTCATGACGTGCGCTCCGGTGATATCGTAGCCGTAGCCTTCCACCAACCAGTGGAGGGACAACAGAGCTGACCCCAGCGCGAATTCCGGATTGCTGAACTCAAAATCGGCGGCCGCCCTGATCAAAGTTTTCGGATCACAGGCGCTGCGGGCGGCCAGGTCGAGGGCCAGCTCCCAAAGTCCGGCATCCTTGGCGGCGGCGAACCACTTGCCGGCCCCTTCCGGATGTAGCGCCACCAAATCCCGTAGAATTTTCTCCGGAGCAATTTCGGGATATTTCTTCTTGATGGCGCGAAAGGTGGCCAGATTGGTCGACTTTTGATTGGTCACCAGACCGAACCTCTGATAGGCTTCCAGGCTACGGCCCTGTCTCAACAAACCCGCTTCGGAATCGTCGTCATTTTGCCCGGCGGCCAACAGCGCCTCCATGCGCCAGTGGCCTGGATTCATATAGTCGGGCGCACTCTCGAGCAATTCCAGCAATTCGGAATAGCGGCCAGCAGCCAGCAAACTCGATAGACAATTGGCGCAGCCCTGATAGTAGCCGCTTCTCAGGCTCCCGAAGCAGGCACGCGTGCCCGGCAAGAAGATGTCGGCCCAGGCGGAGGCCACTTCGGGCGAACCACAGGCGGTTCCCCAACCCTCGCCCAGACACTCGATATAGGGAATCTCATCCGACTGCTGTGCCTGCCAGAGCCTTTCCATCCAGGCAGAACGCACCTCCGGCGGAGCCGGCGCCGCCCCGATGATCCGGCAAAGCTCGGCCACCGCCTTGTTCACGGCCGAGCCGATGGCTCCCGAGGAGCTATCGACATGCTCTAAAGCATTCGACACTTTCTCCAGAAAAAGAATAGCGCCCTCAGCCGCCAGCATTGGATCCGTGCGAGACATCTTTTTGATCTCGGTCACCGCTTCTTTGACCCGTGCGATGGCGGGCTGAGATTTCCAGCCAAAGGCGCCCTTACGAAATCGTGGGCGGAAGGCCCAGGCGTAGGCCTTCTCTTTCACGACAACCTGGCCGACGAGTTGCGCAGGGCTGATTGCAACTCACGGCTGGGAGGCTGGAAAGCGTTGGCATTAATTCCAAAACGGGCTTCACCGAGCAAACCTGCTTCCGCACGCTCGCTTCGGAGCTCCAGCAGGTCCCGGTCCGAAGGGGTGCAGTGGGCGCGCTGTTGGCGTCGTCGTTTGGCTCGATTCATGGGGAAGGCTTCCTGAACGGAAGCGGCCATTCCCGGAGAACGTTTGTTCTGGCTGCCCGGCTTCAATGACCTCTCTCTGGAACTGGCTCAACTGGACTGGCTGACCTATGCCAAACGCGAGAACCCTGTAGCCAGCGCGCTGTTGGCCAGAATGAAAATTGAGCGGCAAGACCGGCCAAGGGTAAAAGTGCAGAGCCTCCGGCTACTGGCGACGCTCAGAGTAGACCAGCAGAAGTCGGCCCTGATCTCACGCTTCGTGGATAGCTACCTGCGGCTGAACCAGGCCGAAATGAGGATCTTTGATCACGAAGTGGAAACTACCCTATCAGAGGAAGAAAGGCAGGACGTGATGCGCATCACCACCAGTTGGAAAGAAGAAGGCAGGCTCGAGGGTCGAGAGGAGGGCCGCGAAGAGGTCCTTGTACGGCTGCGCCTAACCTTGGAAATGCTGCTCACGGCGCGTTTCGGTGAGCAAGCCACTCCCCTGATTGAACGCTTGCCCCAGCTTGACAGCTCCGCCCTGGACCGCCTCGTCGACCAGCTCAGCGCCGGCGCGGCCCTCAACGAGCTGGGGTCCGTGTAAGTCCTCCGGCTCTCTTGATACAACCTGGCCAGCACGGCGACTGTGACGAATTATCGCTTCGATTTGACGGGGTGGAAACTGGGGCACCAGCCTCTGAGCGAGCCTTGATCTTCCGGCTGGAAGGGCGTGGGGCCGCCGCGGCCTGGGGATGCGTTTGCGGAGAGTCCCAATAGCACGACAGATCACGGGTCAACGACCACAGAACACACCCGACCAGCACGCTCGAGCTGAAAGCGCAGAGGTGGGTCCATCAAGGCGTCACCCACGACCGGGCAGG
Source organism: bacterium (assembly GCA_018266105.1). GTDB lineage: Bacteria > Vulcanimicrobiota > Xenobia > Xenobiales > JADMJV01 > JADMJV01. Next base: position 6,771 of record JAFEBA010000018.1, on the reverse strand, counting down.
CTGCAACCTCGTTGATGGAGTGACCATTCATCGACAGCAAAATGTCTCCATTGCGAAATCCGAGCCGACCGAACGGGTGCTGACTTGTGCGAAACTTCAAGCGCAGACCGAAGGGCTTGCCGGCGCGGCGAACTGGCATGACCAGCAGATGCTTCACCCAATGGTTTCGATTTTCCAAATCCGCTCTGAGCTCGCGACTGCTCGCATAGGGCTTGGGGAGCGGTCCATCATCTGGATAGCTGAGGGGACAGGGCAGTTCACAGATGGCCAGAGCCGACTGACTCGCTTCCAACGGGCGAGCGACAGGGGTCGGCTCCGCAGGCACTCTGAAGTCCTGGCCCAGCCAGCGCGTGCTGGCCGATATGACGGTCACTAGCAGCAAAAGGACCAGCAAGCTTATGCGCGCGCTCATCGCGAGGCGCCCTCGTGACCGCAACGCGCGCGACTCTGCACCTCTTGCCACGAGAGCCCGCCGTCTGGGTTGTCTTGGAACCTGGCGCGCCCAAGGTCCAACTCTTCTTGCAGCAAGTGGGTCATGAGCATGAGACCCTTTTCGCGAGCCAGGACACGAACCTTCCCTGTCCCCAAGCCAAGGATCGCGGCAAACTTAGTGCGACAAAATTTGTCGCACTACCCGGTAAGCTCAAACGAATGGCGCCGACCGACCTGCCAAAAACATGGCCAACTGGCTAAAAGGAAACCGGCGACCGAAGCAGAGAACCCTATGGTTTCAGGAAGGGATGGTCATGCTGAGACTCAAAATCGACCCCTGGTCCTCTGACTACGGCCCCTCCCTGCATCTCCAGGACAGCGAGACCATTGCCGAGGTCAAGCTGGACCTGGAGGGCGAGTGGCGCGCCCACGATCCGCAACCCGCTGACCCGCTCAAGGAAGTGGCCCTGATCGACGGGGTGCGGCGCATGGAGCTGAACCTGCGTCTGGAGGACGAGGCGCGCTCCATGAAGGCGGCCATCGGCACGCTGGGCTGTGGGGCCCTGGTCATCAAGCCGGGGGAGCCGCAATCCCTCACCCAAGCACTGCGCTACGTGGATGTGCGCGCCTACCTGCTGGTCGACGCCCTGGATGGCCCGACCCTGCCCAATCTGACCACCCTGGCCAACGCCACCGACCTGATGATGACGCTGCAGAACAAGATGCGCGAGACAGAAGCCATCCTGGCCGACCGGGTCTCGGAAGAGGTCGAGCTGGTGATTGCCGATGGGCCGCTGCAGAACACCCACAGCTTGAAGCACGAGGTGTTGGGCTATATCAAGAGCCAGCATCAGCAGTTGCTGGAACGCAAGGAGATGGACCTGGTGCGGCAGCTGCAGCCGGGTCAGCGCACGCCCATCTTCAGCCTGGGCCAGGACACCAAATACCACCGGCTCAGCTGGTATCTTCGGCTCGACTCTCCGGCTCAGGACGAGACCGTGCTGGCCGGCATCGTGCGTCTGGAGATGGATGCCAACTATGGACTGCAACAGGCGCAAAAAAGAGCCAATCAGCTCGGCAGTCTGCTGCCGAAACTCAAGAACAGCCGCCACCGCGATGCCCGCTCACCCCAGAACCTGGTCCCCATCGCCGTGCTGGAGCGGGCCGTGCGCCACCGCCTGGGCGACCCGGCGCTGCGCCAAAGAAACTACCGACAAACCCTGTTAGGAGCCTTTTCATGATCCCCGTTGGCAGAGTCTTAGGCCGTCGTCCGGCCGCCCCGCTGGAATTCTTCGTGCTCGTCTCCGAAGGCCAGGTGCTGGCGCTGGACGACGTCATTCACCTCTCCCAGCAAGTGGAGGGCAAGGGCACGGTGAGCTTCTACGGCGTGGTCGAGTCGGTGGAGAAGATGCACGAGGGGCTGAGCTTTGACTCCGACGTAGAGCTGGTGCAAAGCGGAGTGCTGCCAGTCGAGACAGCCTATGTGGGCAAGGTGCTGACCACCCGGGTGGAGCCGGAACTCTTTGTGCCTCCCCAGCCGGGCACGCCCGTCTACAAGGCCACCGGCAAGGAGCTGGACACGGCCCTCTATTTTGACGTGATGGACCACAAGCTGGCCGCCGGCCTGATGCGCAACGGCGAAGTGGCCTATCTCAACTACGAATTCCTGTGCGGCGTCAAAGGCGCTCATATCAACATTTCGGGCATTTCCGGTGTGGCCACCAAGACCAGCTACGCCCTGTTCTTGCTCTACAGCCTCTTCCACAGCCGCAAGATCGAGCAAGAAGTGGCTAATTCTCACGCGGTCATCTTCAACGTCAAAGGCGAGGACTTGCTCTACCTGGACGAGCCCAACAACAAGCTCACGCCCGAGCACCGGCTGGTCTACGAGAAAATGGATCTGCCCTGTCAGCCCTTTCAACAGGTGGCTTTCTACGCACCCCCGCGAGATACCAGCACCCTGATTCCGGACGTGGTGCGCAGCCAGGGAGTGCATTCTTTTGTGTGGAGCCTGCGCGAATTCGCCGAGCAGGGACTCTTTCGTTTTCTCTTTGCCGACGCCGGCCAGGGCGCTTCTCAATTGGAATTTCTGGTGGAGCGCATTTCTCACATTCTGCAGCGCGAGGCCCGGCAGTATCCGGGAGAAGAGCTGGTGGTCTTCGGCGAGCGCATTCGCAGCCTGGAGCACCTGGCCGACATTCTGGCCGCAGCCGTCGACAACGACGACAATGCCTGGTTCGGCCGCGCCGCCGCCGGCACCCAGCAGGCTCTGGTGCGCAGACTGCAGGCGTCCGTGCGCTATATCGAGCCGCTGGTGCGGGCCCGAGTGGATCAACCCGAAAAGCACCGCTTCGACTACACCACCCGGCAGGTCACGGTGGTGGACATTCACAAACTGCATTCGCGGGCCAAATCGTTTGTGGTGGGGGCCGTGCTCAACACTCTCTTTGAAGCCAAAGAAGCCAAAGCCAGTCCCTTCCCACGCGTCTACGTGGTGCTGGACGAACTCAACAAATATGCCCCGCGCCAGGGCTGGAATCCCATCAAGGATATCTTGCTGGACGTGGCCGAGCGTGGACGCAGTCTGGGCATCGTGCTGGTGGGCGCCGAGCAGACCGCCAGCGAGGTGGAAGACCGCATCGTCTCTAACGCCGCCTTCCGCGTCACCGGGCGCCTGGATACGGCCGAGAGCCAGAAGCCGTCTTACGGCTGGCTGGCCGGAACCTACCGAATGCGCGCCTCCATCATCAAGCCCGGCAGCATGATCGTGCACCAGCCGGAACTGCCCTCGCCCCTGATGCTCAACTTCCCCTTCCCCGCCTGGGCCACTCGAGCCGAAGAAGTGCAGCAAGACCTGGTCGCCGACAAAGCCGACCTCGACGACCTGTTGAGGATTTAGCTGATGATGCTAGACGCTGCGCCCACGCCACTTATCAGGGTGCTAAGAAGTATGAGAGACGGCCATAAGCCCGGTTCGCCTCTCCTCGTACCACTCGTAAGCTTGACTGATATCTTCGAGCGACTCTGGCGAAAAGACCGGTCTATGGCTGTCGTCGGGCACGGACACGGGCTTGGACTTCTTCCCAGGAGAGACCAATATCTGGACTACTCTCCAGGCGGGCACGCCGACGGTCCAGCTCCTCACGTTGCCAATCGTGGACAGGCACCTGACTGGGATCGGATGCCAGGTCGTCCCACAGGTCTTCCACCAGTTGCAGTTTTTCCGCGGAACTCAGGTCAAAAACGGACATCGGACGTCTCCTCGCCGGCAGCCATTGCCCTCTGCAGTAAAGTTAGCGGTTACACCCAGTCGAACCTTCCCGGGAGAGTCCAATAGCCGATGCGTCTGCTACACACCGCCGATTGGCATGCCGGCCGCCACCTGAGCCGGCGCTCCCTGGACGAGGGGCTGGAGAAGTCGCTGGGCGAGCTGGTGGACTACGCCGTGCGCGAGAAGGTTGACGCGGTGCTGCTGGCGGGGGACGTCTTCGATGGCACCAAGCCGCCGCCCAGCAGCCAGCAGCTGGTCTATCGAACGCTGATGCGCCTCTACCTGGAGAAGATTCCGGTGGCGGTCATCGCCGGCAATCACGACTCGGTTGGGCATTGGCACGCCCTCAAACCGGTCTTCGAGCTGGCCAACGTGACCATCGTCTCCGAGCTGAGCACTGGCTCGGTCCACACCATTCAGACCCGTTCCGGACCGCTGCATCTGGCCAGCCTGCCCTGGCCCAACGAGCGCCTGCTCTCCCCTATTCGCTTCGAGCAGTCCGACGCGGACGAGCTGAAGCTGACCTGGGCCGACCGTGTGCGCCGACTGGTGCAGGTGCTGTGCAACGAGCTCAAGCCGGGAGCCCCGCGTCTGCTGATGAGCCATCTTATGGTCAACGGCAGCCGGGTCAGCTGCACCGAGCGCAAACTGAGCATCTCGGACACCTATGCCGTGCCCTCGGAGATCTTTCCCAAGGACCTCAACTATGTGGCCCTGGGTCACGTGCATACCCCGCAGACGGTGGCCGCTCCCATCAAGAGCTGTTACGCCGGCTGCCTGCGCCCTATGGATTTTGGAGAAGCCGGCGAAGCGCGCGGCTTCTATCGGGTGGAAGTGGGCGTGGGCAAACCGACCGAAACGGAATTTGTGGAACTGTCGCCGGCTCAGCCACTGCATCAGATGGAGCTGCAGCGCGAGACCCTGGAGCAAGAACTCGACCAGCTGGCCCAACGCCCCGGCCTCTACAAAGTGATTGTGCATCTGCAAACCCCGGAGACCGGACTGGCCGATCTGATCCGTAAGAAGTTGCCCAACGCGCTGATGGTGCGCACGCTGCTCACTTCCCAGAGTCACGCCAATGACCTGATTGCGCCCGAGAAGCTGCTGGATCCGGTCGAGACCTTTCGCCAGTTTCATCAAAGCGAATATGGCTGCGCGCCCGAAGGCGAACTGGTCGACCTGTTCCTCTCGCTGCTCAAGGAGGACGCCCTTGAAACTGCTTAGCCTGCGACTGCAAGGGTTTATGCCCTACCGCGAAGCCCAGTTTCTCGACTTCCGCGACAAGAGCATTTTTGCACTGGTGGGAGCCACTGGGTCGGGAAAATCGTCTCTGTTGGACGCCATCACCTTTGCCTTTTTCGGCAAAACGCCGCGCTGGGGAGACGGGAGTCCATCCGGAAAGCTGATTTCCCAGGGCGAGAAAAAGCTCACCGTGCAGGTGGAGTTTCAGATCAAAGACGTTACCTACCAAATCTCCCGGGTGGTCAAGCGCGGCAAGACCCAATCCACCCAGGAGGCGCAATTGCTTTACCTGGTCGAGGGCGAGTTCAGAGCCCGCTCCAACGAACGCCTCACCCAGAAGGGCGTCAACGACGTGCTGGTCGGTCTGCTGGGGATGGACTACGCCACCTTCACCCGCACGCTGATGCTGCCCCAGGGCCAGTTCGACCGCCTGCTCAAGCCGGAGACGCCCAAAGAGCGCAAGGACCTGCTCATCAAGCTGGCCGGACTGGAAGTCTACGACAAGCTCCACGACCGGCTGGCCCTCAAACTGCGCCCCATCGAGGACGACCTGAAACGCCTGGAAGGCCAGATGCAGGGGTTTGCGGACCTGGACCTGTCGATGGTCCCGGTCTTGCAGGCACAGCTGGTGCTGGTCCAGCAGCAGCGCGAAGAATTCTCCCAGCGGCTGGCCGAGACCACCAGGACGCTGCAGCAGCTGGAGCAAGATCTGGAGCTTTGCAAGCAACTGCAGACCCTCACCGCTCAGCTGGAAAGTCTGGCGGCGCGAGAAGACGAGGTACAGAACCTGCGGGAGCGCCTGCAACGGTCGGCCGAAGTGGAAAGCCAGAGCGGCCATCTGCAGCACCTGGATCAGCTGCGCAAAAGCCACTCCCAGGCCCAACAACAAGTGCAGACCGGACAGGCCCGCCTGACCGAGGCATTGGCTCAGCTGACGCAGGCCAATCTGTCTTTGGAGACCGCCCGACTGCAGGCCGCCGAACTCCCCAACCTCGAGCGCGAGCAAAGGGAAATGCAGCGCCTTCAGGAGGTCATTCGCGGTTACGAAGAGCTTGTGGCGGAACAATGCTCGCTCTCGCTGGAACCGGTGCAAAAGCAGTTGGCAGCTTTGGAGAAAGAGCTGGCCAAAAATCACGACGAGCTGCAGCAGACGCGGGAAAAGCTGCAGGGTTGCGAGCAGAAACTGAGCGGTCTGGGAGAGGCCAGTCAGAGTGCCCACTGGCAGTCGGCCCTGGACCTGCGTCGCGCTCTCGATCGAGCCGAGAAGCAGTACCTGGAAGCCCAGAAGAACTGCGACAGCAACCTGGCGCAGCGCGACCAGCTGCAACCAAAACTGGCCGAGTCGGAAGTGCAATTGCTGGGTCTGCAGACCGGCTACGAGCAGGCCTGCGGAGAGCAAAAAGTGCTGGAACAAGAACTTTCGGCGCAGGTGCTGCGTGCCCAGCTCAGCCTCGACTGTCCCTGCCCCGTCTGCCTGCAGAACGTGCCCCAGCTGCCCGCCGACTCCGGCGCCGAACCAGCGCAGCTGACCGAGCTAGCGGGCCAGACGAAGCGGCTCTCCCAGCAAGTAAAGGAGGCACAAAAGTCGCGGGACGAGCTGCACAACCAGCTGTCCGCCCTGGACCTGCAGCGCCCCCTGCTGGAGCAGCAGCTGCAGACCGCCCGGACGGCCAGTCAGGAAGCCAGCCAGGAGTTTGTGCATCGCTTTGAGCAGCTGGTCGAGAAGGCCGAACTTGAGACTCGATTGGCGCAGGCCCAGAAAGACGACCGGGAGCGGACGGGACTTTCGCAGCAGCGCCAGACTGTATGATGTCAACTATCTCCGG
>JAFEBA010000017.1:125172-178315 GCA_018266105.1 bacterium | reverse complement strand
CCAAAGGGCATTCCACCCATCGGCGAGCCGAAGTTGTTGCCCATCATATTGCCCATGCGGGCGGCGTTCATGCCGTCCATCATGCCCTGTTGGAAGGCCATCTGGGGGTTCATCTGGCCGCCCATTTGACCCATCATTTGGCCCATCATCTGCATCATGAGCTGCATCATCTGCATCATCATCATCTGCATCGGGTTGCCGAAGCCCCCCATACAGCCCATGCCGCCCATCATCATCTGGGGGCCCATCATCATCTGGGGGCCACCCATATACATCGACATCATTTGAAGCGAAATCCCCTTTTTGTTATTTGGATCCAGTGTCCAGTCAAAGCCGTCAAAAGTCCACTTCCGAAAGGATGCAAGTTTGTTAAAAAAATGTTGCCTGGTCCAGGCTTGGTCGGTGGTCATCTCCGAAGTGCTAAGGGCAATCAGACGCATGAGCGGGCTCCCGCACCCCATTCTCGCGTCAGGGCTGCCAGCTGCCGGTACTCAGGTGGCCCCTTAGATCCTCCAGACTCTGGGGACAACGCGGTTGTGGTGGGCAGTAGCCGAGTCGGCAGACCGAGGCACAGTCGAATCCTTCCAGCTGGTCCAGTCCCTGCTGGAGCAGGCCGGCGCTGCAGCGAGCGGCCAGGTCGGCGATTTCCCACGAGCCCAGGCGGGGAGCCATCACGCCGGCAACGTGGCGGGGATGCCAGCCCAGGCTGAGCAGCCCTCGGATAAAGTGACGCAGCCCGGCGTCCTCCTGCCAGCCCTTGTAGTCGTCCTGAAGAAAGGGCGCAATGCAGTGAGGGAAGGCGCTGGCTACGATCAACCCGTAGGTCTGAGCCCAGTGCTCGGGGGTATGAGGGTCCTGGGCGAAATAGTGACGGTGAAATTGGAACAACCCGGAGCTTTCATAGCCTTCTTGCAGCAGTCGAGCGTCCAGCATCCTCGGATTGGCCTGAAGAGGGCGAAAAGCACCGACGTCAATCCAGGCCTGGCAGTCCTCAGGTAATCGCTTTCCCAGGCAAAAGTGCACGGGGAAGGGGGCCTCACTCACAACCTGGTGGGCGAGGAACTCGGCGCACAGGGGCGCTGGTGGGAGGTCGCTTGAGAAAGACCAGGCCAGTTGGATATTCCCACCCAGGTCAACCCTGGAGGGGCTCAAGTCATATCGCTCCAGACACGCACGCACGTAGACCTGCAGGTTCTCACTGACATCCAGCTGAGCCCAGTTCCATTCGGTGGCCGCCATGAAGTTCAGGATGAGGCCTGACTGTGTGATTTTCCTTGACCCAGGTCAGACCTTGAGACTTTCCTGGGTTGAACAGAGCTATCTCCAGGCCTGCGGAACGACCGTAAGGAGGGTTCGAGCTTCTTGACTGTGCTCGGCGAGAGGTAAACTATTGTTCTTTTTCGTTGGATTCGACTTCTGTTCGCTGCGGGACTCCGCCCCCAAGCTTCTGCCGCAGCTCGCGCAGCCAGGCCCCTTCCAGCAAGGCCGGGTTGTTGTGTACGGCCGAAAGCCCATTCGCGCTGCGAACCTCGCTCTGGGGGATTCGGTCGGTGGTGGGGTCGACCAGTTTAAGCATTTCGGCGGTCCAGCAGAGCTTTTGCAGTCTCCACTGCTCGGGCAGTCCAGGCTCCCAAATGGAGTTCACTGTAAACAGAACTTTTGTCCACCAACCGGCGCAAAGGATGCTGGTCCGACCGGGCGCCAGTTCTGCCTGGGCGCATTCTAATTCAACGGGATAGAAGTAGAAACGCTTGCGGCTGTCAGAATACTCATCCAGCAGACATCCCTGCAGTCTTACCTGGCGATGCTGGGGGTGATTCAAGAAGTTCTGGCTCAAATAAGCCTCGATTTCGGCACGGGAACGTGCCTTTACAAAGAAAGCCCCTGGCCGAGGATCCCGCCCGGCCAGCATTTCCAATGCATCGCTCGCGGTTATAGAGGACGAGTCCAAACCGCCGCCCGGGTTCATTCGAATGAGTTCGCAGGCTCCAGGCTGGCTGGCTGCATGGAGTAAATCTCGCCCGCGCATCCGGGTCGTGTATGCATTGCGATATCGATCATCCCAATGAACCACGGGAACCGCCATCCAGCCGTCGCCAAGGTGTCGCAGTTCGGGGTCCACACTCATGTGACGGGCCTGCTCAAGTTGCTCGAGAAAAGCGGTCAGGCGCTCCGGACCCGTGAACGCGAAGACGGTTTCTCCCGGGATCGGAGCCAGTCCGACCTGTCCGCGCCAGACCCACCATTGGCTCTCCAAGAGGAGCGACAACTGGCCTGGAGCCGGACGCGACACCGCCTCTTCCAGGTCACCGGTCGGCTCCCGCCAGTCTTCCGGCGGGCCAGCTGGGGCTTCAAGGTGGGCTCGAGTGGTGGCCAGGTCGTGAGTCAACCAGAAATGTTCGCGAACAAAGCGAGCTCCCTCGCATGAGCGCAGAGCGGCGCGGTCAACGTTGGAAGTGCCCGGCAAGAGTAACTTTTCAAACTCATCCAGAATTTGCAAGGCTCGTAATCTTGCGAGGGGGTGGGCACGAGCCGAGCTTGAGCTTTGCAGCTCGTTCCGTAACCGCTCAAGCAGTTTGCCAGCGCACAAAATCAGCGAGGGTCCCTGGCCGTAGTCGGCTGGGCGGGCTTGCGCCTGCACCAGGCTGAAGCGAAAGGAGCCGTACTGGGCCACCAACTGGCCTCCCTCTTCGATAATCTGGTGGGCCGGAGTGGGATAGCCCTGGTCTTCAAAAAAATGGTGTATCTCCGCTACGCTGCGGGCCGGCAAGACGTTCACGACCTGCCGAGGATCACGAGCGTTCGCCAGATCCTCTACCATGGAAGGAGGAAAGGGAGCTCTTTCGGGTTGCGTGTGAGGGTCAATAAAGATTGCGTCGAAATCAGCCCGGTCGTGCAACCGGGAGATGAGTTCGTCGCCTGTAGCCGTCAAGCGGTCGTACGAATGCGGCTCCGTGTGCAGATAGAGTTCCCAAGCCTGGAGGTCGGTGAAAAGAAGCAGGCTCAGGAATCCGCGGTGCAGCGTGCTTACGGGGATATCCCCGATGCCTAGTGTATGCCAGCGATGGCACAACCAGACTTCGACTTGGCCCGGCCCTGGTTGGTCAAGGACTTCGGAGATGGTCATCAGGAGTTCTCCCTGAATACTGGCAACTCTCGAGCAGTTCGCGCATGTAGGCCAGGCCGTGCTGGCGGGCCAAACGAATGTTGTTGGCCGGGATCGACTCGGCGTTCCCGTGGCTATCGATGGCGGCGCTCACGGCCTCCTCACGTAGCAAGTGGAGCATGGGATGAGGCGAACGATTGGTAAAATTGGCCGCGTCATCACTGACACTGTCGGCGAAGCAGTAATCAGGGTGGAAGCTGGCCAGTTGGTAGACTCCTTCGTAGTCCGCCTCCTCCAGCCAGACCTGAGCCTGCTGCACCACCAGCAGGTAGTCGTCGAAAGTTAAATCAGGCTGGGTCAGAATCAGAAAGGTGGTGGAGATGCCCGCGTCTTGATCCAGGCGTTCCAGCTCATCCAAGAAAGCTTGCTTCTCGATCGGTTCGCTCAACACGTGGTAGCGAATCCCACCCTGGCGCAACTCGCGGGCCGCGAAGGGGCAAAAATTGCAACCCACCACGACTTTCTCAATCCAGGCTCGAGTTTGAGCCACCACGTCTGCAGTCATAACCGCAAGCCTTGCACCCGGGCCGTCAACCAACCTGCCCGAAGGCTGGCGGCCAGGCAAGGCAAGGTTGTGAGCACAGGAGGAGGGCGGGGTTTCAGCTAACTGTCGGCCGCATGATTTCATTCTCAACAAACCCCGACCACGTCACCGACCTGCCCGCCTTCAATGATTTCCAGTTGGCCGTGCAGGGCATGCTGGAGGGTCATTCCTCCGACGAGGAACTGGTCAAGGTGCAGCAGCAGCTGGATCTGGTGATGGGACAGGTGCTGTTCTATTTTGCCGAGCAGGTACACTTTCAGCCTGCCAGTCCGGAGCTGGAGCAACAGGCTCGGCTCGTCTACCGTCGTATCGATGGAGTGCGTGATGAGGCCGAGCTGGCCTGTAAGGCCGCCCTGATTCCGAGCGAGGAGGAAGCTAATCTCCACCTGGATGCGGCTCGTCAGGAGCTGGTCGAGCTGCTCAAGGTCTTCGCCGACATCAAGGCCGTTGAGGAAGCCCGGCCCAAGTTCTCGCCGCTGCCCTGGGTTCATGAACTTTGCCGGGTGGCGGTGGCCTGTCGTCAGGGCGAACTCAGCGAAGAGCACCTGGCCGAGCGCCTGGAAACCAGTCAGCAGATTCATCAGAATGCGACCTTCAGCATTCCTCAGGTTCCCTCCCTGATCGCCGACCGTGAGCGTTGGCGGGAATTGATCGCCTCCATGCAAGCCAGTCTGGCCGAGATTGGTCAGGGCCTGGAAGCTGTAGCCGGCTTTCTCCGAGATGGTGACCTGGAAGCGCTGGACGCCGGCCTTGAGCAGTGCATGAGTGGGGCCGAAAGACTGACTGAGGACTATGAAACGGTCAAGCGTCTGGAGGAAGAGCAGCCAGGCCTGCAATGCCCTATGTGCTCGGAGGAAAACCCGCTGGGGGCGGCTCGCTGTGCTCACTGCTCAGCCCAACTGCCGCGACTGAGCGACGTGGAGGAGGCGCTGGGTCAGGCTGTGGTGTCCTGGCCCTCCCATGTGCAAAGCCTGGTCCAGTCTCTGGAAGGCTTGCAAGGTGGTTCGCGCCAACCGGGCGAGGTACTGGGCCAGGTTCAGCAGATGCGTGAGCGATTCTCCAAAGGTTTACGAGACTTCCAGGCCCTCAAAGTTCCCGAACAAGGGCTTTCTCCAGAGGAGCTCGACCTGCTGGAGGATACCCGCGAACGCGTTCTGCAAGGCGGTCAAGTCGCAATATTGGCTTTGGAGCGCATGGCCAGAGCCATCCAGGAGGAGCAGTGGGACTTTCTCAATGGGGCCACAGAGCAATTCTTGCAGCAGGTGGACGGCTTGCTGGAGGCGCTACCCCAGTAAGCCCCTCATCTGGGCCAGATGCGGACGCGCCACCTCAATCATGGCGTTATGAATCAGACCGTTACTGACGAGAAGTTCCGCCACGCGGATGTCATAGGCGCCTCCCTCTAAATTGGTCAGGCGCGCCCCTGCTTCCACAGCGATCAGGGCTCCGGCGGCGGCATCCCAGGGATTGAGGAAAAATTCCCAGTAGCCGTCCAGCCGCCCGCTGGCGATGTAGCAGAAATCCAAGGCAGCCGATCCGTCCCGGCGGATGCCTCCGGAGCCCACCACATAATCGCGGAACATGGCGAACAGGGCGGCATTGTCGAATTCGGCCAGGTGATAGGGAAAGCCGGTGGCCAGCAGGCCCTGTTCCAGAGAATCAGTCGAGCTGACCGAAATGGGCCGGTCGTTCAGCCAGGCGCCATCTCCCCGCACGGCCCGAAAAAGTTCGTCCCGCAGGGGGTCGTAGACCACTCCAACCTCAATCTGGCCATCGATCTCTAGGGCCACAGAGACACACACAAAAGGATAGCCGTGAGCGAAGCTGCGGGTTCCGTCCAGTGGGTCGACGATCCAGAGGGCGTTGGATTGGCCCTGGGCACCGCCTTCCTCTCCCAGAATGGCGTGCTCCGGCCAGTCACCCAGGATGACGCGGCGCAATTCGTTCTCACAGGCCAGATCAACTTCGGTGACCAGGTCGATACGGCCCTTATGGCGCACCTGCAGTTGGCTCCCAAATCGCTCGCGGATGATCTGGCCGGCTGCGCGGGCCGCTTTGATGGCGGTTGGTAAATACTGTTGCATGAGGCCGGCGCCTTCGCAGCGCAGGAAAAAGGCCCTTTTCCAGGTAATTTGAGTGCATGCAAATCGGCTCCCGCCTGCCTCAGTCCCCACCCATCGGGGTGCTGCGCGAAAAAGAGGCCAAGGAACTTAAAGACGACGTGGTGGAGCCGCTCAAGAAGACGATTGAAGTGGCCGGAGTGACAGTCGTCGACCCCAAGGCCTGGCAGAGCGCGGTCGGCAGCGTGGACGGCGTGGACCACGTCTCCACCACCCACCTCACCAGCGGCCTGCGGAGCGTGACCACCGGTTTGGGTGCGGCCGGCGGCGCCCTGGGAGGCGTGGTGGGCGTGGCCCAGCTGGTGGAAGGCGCCCGTCAGGGTAAGCCCAGATTGATGCTTTCCGGCGCCACCGAAGTGACCATGGCTACGGCAACTTTCGCGGCTATGGGCTTGGTGCCGGGAGGCGCCGCGCTGGCCCCGGTGGGCGCAAGCCTGCTAGGGTTGCGCGCGCTCCAGGACGTGCAGTCCGCTAAAGGGGGCGAACGCCTGGATGGTTGGCGCGATCTGGTCACCTCGGCCAGCGTATCGGCCGCTCTTCTGCACGCTCCAACCGGGGTGGTCATGGGCCTGGGACTGGGAGCATTGGGTTTCAATGCCTTGCGTGGCCTCTCGCGCATTCAGCAGGGCCAGGAAGAGAAGAATCCATTTCGATCTGCCCAGGGTCATGGAGCTTTACTCTCGGCCATGGGCGTCGGATTGATCAGCTCCGGACTGGGCGTGGCTCCCGGAGTGGGACTGCTGGTGGCTGGCGTGGCCCTGCCATTACTGCAGCGCTGGAAGAAGACTCAGCCGGCGGTGGACCGCTTTACCAACTGGGCCACACCTCACCTCTATCCGCTGGCGCTCAAAGCCGACCGCGCCGAAGAGGCCGTGCAGAAGCGACTGAAACCCTTGTTGGAGCCGGTTGTAGGCTACAGCTCCAAACTCTGGAAATCCAAGCCGATGCAGCCCGTGCGCATCGGCACACGTTGGGCCGGGCAGCAACTGAATCATCTGAGCTACAGCCTGGGCGGCTGGATCAACAAGGCTAAAGAGACCATCAAGAAGCCCGACTGACGTGCTTTTTCCAGTCGAGGATGATACCCCCAGTGAGGCGACCCCCTGGGTTACCTACCTCCTCATGGCGATCAATCTGGCTGTCTTCGTCTTGGGATGGCAATGGGGACGAAGCGAGGATTGGATCGTGCATTACGGTCACCGAGCCATGAGTGGCTGGTCGCTGACTCTGCTGACGTCCCTATTTCTGCACGCCGGCCTGGCTCACTTGTTGGGCAATCTTTGGTTTCTCTGGATTACCGGCGACAACGTGGAGGGCCGATTGGGAGCCTTGCGTTACTTGATTTTCTATCTGTTGGCGGGCGTTGTCTCCAGTTTGCTCTCCGATCATTTTTTGAGCGGCTCGGCCGCGCGCATCCCCAGCGTTGGGGCCTCCGGTGCTATCGCCGGAGTGATGGGCGCCTACCTGTATCTCTTTCCCGAGAGCCGGATCAAAATCGGCTGTTTCGCCTGGTTGTTTCCGCCGATTATGCTTTTTTCGTTCAAGCTGCCCGCGCTGGTGGCCATCGGATTCTGGTTTTTCGAGCAAAGCCAGAGCCATCTCTTTCAAGTCGTGCACGGAGTGACCAGCCCGGTGGGCTACGCGGCTCACGTCGGTGGCTTTCTGTTCGGGGCGGCCAGTATGGGGCTTTTGCACCTGGCCGGATGGGTGCGCAGCGACTGGGCCTACCAGGGTCCGCCCTCGGCCGAATAGAACTGGCCCGGGTGAGCATTCTCTTCTGGGTGGGGGCCGGTCTGAGCCGTGCCAGCGGCGTGCCGGCGCCTCCGGGCTACGACTTCCAGCGCTTCTTGTTGAATCAGGAACAGTGCTGGTCGGATTATCTGGCCTGGCGTGAGCAGGTTTTGAGCTGCCAGCCCAATCGTGGCCACGAAATCTTGTGCCAGCTGCAGCGTACTCACAGAGCGCGCATTGTCACTCTCAATCAAGATGGTTTGCTGCAGCGGGCCGGCTGCCAGGTGCTTGAGCTCCATGGCAACGCCTTTGCCGAACATTGGTCAGGAGCCGCCAGACGACCCGGAGTTGTCTGGCAAGGCGAAGAGCTGGACCAGGCGCTGGTGCGCCAGGCCCTGGAGTGGGTCGAAGGCAGTGAGAAGGTGGTGGTGGTTGGGAGTTCGTCGTTGCTTCAGCCAGTCTGCGACTTTCCATTGCAGCGTACGGGTCGATTGATTGAAGTGAATCTCCAAGAAACCCCCCTGTCCAAGCATTGCGATGAATGCTGGCGCGGTCGCGCTGAAAAGCTTCTGGAGCGCTTTCTAGAACCATAAAGGGCCCCGCAGGGGCTGTCTTTAGCGCCAGTCAGCGGGAAGCTGCAAAAAAGCTTTGGGATGAACGGGGCCCCCGAAGCAGCGTGTCTCCCAATGCAAATGGGGGGCAAAGCCTCCCGTACCGCCCACGCTGCCGATTTGCTGCCCCCGCGAGACACTCTGGCCCATCCCCACGGCGAAGCTGTTCATATGAAAATAGACGGAGAACACTCCGAGACCGTGGCTGAGCACGAGCGTATTGCCGTTGACGATGCCCCTGGCTTTGTGGATGACTCGGCCGTCGGCCGGGGCGGTGATGGCCTGGCCTTCCCATCCCGCCAAATCCAGGCCCTTGTGCCAGCCCTTTTTCCAGCCGTTGTAGAGGCGTCGCTGACCAAAGCCGGTGGATTCAGGAGCCTGGCAGGGGAGCTCCCAGTTTCCGTGCCACAATTGAGAATCATCCACCCCTTTCATGGCGGCCAGAATGGCTTCGTCATCCGCCTTGTTCTGTGGATCGTCATAACTGGCCAGGGTGCTGGGGCTGATGCTCAGATACTGCATCCCATAGTCGCGGGGCTTCACGCTCAGGCTGCGCTCGGCCACGGTTTGGCCGCGGGACACCACCCTGAGCTGATGGCTGCCTCGGGCATCAATACTGACCGGCACCACCGCCCGCCATCCACCGGAAATGGCCAGCATGCGATAGCTCTTGCTCTCGAACTCCACCTCGGGGGAGGCGACCTCTCCATAGAGACTCACAAAAAGGGGGTAGGCCTGAAAGGCAACCCCCTGAATGGAGAGACGAGGCCCCTCCTGAGCTCGGGCTGTGGCGCACAATGCCGTGGCCGCCAACCCCCCCAGGAAGCGCCGCCGGTTCATGAGCGGGGTTTTTGCTTGGAGGCGTTGCCTACGGCTGCCACCTTACGAGCCCCCGCGTCCATCATGCGCAGACCTTCTTCCAGGTCTTCCCGAGCTTCCGATTCAAGGTAGCCGCGCATCCGCTCGAGGGCCTCGTTCATCTCGGTCACGCCCTGATTAAAGAGCTCCTGGGCTTCTTGCATAGCTTTGAAGCCCTCTTCCTCTTCGGCCCGCTCTTCTTCGCTGATTTCGTCCCAGTTGGGCTCCTCGATGTCGTACTCGGAGTTCTTATCAATCACGCCCTGGAACCACTCGACCTCGGAGAGGAACTTGTCGCCGTCGATGGTTCCGTCAAAGACCTGATTGACGGCCGTGTAGAGGCGCACCAGGTTGGTGGTCAGAATCGGCTGTTGAGGATCGATCTTCTGGCCGGTATCCACCCCTTCTTCAGAGTGCTCGAAGGTTGAACCGGCCGTCTGGCCGAGGTTGGGCAGGGGCATGTTGCACTTTTCGCAATTGTTGCGTCCGCCCGGATTGAAGTGGCCACAGCGCATACAGGCCACTTTGCCCTCACGCTCAGAAAGCTCGCTAAGGTTGTCCAGGGCGGCCGAGAGCTGAATGGTGGATTCCTCCAGCTTGTGGCGGGCCGAGCGTAAGACCAGATCCAGGCGATTGGTAAAGAACTCGGCGAACTCTTGCAGGGCTTCTTGCTGATAGTCGAGAGCCTGCAGAGCGCGGTCCATGGCCTCGCGCAGCATCACGGATTCCACTCCGGCTTCCAGCAACTGATCCAGCCCCTGGGCCAGTTCTTCCGACGATTTGTGAATGGTTGCCAGGACCTCCACCAGCGGCCCGTCGCCCAGGACCTGAGCGCCCAGGTCCCTGGACAGGCTCAGGGCCAGGTTGACCGACTCCGAAGGGGTGGGTCCGTCCACGCGTTGGGAGAGCACGGCGTTGGGGATGCGCTCGTTGAGGCGGGTAAAACTGATTTTTGCGTTATCCATCTCCTTGTTGACGGCCGCCTTGTCGCCCTTTTCGATGGCAACAAACATGCGGTTCATGCAGCGCAGGTGGCTGTCCCAGACGTCCTTCAGGGCCGCCAGTTCGGGCGTTTGCTCGGATGTCTCCAGACTGTCCAGCGACTGCAGCGCCATGAGACGTTCGAAGTGGCAGAATTCCTTGAGGCGTTCACCCTTGGCATCCTTGTCCGGAACGAAAGCCTCGTGGGCGCGGATCATCAGGTTCAGGTTGGGGATGGCGGTGGGGCCACTAACGGCCAGGACGAAATTGCGCATCTCATCGAAAATATAGTTGAGCTGCTCGGTTCCGCGGCGAATCACGGAACCCGCGTTGAAGAGCAGGTTCTCGTCGTCATTTTCCAGATACTGGCCAATTTCGTTGAGGGCAGTCTCCATAAATCCGAAGACTTCTTCGGCGCCATTGACCAGAGTGGCCACTTTCTCGCGCATTTCCGCGGGCATTTCCTGCACGGTGGCCTGAAAGTCATTGACCTGCTCATCCAGCCCTTTGCGGCTGGATTCTAACACCTGAGCCAACTGCTCCTTTGAAGCACGTTTCTCTAAGACTGCTTTGATGGTGAATACCAGTTGGTGTCCGGTCTCGGTTTGGGTTTCGGTCGCCATCTTGCCTCCAGCACAGATTCTCGATTTTGGCCCGCCCTTCGCGGATGGTTCAAAGGGGCCCTTTTCTGAAGGTCAGCCTGTCCCCTGGACCTAGATTTGAGCTGGATCATTTTTTTCTCAATCGGCTGCTGGTACGTTTCCTGCACTAGAAGCTCCAGGGGGACATTGTGCTGAGACTGCATCACCGAAGCGCTCGAATTGCTCTACAGGCCGGTCAACTTCACGGCTGGCTGGAAGAGGTCTACCGGCATCTTCGCCACCTCCCCCCAGGTGCGGAGGTGGCCCTGGACCTGTCTCAACTGCCCTTCTTCGATTTTGAGGAACTGGCCGCACTGGCTGAAATCCAGAGCGCGCTGGGAACTCGCGGCCACAGCCTGGTTTTGACAGGGCTGCAGCCGCAACCGCTGGCGCTACTCACTCGATTGGGAGTGACCAGGCAGCTTGGGGTTCGCCGCACCCACCGACAGGAAAATCCCCGAAGGCCACCTTTTCAGCGGGCAATCTCACTCTGATACTGGTCCTGGCTGACCTGCTCGAGCCAGTCCACCGGGCTGCCGTTCAGAGCCTCCTGTATGGCGATATGGGTCATGGCCGTGGTGGGGGTGGCCCCGTGCCAGTGTTTCTCGCCCGGCTCAAACCAGATCACGTCGCCCGGACGAATCTCTTCGCGTGGGCCGCCCCAGCGTTGAGCCCAACCCGCTCCAGAAATCACGACGAGGGTCTGTCCCAGGGGATGGGTGTGCCAGGCGGTACGGGCGCCTGGTTCAAAGGTGACACTGGCGGCCTGGACCCGCGCCGGGTCTTTGGTTTTGATCAAAGGGTCGATGCGCACCTGACCCGTGAAATATTCAGCCGGGCCCTGGCCCGAAGGCTGCGACCCCGCTCGACGGATTTCCATCACTTCATCCTATCTATCTGGCTTCAGGAGACAACGTTCTGCACCAGCTGGCGTAAGCTGTCCTGGCCGTGTTTCTGCACCACTGAAACGAAATGTGCCTTGAGTTGTTCCCGCTCGGCCTGGGTCAGATCGCTGGCGGTATAGACAAATACCTTGGTCAGCCCGCGCAGGTCACCCAACAATCCCCAGCCGCTGCCTTCCTTGAGGTGTAAATCCAGGATGACCACGGCCGGAGTGGTGTGGCTCAAATGTTGGCGGGCTTCGCTCTCGCTGGCGAAGACTACCGGGCTCAAGCCGGTGTCTTCAAAAACCTGCAACATCAACTGGGCCGTCTGCGGGTCGTCCTCCACAATCATCAAGCCCCCCTGGAGAGCCTCGGGTTCCGCTAAAAAACGCTTAAATTCCTCAAGTTGAAACGGTTTAGTCAACCAGCCGGCAAAATCAACGTCCAGGCCCACCGGTTTCTCGTTGACCACGCTGGTGATCACCACCCGTACGTCGCGCAGTCTTGGGCTGGCGCGCAATTGGCGCAAGACTTCCCAGCCGTTCATCTCAGGCATCATGATGTCGAGCAGAACCAGACTGGGGATCCAGTCCTGCAGCAAGGCCAGAGCTCGTTCCCCACTATTGGCCACACTCACCCGGAAGCCGGCCTCGCTCAGCTCGTGGTGAATCACTTCCAAATAGTCGATCTGGTCGTCCACAACCAGGACCTCGGGTCCGTTGCCGCGCGGCTGCAGAGCCGCCAATCCGTCTTCCAGAGGGAAGCGTAAGCTGAATTGGGAGCCTTCTCCCAGTTTGGAGGCAACCGAGATCTGACCCTTGAGCAGTCCCACCAGGCGGGTGACGATGGCCAACCCGAGTCCCACCCCGCCGCGCTCTCGGGTATGCGAGGCATCCACCTGATGGAAGGGTTCGAAAATCTTCTCCAACTGGTCCTGGCTCATCCCCAGGCCCTGGTCACTGACCTGCAGGCAAAGCTGGCCGGCCTCGCTCCAGGCTTCCAGGCTGACCTTGCCCACATCGCTATAGCGAATGGCGTTGGTCAGGAGATTGGCCAGGATCTGCCGCAGCCGGTCTTTGTCGCTGTAAAAGAGTGCAGGCAGGTCTCGCATGCAGAGCTCAAGCTGCAAGCCTTTTTCTTCCGCAGGCGGACGCATGCTGGCCACCAGTGCTTCCAGCAGTTCGGCCAGGGCGAAGGAGTCTCGATGGATGCTGAGGCGACCGGCTTCGATGCGTTCGAAGTCCAGCAGGTCATTCACAAGGGCCAGCAGTTGCTCGCCCGACTGCTCGATCAGATCCAGGTTCTTAGCCTGTCTTTCGGGCAGAGTGTCTTTGAGTTTGCGTTTCATCAGGCGCGAGAAGCCGATGATGGCGTTCAGAGGGGTGCGTAGTTCGTGGGACATGTTGGCCAGAAACTCGCCTTTGGTGCGATAGGCCTCAGCCAGTTCCTGGTTCTTGGTGCGTAAGGCCTCGGCGTCGGCTTCTTGCTGAGCCCGGGCCATGGTGAGAATGTCGATCGTGCGGTTGGCGTTAAAAGCCAGCCGTCCCAGTTCGTCCTTGAAGTAAATCGGAACATGGTCGCTCTCGTCGGTGCGCCGCCGACCGATGATGCGATGGAAAGTGGATCCAATCACGGCGATGGGCTTGACGATCGTGCGCACCAGTAAACTGGTGGTGGCCAGCGGCCAGAGGGAGGCCAGGATTACCACCAAGGTCAGGGCCAGCCAGTTGTGGTGTGGATCGGCCACTCTGACAACCACTCCGCGACGGTTTTGCAGGCTGGCCACCACCCCCCACTTGTGGTCCACCAGCGGGGTGCCTTCGCTCACGTCGCCGGCTGCCAGCACCACCTCGTTCGGCACACCCTCCGAGCCGGCGAAGTAGACCTTGCCGCCTTCGATCCAGAAGGGAAATACGTCGCGACTCAAGGCCCAGCGGGCCGGATTCTCTTCATCCTGCAGGCGCTGGCTGATGGCCTGGGCGGTGCGCAAAGCCTCGTCGTACAGTTGGGCGTTGGAGGCAAAGTTCTGTACGGAAAAGAGCAGCAGGCTGGGGGCGCAGCCCAGGGCCAGCGCAATGGTGGCGATCTTGGTGTAGAGCGAAAGATCTTTGCCCGGGATTTCTTCGAAGCTGGCTACTTTTCGTTCGGCCAGGCGGCGCGACAACCGGGCCGTCATCAGCAAATTGACCGGAACTCCAATGGCGATGGCTCCGCCGCAGACGGCGCCCGAGAGCATCAAGCCCGGCAGCAGCAAATCCGCCCCCAGCCGAAAATCGTTGTGGGTGTAGATGAGGCAATAGAACAAAGCGGCGTAGAAAGCGCCCAGCAGGCCTCCGTAAAAGAGCGTGAAGTCGAAGGGGAAGTAATAAATGGCGCGGATTAATTTAGGGTCGGTGGCCTCGGCTGGCGAGCCCTGGCTTTCCCAGCGGTCGATTGGCAGCATAAGCGGGATGCGCAGCGCCAACCAGATGGCGCATTTGGTCAGATAAAGCAGCGCGACCAGTTTCCAGTAGGCCCCGGTATGGTCCGGGAAAAGATGCAGCAGCGAGCCCAGCGTATAGAGCACGACCAGATTGAAAAAGAAGTCAATCAAAGTCATGACCAGTGTGGAACGCAGGGTATAGCTGGCCATCAGCGCTTGAGAAACCGCTCCACCGTTGAAAACAAAAGGTCCTCATCGATGGGTTTGGTCACATAGGCCTGGAAGCCTGACTCCAGGGCTTTCTCCCGGTCTCCTTTGATGGCGTGGGCGGTCAGGGCCACCATCGGCATAGCCTGCCCACCAAGCTGTTGACGAATTTCCTGACAAACTTCCCAGCCACTCTTCTTGGGCAAAGAGAGGTCGAGCAGAATCAGGTCAGGCTGCTCCGTCAGAGCCGTCTCCAGGCCTTCAGCGCCGTCCCGAGCCACCAGCAATTCGTAGTCGTCCTCCAGCAACTGCATAACCAGTTCCAGGTTGACCGGGTTGTCTTCCACGATCAGGATTCGTGCCATCCATCTTCCTCCGGAAGCTGCCTTAGGCGCGCGCACAGGCTCTGGGCCTGAACGCGCAATTGATCGAGCAGCTCCTGCGCGCCTTCTAGAGTCTGTTCTCGCCCCATGGTTTCCAGCCGGAGGCTTAACTCTTGTGAGGGTTCCGCCGCGAAGCTACTGACGGTTCCCTTGTAGGTATGGGCGGCCATGCGCAGAGCTTCAGCATCCCCGGCTTCGAGAGCCGCTGCGATGTCGTTGATTTGCTGCTCGTAATACTGGAAAAAGACCGCGCAGAGACGGAGCAGGCGGTTCTTTTTGCCCTTCAGTCGGGCCTGCAGTTCGGCCGTATTCAAGGCCTCGCTCATAGTTGGGCCAGCACGGTGGCTTCGGCCAGCAGTTGCTCCAGCTTTTGCTGAATCTCCTCACTTTCACGGCAGAGCTGATCCAACAGCTCCTGACTGCCCTCCAGACGCCCCTCACGGCCCATCACCTCGAGTTGTTGGGCGTGCAGTAGACTTTTGCGCGCCTCGATGCTGCGCAGAGTCGTTTTGTATCGATGAGCCCCAGATTCCAGGCCCTTGGCGTGGCCAGCCTCGATGGCCTGGCGCAGTTCAGCCAAATGCCCGGGCAGCACCTGATTAAACACCTGGGAGAGGCGAGCCAGGCGTTCCAGCTTATAATTCAAGCGCTCGCCCAGAGCATCCACGTCCACCAGCTCAGCTTTGTCCAGGAAGGGGGAACGTCCCAGGCTATCGCGGCTTTCCACGATCTGGCCCAGGGTGGCCAGCAGTTCGTCCTCCTGGATGGGTTTGCCCAGGTAGCGGTCGGCCCCAGCCTCCAGGTATTTGGCGCCACCCTCGTGAGCGGTGGCGGTCATCACCACGATGGGTGTATAGCGGCCGCCGGCTTCCCGTTTGCGAATCAAGGTCAGGGCTTCCAACCCGTCCATGACCGGCATCTGGATATCCATCAGGATCACGTCAAACGCGCGATTTTGCCATTGCTCCAGCGCCTTCTGACCGTTCTCAGCCAGCGTGATCCTGCAGGCCTGCTCTTCCAGGATGCCCAGGATTAGCGTCTGGTTGATGGGATTGTCTTCGGCAAGCAGGACCTCCAGGGGGCGGTCCAGTCCGGGCCAGTTGCCGGACTGCTCACTCGGCCGTGCCTCGGCCCGGTCCAGCCCTCGATCGACCTCGATCAGCTCCAGTTTCAATTGCTCCAGTTCGCGGCGAAGCTCGGCCAGAACGGCGCCGCTCTCGGCCAGGCCCAACGGACGGCGGGCCGCCACTTCTAATCGACCGATGGAATCCAGGATGCGCGGTGACTCGAAGGCCAGCGCGGAGCATTTCAGGCGGTGCAGAGCGGCCGCCAGGCCTTCGTGGTCGCTGTGGGCAAAGTGTTGGTAGACTTCTTCCAACTGGCTGGGCAAGACGTTCAGGAACTGTCGAATGACCCGGTGCAGCTGGTCCTGACGCCCACCCAGGCGTCGAAGCAAACCTTCTCGATTGAGGATGCCTTGCTGTTGGGTGACCCTTTCATCGCTCCAGCCCAGCACTTCTTGCATGGCCTGAAAGAGCTCCTCTTCGCGTACCGGCTTGGCCACGAAGCCGTCCATGCCGGCCGCCAGGCACATCTCGGCATCACCTTCGCGGCTGTGGGCGGTCACGGCTAAAATGGGCAGGTGGCGGAGCGTTCCGCGCTCTTGCTCGCGAATGGCTCGGGTGGTCAGATAACCGTCCAGTCCGGGCATATTGACGTCCATCAACACCAGATCGAAGGCCTGCTCGCGCACCATCTGCAGCACGCTGTCCCCATCTCCGGCCAGGCGCACTTCGTGGCCCTGCTCCTCCAGCGCTAACACTGCCATGGCCTGACTGACCGGGTTGTCATCCGCCACCAGCACGCGCAGAGCCGGGCCCGGCAGACCGGTCGCGCCGGTCAGGCTCCAGCGCGAGGGAGCGCCGCTGCGTCGGGTCAGTCGGGCGCTGAGCTCCAGGGCCGAGGAAAAGATCCCTTCCAAATACTGGCGCTGGGTCAGGGTCAGCTGGGTGTTCAGAGCCAGGCGGGCAAAGCCCAAAATGCCCCCCAGCGAGCGGCTGGCTTTCTGCTGGTTCTCCAACCGGCCTCGCAATCGCTGTTTTTCCAGAGCCAGCGGCAGAACGGCTGCAAGTGCTTCGGGCTGGGGCAGCAGGGTCAGGTTCTCTGAAGCTTCCAGGCCGGGGTTCGGGTTCAGCACAATCAGGTGTAGGTGGGCCTGAGCGCGCAGTTCCTGCAACTGGGGATGGTCGCCGGGCACCACCATAACGTCGGCCGGCCCGGGAGTTTCCTTCCACTCCTGCTGATCTGTCAGCGTCCAAACGGTCTGCTTGAGTTCCACTCGCAAGCGTTCGGTTGAGGAGTCACTTGCGCCTTCTGAAGAAACGAGCGAAGAGATCCAGCGTGCTGGGGCGGGATTCTTTGAGGGCCTGTTTGACTTTGTTGAGACGCAGGTCCAGCTGGGTCTGCATAGCCTTTTCGGTCGGGCTTAACATCTTTTTGAGCCTCACCAGATGCTCTTGCGCCTGTTCCAGATACAGGTTGGGGGCCTCGCACTGCTCTTCCAGCCAGACTTCCATAAGCCGGCGGGCGCCTTCCATCTGTCCCAAGGCCAGATGGATGTGAATGAGTGCGTCCACGATCTCCAGCATAGTGCCGCGATCTTCCTCGCCGATCGAACTCTGGCGGTCGAGTTGACCGCGCCAGCCCGTCAGGGCCTGGTTCAGGTAGACCTGGGCTTCGTACCAGTCCTGGTTGAGCGGAGCAGCTTTCTGGCGCAGGTAGCGGATCATGGAGATGCCGACCAGGGCTCGCCGAATGGCCAGTACGCGCCGACCGGCGCCTTCGCCGCCTCGATTCAGGCTGGACTGCTCCAGCTCCAGCAGCCAGCGATGGCAGTAGACCACCAGACTCCAGCGGTCCTGTTCACGGAACTGCTCCGCTTGCTCATCCAGCAGTTTTCGGATGCGGTCGTGTTCTTCCAGGGTCTGCTCTTCCACGGCCAGGCGGCTAAGATTGACCTTTTCCACCCGGCTCATCTGACCGTCGGGAACCTCGGCCCGAGGCAGCCAGCGAGGCTCGTTCAGGTCCGCTTCCTGCCAGACTTTCTCGGCCTGCTCGCCGAGATGGCGGCCCCCGCTGGCGTCCTTCATCAGCAGGCTGATGAGAGCGAAGCGATAGAGGAAGGCGGCTCGCTGCCAGTCGTTCAAAAATCGGTCTCTTTGCCAATCCTCAAGGTGGACGGCCGAGCCTGCCCCGATCTTACGCAGCACCCAGCGGCAAATTTGGTAGGCACCGGTGTAGTCTTTTGCGCGCAAGCGCACGCTGATAAAGGACTCCAGGTAGGGCACCAGACCGGCCGGGGCGTTATCCAGATCTCGGATCATCAGACGGAAGAAGCTATCCAGGTCGCGTTCCAGCCATTCCCGCAGGCTGGCATAGGTTTTTGTATGCACCAGGCGTTCGCCGGAGAGGTCCAGAGTCAGATCGGAGGCGGAGAGAACGATGTAAAGGCGAGGCAATCCTTTGGGGGCGCTGGTGCTGTAGCTGACCCCATCCAGCACCACAAAAAGCCCCTGTCGGTCGTCTCGCATTCCGATGAAGACCGATGCTACGTAGGGCGAGCGCACGACCTGCGGGAGCGTTTCACCTTTGCCCACCGGCTTGGGCCAGCGCGGTTCGGCGCTCAGTTCGGTGCCGCGGAAAATGCTGTGGAAAGAGGAGGAGACCCCTTCCGGCCTTTCCACCTCACGCTCCAAATAGGTGATTTCCGCCGGGCTGAACTGGCATCGCTCGTTCAGGAGTCGTCGGTATTCTTCCCAGACGGTGGGCTTTTTGGGCTTGCACAGAACCAATCGGAACTCTCCCGATTCTGGCTGGTTTTGGGCTTCCAGATTGGTATCCAGAATGAGAGTGTCTTCCGGTGAAACCAGGCGAGCCTCGTCAAAGCTGACGCGCATGGCGTTCCAAAGGCAGTAGGCCAGTGCCCGTTCGCGCGGGTGTTGTTGTCCCCACAGCGTGCTCCAGCTGGAAAAGGTCGGCCACTCGCCGTCGTGGCTGAAGGTGAGCTGACCGTCTTGCCAGCTAATCCGAGTCTGGCGGGCTCCGCACAGATTGGCAAAGCGAACCCAGTGCAGCAAAAAGAGGCCGGGGTTATTACTCTGAAAGCGCACCAGCACGTCCCGGGCGCGCTTGTCATCAATGGTGAAGCGGCCGGTGGAATGCCATTCCCCGTCGGATGCGTAGTCGTCCAGCAGTTCCTGCAGTAGCTGACTCACGGCCGCTCCGTTCTTCGGCGGATGTGCAGGGCCTGCCTGGTGTCCCCGGAAATGCGTTTTCCATGGACGCCGGTCGGATTACCGTCAACCTGGAGCAGGCACTGGCCATGACGGCCCACCTGACTTTTCCGGATCGGGACGGTTGGGTGCTGAAGTTTGTGCAGGCCGCCGTGGCCGCGCGGGCCAGCCAGATTCATCTAAGTTTCGAAGATGATCGCTGGCTGCTGCGCCACGATGGGGCCTCGGTGGGCAAGCTGAGCCTGCTGGACGCTTTAGGCAGGGAGGGGCCCAGAAAGCAGATGGCCCTTTGCCTGCGGGCGGCCTGGCAGGACCCGGCCGTCCGGGTGGTTCTGACGACCAGCCATCAGGGGCGGGTGTCCTCTTTAACATGGCCGGGTGACGGGGCTTGGCAGGGGGGGGTGGAGTGTCCTTGGGGAACTGGCGATGGGACCTGGCTGAGTTGTGACTGGCGCACCCCGCAGACTCTGACGCCGCAGCGCATTAGTCGTTTCCGAGCGGTGATGCGCCTTTCTCCGGTGCCCATCTGGCTGCGGCGCGACTGCATCAATGATGGGCTCGAGGGCGATCGGCGCGTGCCCGGTTGGATCTGGCCCACCCTAGAGTGGGATCCGCGCGGTCTGGCGCTGGCTCCGGCCAATGTCCGCCTGCTCTTGGGAGACGAAGCTCGGCCCGTCGACTCTTCCGAGCTTGACTGGCGGCATCTGCAGCCGGAGATCAGAGCGGTCCCCGCCGGGGCTTTCATGAGTCTGACCCCAGAAGTGGGTACTCATCAGCTTCGGCTGGTGCATTTCGGCGTGGAGCTGGAGGGCATCCGGGAATCCCTGCCGGGTGCAACCACCGGTCTGGTTTCGGTGATTTCCACCACCGGTCTGGTGTTGGACGCCACCGGCTGCAAACCGGTGGAAGATGCGGCTTTTCAAGCCCGGCGGGAGCAGCTTAATCGCGCCTACCAGGCCTTGTTGAAGCACTTCCAAGCGACAGCCGCTCACACCAACATCGTGCGCCTTTTTAAGGGATACTGAGCCCGCTCAAAATGAAAAAACCCGCTCGAGGCGGGTTTTTTATTGAATCTGTCGCGACTTAGGAGTTGCGGCAGGCGTTGAGGTCTGACTGTAACTGGTTGTGAGTCTGGTCGGCCGCGTGGTGTTCGGCGTTCAGGTTGTCTTGCTGATTGTTCAGGTCGCGGATCGCGCCGTTGAGGCGGTTGACACGATTCTGATTGTTCTGCACTTCCTGGCGAGCTGAATTCAGCTGGCTCTGCGCGGCGGACAGCTGAGCGCCGGCGCTTCCCAGCTCGTTGGAGGCCTGGTTGGCATCCTGCTGGGCGCGGTCGCGCTCTTGCTGAGCGTAGCGGAGATCCTGCTGAAGGCCGGGCTTTTGGGCGTTGACCTGGGCATTGGTCTGGTCCTGAATACGCGAGTCAATCGAGTTTTTGCGGTTGTTCAGGTCGGTTTCCTTCGCGTTCAGTTGGCCCTGCAGGCCGTCGTAGCGCTGCTCGACGGGTACCCGGTCCTTGGCGAACTTGGCTTCGGATTCTTTCGTGATTTGAGCGTCCAGACCGGCTTCCTTACTCTTGAGCTGGCCTTCGAACTGCTTGAGTTCGCCGGCTTTGCTTTGGATGCGGGTGTTCCAGGCAACCAGGCTTTCACCGGTCTGACTGTCGGGTTTGGAGGCTTTGTCGTGGTAGAGGGCCTGGCCACCGGCTTCGATTTTACCGTTGATGTCATCCAGCCGAGCCTGAACGTCCTTTTCAGAAGCTGCAATACCGGCTTCGCGGTCGTCCAATTTCTTGGTTTCGTCGCGGTAGAAGGTGCGTTTGCTTTCGGCGTCCGTCTTCAGAGTCTGCTCGCGAGCGTCGAGGGCCGCCTTCTTCTCGTCCAGGCGTTTGCCTTTGGCGTTCTGGGATTCGTTGTCGCCGTGAGCCGCGTTGAGCAGCTTGCCGCCGGTGTGGTCCCAGAGCTTTTTGGAGGCTTTGGCGGCGGTGAAGCCACCCAGGCCACCGACCGCCGCAAACAGGGCGCCGGCGACGATACCGCCGGTGACACCGGCCGCGCCGATGGTGGAGAGGCTGACGTTGTGGGCCAGCAGACCGTTGGCCAGGCTGCCGGCCGAGGCAACCGAGGCGCCCAGTGTAAAGCCGCCGACTGCGCCGCTGAGCATGCCCACGCCGCCCAGGATGGAGGAGTAAAGTTTCATTCCACCGCTCATGTTGTTGAGGTCGGTAAAGTTGGTCTTGAGCAGGTGAGGCTTGTCTTCCTTAGCGATGGGCGGGGGGCCCTCGCCACCGGCCGCGCTTTCAGCTTTGGACCAAACTCCTTGCACCGCACCAACCGCGACGCCGGGGACGAAGCCGGCCGCCTTACCTACTGCGTTTCCGATTCCGTTACCCACCTGCCAGGCGCCTGCCGCGCCGCTGACGCCGCCGATGACCATTCCAGCCTTGGCCATAAAGCCGGCCGTGGCGAAGGTGCGGCCCACGAAGTCGAGTGCACCGTGCGAGGTGACCGAGCTGAGCACCGGTCCGAAGCCCGCACCGGTCAGGGTGCCGACGATGGCGCCGCCCAGTACGCCCGCATAGAGTGCGCCTGTGACCGTGGCCAGTCCAGTGGCGCCACCCAGAACCGTTCCGGTGGCGTTGCCCCAGGCGATGCCCGTGCGGATTGCCGTCTGACCAACGCTGGGCTTGTAGCCGTCCTGAGGTCCGGGCGGGGGCGGGGTGTCGCCACCGGGCTTGGGAGCCTCATTCTTGGTGAGCGTGGTGATGGGGGCCTGGAAATTATTCACTGACTGGAGTTTCATCGTCCTATCCTTCTTTCAAGGGTCCTGTGGGTTGTATGAACTCTACAAGGGGTGACTGAAAGAACCCTGAAACCCTCAGAGAAGAACAAGCCACTGTAAATTTTCAGGAGGTACAAGGTATGGCAGATCCTCATAAACCCCCGTCACGTAAGGAAGTGCGCGATTCCGGCGCGGCCGATTGGGTGGAGCAGGCGATGGAGAAACACCAGGCCAAGCAGGCCAAGTTAGGTTCTATCTTCGGCGAGACTCAAAAGGACATGCGCATGGAGAAAGACGCTCTGGCCAGCGTCTGGAACAAGGCGGCCGAGGAAGAAGAAGACAAAGGCCCCGATTTGTTTGCGGACGAGCGGAGCAAAGGGGTGGCCGAAAAGAAGAAGTTGGCCAGCGTGTGGGATCAGGATCGAGCCGAACGCGAAGCCGAGGAGGCCCAGTTGCGCAACCTGTTTGGTGGTGGCGGCTCCTCGGGCGGCGGCAAGAAGAAGCGTTAATCCATGACCAGGAAGCCCAGGTCGGTGGTGGGGCTGGTTTCATAGTGGATCTTGAGCCGCCCGCTGTCGCGGGCTTCGCGCACCTTGGCCCACTGGCTTTCGGCCCAACCGAACTGCTCATCGAAGGGGAAGATTTGGGCAGGAGGTACGCGCACGTGGGCTCGAGTGGTGTCGATTACGACCTCGGGCAAATTGCGCGATAAAGCCTCGGCGGCGGCCCAGACCATGAGGCGCCAGTCGTCGTGAAAGATGCTGCGCGTGTGCAGATTTAAGAACAGGCGATTGTCTTCGATGCGCAGGCTGCGAATGGCCTTTTCGGAGTCCCAGCGCTGGGATTTCTCGTTGATTCGCTTTTGGATCCGCTGGTAATCCTGCCAGACGCGGGCGGGGTGCTCGTGGCTTTGGTGCACCCCATAGGGGTGGGGCTGATCTTCTGAATAGCCGGCCGCGAAGATGGCCTGGCCGGTGGAGTGAAATTGCATCTTGGTGAAGGCCAGGTAGTCGTCCAAGCCGTGACGGAGACGGGTCATCCCATATTTTTCGGGGTTTCGATCCATCAGTGAATCCGGCTCGATGCTCAGAGGCGTGGTGTGCACCCCGTTGGGCTGAAGTACGTCATGATAGGCATCCTGAATATAGGCCATCAGGCTCTCGCCGCGCTCAACATCATAGGGCGTTTCCGTTTGCAGACCGATGATGCCGTAAACGATGCCGTGAACATTGGGAAACTGGCGCAGATAGTCCAGGATTTCAAACAACTGGTTGTCGGAGGCATAAGGCTTGATCTGTTTCTTGGCCGCCAGCCGATG
Organism: bacterium; assembly: GCA_018266105.1. Classification (GTDB taxonomy): domain Bacteria; phylum Vulcanimicrobiota; class Xenobia; order Xenobiales; family JADMJV01; genus JADMJV01. The sequence goes on along the minus strand of JAFEBA010000017.1, from coordinate 155,376 downwards.
ACGGAGAGGCTCACTGTAGGTCTGGGCGTCCAGCGAGATAATGGCGCTGGCGAAGTGCTCGCTGACTTTGGCAATGAATTCCTTGGTGGGCAGGGTCCAACAGTAAAAAGCCGCGTGAAAGCTTTTGGGGGGTAGGTGACGGGCGATTTCTAGATAGTAGTCTTCGCGGCCAGGGTCGGCCACCGGATCAAAGTCAAACATCACCGCCTGCTTGGTCCAGGGACTCAGAGCATGCATGTCGGAAATCACGTCTTCAACCGGGCGATACTGAAAGCCGGTGCGTCCGAACAGTTTTTTGTGGCCAAAAGCGCTGCCCGAACAATAGGTGCAGGTGCTCTGGCAGCCCTTGCCGGTCCAGACGAAAGGGGCTGTGAAGCCGGCCTGGTAAAGCAGCTCGGTGGGGGCGATCTCGGTCAGATCGGAGAGCAGGCGCAGTTGGTCGCCGCCGTTGCGGGGTTGCACGTATTTCTGGGGCAGTCGCGTGACCGTGCCGTCGTGGCGCAAAACCACGTTGCAGTCGGGCTCTCCGCGCACCAGATGGGTCAAGGGAACTTCGCCATCTCCAGTGATGACCGCGTCAAAAGCGGTTTTGTGGACCAACTCCTCAGCGAAGGAACTGGCTGTCTGGCCTCCGGTCACCAACTTGACCTGCGGGTGGTTTTCGCGGATATAGCGGGCCACCTCGGTCGCGCCGTAGACTGTGTCCCACCACTTGCAGCTGATGGCTGCCCAGCGTGGTTTCCAGGCTGTGAGTGCTCGCTCCAAGCGATCTTTCCAGTCGGCACCCACCAGTGGTTCTACCCTGACTTCCAGACCTTGTTGGCGCAGGAAGCTGCCCAGTTGCAGGGTGGCATTGTTGAAGAGGTAGTTCGAGCCGTCCGCGCGGCGCGGTGGACTGAGGAAAAGCACGTCGATCACGGCTCAAATCTTCGGGTGATCGGGGAGACATTCCCCCAGACGTGGAATGGGTCTGGATGCGAACCCTCTTAATCGTCAATCCCATGTCTGGCGCCCGCGGGCAGCGTTGGCGCAGCCAGGACCTGCCGGGCATGGTGCAGAGCTGGTTTCCCGAGGCAGCTCTGTATCTGACTCAGGGTTCGGGCGACGCCACCCAGGCTGCCCGCCGAGCTGTGGCCGATCAGATCGAACTGGTGGTGGCGGTTGGAGGAGATGGCACCATCAATGAGGTGGTCAACGGCCTGGTGGGTTCATCGGTGCAGTTGGGAATCTTGCCGGCCGGGACCGAAAACGTGTTGGCCAAGGAGCGGCACGTCCCCACTTCGCTGGAGAAAGCCGCCGCCTACCTGAAGGAGGCCCCAGCCCGACAGGCCGATTTGATTCGGGCGGGAGACCGTTATTTTCTTTGTTTTGCCGGCATCGGTTTCGATGCCCTGGTGGTGGACAAGGTCCAACCAGAGGCCAAAGCCCGCCTCGGAGCCATGGCCTATGTGATGACTGGTTTCGAGCAGATGTTTAAGTATCAGGAGACGGCGCGGACCGCGACCGTTCAAATCGATGAAGGGCCGCCCATGAAGTTGCCCTTCTGGCAGATGGTGGTGGCCAATATCCAGACTTACGGGGGAGGCCTGCGCCCGGCCCCGCGGGCCTCCATGCACGACGGTCTGCTGGATCTGGTCATCTGGCCGCGGGCCGATCTGCCGGGCATGATTCACCAGATCGTCGCCACCGCCACCGGGGCCCATTTGGGTTTGGCCGAAGTGCGCTACTTGCAAGGGCGGCGTTGCTGGATCGAGACCGAGCCTCCCAGCCTGGTGCAGATTGATGGCGACTTGTTGGGTTCCACCCCCGTGCTCTTTGAGGTGGTGCCGCAGGCTCTCTGGACTCGATTCTAGGAGCTTGGCCGGATAGTCGGCATTTCTGCGGGCGGGGGCTCCAGGAGCAGGATTCAAGCCTGTCAAGGGAGTTTCCGGCCAAGGTCCTGGTGATGAAAACAAAAAAACCGGACCGATGATTCGGTCCGGTTTTTCAGTTGCTCGCCTGCGGAATTAGCGAGTGGCGGGAGCGCTGAACTGCGGGTTGCTGTAGTTCGCGTTGCTGTAGTTGGCGTTGCTGTACTGAGGGTTGCTGAACTGGGGGTTGCTGAAGTTCGGGTTGGAAAAGTTCGTGTTGGAGAAAGCCGGAGCGCTGAAGTTGGGGTTGCTGAAAGCCGGATTGCTGAAAGCCGGGGTGCTGAACTGGGGCGAGCTGAAGCTAAAGCCGCCGCCTAGTTTCTTGGGTTGGTCGCGCTTGACGTAGGTCACGTGCGCGCTGGGAATTCTCTCCGGGGGGGTCCAGGAAGAAGGAGCCGGGATGTTGCGCACACGGGGCTGGATATGCACTTGCACAGCAGGGCCCTGAGCGCTGTAGGTGTGTTCGCCGCTATCGGTGGGCATCGCATAAGCACTGCCCAGTGTGAGGATTGCGAAGCTTGCGGTTAAAATCTTTTTCATTGCGGTTACTCTCCTACGTCTCTTCTTTCCTGAAACCAGAATAGCTAACCGTCGTGAAAAAAATCTGAATAGGAGGTTAAATTTTATGGTTTGATCAAGCGTCCTGGGCTTCCACGTCGCGCGCATGTTCCATAACCAGCTGGAAGCGGGGAGCCGGATCTTTGCCGAAACAGTCGCGCACCGCCTGATCGGCTGCTTCCTCGTCGCGCAGGGCCACCCGGAACAGAGTCCGGCTCTTTGGGTCTAGAGTCGTCTCTTTGAGCTGTTGGGGGCTCATTTCGCCCAAGCCTTTAAAACGTGTGATTTCGGGCTTGCCGCGTTGGGTGCGCAGCAATCGCTCCTTCTCGCGGTCGTCCCAGGCCCAAAGGGTCTGCTTGCTGGTACGCAGTCGATAGAGGGGGGGGCGTCCCAGGTAGACATGGCCGGCCCGGATCAGCTCCGGGAGATATCGGTAAAAAAATGTGATCAGCAAACCGGCGATGTGATGCCCGTCGGAGTCGGCATCCGTCAAAATCACAACCCGATGGTAGCGTAATTTGGACAGGTCGATTTTATTGCCCACTCCGCAGCCCAGGGCGCTGATGAGATTGAGAATTTCTTTGTTTTGCTGAATTTTGGAAAGATTGGCCTGCTCCGTGTTCAGGACTTTGCCGCGCAAGGGTAAGATGGCCTGATTCTTTCGGTCACGCGCTTGCTTGGCCGAGCCTCCGGCCGAATCTCCCTCGACCACGAAGAGTTCGCATTCAGAAGGGCGGTTGCTGGAGCAGTCGGCTAATTTTCCGGGCAAATTGAGTCGAGTGGTGGCGGATTTACGCGTCACCATGTCAATGGCTTCGCGTTGCGCCACACGCTGCCGGGCGGCGGCCAGAATGCGCTCTACAACCGCTTCCGCGAATTTAGGGTTGGCGTTCAAGAATTGTTCTAGGACCGGTGCCACCCCGTTGGTCACCAGGTTTTGCACCTCAGGATTGTTGAGTCGTTCTTTGGTCTGACCCTTGAATTGGGGTTCTTTGACGTAGACACTGAGGACGCAGCGCAATCCGTCGCGCAGATCCTCGGCGCTCAACTTCAGACTTTTGGGAGTCAGATTATGAGTCTCCATGTAGTTCCGTAGCGCACGTACCACACCGGCCCGCAAGCCCAGGTCATGGGTTCCGCCCTGAGCGGTGGGGATGCCGTTGACATAGCTCCAGACTCGCTCGTCACCATCTTCAACCCAGCCCAAAGCCGCTTCCATGCGCGGCTCATTGTCACGCTGCAGGAAGAAGGTTTGTTCATAGGCCGGATTGCGTTGTTCGTGGGCGGTCAGGCGCTGCAAATAGCCGTCAATGCCCTGGCCGTGGTCGAATTTGTAGGTCGCTCCCGGCGCCTTCAGGGTGATCTTGACGCGGTGCAGATAGGACTTGGCTTCCAGCCTCTCCATGATCACCTGAGGGTCGAAGGTCGTGATGGCGAAGATTTCCGTGTCGGGGCGGAAGAAGATGGTGGTGCCGGTGCCGTGAGCGTCGCCCAGCACTTCCAGTTTGGTGACGGGTTCACCGCGCTCGTAGACCTGACGATAGAGTTTGCCCCCTCGCTTGACTCGAGCTTCCAGTTTTTCGCTGAGGGCGTTCACAACCGAGGCGCCTACGCCGTGCAAGCCACCTGAATATTGATAATTGCCGCCTGAGAATTTGCCGCCCGCGTGCAGGGTGGTGAGAATGAGTTCAAGGGCCGGCTTGTTGTGCTGCTCGTGGATGTCCACCGGGATGCCGCGGCCGTTATCGGTAATCTTGATTCCCTGGAGGTCCGACTCCAGTTCCACCTCGATGCGGTCGGCGTGGCCGTTCATCACCTCGTCGATGCAGTTGTCTACAATTTCCCAGACCAGGTGATGCAGACCGGCCTTGTCCACTCCGCCGATGTACATGGCGGGACGCACGCGCACCGGTTCCAGGCCGGAGAGAACCTGAATATCCTGGGCTGTGTATTGCTCGGTTACGGGCTTAGACCGACTCATCGTTGTTGCCATTTCTCTCCTCATTCACTACAACCAGTTGTCCACGTTTAATCACATCGCGACCTTTGCCGCCCCGTGCGATCATGGTCATCCCCCCGGCCGTCAGTGGGATGACTTTGCCTCCGTCGGAGCGCTGAACATTGATCCCGTCCGCATCGTTGGAGCAGAGCTTGATTGCCAGCAATCGATCGCCCTCGTCCAGCTTGATCAAAGTTACGCCTTTGGAAGCGCCATTGAGGTAGGATACCTCCTCGACCGGGCAGAGCAGCACTCGTCCATTGCGAGAGACGCACATCAGGGCCTCGCTGCCGCGACACAGACTGACCGTCACTACCTCTTCGCCTTGGGACGGCCGGGCAAAGCGGCGCCCGGCCCGGGTGGAGGCCTCGCTAAAGCCTTCCAGGGACATTCGGTAGCCGCGTCCTTCGCTGGTGGCCAGCATCACGTGCAGGGGCGGTGCCGTCTCACTGTCGGCCGAACGCAGTTCCGGGTCGGCCGGATCCAGGCAGAGGGCTGCAATCACACGTTCCCCATCGTTGAAAGAAAACAGCTTCTGAACCGGATCTCCAAAGCCACGTGGCTGCACCTGGAGGTCGTGGATACGGGTTGTATAGGCCACGCCCAGGTTGGAGAAGAAGACCAGCGTGCTTTTCGTCGTACCTTTCAGGACCGCCATCATTTCATCGTCGGTGCGGAGCTTGGCCTTGGCCGGGTCGGTGCCGGCCGAAACGCGACGTACCCAGCCGTCGCGACTGAGCAGCACCAGGGCCTCTTCTTCAACGATCAGGTCGTCCACGTTGATGACGATCTCGGCCACTCCCTCGTGTACCACCTGGGTGCGCCGCTCTTCAGGGAAGCGGGTGCGAACCTCTTTGATTTCTTTCTTGACCAGATTCCACAGGCGGCGAGGGCTGGCCAGCATGCCCTCGATGATCTCCACCTGCATCTGTTTATCTTTGTATTCGCCCTGCACGGCCTCAATGTCGGTCTTACCGATCTTGTAGAGGCGCAGGTCCAAAACCGCTTCGGCCTGCTCCTGGTCCAGGCTGAAATGAGCCATCAATTGCTGAGCGGCGTGGCTGCGTCCGGTCGACTCGCGGATGAGTTTAAGAGCAAGGTCCAGGTCGGCAAAGACCCGCGCGAACCCCTCCAAAATGTGAAGCCGCTTCTTCAGGGCTCGCAGGTCGTAGTTGAGGCGTTTGGTGACCACCTCGAAACGGAAGTCGATGAAGTGCCTCAGCGTTTCCAGGAGTCCGATGCGCCTCGGGGTGGGGGACGCGCCCGGCTCGGGAATCAAGCAGGTTAAATTCAGGTGGAAGTTGGATTGCAGCTGGGTGTTCTTGTAAAGGTAGCCCATCACCAATTGGGCATCGCTATCTTTCTTGCACTCCATGACAATGCGAACGTCGTCGGTGGACTCGTCTCGGATGTCGAGGACCTGGGGCAGTTTGCGATTGATGATGTGCTCGGCGATTTCCTCAACCAGGGTGGCCTTGTTGACCATGTAAGGAATGGAGGTGAGCACGATATTGAGGCTCTTTTTGTCCTCTTCCACCGTGTACTGTCCACGCACGCGGATGCGGCCCTGACCTTCGCTGTAGAGCTTGATCAGGCTGGCGCGGTCCTCAAGGATTTCGCCGCCGGTGGGGAAGTCTGGGCCCTGCACCACCTCCAGCGCTTGCTCAATCGTCATTTGTGGATTGTCGATCAGGTGTTCGCAAGCCAGACACACTTCGGCCAGATTATGAGGCGGAATGTTGGTGGCCACGCCCACCGCGATCCCGGTGCAACCGTTGACCAGCAGTTGCGGGATGCGAGCGGGGAGCACCACCGGTTCGTCGGAGCTATCGTCAAAGTTGCGCCGCATCTCCACGGTTTCTTGACCGAGCTCTTGAACGAACTCCATGGCCACAGCCGTGAGCTTGGCTTCGGTGTAGCGGTAGGCGGCCGGACTATCGCCGTCCAGCGAGCCAAAATTGCCCTGTCCAAAGATGAGCGGGTAGCGCATCACCCAGGGTTGGGCCATTCGCACCAGAGCCTCGTAGACCGCTCTATCGCCATGGGGATGGTAGTTGCCCAGCACTTGACCGACGACTTTGGCGCATTTCAGGGTGCTTTTCTCGGGGCTGAGGTGCAGATCATGAAACATCGTGTAGAGGATTCGGCGCTGCACCGGTTTGAGACCATCGCGGACATCCGGTAGGGCGCGCGAGGTGATGACTGAGACGGCGTAGTTGAGAAAGCGCTCGCGCGTTACCTCGTGAAGTTCAATGTCTACAATGGATTGTGCCTGCATTCTCTACTCCTAACCAAATACGGAGACAAACAAACGGCGTGGGGGCGTTTGCAGCCTGTGCTCAAACAGGTAGATCCCTTGCCAGGTGCCGAGCCCCAACTGACCTTCCACCACCGGCACGGTCAGGCTGCACTGAGTTAAAGAGCTCTTGATGTGAGAGGGCATATACTCTGGCCCCTCATCGGTGTGAGTGAAAAGGTGAGCGTGACTGGTGCTCAGGCGGTCGAAGAAGGCCTCCAGATCGGCCCGCGCACTGGGGTCGGCGTTTTCCTGGATGAGCAGGCTGGCCGAGGTATGCTGCACAAAAATGTGGCAAAGGCCACGAGCAAGCTGGCTTTGTTGAACCACTTCCGCGATCTGGGGGGTGATTTCGAAAAGGCCCTGGCGGGGAGCTTTGATCACTAACTGGCGTTGATGCACGCCGGAGATTTATAGGTCCTGCTTGAATTTCCTTCAGGCGGAAAAACGACGAGGCAGGCGAGGGCGGGGGGGAGCGGCCGGGACGGGTTGGCGGCGGATGCGGGCTTCCCAGCGGGGGCGAGGGCGAGACATGTCATGGCTGCGCAAAACGGCCACGGCCAGCCAGCCGGGTAGGCTGAGGCAGCTGCTCAGGGCCTGAAGTGCTTGCTGGGTTTTACCGTTCATCTCATACAGAGTAAGCCATGACAGTGTAGCTGTCAATCATGGCGATTAACTGTCATGGGGCAGTGAGAGGGAATTGCCAATGCCTTCTCTAAGCAGGTCCCAGTGTTCTCGAGGATCGGTCTTTCCCAGAGCCTGATTGGCTTGTTTTTGTGGGGTGCGTTGTTGTCTCAGCCAGTGTCTACAGCGCCCGTTGACCCGGTGAGTTATCGGGTTAGCTTTGCTATGGCGCAGAATCATTACGTGGACATCGAGGCCCGCATCCCGGCCGCCAGTGGTGATCTGGAGCTGTTTTTGCCGGTCTGGACCCCGGGTTCGTATATGGTGCGCGAATACAGCCGCCAGATTGAGTCGATTCAGTTTCTGAGTGCCGACGGACAGCCTCTTCGTTTCGAGAAGACTCGTAAGAATCGGTGGTTGGTGAAGGGTGTGAACGGGCCAGTCACGGCTCGCTACCGGTGCTACTGCCACGAGATGTCGGTGCGAAATTGCTGGGTTGAGAGTGACTTCGCGCTGTTAACCGGAGCGCAATTGTTTCTGGCTCCGGTCGGTCACCTGAAACGCCCCTTTCAGGTTCAGGTTGAGCTGCCCGCCAACTGGAAGCGGGTTGAAACCGGGTTGGCGCCGCTGGGCAACAACCGCTTTGAGGCAGACGACTACGACACTCTGGTGGATAGTCCCATGGTGGTGGGGAATCCGGCTGTCTATGACTTTACGGTCAGTGGCGTGGCTCATCGCCTGGTCAACGAGGGTGAGGGAGGCATCTGGGATGGCCCCCGAAGTGCCAAGGATGCTGAGAAGATCGTGGCCACCGTCCACAAGCTTTGGGGCGATATTCCCTACAGCAAGTACCCGCCTCGAAGCTATACCTTTCTCAATCTGTTGACTCAGGCCGGCGGAGGTCTGGAGCACAAAAACTCAACGGTTTTGATGAATAGTCGTTGGGGGCAGCGGGCGCGCCAGGATTACCTGCACTGGCTCTCGCTGGTCGCCCATGAATTTTTTCACGCCTGGAATGTCAAGACCCTCCGGCCGAAAGCCTTGGGGCCCTTTGACTACGAGAACGAAGTCTACACTCCGAGTTTGTGGGTGGCGGAGGGCTTTACAGCCTACTACGATAATCTGCTGGTGCGGCGCGCCGGGTTTTCCTCGCATAAAGAGTATCTGGAGGCCGTTTCAAAAGACATCGAGGGCCTGCAAGCCACACCGGGTCGTCAAATTCAGCCCCTGCGCGACAGTTCTTTTGATGCCTGGATCAAGTACTACCGGCCCGACGAGAACAGCGTGAACAGCGGCGTCTCTTACTACGTCAAGGGGTCGCTGGTGGGCTTGTTGCTGGATGCCCGAATCAGGGAAGCCAGTCAAGGCAAGCATTCGCTCGATGATGTGATGCGCAAGGCCTATCAGCTCTACTCCGGTCCTCAGGGTTACAGTGAGGAGCAGTTCCGAGCTGTCGCCGAGGAAATGGCCGGGGCTTCGCTGGCCAGCTTCTTTGCCGACTACGTGGACAGTGTCAAAGAGTTGGACTACAAACCTATGATGGCTTTCTACGGTCTGCGCTTTAAGAAGCAAGAGGTCAAGAAGGACAACAAAGATCCCGAGTCTGGCTGGATGGGCTATGCGGCTGCCCTGAAAAACAATCGTTTGATGGTGACCACAGTGACCCGGGCCACGCCGGCCTATGAAGCCGGCTTGAATGTCGACGACGAGATTATCGCGGTCAATGACTATCGGGTTTTGCCCGACAAGGTGGAACGCCTGGACGAGCGTCTGCGCCAGTACTCTCCTGGAGCGACCATCTCTTTGTTGGTGGCTCGACGGGAGAAGCTGTTGCGGCTCAACGTTCGTCTGGCCAAAAAGCCCTCGGAGAGCTGGAGTCTGGAGATCGATCCGGAGGCCGATGAGCAGGCCAGGCTGCATCGCGAGGCCTGGCTTGGGCCCGACCTGAAGTCATGAGTCAATCCGAGGTCGGACAGCAGCGTCCGGTGCGCGAACCTCTGCCCGAGGGAAGCAAGCTGCACGGTGGGGTCTATACGGTCGGCCCCCTAGTAGGAGTGGGCGGCTTTTCACTCACCTATCTCGCTTACCAGGGCCCGCTGCGACTGCCCGTGGCCATCAAGGAGTTTTTTCCAAACGGTTGCGTCCGGCGGGAGGACGGAGTTCATCCGGCCGGTGCCTGGAACGTCGACTCTTTTGCCGCGGCCATTGAGACCTTTCAGCGCGAGGGCTCGATTTTGCAGCGCTTTCATCATCCTAGTATCGTACGCGTGCATACTCAGTTCACGGAGAATCGCAGCGCCTACCTGGTGGAGGAGTTGCTGGAGGGAGAAACCCTCGGGGAGGGTCTGGCACGGGCCGGCGCCATGCCTCTTTCTCAGGCTCTGGAGGTTTGTCAGCAGGTGGGTCAGGCTCTGATGCTGGTGCACGCTGGCGGTCTGATCCACTCAGATTTGAAGCCGGACAACCTGTTTTGGACCCACGATGGTCGTTATGTCATCCTGGACTTTGGGGTTTCGCGCGGCTATCTCAGCGATAAGGCGGCCAAGGAGGGAATGGCCGCCGTCTCACCGGGCTACTCTCCGCCCGAGCAGTATGACAAGAACCAGAAGCTGGCTCCGGCCGCCGACGTCTATTCGCTGGCGGCCACCGTTTATCATCTGCTGGTGGGTCACCCGCCGCTGGACGCGCGGCGGCGCTGTAAGGGGGAGCGTCTGACCTCGGTGCGTGCCGTCAATGGCACCGTCACCGTGGAGACGGAGCAGACGATTTTCCAGGGTCTGCAGCTCGACGAGAAACGCCGGACGGCCAGTGTGCGTTCTTTCCTGGAAGGGCTGGGTCTGGAGATTACTCACAAGCCAACTCCGGCTCAAGAATTTGTCATGCAATGCGAGACTCACGCACACCAGGGCGGCTGCCATGCACTGGCGCTGCACGCGGACTCGCGGCGCATTTATTCGGCTGGCAAGGACGGTCGTATTTCTCTGTGGACCTGGCCGGATTTGCAGCATCTGGGCAGTCTCAATGCCCATCCTAATTCGGCCGTGCAGACCTTGGCGGTTTCGCCGGACGGCGGCTATCTGGTGAGCGGGTGCCAGTTTGGCGAAATTAAGCTGTGGGACTGTCGTCAGGGCACCGAGATTCAAACTCTGGTTCAGTCGGGTCCGGCCGTCGTGCGATTGGCCTTTCATCCCGAGGGCGGTCTGGTGGTGGCCACCTTTACCGACGGGCGTTGCGCGCTGATGGGGCCAAGTTTACCCCAGGGGATGGCCTGGCAGGCCCATAAGGGTTCGGTGAACGCCGCCGACATCAGTCCTGATGGTTGCCTGTTGGCCACGGGGGCGGATGATAAAGTGATCAACCTGTGGCGTTTGCCTGACGGTCGCTTCTTGCGCTCACTGAGTGGTCACGACAAGATTTTGCAATCAGTGCGGTTCAGTCCCGACGGACGCCTCTTGATCAGCAGTTCCAACGATCTCTCGGTGCGCGTCTGGGATCTGGCGGCCCACATGGAGATGCGCAATCTTAAAGGTCATCGTGGCATGGTATGGGATGCCAACTTCACTTCTTCGCCCGAGGTGGTGGTGACGGTTTCGGCAGATCGCTGTCTGCGGGCTTTCAAGGTGGACAGCGGGCGAATTCTCTTTTGCTCGGAGGCTCACGATGGCTGGGCTCGGGCCCTGGCCGTGGATTTGAGGGAGCCGCTGGTGGCTACTGGCGGCGCGGATGGGCGCCTGCGGGTCTGGCGCATTCCCGCTTTTAGTTGAGCACCGCCCGCTTCAAATAGAAATTCCTTCACTGTTCGACAGGAAGGCAGCAGGAATTGAATAAATTTCCACCCGCCCATGAGTGTCCTTCCCGGGATTTTGATTCTTCTCGTCTTTCTGGTAGCGGCCGGCTTGATGTTTACACGTCGCCTGCCGGCTCTTCTGGCCTTGCCTTTGATGGCCGTTTCTATCGGACTGATCGTGGGTTGCAGTCAGCCCGAAGTCACCGCTGCCGGGTTGAAGGCGCTGATTTTTGACCAGATTTTGACCAAGGGGGCATCGCGCATGGCCGGCGCCATGGTGACCACCATGTTCGGCGCGGTGCTCTCGCAGGTGGTTATGCGTCAGGGAATTGCCCAGCAGTTCATTCGTTGGGCCGCCGAGTATGCTGGCGACCGCAAGATGTTGCTGGGTCTGGTACTGTTTGCGGTGGTGGCCTTTAACTTCAGCGCCCTCAGCGGTCTGGGTGCCGTGATTATGTTGGGCTCACTGGTGTTGCCGATTCTGGTCAGCAGCGGCTTTACGCCGATTTACGCCGCCACCTTGATGCTTCTGGGCATTGGACTGGGCGGCATGTTCAATCCCGCCAACTGGCGCTTTTATGAAGAATTGCTGCTGTTGCCGCCGGAGCAGGTCAAGGCGTATGCCGTGCGGGTGGCGGGGGTGCTGCTGCTGGTGTCTCTTTTTTACCTGTTCTTCGAGGGACGCCGTCAGTCCAAGGTTTTCGCCTGGGCCGCCATCAATGATGAACCCGAAGGCCCCAGGGTTCCCCTGGCGGCTCTGCTCACTCCCATCGTGCCTCCGGCCTTGATGTTGATTTTGAAGTGGCCCGACATCCCGGCCTTCATGTTCGCCATTCTGTATGGGTGTCTGACCACTCAGCCTCGGCGCCTGGTCTCCAATGTGACCGCGGCCATTCTCGAAGGCCTGAAGGATGTGGGCCCTGTGGTTGCTCTCTTTGTCGGACTGGGTATGACCCTGAATGCAACCATGGATGATTCCGCCAAGGCCATTATGAATCCGTTCCTGGAGCAAGTGCTGCCTTCGAGCCCGGTGGCTTACGTGGCTTTCTTTACCTTGCTGGCGCCGCTGGCGCTCTATCGTGGACCGTTCAATCTCTACGGCCTGGGCGCCGGCTTCGCCGCTCTGATGGCCAAGTCTACGGTTCTGCCTCCGCTGGCCGTGATGACGGCCTTTATGAGTGTGGGTCAAATGCAGTCGGTATGCGACCCCACCAATACCGCCAATGTCTGGATTGGTCAATTTGTGCAGGTCTCGCCCGAAAAGATCCTCAAACACACCATCCCTTACGTGCTGGTCTTTATTTTGCTGGCGCTCACCCTGATGGTCAGCCTGATGAAGGTGCTTGGCTAAGATGCAGAGGATTCGTGTCGGAATTGACGTGGGCGGCACCTTCACTCACGCGGTGGCGATCGACAACGCCAGCCTGCAGGTGGCCCATCACGCCGTCACTCCCACCACCCACCATCACCCCAACGGGGTGGCTCAAGGCATTGTGGATGTCTTCTCCAAGCTGCTGGAAACCCTACCTGAGGCCAAGGTGGTCTTCCTGGCTCACTCCACCACTCAGGCTACCAACGCCCTGCTGGAGGGCGACGTGGTCAAGGTGGGTGTCTTGGGCCTGGGCGGCTCTCTGGACCTGAAGGCCAAGGCCGATATGGAAGTGGGCGACATCGAACTGGCGCCCGGAAAGTTTTTGCATTCGCAACTGGCCTATGTCAGTGATAAGGCCATCCAGTCGGCTTTGGAAAAGCTCAAGGGCGACGGCTGTGGTGCCATCGCTGCTGCTCAGCCGATGAGCGTGGACGATAGCCGCGGTGAGGTCGAGGTCATGGAGATGGCTTCGGCCATGGGTCTACCCGCCTGCGGGAGTCACGAGATGTCCGGTCTCTACGGTCTGCAAAAGCGCACCCGCACGGCGGTGCTCAACGCCAGCATTCTGCCACGCATGATCGAAACCGCGGTGATGACGGAAAAGGGTCTGCGCCAGGCGCATGTGGACGCGCCTTTGATGGTGATGCGTTCGGATGGGGGCGTCATGGGTCTGGACGAAGTCCGCAAGCGGCCCGTGCTTACCCTGCTCTCCGGGCCGGCCGCCGGGATTGCGGCCGCTCTGGTCTATCTGCGCGCCAGTGACGCCATTTTCTTGGAAGTGGGCGGTACTTCCACCGATTGTTGTCTGATCAAAGACGGGCGGGCCGCCATCCAGAGCGCCACCCTGGGGGGGCATCCGACCTTCCTCAAGACGCTGGACAGTCGCACTCTGGGTGTGGCTGGCGGCTCTATGTTGCGGGTGGGGGCCAGGACTGAGGTGGGGCCGCGCAGCGCCCACCTGGCCGGTTGCCACTACGCTTGCTTCACCGAGCCTGAATGGTTTGAGGGCGCCAGCCTGGTGGCTGAGAAGCCGCTGGCCGATGACCCGGAATATTGGGTCTTTCACAAGGGCGACGAGAAGGTGTGTGTGACCACAACTTGCGCCGCAAACTTTATGAAGTTTGTGCCGGAAGGCGGTTATTCACAGGGAAATCGGGCCAGCCTGGAGCGCGCCTTCGCGATGCTGTCTGAGAAGCTGGGTCTGGACGCTGAAGAGTTGGCCCGGCGAATGCTAGAGAGCGCCGCCGACAAGGTCATTCCGACTCTGAAGCAGCTGATTACCGACTACAAGGTGGGAGATCGCGCCATCAAGCTGATCGGTGGCGGCGGTGGGGCGGCCGCGATCGTGCCCTACGTGGCCAAGAAGCTTAACCTGCCCCACGAGATCGCCCCTCGCGCCGAAGTCATTTCAGCCATTGGCGCGGCCCTGGCCATGGTCAAAGAGACCCTGGAGAAGAATCTCGTCAACCCCTCACAGGCTGACCTGGCCGCCTTGCGGGGGGAGGCGGAACAAGCCGTCATTCGCATGGGAGCCGACCCCGATACTGTGGACGTTCAGATTGAGGTTGATGCCCAGCGCAATCTGGTGCGCGCCACCGCCACCGGCTCGGTCGCCTTCGTGGCTCAGGATTTGCTACAGCAAACGGTGAGTGAAGAAGAACGTCTGAAGGCTCTCAGGGAGGCTGCTCCGCGAGAGCAGACAGTCACTCTCAAGGGGCAGACGGATACCCTTTACGTCTACCAGAGTCAGCGCAGCGAGAAGTACTTCTTGAACCTGCTGACCCGCACCAAAGAGACGGTCTGGGTGACGGACGGGAGGGGCGGCGTGAAGCTCCAGGTGCCCGGTGGGAAGCTGGTCTCCAGTCCGGGTGAGACCTGGCATCGTTCGCTGGAAAAGGTGTTGCAGCAGCACACCGACTATGGAGATGCGGGAGCCCTGTTGCCGGCCGTGCACCTCGTGGCTGGACGCAAGCTGGTGGACCTGACCTCGCTGCAGACGGCCGAGCAGGTCCTGGGTTTTGCTCAGCAAGAGCTCAATCAGATGCATCTGGCCGAGCATTCGGTCTTCTTTCTGATTCATCCGCGCAACTGAGATGCTGGATGTGCAACAGGCCATGCGGGCGGCAGGGTCAGCTGAAAAAGCCGCTCATTCGCTGCGATTCTTCAAGACCGGCCCCGGGCAGTATGGAGAAGGAGACCGATTTATCGGGCTGACTGTACCCCAGACTCGCTCTTTTGTGACTCAAAGCGCTCAGTTGAGTTTTGAACAGTTGGATGAGTTGTTACACTCGCCCTGGCACGAGGAACGCCTGCTGGCCCTGATTCTAATGTGCCGACGTTTCAAGCGCGATCGCCATCGCATCTATCAACTCTATCTGGCCAATGTTTCTGGCTGTGTGAATAATTGGGATCTGGTGGACACTTCGGCGCCCACCATCGTGGGCGGCTACCTGTTGCCCGAAACCGATCGTAAAATCCTGTACCGTCTGGCCGAATCAGCCTGTCTTTGGGAGCGCCGCGTGGCCGTATTGGCTACACTGACCTTTATTCGGGCCGACCAATTTGAGGACGTGCTGGCACTGTGCCAGCGTCTGCTGGGAGATCGGGAAGATCTCATGCACAAGGCCTGTGGCTGGATGCTGCGCGAGGCCGGCAAGCGCCAGCTTTCCGTGCTGCTCCAATTTCTGGAGCAATGCTCACGAAGGATGCCTCGCACCATGTTGCGTTATGCGATTGAGAAGCTCAGCCCCGAGCAACGGCGTCATTTTATGGCCCGCGAGTAGGGCACGGCTGCTCCGCTTAAAGGCGCTTGGCTTGACACTCTGTGCTACAGTGCGCCGATATGAATACATTCCAAGACTTCGGGCTTCTCAATACAAGCCTGAAGGCTCTCGCCAAGATGGGCATCAGTCAGCCCACTCCCATTCAAGTCCAGACCATTCCGGCCCTTATGGAGGGTAAGGACGTGGTGGCCCAGGCCTGCACCGGCTCTGGCAAAACTCTAGCCTTCGGGCTCCCCCTGATCGAATATGTGGAACCGAGTCTGCGCGCCGTGCAAGCTCTGGTGCTGGTTCCCACCCGCGAGTTAGCCAACCAGGTGGGCGAAGTGCTTCACTCTTTAGGTCAGGCCGACGGAATTAAAACCGCGGTGGTTGTTGGCGGTCGTGGCATAACCCCTCAGGAACAGGCGATTCGCGCCGGCGCCCAGATTATTGTGGGTGCACCCGGGCGCGTGCTGGACCTGATTCGTCGGGGCTCGCTGAGCCTCAAAAAGCTCACGTTCCTGGTGTTGGATGAAGCGGATGAAATGCTCGACCGCGGCTTTATGCACGATGTCAAAGCGATTCTCTCGTTCGCCCCTCCGCCCAGCAAACGGCAGACCGCGCTGTTTTCGGCCACTCACCCGGAGTGGGTGGATAAGGCCGCCACTCCCTTCTTGTATCAGCCGGTCCGCGTCAAAGTGGACCCACTCCCCGAGCAGGCGCCCAAGATCGACCACGTCGTCCAGGAAGTGCCTGATGGCGGTCGCTGGGATGCTCTGTGCAGCCTTTTGAACGCACGCGACGGACTCTCCATCGTCTTTACCCGCACCAAGCACGGCGCCAAGAAGTTGGCCAAGCAGTTGGCTGCGGCTGGCTACCCGGTGGACGCTTTGCAGGGGAACATGAGTCAGAACGCTCGTGATCGCGTCGTTTTGCAGTTCCGCAGCGGCGTGATCGAGATCATGGTGGCCACCAATGTAGCCGCTCGTGGCCTGGATCTGGACGGGGTGACTCAGGTGATCAATTATGAACTCCCTGAGACCTCCGAGCTTTTGACTCATCGCGTGGGACGCACGGGACGAATGGGCAAGGCGGGCACGGCGGTGACTCTGATTACAGCCGAAGATCGGCCCAAGTTCCTGCAGTTGGAGCGTGGACTTCCGCAAAAGATCGCCCGTCTGGGCTGGACCACCGGTTCCGAGACTCGTCGTCCGGCTGGCCCTCCAGGACCGAGCAAGTGGCGCGGGCGGCCGGCTCAAACCACTCCGGTCACCTCCGGCGGGGGGCGAAGCGGCAGCAGTCGCCGATCCAGATAGGGCTGAAGGGGTCTTGAGTGGAACGGCCCCTGGTGAATTTCGTATACCTTTCGCCCCACTTTCCACCCAACTACCATGACTTTCTGCGCGGTTTGCACGAGATCGGCGTGCGCGTGCTGGGTATCGGTGAAACGCCCCATGCGGAGCTGGGCTCGGCTCTGCAGGGGTGGATTCACGAATACTACCGGGTGGAGTCCTTGCTGGACTACGACCAGGTCTACCGCGCCTTTGCCCATTTTATCAGTCAGCACGGCCGAATAGACCGGGTGGACTCCAATGCCGAGTTCTGGATGGAAACTGAGGCCCGGCTGCGCACCGACTTCAATCTTGTCGGTTATCGAAGTGCTGACATGGAGCGAATGAAGCGCAAGTCGGTCATGAAGCAGATCTATCGCGAGGCGGGAGTCCCGGTGGCGCGCGGTGCCCTGGCCAGCGACCGCAAGGCGGCTCTGGCCCTGGCTCGGAATGCGGGCTACCCGTTGGTGGCCAAGCCGGATGTGGGAGTGGGAGCGGCGGCCACCTACCGCCTGGATGATGCCGAACAACTCAAGCAGTTCCTCGATCAGCCGCACGAGGTCGAGTACTTTTTGGAAGAGTTTCTCTCGGGTCAACTGGTCACTTACGATGGTCTGGCCAACGCTGAGGCCGAGCCGATCTTTGTGGCCAGCCACCTGTTTAATACCGGCATTATGGAAGTGGTCAATCAGCGCGCTGACCTGTTCTACTGGTCGGCTCGAGAAATCGCGGCTGATCTGGACGAGCTGGGACGCAAAGTGCTGAAGGCATTCGATGTGCGGAAGCGCTTTTTTCACCTCGAATTCTTTCGCACGCCCAACGGCCTGCGCGCCCTGGAGGCGAATTTGCGCGCGCCCGGGGCGCTAACCACCAACATGATGTGCTACGCCAATGATATCGACATCTTCCGTATTTGGGCCGAGTTGGTCTGTGACCAACGCACCCAGGTGGACTACTCCAGGCCTTACCACGTTGGTTACTTTGCCCGCTGGGACGACCGCGAGTATCAGCACTCGCTGGAAGAGATCAAGCAACGCTTTCCTCAGGAGTTCGTGTTGCATCGCGCCAACGAAGAAATTTTTCGCAAGGCGACTGGAGACCAGGCCATTGTTTTGCGCTCAGGGCGGATGGAGCCGCTGGAAGAAGCCAGGCAGTTTATTTTCGCCCTAAAATAGCAGAAAACGCAGCGGCAGGTGGACGCGCGAGCGCCAGCTACTCTCAGAGTGGTCGTGACCAGGAAAGCTCAGCGTTTCCCAGTCTCTGCCTCGCCGATAGCCGCGCTGGCGCAAGATTGCGTCCACCTGTTCCTGGTAGCCCTGATAAGGCGCGTCGGCTGTTTCTGTGCCCCAATCGAAATACCAGCGGTGGTGCCCGGGTGGAATCAGATTGCGTCGAAGCCAATGGACCATCTCGCCGTTGTGCCAGGGCCAGTGGGTGGACAGGCAGGCTGCTCCGCCAAACTGTTCAGGCAATTTGCACAGCGTATAGGCTGAGATGATCCCCCCCATGGACGAACCGATCAGGAAATGGTCGGATGGGTCCAGGCTGACGGGAAACTGGTCCTGCAGCCGCGGGCGCAACTGCTCGGTGATAAAACGCAGATACTGATTGGCTTTGGGGCCAGGAGCATATTCCTGCATTCGTTCCGGGCTATTGCCGATGCCGACAATCATGGTTGGACGGGCCTGGCCCTTGAGCATCAGGTCCTGGAGCGTGTTGTGCAGATTCCAGTCCACTCCCGCGAAAGCGGTCTCGGGCCGGAACAGGTTCTGGCCATCGTGGGCGTAGAGCACGCACAGGGGGTAGCTAACCGGCTCCGGCACCCACAGGGTGATGGGGCGAGAGGGCAGGTTGGGGGAGTCCCACCAGCCCCAGTCAATGAGTGGCATACTGGCTCATTCCGCCCGCCACCCCGTAGGACCCTCCCGGCCCAGCGAGAAACCTCTGGGATGCTCAAAAAATGCGGCCTCTTTGTCCTCCTCAGCTCCTCCCTCTGGGCTCAGACGAATACCACCACGGCCGGCGCAGTTCCAGAAATCAAGCCCTATGATCAGGTCATTACTTCGGCTGCGAAAACTCAGGCCGGCCTGTTCAAGGTTCACCAAGTGGGCGAGAAGTGGTACTACGAAGTACCCAACGCGCAATTGGACCGCGATTTCTTGTTGGTCACCACGGTCGCGCGCGGCAAGCAGGGCACGGGCGACGGCGGTGGCGAGGGCATCGGTCGCCATGTGGTGCGTTGGCATCGCCAGGACCGGCGAATTCTGTTGCAGGAATACGACTACGGCCTGTGGGCCGATCCGAAGCTGCCGGTGGCCCAGGCCGTAGCCGCTGCCAATAATCCCACCGTGCTCGCTTCCTTTACGGTGGAGGCTGAGAACGATCAGAAGGCTCCGGTCTTTGACGTCACCAAGCTGTTCAGCAGCGAGATCATCGAGCTCAGCCCGCGCTATCTGTTGGGGGCCAAAGCCTTTGACCAGAACCGCAGTTTCGTGGAGCGAATCAGCTCCTATCCCGAGAATATCGAGGCCGAATCCACCCTCACTCTGACCAATCCTGAAGCTCGCAGCGCCTTCACGTTTAATTTCGGCGAAATGGGTCGGGGAACGGCTTCGGTGCGAATGCACTACAGTATGATTAAGCTGCCGGAGCAGCCGATGAAGCCGCGACTGATCGATAGTCGGGTGGGCTTTTTTGCCACTTATCAGACCGACTACGGCAGGCCAGACCATTTTGTGAAGGAGCAGCGCTATCTGGCCCGTTGGCGCTTGGAGAAAAAGGATCCGAGTGCGGCCCTGTCTGAACCCCTTAAACCCATCGTGTTTTATATCGACCCTGCCACGCCGGCGGCCTGGGTGCCCTACATCAAAGCGGGAGTTGAGCAGTGGCAGCCAGCCTTCGAAGAGGCTGGCTTTAAGAACGCCATTCAGGCCAGGGAGGCTCCCAAGGAGGCGGGCTGGAGTATCGAGGACGCTCGATACAGCGTCATTCGTTGGGTGGCCTCCGAGACCGCCAATGCCTACGGTCCACACATTTCGGACCCACGCACGGGTGAGATTCTAGAAGCCGACATTCACATGTTTCATAATATATTGGATTTGCAACGGCGCTGGTATTTCACTCAGGTGGCCCATCTCGATCCCAGGGCTCAGCATTTACCGATGTCGGACGAATTAATGGGCGAATTGATCGAGTTCGTGGTTGCCCATGAGGTCGGACATTCTCTGGGTTTTCAGCACAACATGCGTGGTAGCTCCACCTACACTCTGGCTCAGGTCCGTGATCCGGAATGGGTGGCTAAAATGGGCCATACTCCCAGCATTATGGATTATTCTCGATTTAACTATGTAGCTCAGCCGGAAGATAAAATTCCCGTTAAGAATTTGATCCCACGGGTTGGACCCTACGACCGGTTCGCCGTTCGTTGGGGTTACGCACCCGTGCCGGGAGCCAGCACTCCCGAATCCGAAAAGCCGACCCTGGACGAATGGGCTCGTCAACAGGATAAAACCCCCTGGTTGCGTTTTTCCAACATGGAGAGTCGGGGTGCCGATCCTGGCGATCAGACCGAGGCCGTGGGCGACCAGGATCCGGTGGCCGCCACCCGGTTGGGCCTGAAGAACTTGCGTCGTACCGCCCCTCTTTTGTTGGGAGCCACCCAGCATTGGGGAGAAGACTACAGCGAGCTCAATCACTTTCGTCGGGCTCTGTTTGGTCAGTGGGGCACCGAGTGCAATCACGTGATTGCTCTGGTCGGCGGTGTGCACATGCAGGATAAGCATTTCGGCCAGAGTGGGCCGATTTACACTCCTGTATCCAAGCGCGAGCAGCAGCAGGCCGTTGACTTCTTGCTGAAGGAGGTGATGGGTCCCCAGGACTGGTTGCTGGACCCCTCTTTGACCCGACTGCTTGAACTGGAACGTTCGGTTGACCAGGTGGTTTTTGTACAGCGCCGACTTTTGTCCAATCTTTGCAGCTCTCGCCGCTTGAATCGGATGGCCGAGCAGGGGGTCTATTCACCCTCGGAAATGCTCACTTCTGTGCGGCGCGGCATTTTTGCGGAGTTGTCCGAGGCTCGACCGGTCAGCCTGCAGCGCCGCATGCTGCAGCGGGCCCTGACCGACCTCTTCATCGACCTGGCTTCCTCGGTCGGGGAGGCTCGCAGTCACGGGCTACGCCAGATGCGTCTGCTCGAACAGGAGCTGTCTGGAGCGCGCAAGCGCATCAAAGATGAGGATACCTTGGCCCATCTGGACCAGCTCCAGGATGACCTGCGCCGCGAACTGGATCCGCGCTCCAGCGGCCGGCGCAGCTCGTCTCCCTTTCGCGCCTGGAACTACGCGGAGCCCAACTATGACTGCTGGGCCGATTCCGGGGAACAGTGGGTTATGCCGGCGACCCGGCCGTAAGCAGCGCTCCCAGCACCCGGCGGCGGGCGGTGCGCAGCTGTCGCAGGCGATAGTTGGCGTGACTGGATTCGCCCTCTTTGGTGCGCAGGTGGTTTTCGTGGTCCAGAATCTGCACTTCGTAGGGAAAGAAAAAGCGTAGAACGGGCTCGTGGTTTTCGGCGTTAAGTTTGGAGAGCATGGTTTCGAGCTCTTCTTTGGGCACTCGCTCGCTGAGCGCCACTCTCAACTCTTGCAGGGCCGTATACTGCGGGTTCGGTACCCGAATGAGCTGGCGACAGGTGAACTGAATCGAGCGAAACGAGGAGGAGGAGTGAGGATTCTGGTGTGGTTGATCCTCTCCGCTTGGCTCCGAAGGCTTCTGCAAGGCAGCCCAGTTACTCTTGAAGCTTCCTGGTGAACCGGGGCGAGAGATGGACTCGTACACGTCTCGGAAGCGTTCCAGGTCGATCAGGGTGTTGCGGGAACGCCCGGGCATGATGTTGGCGAAGATGGCCAGATGATGGCGTCGTATGTATTTGAGGGCCAGCAGGGCATCGACCTTGGTTGGCGTCACCAGTTTGACCCCGATACGGTCGTAGACGCCCTGGGCAACGTTGTCTGGCTTGTGCAGCAGTTTCAGGATCAGGCTGTCCCGGCTTTTTTCCTGGCGAAGCTGGATGTCTTCCAGCGGCACAGCCAGCAGCCCTGTCCCCAGGTGAAGCCTGCCGCTGGCGTCCTGGTGAACATGCTGTCGGTAGCGCTCGAGGATCTGGCGCTGGATTTCCTGGTAGAAGGGGGACCGCACGGCGTGATTGGCGTGACTGATTGTGTGCATCACGCGCAGCAGCGCGCAGGCCCAGGGCTGCACGGGCCCGCTGTGGGAGGCCAACAGCAGGATCTCGGTGAGGTCCGTGACCTGGTTGAGTTCCTCGGGCACCTCCACCGACCGATCCTCCCCGGTAGGGGCGGGGCAGAGCACGCGCTGGAGGTAGTCCAGACCTTCGCGGAATACGCCCCAGGCCTCGTGGTGTTCGCTGGGGATGGCCATGTCGTAGCCATATTGCACCAGGAACTGATAGGCTTCGTCGCGGCTCTGCAGTGCCAGACGGTCCAGGTCGATGGGCGAGACGCCGTCCAGGAAAGACCTTAAGGTCTCCCAGGAAAAGTCGTACCGGCTGCGTCCCCAGCTTGTGCTCATAAGGCCTAACTTGCATATCCACGGGTGGACTCCTATAAGGAGCAGGTAAAAGCCACACTTGGCGCAGGGGTCCGGGGGCATGGCTGGAGATGATGATCAATGAAAAGTCAAAAAAATTGGAAAGGTGTGTTGACAGATTTCAGGTCGCTCCCTATACTCGAAAAATCCCACGACGAAAGGAACAATATCAATGCTCGGATTTAGCAATTATCGTCCAATGCATCTGGTAACCGATTGCCCCCAATGGGCAAACGGCGGATCCATTCGTCGCAGCGGAATAAGTTAGCGCCCCACGGGCGCTCGCCGAAACCCGCTGCTCAGCCAACGACCAGCGGGTTTTTTTATGGGGTTTTGATCCCACGGAGTCTCCCGCCGGTACCAGAAAGGAGACCCTGACTGTGTTCCACATTCGTTACGCAGGACGTACATTCGAAATTAAGCCCAAGGTTTTTGAACTCTCGCTGAAAGCATCCGACCGCGAAATTATGGCTCGGGTCGCCGATTGGCTGGGTATCCCGGAAACCGGCTTAAAGAATTACGTCATCGACCGTCGGCCCAGTGGCCAGGTGGTTGTGCGCCCGGAAGCCATCTTTGGATAATTCAATTTGATCGAAGATCGCGCCCTGACTGATTAAGCTTACATACCGCCAACTGGTTTGGTACTTTCCTGTTGAAGAAAGCCTTCGTAGGTTCGACTCCTACTATGTAACCACAGCTTATTCGACTTGCGTGAAATTCGATTGAATTTTTTAATTCTAAGAGCACGGCTTCAATGACTTGTTTTGGCGGACCTGCGCCCTGACCTGGAAAGCTTACATCCACCCGACTGTTAATCGGGTTTTCGTTTAAAGCGAAGGCTCCAAAATGTGCTTTCCTGACTTGCGCCTGGCTTTGCCATTCTTTTAGAGAGGAGAATCACCCATGTTCGAACGTGATCTACGGTTGGGTCTGATGGATTCTTTGCTGTCGCCCGCCAAGGCAGATATGGCCGAACTCGTGAAAATTCACGCCGACGCTTTAGAGCTGGACGTGCATTTCTACGGTCACCTGGCTGCCTGGTTCAATCTGCACGGACGTGTCCGTAGCTTTCGGGAAGTCTTTTGTGCAGGTTTGTTCGCCAGCCCGCTGCCTCAGCATCGCGAGGCGGGCTGGGTGATCCTGCAGTCGTTGGCCCCTCACCAGGTGGTCAACGTGGTGCGCGCCGCCAAGCAGCACTTCCACAAGGCTCCGCGCAGTTTGCGTACAGCCGTGGTGGAGTTTTTGCGACAGCGTGAGGCAAATCCGTTTGTCTTCGATCGTGCCGCCCTGCGTCAGGGTAAGGCGTTGAAGGAGCTCTACGCGGCTCTGCACATCGCCCCAGGCGCTCGCGCTCAGTCGGTTCTGTTTGCTCGTAGGCCGCCTGAAGGCAGCCTGGCCGAGCGCGTTAAGCGTCTGGCGGCCTGCACTTCTCCGGCCGAACAGGCATTGATGATCCTGGACCTCAAGTTGCCGTTCCCGGTCGCGGTGGGTGTGGTGCGTAACCTGACTCCCACTGTGTTGGCGGCTCTGGTCGAGGTGATGACTCCGGCTGAGGTGATGAATCATCTCAAGATGCTGGAGGCTCGCGGTGCTCTAGGCCATGCAGAGTTGCGTAACGCGATTGAGCAGAAGCTGGCGCTGGCGGCCACCGATAGCCGGGTGTCGGATCTTAAGGGTCTGAAGGCCGCTAAAGCAGTCGGAGATGACGGGATCCGTCGGCAGCTGGAGACTGTGGTTCAGCAGCGGGCCACGGCCAACGGCAATATCGTGAGGAGCACGGCTATCCTGGTGGATAAGTCCAGCTCGTTGAATGTGGCCATCGACGCAGCCAAGCAGTTGGGAGCGTTGGTGGGTGGCCTGATGAAGGCCGACCTGCATGTGCTGGTCTTCGATACTCTGGCTCGTGCCATCACGGTACCAAAAGCTTCGGCTTCGATTGCAGACTGGGACCGCGCCTTCGAAGGTGTGGTGGCCAGCGGCGCAACTTCTATTGGTGCTCCCGTGGCTTTGCTGCGGAGCCGGAAGATTGAAGTGGAGCAGCTGGTGGTCATCACCGACGAGGAGGAGAACACGGCTCCCTACTTCCACGACCAGCTTGAGCTTTACCAGCGCGAGACGGGCCTGAAGCCCGGCGTGATCTTGTTGAAGGTCGGCCACGCTTCCAACCATTTGGAGCGGCAGCTGAGCCAGCGGCAGATCGCGTTTGATACTTACCAGTTCACCGGCGACATTTTCTCTCTCGCCAATCTGATCCCGATGCTGACCCGACCGGGCCGTCTGGAGCTGTTGATGGAGATCCTGTCCACACCGTTGCCGGTGAAGACTGACCTTGCAGTCAAGAGCACCAGGGCCAGCTGAGCAACAGTCGTCCGAGCGCAGGGCCGTCGGCTGTTTAGCCGGCGGAAGGCCAGGGGAGGCCGCGACCCGGCCTCCTTAGTGAGGAGTAGGAAATGACTCTACGCGCGCTGATACAGCGACTGGCTCAGCAGGAACTGGACTGGCAGGGATGTCACCTGCTCGCCCCGGTGGTTGCCCCGGGGCGAGCGCGGGTGCGTCTGCAGGGGCTTGTTTACCAACTATCGATTGTGCCGCCGGATTATCGCGGTTTCGGCGTCTTTCGTTTGAGTGCCCCGGGGATGGCCGAGTTCGTCCGCTCGGCCACCCCGCCCGAAAGGGAGAACTATTTGCGCCTATGGCCGCGGCGTCAGTTGCGGTTGTTGCGTGACTACGGTTCGGGATGCTGGATGACGCTGATGGGACCGGTCTACGAGGTCGAGCGAGGCAGCTTGTTCGAACTGGTGGAGGCAGCTTTCGATGGACGAAATTACTGGTATTGCAGACCGGTGTTGAATACCCGGCTGCGACTGGCCGAGGAGATGGCTCAGGCTCTGGCCGAGCGAATTCCAACCGCGGAACTCAGGCTCAAAGGAATGACGCCGGAAGACCGCTCGGGTTACGACCTCTGTGCAGGCAGGGTGGTATCTGAGCCGAGGGTGGGGGTGGTCGCCGAACTCGACGACCAGGCGCGTCTGACTCGAGCTCTAGCCCGCGGAGGCGGACGTTTGCGGAGCTTTAGTGCCGATAACGGTCTCTTTCAGGTCAGCTGGCAGGATAGCCAGGGACGTTCCCACCATTCGACGATTCGCCGCGACGATTTGACCGTGATGAGTTCTGGTATTTGCTTGTCCGGTCGCGACTCCGATTTTGACCTCACCTCGCTGGTGGGGGTTATGGAAGAAGATGAGGAGCTATGACGTTCACTTTGCACGAAACCCGCTACCGCGGGGCGGAGTTACTGCGTAAACTGGCAGGCGCTCGCATTACCGTATGCGGAGCCGGTTCTTTGGGCGCCAACCTGGTTGAGCAGTTGGCCCGATGTGGCGCCACTGGCCTGACGGTGGTCGACCGCGATCGCCTGGAGGAGCAGAATCTGGCCACGCAGCCTTACAGCCGGAATGAACTGGGAGGCTACAAGGCGACCTTGCTGTCGGCCTCGATCTACCGGGCTTTGGGCCTGGAGGTCATTGCCGTGTCCAAAGAGCTGAATCCAGACAGCGCCGCTCGCTTGCTGCGGGGGTCGCAGCTGGTGGTGGATTGCCTGGACAACCGGGCCGGTCGACTGTGCGTTCAGCAAGCATGTCGCAAATACGAAATCCCGTTGCTACACGGCGGCCTGAACGGCGACTACGCGGAATGCGTGTGGGACGCCGCCTACACCGTGCCTAGCGGAGCGGGTGAAGACGTTTGTGACTACCCGCTGGCGCGAAATCTGGTTACGCTCACCGTGGCTACGCTTGCCGAATCGATTTTAACGTGGTTGGATAGCGAGCAGTGTCAGAGCTGGTCGATCACGCTGCGCGACTTCGCCATCCGGCCCTGGTTGGCGTAATGGAGCACGCCCGGCGCTGTGCGCCTGAGGAGTGCGTGGGTTTGCTCATTGGCGAGGGGAACGAGGTCCTGGACTTCGTTCCCCTCTCTAATGTACATCCTTGCCCCACTCAGGCTTTCGCTCTGGATGAAGCCGAGCTGGCGAGACACCTGGGGCGAGGAGTGGTGGGCCTGTATCATAGCCACCCGGGCCAGGAGCCACGGATTTCTACTCTCGATCGATTCGAAGGATTCGTCCACTACTGGGTGGTGGACCCGGTCTCCCAGCGCTGGACTTATCGGTAGTAGCCTCTAGAAAATCCGCCGCTGGAGTAAATTCGTCCGCGGTGGACGCCGCCCAGGGTGAAGCCCTGGTGGAGCCAGCGCTGATACGTGGGGTCAGCATTGCTGGAGCTCGGGTGATAGGCCTGATAGCGCCCGGTCGAGTAACCGGCGAAGGTTTGCACTGGTTTGGGTGCGGGCACTGAAATCACGCTCACCCAGTCGCCGGGGCTCAAGGCCAGATCGGAGTTGGTGCTTAGCTGGGCGCTATTGCTGCTTGAGCTGGTGACGCGAGCCTGGCCCAGGAAGTGGTCGCCGCGGCCGATGCCCACCACGCTGCCAGCGGGGATGACTCCATTGCTGGTGATGCTGATCAGTCCAGGTTGTTCAGTCTGCACCACCGTGCCGCCCCAGTTGGAAAGATGGGCCGGGACGGGAGCCTGGGCCTGGGCGGGTGTCTGCGGGTAATAGGTGGGCGCTATGGTGCCAGGGTCGCGGCTTGAGACGCTGGGGCGGTAGGTGTGATGCGTCTGGCTGCGTTGATGGAGGGGCGGATGGGGAGACTGAAAGCTGTAGCTGGGTATGAAATCCGGCGGATCAGCCCAGACCGAGGCGGTGAGTAGCAGGCTCAGAAGAAGCGCTCGCACAGGACTATTTTCTCGGGTTGCTGGCTGAAATGCAAGTGACGTGTTTGTAACCCCCTCACCATGAGCAGTCATTCTCCGCGGCTCGGGGCGAAGCGGTGTTCGCCAGGTTTGCTGAGGCTGAGGCTGGAAGGCCTTGGTATGAGTGAAATTACCCCCAAAGAATTTAAGCAGCAATGGGATGAGGGCCGTCGTCCGGTGCTCATCGATGTAAGAAACCCCGACGAGTGGGATGTCTGCAATTTGCAGGAGTTTGGCGCCAAGCTGATCCCCCTGGGTGAGCTCCAGCAACGTTTCGGTGAAATCCCCAAGGACGGCGACATCGTTGTGCACTGTCGTTCGGGCGGGCGTAGCGCTCAGGCGCAACGCTTCCTTCAGTCACAGGGCTATGCCAAAGTTCAGAACATGGCTGGCGGAACACTGCGCTGGTCGGATGAAGTCGATAGCAGCAAAGCCAAGTATTAGCGTCAGCGAGTGGGTGCCTTCCTATGGGGATCCGCATCAACTCGAGGACGAGCAGGAATACGCCCGAGTCTGGGAACACGAGCAATTGCAGGCGGTGGATGCTCCGACCTGTGCCCGGCCGCGTTTGGCCTTTGTAGATGGAGTTCGTCGAGCCGAGGCTCTGCTCTACCTGGACCAAATCTCGGCGGTAGCAGGCGTCCTGGCTGCCGGGGGGGCAGTGCCTGGTTCTGGTTATGCCGGAGTGCGGGTCGAGCGCGTCTTCTTGAGGGCTGCCGAGGTCCGTTTGCCTTCTCAACCGGGAGGGTGGAGTTGGCGTTCGTTACTGATTCCGCCGGATCTCAACGCAGAGCTGGCCTTGCAGCGTGCCATGCGCGAGCTGGAGGCAGAAGTCGCCGGCACGCTCGCGCAAGAGGGTTATGCGTTGGTTCTGGACGGACCTCTGCAGAAGGAGCTTCCGCGCGCGGTGGGCTATGTGAAGACCCAGCAGCGTTCGCTGCTACCGCCTGAGCAAAGTCAGGCGCTGGCGCATTTGCGGGGGGGGCAGCGCACCAGTCTGTTTGCCTGGGGGAGTAAGCACGGCTGCTACGTGCGCCTGGGTTCAGGTGGAGACCATCAGCATCCCTACCATGGGTTGGTGCGGTTGGAAGCAATGGGGGAGGCGGAGAACTGCCGCCAATGGCTGCACGAGGTGGCCGGCTGGCTGCCGGAGTTTGCTGGAGTGGCCCATCTGGATCCGCGCGCTCCTCAGAACTTGCAGCCCATCGCAGGGCTTGAAAAGGAACTGCGTCGGCGTTGTGGAGATGCGGGTCTGGCCCTACGGGCCGTTCGCCAGGCGGTGGCACAACTACAGAGAGCCGGGGCGGGCTAGGAGGAAGATATGGAGCGTGTTGGACTGATCGATGGTCTGGAACCGGGCACGACCAGCAGTTTTCGAGTGGTGCTGCAGGACGACGTGTTGGTCCAGTTGGACGATCTACTGGTCACCCAACAGAAGTTGCCGGACGGCAGTCTTCATCGTACCTACGGCCTGGTGGCCGAAGTCTACTCGCGCCTGGAGGGGGCTTCGTTTCTGAGCGACACGGCCCGCATCGCCCAAGAGCACACCATGCCCGGGCAGGGGATTCGCTATGCCGATGTGCGCGTGCTGCGCCACGTTCCCGAGCTCTACGTCCCACCTCAGTCCGGAGCTGAAGTCTTCAAGGCTTCCGGAGAGCTACGCCGGGAAGCCCTCTACGAGGACCAGATGGGCAAAGGTGTGGCTGTGGCTCTTGACCAGTCCGGAATGCCAGTGCAGGTCGACCTGGAATTTCTGGATGGAACCCGCGGCGGCCATGTGTCCATTTCCGGGGTGTCGGGCGTGGCCACCAAAACCTCGTTTGCTCTGCACCTCCTGTATACTTTGATGGAGAGCCCTCAGGGGCGGCAGGCGCTGGGTGTGCACGCAGCTTCCACTCGTGCTCTGGTGTTCAACGTCAAAGGTGAGGATCTGCTCCACTTCGATCAGCCTTCGCGGCGCTATGCCGAGAGGCTGGCGGCCAATTCCGACCTGGGCGAACAGTGGCGGCGATTGGGGATTGAAGAGCCGGGGCCCTTTCGCAGCGTGGCCTTCTATGCACCGATCTCGCGACAGGCCGGAAATACGGCCATGACCGACGTGAGTTCTCGCTCAGGCGGCAATTTGCGCACCTATGGTTGGCCGCCCCTGGATTTTGTGCGTCAGGGGTTGCTGCGTTTCTGTTTTGCCGATGCGGACGACGGTCGCAATCAGCTTTCTTTCGTGGAGCAGCGTGTGCGCACGCAGCTGGCTCGTTGGGCTCACCCCAGCCTGGAACACACGGGCGCGGTGGTCATGATTCCGCCCGAGCACGGCTGCTCGTTCAATTTGGAGAAGCTGGTGACGCAAAAGCGACCCCCGCGTCAGGCGGGCGAGGGAACGTTGTGTCGCAATCTGGCCGATATTCTGGACTTTCTGGAGAATCAGTTCGAGGTCAATTTGAACGAGTGGGCGGGAAACACCCAGGCCAACACGGTCAATGCCTTTTTGCGGCGGCTGCAGGCCATGGCTCCGCGCTTTGGTCACCTGATCACTGATAAGGTGACTTCGCTGCATCTGGAAGGTCCGCATGCTCCCCAGGAAAACGTGGTGGTGGTGGATATCCACAACCTGCACGATGACGGTCAGCGCTTCGTGGTGGGCACCCTGCTGTCGTCCGTATTCGCAGCCAAGGAGCGAGGGCAGCGTTTTCCGCTCCACTTTGTGGTGCTGGACGAGTTGAACAAGTACGCACCTCGCCAGGGCAGCTCACCCTTGAAAGAAGTCTTGGTGGATATCGCTGCTCGTGGCCGCTCGCTGGGTGTGCTCCTGGTCGGGGCTCAGCAGTCGGCTTCGGATGTGGAGCCCACGGTGGTACGCAATGCGGCCATTCGGGTGGTGGGCCGTCTGGACTCTGGCGAATCCACCGCCGACTTCTACCGGTTTCTAACGCCTGCCTTGAGGGAGCGCGCCATTCGCCTGCTACCGGGTACGATGATTCTGGATCAACCGCTGGTGCCTTCACCGATCCCGATCCGCTTTCCATTCCCGAACTATGCTACCCGTCACGACGAGTTGCCCGATCTGAGCGAGGAAGAGAGCCAGGATCTTTTTACCTTCCGATGAGTGGTTCGAATTTACAAACCGTTTACATGCGGCTCGTGCGAATA